>NZ_JBLYPK010000001.1:0-675289 GCF_051861585.1 Stenotrophomonas sp. ATs4 | reverse complement strand
GTGCCGGTGCCGTGCGTTCCAGATATGCGTTGCGGCCAGCAGCAGGCTGCCGATGACCGTCATCGGCGTTTCCCAGTCATGCGAGGGCAGTGCGAGCGCGCCGGCCAGCAACAGGCCCAGACCGACGCCGGCGGTGGCCCAGGCCAGCACCGGTAGTGGGTGACGACGCTCGGCCCGCCACAGCACGTAGCCGGTCAACGGCAGGGCGATGGCCACGAACAGCAGGTGCACCCATTCCGCTTCGGCCCAGGTGCCGAACAGCGGCAGCGCGGCGGCAAGCAGGGGCAGCGCCAGGCAGTGCAGCAGGCACAGGCTGGACAGGGCGACCGCGCCGGCATCGAGCAGGGCGGCAGAAGGTGACTTCATCGGGGGAGGTTCCTTGCGCAACAATTGTTATACAGTAACATTTCCGTTCCGCAGCCAACCCGCTCCGACATGAACACTGTTTCCCGCGCCGACCGTCGCCTTCCGGTCACCGTACTGTCCGGCTTCCTGGGGGCCGGCAAGACCACCCTGCTCAACCAGATCCTGCGCAACCGCGAGGGCCTGCGTGTAGCGGTCATCGTCAACGACATGAGCGAGGTCAACATCGATGCGCAGCTGGTGCGCGAAGGTGGCGCCGAGCTGCGCCGCACCGAAGAGACGCTGGTGGAATTCAGCAACGGCTGCATCTGCTGCACGCTGCGTGACGATCTGCTGCAGGAAGTACGCCGCCTGGCCGACGCTGGCCGCTACGACTACCTGTTGATCGAATCAACCGGTATTGGCGAGCCGATGCCGGTGGCGGCCACCTTCGCGGTGCGCGACGAGCATGGCTTCAGCCTGAGTGACATCGCGCGCCTGGACACGATGGTGACGGTGGTCGACGGCAGCGCGTTCCTTGCAGACTTCGGTTCGACTTCGCGACTGGCCGAGCGCGGCCAGCAGGCTGGCCCGGAGGATGACCGCGGTGTGGTTGACCTGCTGTGCGAGCAGGTCGAGTTCGCCGACGTGATCGTGGTCAGCAAGGTGGACCAGGTGGACGACGAAGTGCTGCAGGACACGCTGGCCGTGCTGCGCGGGTTGAACCGCGACGCCAAGCTGCTGCTGTCCAGCTTCGGCGATGTGCCACTGGCCGAGCTGCTCGATACCGGTCGCTTCGACATGGAGCGTGCGCAACGCGCGCCGGGCTGGGTGAAGGAACTGCGCGGCGAGCACACACCGGAAACCGAGGAGTACGGCATCGGCAGCTTCGTCTACCGCTCGCGGCGTCCGTTCCACCCGGCGCGTTTCGCACGCGCGCTGCAGTCGGGGATGCCGGGCGTGATCCGCAGCAAGGGCTGGTTCTGGCTGGCCAACCGCATGGATTGGGTGGGCGAGCTGAACACCGTGGGCGCGGCGACGCGCACGCAGGCGGCAGGCTTCTGGTATGCCGCGCGCGATCGCGTGCGTGCCGGCCTGGAAGATACCGCGCCGTTGTTGCCGCCGACACCGCTGCCTTACAGCGACCTGGGCTGGGCGCGGCAGCAGGCCGATTGCTGGAGCGCGCCATTGCCGGGGCTGGAGGAATTCCCGGATTCAGCCGCGCACGCGGCGATGCAACGGCTGTGGCACCCGTTGTGGGGTGATCGCCGCCAGGAGCTGGTGGTGATCGGCGTGCACATGGATGAGCGCGCGGTGCGTGCGGAGTTGGATGGCTGCCTGCTCAACGACCAGGAGCTGCGCGCGGGGCCGCTGCTGTGGCATCAGCTGCCGCAGGCGTTCCCGGTGTGGAAGCGCTGAGCTAGCGGCTCCTGTAGATCCACGCCATGCGTGGATGGCTGACATGGCGGAGTCGAGCATGGCTCGACTCTACAGAATCGAATCCACGCCATGCGTGGATGGCTGACATGGCGGAGTCGAGCATGGCTCGACTCTACAGAATCGAATCCACGCACGGCGTGGATCTACAAGGCGTCACGCCACTGCCAACCCTCGGTGCTCACCTGCAGCACGTGGGTCGGTTGCAATGCCTGCAGCAGGTGCCGGTCGTGGCTGACCATCACCAGCGCGCCCGGCCATGCCATCAGCAGTTCCTCCAACGCCTGCAACGCACTCAGATCCAGCGCGTTACCCGGCTCGTCCAGCAGCAACAGCTGTGGCGCGGGATCGGCAAACAACACGCTGGCCAGCGCACCCTTCACCCGTTCGCCGTCGCTGAGGCTGCTGGCGTTCTGCTGGATCCGCTGCGCGTCCAGCCCGAGCAGGGCCAGCCGTGTGCGCAGTTCACCAGCATCAGCCGCCGGGTTGGCGGCCTGTACGGTGTCGAGGATGTTGCGTTCGCCGGACAATCCCAGCAGCTGCTGGTCGAGCAGCGCCAATGGGGCATGGCGTTGCACGGTGCCACTGCGTGCAGGCAGCTGGCCGGCCAACACACGCAGCAGGGTGGATTTACCGCTGCCGTTGTCACCGACTACGGCGATGCGCTGGCCGCGACGGATCTCCAGCTGCAACGGCGCACTGCAGCCATGGGGCAGCACCAGCGAATCCGCCTGCAGCAGCCGCGTGCTGCCACGCTCGCCTGCACCGGCAAACAGTGCCAGTTCCGGGGCGGCATGCACTGCGGATGCTGCTGCGCGCAGCTGCTTTGCGCTGGCCTGCAGGCGCTCGGCCTGGACCTGTTGTGCGCGGCCATGACTGGCCTCGGCACGCTGCTTCTGCCGGCCCAGCAGGATCGGTGCCTGGTTGGCTTGCTTCGCCTCGCGGTTGCCACGTGCCTGGCGCTGCTGCTGGCGTTCGTGTTGCTCGCGCGCGCTGCGTTGCTGCTGTCGGTGCTGGGCGCGGGCATGGTCGAGCTGGGTGGCAGCGGCCTCGCGTTCGGCGGCGCGCGCGTCGGCGTAGTGCTGCCATGGTCCGCCATAGCGATGCAGCCCGCGCGCGTCCAGCTCGACGATCTGCTGCATGTGCGCCAGCAGTTCGCGATCATGACTGATCACCAGCAAGCCACCACGCCACTGCTGCAGGTGTTCGTACAGCTGTTGGCGATGGCGTACATCGAGGTGGTTGCTGGGTTCGTCCAGGATCAGCCAATCGGCACCACTGGCCCAGGCACCGGACAGCGCGACCTGCATGGCCTGGCCACCGCTTAGGCGCGCGGCGGGCTGTGCAGGATCAAGATCATCGGGTAGCCGGAGCGCCTGCCAGCGCTGCTGCAGGCGGTCGCGCAGATCCCAGCGCTCGCCGACGCAGGCGAAGTCGGCGTCGTCCACGCTGCCGGCTTCGATGCGTTGCAGTGCCGCCAGCGCTTCGCCCACGCCTGCGAGCTCGCCCACGGTGCCGGACGGTGGATAGCCCGGTGTCGGAAGCACGAACACGCGGCCGCTGCCGCGTACCTGGCCGCTGTCGGGTAGCAGCCGGCCGGCCAGCAGGCGTGCGAGCACGCTCTTGCCGGCGCCATTGGCACCGACCAGACCGGTGGCGATTGGATCAAAGGAAAACGTCAGATCGGAAAACAGCAGGCGGCCGTCGGCCAATCGATACGACACGCGATCGAGCGTGAGGGAATGCGGGGTCATGCGACCTCCATGGATGCCGGGTTCTCCCCTGCGCGCAGGGGCGGGAAGAGTCAGGCCGTCTAGTGGGAAGACGGCGGCATCAATGGCGCATTGGTCGCGAGCCTCTTGGAGGAATGAGGCGCCAGTATAGCGGGGTTGGCTGAATGGCTGGGTGCAACTGTAGAGCCGAGCCATGCTCGGCTGATTGAAGCATCCACGCATGGCGTGGATCTACGGTACGGTTCCCAAGCGCGTTCCGATGAAATCGATGAACACGCGCAGCTTCGGCAGTACGTGACGTCCGGAAGGCCACAGCAGATGGAAGGTGCCGCAGGAGTGCACATGATCGTCCAGCACGGTCACCAGCCGGCCGTCGGCCAGTGCATCGCGCACCGAGTGCACCGGCACGAAGGCCAGGCCGATATCGCGTAGTGCCAGCGCCACCCGCGCTTCGATGGTATTGGCGACCATGTGCACTGGAAGCTCCAGCGGGGTCTCGTCATCGAGCCAGTGGATCGGCCACGGCTCCAGTTTGCCGCTGCTGGGGAAGCGATAGTGCAGCAGCGTGTGCTGCACCAATTCGACCGGCGTGCGCGGAACACCCCGGCGCTGCAGGTACGCGGGCGAGGCAACGATGCGGCGCGGAAACACGCCAAGGCGTCGTGCGTTCATGCGTGAGTCGCTGGGCTCGCCGACACGCAGCACGGCATCGAAACCTTCCTCGATGACATCGACCAGACGGTCGCTGAAATCAAGATCGAGGCGGATGTCCGGGTAGGCCGCCATGAACTCGGCCATCAGCGGCAGGGTCAGGTCGCCAACCAGCGGCAGGCTGATGCGCAAGGTGCCGCTGGGCGTGGCATGCGGTTGCGCAAGCTCGGTGCGCGCGGCATCGCGCTCGTCGAGGATGCGACGGCAACGGGCCAGGAACAGCTGGCCCTCGGCGGTGAGGGTGATGCTGCGCGTGCTGCGGTGGAACAGGCGCACGCCCAGCGCGTGCTCCAGCCGGGCAACGCATTTGCCGGCGGCCGAAGCGGAGATGCCCTGCAGGCGCCCGGTTTCGACGAAGCTGCGGGAATCGGCGGCGTGCACGAAGGTCTGCAGGTTGGCGAGGTTGTCCAGGACTGACATGGGCGTGTGGGCAATGAAAGCAGCAGGGTAGGGGCGCACGAACGCGGTGGGGGCGCCGCCATCGCAAAACTGTGGTGCGGGGCGGAGCGGGAGCCGTTGCGGCCTTGAAGTTCCGGCCATCATGCCGATTGCGGACTGCACGGTCCATGATGCCCGGAGCGGCAACCGGCTTTTTGCGCGGCGGCGGGCTGCCTAACGTGGCGGGCCTCTCCCCACGGACCTTCGCGATGAACGCTGCTCCTTCCCTTGAACCTGTGCCGACGCTGCCTTCGGTGCAGCGGCTGCTGCAACAGGTGCACCCGCAGCGCCTGGTCGGTGCGGTGGTGCTGGTACGCGAGCACGGCGTGCTGCGCCATGCCAGCGCCAGCGGCCTGGCCGATCGCGAGTCGGCCAGGCCGATGCAGCGCGACCAGTTGTTCCGGCTGGCGTCGGTCAGCAAGCCGCTACTGACCACGGTGATCCTGCGCCTGGTAGCGGAAGGCGTGCTCGACCTCGATGCGCCGGTACAACGCTGGTTGCCGGACTTCCGCCCTTCGCTGGCCGACGGCCGCACGCCACCGATCAGCCTGCGCCAGCTGCTCAGCCACAGCAGCGGCTTGGGCTACCGCTTCCTTGAAGCGGATGCGGACGGCCCCTATGCACGCGCTGGGGTCAGCGATGGCATGGACGCGAACCCGCTGTCTCTGGCGGAGAACGTGCGCCGCATCGCGCAGGCGCCGTTGTTGTTCGCGCCGGGCAGCCAATGGCTGTACTCGCTGGGCGTGGACGTTGCCGGTGCCGTGGCCGAAGCAGCGACGGGTGACACCCTGCAGGCACTGTACGAGCGCTTGCTGGCCGCACCCTTGGGTCTGCGCGACACTGCATTTGCGGCACGCGACGCGGCACGGTTGGCCACGCCCTATGTGAGCGACGCGCCGCAGCCGCATCGCCTGCAGGAAGGCGAGTTGGTCGCTCCGTTCGAGGGTACGGTCGGCATCGAGTACAGCCTCGCGCGTGCCACCGATGCCAGCCGTTTCCCTTCGGCCGGCGCCGGCCTGGTCGGCACCGCCGATGACGTAATGGCGGTGCTGGAAGCCTTGCGCGATGTGCGGGCTTCGAATCTGCTGCCGCCCGCACTGGTGGCGGAGATGGCCAGCCCGCAGGTAGGCGAGCAGGGGCCGCCGGAACCGGCCGGCTGGGGCTTCGGGCTGGGCTTTGCAGTGCTGCGCGACGCCGCCGCCAGCGGTACACCCCAGAACGTAGGTACATGGCGTTGGGGTGGTGCCTATGGGCATAGCTGGTTCGTCGACCCTGCGCGTGGGCTGAGCGTGGTGGCGCTGACCAACACTCTGTACGAAGGCATGGACGGTGCCTTCGTCGATGAACTGCGCGATGCGGTCTACGCGGATCTGGAGACGGCCCGATGAGCGGCCATGCCATCGATGCCGCCAGCCCGGCCGGTGAAGCCACGCGCCTGCCGTGGGCGGGACTGTTGGCGCTGGCTGGCGGCGGCTTCATCACCCTGCTGACCGAAACCCTGCCGGCCGGCGTACTGCGGCCGATGGGCGAAAGCCTCGGTGTGAGTGACGCGGCGGTGGGCCAGCTGGTCAGCGTGTACGCACTGGGCTCGGTAATGGCCGCGCTGCCGATGACCGCGTTGACCCAGCGTCTGCCGCGACGTCCGTTGCTGCTGGCCGCCATTGCCGGCTTCGTGGTGGTCAACACGCTGACCGCACTGAGCAGCAGCTACCCGCTGATCCTGGCCGCGCGCTTCCTGGCCGGCGTGTGTGGTGGCCTGCTGTGGTCGCTGGTGGCCGGTTACGCCGCGCGCATGGTGGTGCCATCGCTTCAGGGCCGCGCGATTGCGGTGGCGATGGTCGGATCGCCGCTGGCGTTGTCGCTGGGCGTACCGGCCGGCACGTTGCTGGGCCAGCAGATCGGCTGGCGCTGGGCGTTCGCGCTGATGAGCGTGCTGGCGGTCGTGCTGCTGGGATACGCGCGCTGGGCACTGCCCGCGTTGCCGGCGGCGGCTGCAGGTCAGCGCACGTCGCTGGGCGTGGTGTGGCGCATGCCCGGCGTGCGCAGCGCGTTGGCGGTGATGGTGCTGTACGTGCTGGCGCATAACGTGCTCTACACCTACATCGAACCGCTGGCGGTGGAGGCCGGCGCCGGCCCGTGGCTGGACCGGCTGTTGCTGGCCTTCGGCGTGGCCGCCATCGCCGGCATCGGCATTGCCGGCTGGGGCGTGGACCGCCATCTGCGCACGCTGGTGTGGGCTGCGGTGATCGGTTTCATCCTGCCGGTGCTGACCCTGCTGCTGTGGCCGGGGCAGGCCACTCCGCTGCTGCTGGCGACGATCCTCTGGGGCGTGGCCTTCGGCGCGGTGCCTACGTTGTTCCAGACCGCATTGGCACGGCGTGCCGGTGCCGCTGCGGATCTGGCGCAGTCGATGCTGGTGACCGGCTGGAACCTGGCCATCGCCGCCGGTGGCGTTGCAGGGGGGGTGCTGCTGCAGGCGGGTGGCCCGAGCCAGCTGGGATGGCTGCCGTTGCTGCTGCTGGCGGTGAGCGTGGCGTGGCTGCTGGCACGGCCGAAGGCCTGGGCATAGGCGCAGGCCAAACGTTACGGAGGTGCTGGGCAGCGGCCTGCACCGTGGTCCACGCCATCCACGCATGGCGTGGATCTACCGAGCGCAGCGACCCGCGTTTGCCTTTGCATTCTTCTGTTGATTCCGTGGTGGGACGCCGCCGGAACCTGTCAGAGGTCGGGGCGGTCGGGTTCGCGGGGGTGTCCGCGGCATGGATGCCGCGGCCAAGCCCCCATGGACGGGTTTACGGCGTCCCCCGCGAACCCGACCGTCCCGGCCAACCCTGGGATAGCAGTACGCGATCCACCACGAGGGGCTCCGCCGTTCGCCGTCCTACTCCACTCCCTCACGCTCGATCGGCACGCTGCGCGGATTCTGCATGTGCTCCCGCGCCGCGCCATAGCGCTGCTGCCGCTTGTGGTGGAACACCACGAACTCATCCCGTGGCAGCGGCCGCGAGAACAGCCAGCCCTGCGCGAACTCGACCTTCCGGGTATGCAGATAGGCGAGCTGTGCTTCGGTTTCCACGCCCTCGGCCACTACCCACAGGCCCAGCTCCTTGGCCATGTCGATGATGTGCGGCGTCACCGGGCTGGTTGCGCTCTCGGTGCCGATCGCATCAATGAACGACTTGTCGATCTTCAGCGCATCCAGCGGCAGCTGCTCCAGGTACTGCAGGCTGGAGAAGCCCACGCCGAAATCATCGATGGCCACGCTGTGCCCGGCCCGACGCGCCTGCGCCAGCATCGTGCGTGCGCGGTCCAGGTCCAGGAAGCCGTGCTCGGTGGCTTCCATCCAGATCTGCTGCGGCAGGATGCCGCTGCCTGCCATGTGCTTGGAGATCATCTTCAACGCGCGGCCGCTGCTGATGTCTTCGGCGGCCAGGTTGATCGCGATGTGCGCGCTGCGGTCGGTCACCAGCAGTTCGCGCATGTCGCGCACCACGTTCTCGATCACCAGATCGGTGACGGCGGCGATCATGCCGGCTTCTTCGGCCAGCGGAATGAACAGGTCCGGCCGCACCTGGGTGCCGTCCGGGCGCTGCCATCGCACCAGGGCTTCGGCGCCGACGCAGATGCCGGTATCCAGTTCGATGATCGGCTGGTAGTGCAGGTACAGCTCGCGGCGGCGGATCGCCGTGGCCAGCTCGCCACGCAGCGACAGGCGGCGCCGCGACAGCCAGATCACCAGGCCGGCACCGACCGCGGCCAGCAGAACACCGATCGGCACGAACAGCCACGCCTGCTGGCGGAAGGTTGCAGCGAGCGCGGTTCGCGGCGTGGTCGCGATCGCCAACCACGCCTCGTTGCGGGCGGTGGCGTACAGGGTGTTGTGGTCCAGGCCCTCACCGGGCGCGCGCAGCAGGGTCTCCAGCAATGCGGGATCCATGCCCTCCTGCTGGGCCAGAAGGCGGCCATCCGGGCTGGCCAGGGCAAGGCGTACGTTCGGGTCGGCGATGACGTCGACGAAGCGGCGCGGATCGACCAGCACGTCGTAGTTGCCATACAGGATCGACAGGACCTGGCGCCGTCCGCTTGCTTCGGGGCGCACATCCACGGCGATACCGGCGCCATCGCCGGTGACGTGGTCGGCCTTGGGCTGGCTCACGTCCGACAGGAACGGCCCCCACGACGTGCAGCGCAGCTTGCCACCTTCGAAGTAGCCCATCTGGTCGATCGACGGCGTGGTCATCACCAGCGTCTGCATGCGCCGGATATGGTCGGGCCCACACGCGTCGTGGGCGCCAACCTCGGCCGATTTCAGCGCGGCCAGTGCTTCCTGGTAGGACTGGTCGGCACGGCGCAGGGCGCGGCTGGCGATATCGTGCAGCCGCTGCTGCTCGACGCTGACGGCGCGGTCCCAGGTGGCATAGGCCATCACCGCGATCGGCACCGCCGCGGCCAGCAGCGCCAGTGCGGTGCCGCCGATGATGACGCGCAGCCGGCTCATGGCCGGAGCTCCAGCGGGGCAGGCAGGGCAAGGCGCATGGTCGGGCCGATCCTTGGACAGGTGCGGCTATCTGAGCATGGCGCCGGGCCGGGCGGAATGGGGCGAATCCGGTATTCGGTCACATTGTGATGAAAGCGGCCAAGTTTGACGTGATCGACCCGCTCGGTGCTGGCGCTCCGGCCCGTGGAGGACTACCGTCGAATGCTTCGCCCGCCCTTTTGCCCGCGCCCATGACCGAGCCCGCAACGCCCCCCGAGCACCTGCGCCGCAGCCTGTCCAACCGCCACCTGCAACTGATCGCCATTGGCGGTGCCATCGGCACCGGCCTGTTCATGGGGTCGGGCAAGACCATCAGCCTGGCCGGCCCCTCCATTGTCTTCGTCTACCTGATCATCGGCGCGATGTTGTTCTTCGTGATGCGCGCGATGGGCGAGCTGTTGCTGTCCAACCTGCAGTACAAATCCTTCATCGATTTTTCCACCGACCTGCTCGGCCCTTGGGCAGGCTTCTTCTGTGGATGGACGTACTGGTTCTGCTGGATCGTCACCGCCATCGCCGATGTGATCGCCATTGCCGCCTACGCGCAGTTCTGGTTCCCCGGCCTTGAAGCCTGGAAACCGGCACTGGCCTGCGTGATGCTGCTGCTGGCATTGAACCTGGTGACGGTGAAGCTGTTCGGCGAAATGGAATTCTGGTTCGCGCTGATCAAGATCGTGGCGATCTGCGCGTTGATCATCACCGGCGCCGGGCTGGTGGCGTGGGGCTTCACCTCGCCCAGCGGCCACACCGCCGCGCTGTCGAACCTGTGGAATGACGGTGGCATGTTCCCGATGGGCCTGGTCGGCTTCTTCGCCGGTTTCCAGATTGCGGTGTTCGCCTTCGTCGGTATCGAGCTGGTCGGCACCACCGCCGCCGAAACGGCCGACCCGGAGCGCAATCTGCCCAAGGCGATCAACTCGATCCCGATCCGCATCATCATCTTCTACGTGCTGGCGCTGGTCGCGATCATGGCGGTCACCCCGTGGCGCCAGGTGGTGCCGGACAAGAGCCCGTTCGTGCAGCTGTTCGTGCTGGCCGGCATTCCCGCTGCCGCCAGCCTGATCAACTTCGTGGTGCTGACCTCGGCCACGTCCTCGGCCAACAGCGGCATCTTCTCCACCAGCCGCATGCTGTACGGCCTGGCTGAGGAAGGCCACGCACCGAGCGGGCTGTCGAAGTTGTCGCGCGCTGCAGTGCCGGCCCGCGGCCTGCTGTTCTCGTGCCTGTGCCTGCTCGGCGGCACCCTGCTGATCTACCTGATTCCGAACCTGGTGACCGCCTTCACCCTGGTGACGACGCTGGCGACGGTGCTGTTCATCTTCGTCTGGTCGTTGATCCTGGTGGCCTACATGGCCTATCGCCGCCGCTACCCGGAACGCCACGCTGCCTCGATCTTCAAGATGCCCGGTGGCGTTGCCATGTGCTGGGCCTGCCTGGTGTTCTTCGCTGCCGTGCTGGTGCTGCTGAGCCTGCAGGCCGACACCCGCCAGGCGCTGATCGCCAGCCCGGCGTGGTTCGTGCTGCTGGGCGTGGGGTATTGGGTGCGTCGGAGGACGGCGAAGTAACCCAGCGTTTCCGTTCCATTGATTGAACCATCGTCTCCAGAGGGTTTCATCCACGCATGGCGTGGATCTACTGTCAGCCGCAGGAAATCGGCCGTTGCCGTTGCCGTTGAGGTTGCCGACCCCCATTCACCCAACATTAGCGGGCGCGGCCGGATGATCCGGCCGCCATGTCCCGTCGCCCTCTCCTGCTTGCGCTGTTGCTGCTGCCCAGCCTGTGGCCCGGGCCGGCAGCCGCGCGTACCGTCTACCGCTGCGTGCAGGGCAACACCGTCAGCCTGGCCACCGCGCCGGAACCCGGCTCGCGCTGTACCGCCAAAGAGATCGACGACAACGCCATTCAGACCCCCAACCTGTGGGGCAACATGGGCGTGTTCAGTGGCGTGCTGTACGAACGCGAACAGGACGGCACGCTGGTCTATTCCACCCGCAACCTGCCCGGCTCGCGGGTGTTCCTGAAGTTCACCATGGCCACGCCGCCAGGCGAGCCTGCACATGAAGGCCTGGGCAAGGTTGGCACGCCGCAGCTGGCGCAGCACGCCAAGCAGTTCAAGGCCGCGGCCAAGGCCACGGGCGTCGATGACGCATGGTTGCGCGCGATCGCCCATGCCGAAAGCAACTTCGATGCGCTGGCGGTCTCGACCAAGGGCGCACAGGGCGTGATGCAGCTGATGCCGGACACCGCGCAGGAGTACGGGGTGAATGATCCGTTCTCGCCGCAGCAGTCGATCGATGGCGGCGCCCGCTACATGCGCGCGCTGCTGCGTCGCTACAACGGTGACCGGCCACTGGCGGCGGCGGCCTACAACGCCGGCATCGGGGCGGTCACCCGCTACAAGGGCGTGCCACCCTATGCCGAAACCCTGGCCTATGTGGACAAGGTGATGGCCCTGTACGCACGCTACCGCGAGGCGATGGGCATCCGTACCGAGGTGCCGGCGCGCTAGGCGGGCGGTGCTGGGAGCACGTGGCGTTGTAAAGCCGAGCCCATGCTCGGCTCTACAGGGCATCTGCTCAGCGCGAGGTGGAGGTGCTGACCAGTTCGTAGCGTTCGATGCGACCCAGGCGGGCGACCTCGGCCTGCACGTCGGTGCGCTGCTTGAGTGCGCGCCAGGCCGCATCGATCTTCACGTCACCGGGCAACGACGGATAGGTACGCATGTCCTGCAGGGAAGCCAGCGTCTCGCCGCGCTCAACGGGGGAACGCAGCTGTTCGATCAGCACGGCAGCGGCGCCGTCGAGATTGCCCTCGTCCAGCAGCATTTCGCGATGGAACAGGCGGGCGTCGTCGCCCTCGGCGAGGATCGCAGCGCGAGCGGTCTCCATTGCCTTGGCATCGCCACGTTCGCGGGCGGCAGCGAACTGCAGCAACGCCTGCGCCGCCTTGCCGTAGCCGGCCAGGCCCGGCATGTCGTTCACCGCACCGGCCGCGTCCTGCATGCGGCCCAGCGAACTGAGCACGAAACCCACGTTGAACTGGTGTTCGGCGCCATCCGGGCCCAGCGCACCGATGCGTGCGGCCAGCCTGGCTGTGGCCAGCGCATCGTCGGCACGTCCCAACCGGCGCAGTGCGGTGAGCCGGCTGTTGAGCAGCCACGCCACCCATTCGGCTTCCGCCGCCGAAGGCGACTCGCCCTCGGCGGCCGCACCGGCCATGCCATCGGTCAGCGCCAGCACTTCCTCGTTGCGGTCCAGCATCAACAGCGTGCTGCTGAACTCGGCCATGCGTGCGTCCAGCGCCCGGTCGAGCAGGCCGGAAACCCGCAGTTGGTCGAGATGCTTCTGCGCGGCCTGCACCGGATCGAAGCTGGCATCGTTACGGTCGACATAGCGATCAAACCGCTTGTCACTACGCAGCCGGATGATCTCGGCGGGGGCGGTGATGCGCGCCAACGTGGCCGGGATGTCATCGGCTCGGCCGTTGTCGGCCTGCAGCGTGGCCAACGCCAACCACAGCCCGGTCGGTTCCAGGCCAGCGCTCTTCCAGCCGTTGTCGAACAGTGCCTGCAGCAGTTCCATGCGCCGCTGCGGCTGGTCGCGCAGGCGGAACTGCAGGTAATTGATTGCCTGGCGCTCGATCGGCAGCGGACCCTCGGCATGCTTCAGTGCCTGCACCAGGTACCGGGTAGCCGGTGCAGGCTGGTTCTCGGACAGTTCCAGCGAGACCAGGGTCAGCAGGATCTGCGCATCGTCCGGCAACGACTCCTGCGCCCGCTGCAGATAGCGGCGGGCCTGTGCCGGCTTCTTCTGCACCATCGCGGTCCAGCCGGCGACCTGCGCGGCGCGGCCGCGATGTTCGGCGTCGAAGTCATCCAGCATCGGATCTTCCATCAGCCGTTCCATCGCGATCAGCGCGCCCAGCGTGTTGCCACTGCGCGATTGCTGGATGGCCTCATCCCATCGCGTGGCATAGGCCTGGTGCATCGCATCGGCGGTGACGGACGGCTTCTGTGGCGCCACCGTGATCGAAGCGGTGGCGGATGTGCTGGCCAATACGGCGGCCAGCAGTGCGGCGAGGGGGAGGATGCGGGGCATGGAGGATCTCCATCCGTGGGAACCGCATTGAACCCGCTGCAGCCAGCGAGAACAAGCGCGATGGATGGAACTCTGGCGTTTGACCGCACGATTGACCGTGGCGGATCGTGCGTTCAGCGTCTATTGTCGGTGCCTCTTCAGACAGCAGGCAGGCAGCGCAGCACGATGGCACGGTGGCAATGGATGGCGGCAGGGGTAGCGTTGGCAACGGTGGTGGCATTGGCCGCAACCTGGTGGGAGACTCCGCTGCATACGCTGGCTGAACCGGCAGGCCCGGTTCCCACGCCGCTGGCGTGGACTGCGCAGATCGAGGCGCTGGCCGGTGATGGCCACCCGGGTGACCGTGACGGTGCATCCGCGCAGGCGCGTTTCGCCGATCCCTACGCGTTGCTGCGCAGCGCCGATGGCAGCGTCTATTTCACCGATGCCGGTGACAACAACCGTATTCGTCGCCGCCTGGCCGACGGTCGTGTTGAAACCGTAGCCGGGCAGGGCGAGGGGCGCGTTGATGGCCCGGCACTGCAGGCAAGTTTCAATACGCCCTCGGGCATCGCCGCCGACGCGCAGGGCAATCTGTACGTGGCCGACACCGGCAACCATGCCATCCGCCGCATCGGCACCGATGGCCAGGTGACCACGCTGGCCGGCGGTGAACAGGGATATGCCGATGGACCGGCCGCGCAGGCGCGCTTCGATGCGCCGATGGGCATCGCAGTGGATGCGCAGGGCCAGGTCTACGTGGCCGATACCTTCAATGACCGCATCCGGGTGATCGGTACCGATGGCAACGTGCGCACCCTGGCCGGCGGCGATCGGCCGGGCCTGGCCGACGGCACGGGCGCCACTGCGCGTTTCGATACGCCGGTGGCCTTGGCCTTCGATGCGCAGGGCGCGCTGCTGGTGGCCGATCTGTTCAACAACGCGGTACGCCGCGTAGGCGCCGACGGTACGGTCAGCACCGTGGTCGCCGCCGGTGGCGTGATCAATGGACCACTGTCGCTGGCCACCACCCACGACGGTGTGCTGTACGTGGGCGATCTTGATGGCCGCATCGTGCAGGTGACGCCGCAGGGCCACCAGATCGCGCTGGTCGGCAATGGTCGCCTGCCGCGCCTGGCCCGCCCCAGCGGATTGGCGATGGATGCCGATGGCAGCGTGCTGGTGGCCGACGCCGCCAGCTACCGTCTGCATCGCCTGCGCCCGCTGCCGGTGGGTGAACTGCCGGCACCGGCACTGGTCGGCCCGGCTGCCGATGCCGCGTTGCCGAAGACGGGGGGGCGTTGGCCGCTGGCACCGCAGGACGGTTGGCATGAAGTGGTCGGTACGCTGGGTGAGGTGCGCGGCAACTTCACCGGTGAGAGCCGCCACCACCTGCATGGCGGCTTCGATGTGCGCGGTGATGTGGGCCAGACCGTGCTGGCGATCGCCGAAGGCAAGATCAGCAGCCCGGTGGCGGCCTGGAACCTGGGCGAGCAGGCCGAGGGCCTGGCCGTGGACCGCCTCAAGTACATCCACATGCGGGTCGGCCGCACCCCGCGCGACGAACCCTACGACGCGCGCTGGCAAGCGCTGTACGACGAGCAGGGCAAGCTGCAGCGGATGCGCGTGCGCCGCGGCATGCGCATCCACGTTGGCGACCGCCTGGGCAGCATCAACAACCAGGCGCACGTGCACCTGGCCGTGGGTACCGGTGGTTTCGAGACCAATGCCGTGGCGCTGGGCTTCCAGAACTACGCCGACCACTTCGCACCGCGCATCACCGATGTGGCGCTGCTGGACGACAACGACCAGCCGATGGCCGCCGGCAGCGATGGCGTGGTGATGGTGGCGCGGCAGGGCCGCGGCGTGCAGATCGTGATCGAGGCCTGGGACCAGGTCGACAACAACCTGCCGCGCCGCCGCCTGGGCATGTACCAGGTGGGCTACCAGATCCTCGATGCCGGCGGACAGCCCCTGCAGGGCTACGAACAACCACGTTGGAACATCGTGTTCAACCGCATGCCGCCGCAGAAGGAAGCGGTGCGGGTGGCCTACGCCCCCGACAGCGGCATCACCGTGCATGGCAGTGCGGTGACCCGGTTCCGTTACCTGGCCACCAACACCGTGCGTGACGGCCTGATGGAAACCGGGCGCTGGCAGCCGGCGGCGCTGCCACCGGGCGAGTACACCGTGCGCGCCAGCGTGCGCGACTACAGCGGCAACGAAGGCGTAGGCCCGCGCGAGATCAGAGTACGGCTGCTGCCATAGCCGCAGCCGGGGCGCCGCAGCGTTCGCGCTCGGCGTCCATGTCTTCCAGCGGCCGCACCTCGATGCTGCCGAAGCGCGCCCACGGGAAGTCGCGGGCGATGCGCATGGCTTCGTCGCGATCGCGGGCGACGATCAGATTGAAGCCGGCCAGCAGTTCGCGGGTTTCGGCGAACGGTCCATCCAGTACACGGCTGTGGCCATCACGCACGCGCAGGGTCTGTGCGGTGTCGACCGGCTGCAGCTTCTGCGCGGCCAGCAGCGTGCCCTCGGCCTGCAGCTTGTCGGCATGGGCCAGGCAGTCGCGCATCAGCGCGTTGAACTCTTCGGTGGGCAGGGCCTGCAGCAGAGCAGGCTCGATATAGATCAGAAGCAGGTACTGCTGCATGGCACGGTCCAGGCGGGGCGGGTGCTCATGATGGCGCAGGATTGCGCGTGGGCATGTTGCAGCGCGGGAGGCGGCGCCTTCGGCGGGGGACGGCGAACGGCGGAGCCCCTCCGTGGTGGGGGTGGGTTGGTCGCTGAAAGCTGGGTTTCTGGCGGTTGGCCGGGTGGGGAGGCAGGGCAGGGGGCGCTGCAAGTACGTCCATGTAAGCTCGGTCGCCGCATCCATGCGGCTCACGTCCCTGCCCTGCCTCCCCACCCGGCCTTGGACAGATCTCTGCGGCTGACCCATCACGGGAAATCAACAACAAGGGCAAAAGCGGGTCGCTTCGCTCGCAAAGCCGAGACCGCCAGCCAATCGCTGTTGCTGTTGCTTCTGCCTTTTTTCTTGATCTTCCCGTGGTGGAACGGAGACAGGAACTTGTCCGTGGCCGGGTGGGTAGGCGGGGCGGGGGTGTCCGCGGCATGGATGCCGCGGCCAAGCCCCCAGGGACGGGTTTACGGCGTCCCCCGACCCGCCTACCCACCCGGCAAAGCCCAGGAACCCAGCTTTCAGCGACCAACCCACCCCACCACGGAGGGGCTCCGCCGTTCGCCGACTCCCGCCGAAGGCGCGCTCTCCGCGGAAGAAAAAATTTCCAACAGACGTGTCGATTCCCAGCCCCCTGGTTCGTTGTACCCAGTGAAGGGCACGCACCACGCGTTCCCACGGGAGACCGCAATGAAAGTGATGGTCATCGTGAAGGCCAACGCCGACTCCGAAGCCGGCCGCATGCCTAGCGAACAGGAACTGTCCGAAATGGGCGCCTTCAACGAACAACTCGTGGCCGCCGGCATCATGCTGGCCGGGGAAGGCCTGCATGCCACCCAGCGCGGCCGCCGCATTCACTTCGGCAGCAGCGCGCCCAAGGTCGAGGTCGGTCCGTTCGGCCCCGCCGGCGACCAGATCGCCGGTTTCTGGCTGTGGGACGTGCGCTCGCTGGACGAGGCCGTTGAATGGGCCAGCCGCGCGCCGTTCAACAGTGGCGGCACGCTGGAGTTGCGCCCGCTGATCTCCGCCGAAGACTTCGGTGAAGCCTTCACCCCCGAATTACAGCAGCAGGAACAGCGTCTGCGTGCACAGCTGGAAGAGTGATTGGATTGCGGTGACCCTTCGCCGGGTATGACCCGGCGCTACCAACCAACGGAGCATTGCCATGAAATTGATCCCCTTCCTCGGCTTCAGCGGCCAGGCCCATGACGCGATGGCGTTCTATGCCAAGGCACTCGGTGGCCAGGTCACTTCGGAAATGAAGTACCGCGACATGCCGCCTTCCGATGGCTCGCCGGGTTGCAATGAAATGCCGCCGGAAACCCTGGACCACGTTGCGCACAGCCAGCTGGAAATCGGCAGCGCCATCGTGATGGCGGCCGATGGCCCCGGCGGCGGCGAGGGTGGCTCGACCACCATCAATGTCGATGTGGACAGCATCGAAGAAGCCGAGCGCGTATTCGCTGCACTGGCTGAAGGTGGCCAGGTGCAGATGCCGATCGCCGAAACGTTCTGGGCGCACCGCTGGGGCATGTTGATCGACCGCTACGGCAAGCCGTGGATGGTCAACTGCATGAAGCAACCCTGATCCCATCTTCTCCATCCACAAGGAGCTTCACCGATGAGTGCACCGCAACCGCAGATGATCTTCGTCAACCTGCCCGTGCAGGATCTGAACGCATCCAAGGCCTTCTTCGCCGCGCTGGGCTACCGCTTCAACCCGACCTTCACCAATGACGACGCGGCCTGCATGGTCATCAGCGAGAGCATCTTCGTGATGCTGCTGACCCAGCCGTTCTTCAAGCAGTTCACCACCAAGCCGGTTGCCGATGCGCACAGCCATACCGAGGTGATCACCTGCCTATCGGCGGACAGCCGCAATGCAGTGGACGTGATGGTGGACAAGGCACTGGCGGCCGGCGCCAGTGAACCGCAGCCAGCGCGTGACTACGGCTTCATGTACCAGCGTGGCTTCCAGGACCTGGATGGCCATCTCTGGGAAATCGCACACATGGACGGCGAGCCGGGATGACCGTCGATGCGGTGCGGTGGCGCTTGTGCGGGCCGGGCGTGCGTGCTGTGATCGGCGCATGCTCGATCCCGCACTGACGCAGCGTCTGGAAACCCTCTGGCGGATGGAGTCGCCGGTGTTGATCGCGCGCCTGGCGCGGCTGCTCGGAGGTGATGTCGGCCGCGCCGAGGAGCTGGCCCAGGACACCTGGCTGGCCGCGCTGGAGCGCTGGCCGGAGCAGGGCATCCCGGACAACCCCGGAGCCTGGCTGATGACCACCGCGCGCAACCGTGCCATCGATGTGTTGCGCCAACACCAGCGGGTGGCGCAGCAGCACGCGCAATGGGGCGAAGAACTGCACCCGGCACCGCTGCCGGCACCGGATGACAACCAGGCGCTTGAGGACGACCTCGGCGATGACCTGCTGCGGCTGATGTTCGTGGCCTGCCATCCGGTGCTGCCGGCCGATGCACGGGTGGCACTGACCCTGCGCCTGCTCGGAGGCTTGACCACGGTGGAAATCGCGCGTGCGTTCCTGCAGCCCGAGCCGACCATCGCCCAGCGCATCGTGCGTGCCAAACGTACGCTGGCGCAGAAGCAGGTGCCCTACGAGGTCCCGCGTGCTGACGTGATGCCCGAGCGGCTCGGTTCGGTGCTGGAGGCGATCTACCTGGTGTTCAACGAGGGCTACGCGGCCAGTGCCGGTGACGACTGGATGCGCCCGGCGCTATGCGAGGAAGCGCTGCGGCTTGCACGCATCCTGGCGCACCGGCTGCCGGTGCCGCCGGTGCTTGGCCTGCTGGCGTTGATGGAGCTGCAGGCCTCGCGTGCCGCAGCACGGACCGATGCGCAGGGTGCGCCGGTGCTGCTGGACCAGCAGAACCGTGCGCGCTGGGACTGGCTGCAGATTGAACGTGGGCAGCAGGCGCTGGCGCGCGCGCTGGCCGCCGGTGGCGGCGATGATCCTTATGTGCTTCAAGCATGCATCGCGGCCTGCCATGCAGCTGCGCGTCGTGCCGAGGCTACCGACTGGCCGCGCATCGTGTCGCTTTATACGCAGCTGTTGGAGATGCAGCCCTCGCCGGTTATCGCATTGAACCGGGTGGTGGCGGTGCTGCGCAGCGAGGGTGCCTTCGCGGCCTGGGCGCAGCTGCAGCCGTTGCTGGACGATACGCGCCTGCGTGACTACGCGCCGTTGCATGTGGTGCACGGCGAGCTACTGCAGGCGCTGGGACGTGATCCGGACGCACGTCACGCTTTTGCAGAAGCCGCCCGACTCAGCCAGAACCAGGCGGAGCGCGGTCTGCTGCGGCAACGGGCGGGTCTGCCCCCCGAGGAGTGACCCCGACGAAGGCAGCACTTGTCGGCAGGCGCGCGAGCCGTTATGTTTCGCGCCCAGTGGACGCGTGCGCGTCTGCTTTCCGTGCGTATTGACCGAGGAGCGGTTGGATGTATTCAAGGACGAAGAGCGCATCGCGCGCTTTTGCGCGCCTGCTTGCCTGTGCCCTGTGCTTGGCTGTGTGGCCGATGGCCGTGCAGGCCGCAGACAAATCGCAGCAGGCCTACTGGGCCGGTTTTGCTTATACCGCTGATGCCGCTGCCGTGCAGGCGACCACGCCGCATGCGCACGCGGTGCTGGAAAAGCGTGGCTTGATCCCACTCAACCAGACGCTGGTGCAGGCACTCAAGCGCCGTCCGCCGGCCAACCTGGAACTGATCGATCAGCCGGTGGCGATGCTCGACGGCACCACCAGCGCTACCGTACTGGCCGCTGCACTGGACCGCGAACTGGTGTCGGTCGAGCCGATCGGCAACCAGTACAAGGTGCTGGTGGAAGTGGCGCTGCAGGCGCTGTTCTTCGATTTCCGCGAGCGCCAGGTGATCGCGTCCTATCCGCTCACCCTGCAGCGTATCGACGTACAGGACTACCGGCCGGACAGCGACGATATCGACGCGATCGTCGCCGATCTGCTCTACGGCAACGCCGCCACCAGCCTGTCGCAGGTGCTGGCCGCCAGCCTTGCCCAGGCCAAGCTGCCCGATGCAGCGGTGCGCCGCCTGCAGGTCGGTGGCGTGACCTTGTCCGATGCCGCGCGCGCCAAGCTGCCGGACCCGAAGTGGGAAGCGCCGTTGCGCGCCACGCTGGCCCATGAATTGTCCAAGACGCTGTCGTCCAACACCGGTGTCGGCCTGCTGCCGCCGGCCTCGGGCCAGGCGATCGGCGGCGCGATGGCCGCCCGCTTTGCCGACGGCAAGGTCTACCAGCTGAAGATCCCCGAGCCGGACTACGTCATCAGCGTGCAGGTCGATGCGCTGAAGAACGGTGTCATCGAAGAAACCGCGGCGATGAAGACGATGCTGTTCGGCGCCTTCTTCACCGCCAAGGTGACCGAACCGTTCTCCGGCAAGGTCTATTTCGAACAACCGCTGCGCAAGGGCGCCACCAAGGTGGTGCCGGTCACGCAGTGGCAGGTTGACCAGTGGTCGGCCAGCTACGAAACCCTGCTGGCCGGCTTCGATGCCTTCGCCGGCGCCGCCGCCAAGCGTGCCGATTCGCGCGCGTGGCTGGACGAGCAGAAGCCGGGCGGCCGCCCGTTGCAGCAGCAGACCCAAGCCCTCCAGGAGTTGATCAAGTCATGTCGTTGATGCGTACCATCCTGCTGTTCCTCATCGCCCTGGCGGTGGCCTCGCCGGTCGCCGCGCAGACCGCCAGTTCGCGCGGCACCGGTTCGGCCAGCTACAGCCTGCGCCTGAGTGCCGATACCCGCGCCCAGGCCATGAACAAGGCCAAGGTCAATGCACTGGAGGCGTACATCGCCGAAACCGGTGCGGCCAAGCTGCGCCTGTTCGAAGCGCGCCGCGCCGAGTTCATCGGCGAGATCGACCGTTACGTGCTCAGTGCCGTGCAGTTGTCGGACACCGAAGACAAGAAGGCCAAGACCTACAGCGTCACCGTCCGCGCCGAAATCAACACCACGCTGCTGCAGACCAAGCTGGATGCCGGTTCGGCCGTGGCCGGTGCCACCGCTGCACAGCGCTCGCTGCTGACCTTCCTGTTCATGGCACGCTCGCAGGACACCGTGCAGTCGTTCCAGGACAAGGAATACCGCCGCACCGACGTCAGCTCCAGCTACAACGAGAACACCCGTGAAGGCGACAGCTTCCGTGGCAACTCGGTCAGCACCAACGGCAGCATCAACCAGAATGCGTCGATGTCGGTCACCAGCGGCGGCAGCACCACCCAGCGCAGCGACAACATCAGCTGGAAGGTGGCCAACGCCGCCGAAGTCAACACCGCGATGACCGGTGCCTTCAGCGCCGCCGGTTACGAAGTGGTTGAAGCCGAATATGTGGAAGGCGAGTCGCGCGGACTGCTCAGCATCGAGCGCATCCGCAAGGATTTCAGCACCGGCAACGACCTGTCCGCTGCCACCCTGCGTGACACCGCCAACGGCATCCGTGCGGCCAACATCCCGTACATCGCCGTCGGCACGCTCGACGTTGGCATGCGCGACCGCGATCCGGCCAGTGGCAACACCCGCGTGTTCGTCACCGTCACCGGCAAGGTGCTGGATGTGACCGGTCGTTTCCCGCGCACCGTGTCGTCGGTGGGCCCGGTGCAGTTCTCCGGTACCGGCCCGAATGAAACCGTGGCCCGTACCAACGCCCTGCAGCTGGCGGCCGAAAAGGCTGCCCAGCAGATGATCAACGAACTGAACGTCAAGGCGGTCCGCTGACGTTACCGCTGCGCTCGCCGGGCATGGCCTGGCGCTACCGGTTCTGGTGGGTGCCGAGCTTGCTCGGCATCGCCGCAGAAATCCCGTGTTTCCACGCGCCGCATCGCGGCCGTCTCTCCCAAAGGAATCTTCCATGATCCGCAATACCGCTCTTGTCGTGGCCATCGCGGCCGCCACCCTGTCGATGCCGGCCCACGCCCAGTTCGGCAAGCTGAAGGACCTGGCGGGCGCCGCCACCGGCACCTCCAGCAGCAGCGCTTCCGGCGCCGCCGCTCCGGACGAAGCCGCGCAGGAAGCGCTGGTGCGTCGTTTCGTCAGCTCGCAGTCGCATTCGCTGCAGGCCCAGACCTCGTTCGCCCGCGCCTTCGGCCTGGCCGAGCAGGTGCAGCTGCTGGAAGCAGAGCGCCAGGCCCTGTCGTCCGGCTCGGTCAGCGTTGATGCGATGAAGAAGTCGGTGTCGGTCAGCGAAGCTGCCCAGGCCGCGATTAACGAGCGCCAGGCCGCACAGCCGGAACTGAACGCTGAATCCAAGCAGCACTATGCCGAAGGCCTGGTCTCGCTGCTGTCCTCGGCAGCCGAAGCACAGAAGCTGGGCGGCGAAGCCGGCAACTTCACCGCAGGCATGAAGAACCTGGGCGCGACCCAGCTGGCCACCGTCGGCCGCAAGCTGGCCGCCGGTGCATGGGTGGCCAAGGAATCGCCGGGCTTCATCAAGGGCCTGTACGGCTCGTCGAAGCAGGCACTGACCTTCGCCAAGCAGAGCAAGGTGAAGGTGCCGTCCAACGCCGACTCGATGCTGGGCCAGCTGGACAAGATGGGCTGATACGAGGCGAATCTCCATGCGTATGACAACCCGTTTGATCGGCCTGGGCCTGGCCGCTGCGCTGCTTGCAGCGTGTGGCAAGCAGGACACCCCGGCCGAAGCGCCCGCACCCGCCAAGGACAAGGCAACCAGTGCACTGGCCAGCAATGCGCCAGTGGAAGCAGCGCCCCTGCGTGGCACGCCGGATTTCGGTGGCACCACCCAGGTCGCGCGCGAAGCCGACGGCATCGGCAGCACCCCGGAACTGGCGGTGTTGGCGGCATTGCAGTCGGCAGTGGCGCAGGTCAACGGCGTACGTGTGGCCAGCCAGATGCAGAGCCTGCGCGCAGGCCTGCATGTGGATGTGGATGGCGAACACGTCGGCGATATCCGCGCCGACGCGTTCACCCAGCAGATGATTGCCGGCTCGCAGGGCGCGGTGCTTGGCTATGAAATCCTGTCGCAGGATGAAGTGCGTCAGCTGGACGAGGAAACCATCGCCCGCGTGCGCGCCAGCGATGAAGGCTGGAGCTTCAAGGGCTCGGCGTCGGCCAGTGCGTCCGGCGAAGCCTCGGCCAAGGGCGGTTCGGCCTCGGCCAGCGTCAAGCAAAGCTACGACGAGAAGGTGAGTGTCGATGCCAAGCGTGGCGCCAGCTCGTTCGACTCGGACGTCACGCATCGCAGCATGCGCAGTTACTGGAAGGTGCGTGTGCGCGCACAGATCGCCCAGTACCGCGCACCGGACGAGCAGGGCAAACCGAAGATCGTGGTCGCCCTGCCGCGCACCAAGTCCGGCAGCTACGCCGTGGGCGATGGCCGCGTGGACGCCGATGAAGTGGCCGATGCGATCCGTGCGCGCCTGTCCGACACGCTGACCCAGACCCAGCGCTTCATCGTGCTGGATCGCGAGTTCGGCGACGAACTGCAGGCCGAGATCGACCACATCAACAGCGGCAACGTGCGCCTGCAGGACACTGCACGCGTTGGACAGCAGCTGGCGACTGACCTGATCCTGATCCCGACCATCGAACGCTTCGAGTACCCGCGCAGCGTGCGCAACCTGCGCATGTCCGACCGCCAAGTGACCTCGTACTCCGGTGGCGGCCGCATCACTCTGCGCCTGATCAACGCCACCACCGGTCAGGTGGTGATGTCCGACAGCTTCGACCACCAGTTGGCTTCGACTGGCCCGAGCACCCTGCCGCGCGTGGTCAACGGCCGCAACATGGCTGCGGCGATGATGGAATCGCTGTCCGGCCAGATCGGCAGCACCATCGTCACCACCCTGTTCCCGGTGTCGGTGGTTTCGGTGGACGGTGACCAGGTGGTGCTGAGCCAGGGCGGAGACACCGTGCAGGCCGGCCAGCGCTGGCAGGCCGTACGCCTGGGCGAAGAACTGAAGGACCCGCAGACCGGCCGCTCGCTGGGCCGCAGCGAACACCCCTGCTGCACCATCCGCATCGACCGCGTCGCCGCACAGACCTCGTACGGCACCATCGAAGACGGCGTCGACGCGATGCGCGGCGGCTTCCGTCCGGGCCAGATCGAACTGCGCCAGAAGCTGGGCAGCAAGCCGGCTGCCGCTGCCGCAGGTGCGACGGCCTCGGCCGCTCCTGCAGCCGCCGCTCGTCCGGCAGCCAAGCCGAAGCCCAAGCCTGCCGCCGCCCCGGCCGAAGACCCGAACTGGTAACAGGCTCAAGCAACACACAGATGGGGTCAGAGCCCTTTCCCGCCGGGAAAGGGATCTGACCCCTTCGTGTTTCCGTGCGTGTCGACCAAGGTCGACACCTACCAACAGCGGCGGAAATCTGCCGAAGGCGGGGTGGGTCCGGTTGCGGGGGTGTCCGCGGCATGGATGCCGCGGCCAAGCCCCCAAGGACGGGTTTACGGCGTCCCCCGCAACCGGACCCACCCCGCCATCCCACCGAATGCCTGCTTCTGCTGTTGCTGTTGCTTCGGCTGTTGCTGTTGCCCTGGCTTCGGCAGGTGCAGGGCGCAGCCCTGCCGAATCCCATTACACTCCAGAAGGATTTCCCTGCTGGAGAGAGCAATGAAACGAGTGGTACTGGGCGTGCTGGCCCTGTCGGTGTCGAGCACACTGATGGCGGCCACCCCGAAATTCGATGGCGCGCGGATTTCCGCCGACGTCAAGGAACTGGCCTCCGACGCCTACGAAGGCCGCTCGCCGGCCACTGCCGGCGAAGAAAAGACCATCGCCTTCCTCAGCAAGCAGTTTGCCGATGCCGGCCTGCAGCCGGGCGGCGACCTCAAGGAAGGCAAGCGCCTGTGGACCCAGGCCGTGCCCCTGCGCAAGGGCGACATCGTCGGCGCACCGCAGCTGGCACTGCACCAGGGCGGCAAGACCGTTGCACTGGAACAGGGCAAGCAGATTGCCGTGCGCGCCGCCATGAACGGCGCGAGCAACGTTGATATCAGCAAGGCCCCGCTGGTGTTCCTCGGCTACGGCGTGAAGGCGCCGGAGCGCAACTGGGACGACTTCAAGGGCGTGGACCTGAAGGGCAAGATCGCCGTCGTGCTGATCAATGATCCGGACTTCGAAACCGGGCAGGGCGACTTCGACGGCAAGGGCATGACCTACTACGGCCGTTGGACCTACAAGTACGAGGAGGGCGCGCGCCAGGGCGCGCTGGGCGTGCTGATCGTGCACGAGACCGCACCGGCCTCCTATGGCTGGGCCACCGTGGCCGGTTCCAACACCAACACCATGTTCGATGTGGTGCGTGACAACCCGGCCGACAGCCACCCGCTGCTGGAAGGCTGGATCCAGCGCGACCTGGCCGTGGAGCTGTTCCGCTCGGCTGGGCAGGATTTCGAGGCGTTGAAGAAGAAGGCGCAGCAGCGCGACTTCACCCCGGTGCCGCTGACCGGCGCCAGCCTGGATGCGAAGTACGCGGTGAAGACCGAAGTGATCACCTCGCACAACGTGGCCGCGCGACTGGAAGGCAGCAGCCATCCGGACGAGACCGTCATCTACAGCGCGCACTGGGACCATATCGGCGTGGGCGAACCCGACGCACGCGGCGATCGCATCTTCAACGGCGCGCTGGACAATGCCAGCGGCACCGCCTCGCTGATCGAACTGGCGCGCGGATTCGCCAAGGTCAAGCGCCCGCAGCGGTCGATCCTGTTCCTGGCGGTCACCGCCGAGGAGAAGGGCCTGCTGGGTTCGGAGTACTACGCCACCCATCCGCTGTATCCGCTGGAAAAGACCGTGGCGATGATCAACATGGACGGCATGGCGCCGTTCGGTCCGTCGCGTGATTTCGGCATCTATGGCGCCGCACGCTTCGAGCTGCTGGACCAGCTGAAGGACCTGGCCAAGGGCTGGGACATCCGCTACACGCCGGACCCGAAGCCGGAAGCCGGCCTGTTCTTCCGCTCCGATCACTTCCCGTTCGCCAAGCGCGGCGTGCCGGCGCTGTCCTGGTCGGCCGGGCAGGATTGGGTGGACGGCGGCGTGGCCGCAGGCAAGAAGGCTTCGGAGGACTACACCGCCAAGCGCTACCACCAGCAGGGTGACGAATGGCAGCCGGACTGGGTGTTCGCCGGTGCTGCCCGGGATCTGGAAGTGCTGTATACGCTGGGCAACCAGCTGGCCAACTCGCGCAGCTGGCCGAACTGGAGCAGGGACGAGTCGTTCCGCGCCGTGCGCGACGCCAGCGCTGACCAGCGCAGGTAAGGGGGCTCGGTAGTGCCGGCCGCTGGCCGGCATTGCAGCCCACGGTAGCGCCGGGCCATGCCCGGCGTTTCCGTAACGGCTTCCATCCCCAGTTTCCGGCCCTTCGTCGCACACCGCTTGTTTGCTCGAAGCGCCGCCCTATGCTCGGCTCACCCCCTTCCACCAAGGCGCCGCCGTGATCGCCAGCCTCTCCCTCATCCTCCGTCACCTGCTGGCATGGGCCGCGGCACTGTTTGTGGCCGGCATGGTCTGGAGCGGCATCTTCAGCGGCATGCGCGATGGCCCGGGCTGGGTGTTCGGGCTGTTGGTGATGTTCCTGATGATTTCCGCGCTGGGCAGTGCAGTGACCCATGTGCGCCGTGTCTGGCTGGTGGCCGGTCGCCTCGATGGCGCCACCCTGTCCGGGCGCCAGCGCCGTCAGATCGAACTGCCGATGGACGCCGGCCACGCGTTCGCGGTGGTCGAGGCAGCAGTGGGCGAGCTGCCGCGGGTGGAAGAGGTGGAAAGCTCGGCCGGCAGCCTGCAGGTACGTGCCTATGTGCGCCGCGTCGATCTGTGGAACGGCCGCCAGCCGTCGCGCTGGAACCTGCCGGCGCGGCTGGCGATCAAGCGCAACAGCGTGCTGGCCACGGTCACCCCGGGGCAGGGCACCAGCACCGTCACCTTGTTGTTCGAACCGGACGCTGGCTGGTGGGCCGACCTGCTGGCGCTGGACGAGGGCAGCAACTACGAGAATGCCGAAGCGGTCACCCGTGCGATCAGCCGACGCGTTGCTGACCAGCGTCGCGACGAGCAGGCCGCTGCCGAACAGACCCAGGTCGAGAAGGAACTGTCGGTGGCGCGTCTGAACCTGCTGCATGCACAGGTGGAGCCACACTTCCTCTACAACTCGCTGGCCAACGCGCAGGTGCTGACCCGCACCGATCCGGCGCGCGCCGAACAGATGCTCGGCCATCTGATCCAGTACCTGCGCAGTTCGCTGCCGCAGGTGGATGAATCGGTGTCCACGCTGGGCGTGGAGCTGGACCGCACCCGCGCCTATCTGGAGATCCTGCGCATCCGCATGGGCGCGCGGCTGGCGGTGGAGGTGCAGGTTCCCAATGAACTGCACGGTGTGCACCTGCCGGCGATGGCGCTGCAGACGCTGGTGGAGAACGCGATCAAGCACGGCCTGGAGCCCAAGCCGGGCGGTGGCACGATCTGGATCCTGGCGCGGGGCTTCGATGACCATGTCACCGTGACGGTGGCCGATGATGGCCTGGGCTTCGGCCAGGGCACCAGCGGTACCGGCATCGGCCTGAAGAACCTGCGCGAGCGCCTGCGCCTGACCTGCGGCGAGCAGGCCGGCGTGGCGATCGTCGCCAATTTCCCCACGGGTGTCGCAGCGACCATGACCCTGCCGCAGTCGAGCAAGGAGCGCAGCCATGCCGCTTGAAGCGTTGATCGCCGAAGACGAGGAACTGCTGCGCCAGTCACTGGTCGAGCAGTTGGGCCGGCTGTGGCCGGAACTGAAGCTGGTAGCCGAGTGCGAGGACGGTGCCAGCGCACTGGAGCAGCTGGCCGAGACGCAGCCGGACATCGCTTTCCTGGATATCCGCATGCCCGGCATCAGCGGTATCGAAGTGGCACGTTCGCTGTCCGAGCTGAGCCCGCGGACCCAGGTGGTGTTTGTTACCGCCTATGACCAGTACGCCATCGACGCGTTCGAGCAAGGGGCGATGGACTATCTGCTGAAGCCAGTGAGCGACGAGCGTCTGTTGGCCACGCGCGAGCGCATCCTGTCGCGGTTGCCGGCGACACGCCAGGATGACGCGGTGCTGGAGCGCCTGCTGCAGCGGCTGGGTCCATCGAAGGCCAGCGCCGATCACCCGCCGCTGGCCTGGATCACCGCCAGCAACGGCCGCGAGACGCAGCTGATCATGCTGGAAGACGTGGCCTACTTCCGCGCCGACAACAAGTACACCACCGTGGTCACTGCTGCAGGCGAAAGCCTGCTGCGCACGCCGCTGCGTGAACTGCTGGAAGTGCTTGATCCGCAGCACTTCCGCCAGATCCATCGCTCGACCATCGTCAACATGAAGGCGGTGGCGGCGGTGAGTCGCGACGATACCGGGCGCGGCGTGTTGCGTCTGCGAGGGCGCGCGGAGACGCTGGTGGTCAGCCAGCCGTTCATGAGTCTGTTCCGCGGCATGTAGCCGCGCCGCACCTTCCGCTACCCGGAGCATTGCATGCGTTCCTTCCTGCTTGTGGGCCTCGTCGCGCTGGCGCTTGCCGGTTGCCAGAAGTCCACCGAAACCGCGATCACCCGCACCACTGCCAATGGCGTGGACACGCTTTACAGCAAGCGCACCGTGGTGGATGGAGTGGCGCGCTTCGAGTGCATCGCCAGCCGCAGTGGCCAGTGCCACTACCTGGTGCTGGACCCGGCCTGCCGTCCTGACGCTGCCTGTGCGAAAGCGCCGATACGGTCGTTCGCGGTAGCGGCCGGCGATACCCGGGAGTTCAGCGACCTGCCGAAGGGCTTCGGCCAATGCGTCAGCGAGGATCGGAAAGAACAATGCCACCCTGAGTGATCACGGTGGCATTGTGGGTCCCCCCGCTTCCCTGAAGGGTCAGTAGGCCGGCTGCAGCGTCAGTTCGTGGTGGTGCTCGGTCTCACCCACGTGGTTGAGGCGTCCCACCAGTTCCGAGTGCTGCTTCATGCGGCCGATCTCGGTCATGATGCGGATGTCCTCGTGGCGCAGCTCGCGCCTGGCGGTGACCGCCTGCTTGTAGTCCAGCACTTCCGGGTAGTGCTCGGCCAGGTCCAGTGCCTCGGCCACGTGCTCGACGCTGTCGGCCTTGGAGCTGATCCGGGCGCGGCTGTTGAAGGCCTTCATCCAGCGCTCGAAACCGGCGGTGCGGTCGAACATGTTGGCCATGAACCAGATCACGAACAGGATCGACACCCACGAGCCGAACACGATCACCACGCGGGTGAAGGTGATATGGAAATCATCGCGCCACAGGTAGTTGGCGATCAGGCCGAGGATCAGCAGCGAGGCTGCCTGCCAGCCGACGATCGAGGCAATCAGCCATTGGCATTTGGCCTGCGCCAGCACGCCGACTTCGTCGCGGATCTGCTGCTCGCTGAGATTGCGCCAATGCGCGACCTGTTTGTCGAACGGGCTGCTGTAGAGCTCGTTGTCGCGAAGCAGAATTCCCAAACCCTTGAACAAAGCAATCATGGCTGGCTCCTTGTGGAACGTGCGTCGATCAGCGTTGGACGGTGTGGCAGGTTCAGTTCTAGCACTTCCAGCGAGCCGTGCAATGGGGCCAATGCCAAGGGGCGCAAGGCTTCTGTCTGAATGGGTGAATGTTGCTGCGTCGCAGCATCACGGCTGCGGCCTGCGACAAGATGTCGCAGGGTGAAACGTGCTGCGGCCGCACATGAAACCGTGGCTGAGCACGGAGGCTCGGCGTTGCTGTCGTCATCGCCCAGAATCGGGGCCGACCGCGCAACGCGCGGCCGTTTTTCGCCCCGCCGCCCTGCAATCGGCGCAGAGTTTCATCCAGGCATGGCGTGGATCCATCTGCTCCCGATGCGTACCGATCCGGGAAGGTGCGTAGATCCACGCCATGCGTGGATGGGCCTCACCCCGCCGACTTCAAACCACGCAGCAGCATCTCCAGGGCCGCCGTTGCCTGCCTCAGGCGTACATCGCCCTGTTCACCTTCGGCGATCCAGAACGCGGCCTCGGCCAGGCTGCCGTAGATCAGCGACGCCAGCGCCTGCGCATCCACCGGCGCCACCACGCCCTGCGCGATCAACTGCTCGATCAGGCGCTGCATCGAGTTCACGCAGTACTGCTGCGATTCCGGTGAGGCGCCACCGAGCACCGCGCGCGCGTCGCGCAGCACGATGCGCTGGATCTCCGGTTCCAGTGCCATCTGCAGGTAGGCGCGGCAGCGCTGCACGAAACCGTCCCAGGCATCGTCGGCACCATCGCTGATCGCCTGCAGGCGCACATCGGTCTCGGCATCGAGCTGGGCGACGACCGCTGCCAGCAGCCCTTTCTTGTCGCCGAAGTGGTGGTACAGCGCGCCACGGGTCAGCCCCGCCTGGGCGGTGAGGTCATCCATGGACGTAGCGGCATAGCCCAGCTCGCTGAACACGCGGCGCGCAGTGGCCAGCAGGGTGGCGCGGGTTTCTTCCATCTCGGCGCGGGTGCGGCGGACCATCGAAGCTCCTTACATACGTCGTGCATGATTATTTACATACGACGCGTATGAATGTAGTCTCATATTCATACGCTCTGTATGTATTGTCGTGGCGCGCTCCGTGCCAGGCAAGTCGCCGCCCTGGAGATTGCGATGGCCACCCCTTACCGCGAGCTGTTCGCCGCCCCCGGCACCGTCGGACTTGCCCTGGCCGGGTTGCTGGCGCGGCTGCCATTGCCGATGACCGGCATCGGCATCATCACCCTGCTGTCGCAGCTGCGCGGGAGCTATGCACTGGCTGGAGCGGTGTCGGCCACCTTCGTGCTGACCTACGCGCTGCTGTCGCCGCAGGTATCACGCTGGGTCGATCGCCATGGGCAGGGCCGGGTATTGCCGTGGGCGACTGCAGCCAGCGCGACCGGACTGTTGTTGCTGCTGGCCTGCACCGTGCTGCAGGCGCCGGACTGGACGCTGTTTGCCACGGCGATGCTGGCCGGCTGCATGCCCAGCGTGTCGGCGATGGTGCGCGCACGCTGGACCGCGATCCATCGTGGCCGCCCTTACCTGCAGACCGCGTACTCGCTGGAAACCGTGTTCGACGAAGTGACCTTCATCGCCGGCCCCCCATTGGCGGTGGGGCTGTCAGTGGCGATATGGCCTCAGGCCGGTGTGTTGGCGGCGGCTCTGCTGCTGGTGGCCGGCATGGTGGCGCTGGTACTGCAGCGTGGCACCGAGCCGCCGCTGCAACCGATTGATGGCGCGACACCCCGCCGCTCCCTGTTGCGGCAACCGGAGATCCGCCTGTTGGCACTGCTGATGCTGGCGATGGGGGTGATCGTCGGCACCGTCGACATCACCAGCGTGGCCTTCGCCGAGCAGCGCGGACAGCCGCTCGCAGCCAGCATCGTGCTGTCTGCCTACGCCATGGGCAGCTGCGTGGCCGGCCTGCTGTTCGGCGCGTTGAAGCCGCAGGCACCACTGCGTCTCCAGTTGCTGCTGGGCGCCGCCGCCACGGCGCTGACCGCACTGCCGCTGCTGTGGGTCGGCAACCTGCCCTCGCTGGCGGTGGCGGTACTGGTGGCCGGCCTGTTCTTCGCCCCGACCATGATCGTGGCGATGGCACTGGTTGAACGGTGCGTGCCTGCCTCGCGCCTTACCGAAGGCATGACCTGGCTGCTGGCCGGGCTGAACATCGGCGTCGGCGTCGGGGCCGCGCTGTCAGGGCGGCTGGTCGATGCAGGCGGTGTGCGCAGTGGTTTTGTCCTCGCGCTGTGCGCGGGATCCATCGTGCTGCTGATGGCTGTGTTCGCACAGCGTCCGCTGCATCGCTCCTCTTCGTCTGTCCCTGCTGAAGGAATCATCCCGTGAGTGCTTCTTCGCCCGAACGTGCCGCTCCCGCGGTCCGCCCTGCCTGGTGGGCGGTGTCTGCCATCGGCCTTGCCACCTTCTCGGTGGTCACCACCGAGATGCTGCCGGTCGGCCTGCTGACGCCGATCGCCGGGACCTTCGGTGCATCCGAAGGCACTGCCGGCCTGATGATCTCGTTGCCGGCACTGCTGGCCGCAGTGTTCGCCCCACTGGTGGTGATCGTCGCCGGGGGTATCGATCGCCGCCGCATCCTGTGCGCGCTGCTGGGCCTGTTGTGTGTGGCCAACATCGCCTCGGCGCTGGCGCCGGGCATCGGCTGGTTGCTGGCCGCACGGGTGCTGGTGGGGTTCTGCATGGGCGGCATCTGGGCCATCGCCGGTGGCCTGGCGGCGCGTCTGGTACCGGCACAGCGCATTGGCCTGGCCACGTCGATCATCTTTGGCGGCGTCGCCGCCGCATCGGTGCTGGGCGTGCCGTTGGGTGCGCTGATCGGGGAAGCACTGGGCTGGCGCAGCGCATTCGCGGCGATGGCGCTGTTCAGTGCTGCAGTCCTGCTGCTGCATGCCAGGGTGGTCCCCGCGTTGCCGGTGGAAACCTCGGTACGCGCGGCGCAGTTCGTGCAGCTGCTCGGCCATCGCGGCCTGCAGCACGGCCTGTGCCTGACGCTGCTGCTGGTGACCGGGCACTTCATCGCCTTCACCTATGTGCGGCCGTTGCTGACCACGGTGTCGGGCGTGGATGCGATGTGGATCGGCGCACTGCTGTTCGCCTATGGCCTGGCCGGCATTGCCGGCAACTTCATCGCCGGTCCGATGGCTGCACGGCATCCGCGTGGAATGCTGCTGGCGATTGCCCTGGGCCTGCTGCTGACGCCGCTGTTGCTGCTGATGGTGGGAGGCGCACCGTTGGGGGGCGTGGTGGTGCTGCTGCTCTGGGGCCTTGCCTATGGCGGTGTGTCGGTGGGCCTGATGACCTGGATGATGAAAGAGGTCCCGCAGGCGCTGGAGATCGCCACTGCCCTGTACGTGGGCGTGTTCAACATCGGCATCGCAGTGGGTGCGTGGGGCGGTGGCCGCTTGCTGGATGGCATGGGCCTGCACGCCAACCTGTGGGCCGCTGCCGCGTTCGCGACGGCTGCGCTGCTGGTGGCCGCCGGCCTGCGTAGATCCACGCCATGCGTGGATGCCTGAGCGAGGCATGTGCCGACCAGGGTTGGCACCCACCAGAGCGAGGCATGTGCCGACCAAGGTTGGCGGCTAGCGGAAATGAAACGGGCGCCTTGCGGCGCCCGTTTCGGTTACATCACCACACCTTGACCCGCTTGTCCGGGGCCAGGTACAGCTTCTGGCCTTCCTTCACTTCGAACGCCGGGTACCAGGCGTCGATGTTGCGCACGGTCAGTGCGCGGAACTGGCCCGGTGCATGCACATCGGTCAGCAGCGAGTTGCGCAGCGCCTGCTCGCGGCTCTTGCTGCGCCAGGCCTGGGCAAAGCCGAGGAAGAAGCGCTGGTCCGGGGTGAAGCCTTCCAGGGTCTGGCCCGGCTTGCCCTGCAGCGACAGCTGGTAGGCGTCATAAGCAGTGCCCAGGCCGGCCACGTCGGCGATGTTCTCGCCCAGGCTCAGCTTGCCATTCACGTGCACGCCGGGGAACGGTTCATAGCTGCTGAACTGCGCGGCCAATGCATCGCCGGCAGCGTTGAACTGCTTCAGGTCCTCAGCGGTCCACCAGTTGTGCAGCTTGCCGGTTTCGTCGAACAGCGCACCGGCGTTGTCGAAGCCATGGCTGATCTCGTGGCCGATCACCGCGCCGATCGCACCGTAGTTCACCGCATCATCGGCGGCACCGTCGAAGAACGGCGGCTGCAGGATCGCGGCCGGGAACACCAGGCGGTTCTCCAGCGGCACGTTCATCGCGTTGATGGTCTGCGGCAGCATCGCCCACTCGCTGTGGTCGACCGCCTTGCCCAGCTTGGCGACGTTACGCTGGTATTCGAACAGCTCGGCGCGCTGCGCGTTGCCCAGCGCGTCATCACGGCGGATGTCCAGGCCGGTGTAGTCACGCCACTTTTCCGGGTAGCCCATGCCCACGGTCAGCCCGGCCACCTTGGCCTTGGCGCTGGCCTTGGTCTGCGGCGACATCCAGGCGAGCGCATCGATGCGCTTGGCGAAGGCGGCGATGATGTTCTTCGCCATTTCGTCCGCGCGTTCCTTGGTCTTGGCGTCGAAGTGCTTTTCGACGTAGCGCTTGCCGATGGCCTCGCCCACGGCGTGGTTGGCGTCGTCCACCGCGCGTTTCCAGCGGTCGCTCTGCTGCGGGGTGCCGCTCAGTGCGGTGCCATGGAAGGCGAAACGGGCATCGGCGAACTTCTTCGGCAGGTAGGCAGCGGCACGGTCCAATGCATGGAACGCCAGATAGTCCTTCCAGGCGTCCAGCGGCTCGGTGGCGACCAGCTTGGACAGGCCAGCAACGGCCTTGGGCTGCCACACGATGAAGTCCTGCTGCTTGCCCAGCGCCGCGGCATCGAGGAAGGCATTCCAGTCCATGCCCGGCGCCTTGGCATTGAAGTCGGCCTGGGTCCAGGGGTTGGCACCCTTGGTCACGTCATTGGTTTCTTCCTGGGTGGCGTGCGCCTGCGCGATCTTCGTCTCCAGCGCGAGGATGCGCTGCGCCTTGCCGGCCGGGTCGGCAACGCCGGCCAGCTGCAGCATCTGCGCGATGTAGGCCTGGTACTGCTTGCGCAGCTCGGCCATGCGGCCACCGCCCAGGTAGAAGTCGCGGTCGGGCATGCCCAGTCCGCCCTGCACCAGATACGGTGCGTTGCGGTCCGGCTGCAGCAGGTCCACCGACATCCACAGGCCGAACAGGCGGTCGGTGTAGAAGTTGGTGGCGTTGAGCAGGTCGACGTCGGCGCGCACATCGCCGCCGAGCGCTCGGGCCAGCCCGGCCTTGTCGGCGATCGCCTCGATCGCCTTCAGCTGCGGCTGCACAGGCGCGATGCCGTGCTGCTCGATGCCGGCTTCGTCCATGAAGGCGGCGTAGTAGTCGCCGATCAGCTTGTCGTCACCGCTGGCCTGCGCGTTGCCGGCAGCGCCTTCGAGGATGGCGCGGGTATCGGCCAGGGTCTTTTCGGCAATGACGTTGAAGCTGCCGAAGCGCGAACGGTCGGCCGGAATCTCGGTGTTCTTCACCCAGGTGCCGTTGGCGAAGCCGAAGAAGTCGTCACCGGCGGCGATGCTGCGGTCCATGCCGCTGGCATCGAAGCCGAAGCTGCCCAGCATCGGCTTGGCCGCCGCGGGCGCAGCATCGGCCGGTGCGGCCGTGCCGGCGGCCGGTTCGGCCGGGCGGTCGCAGGCGGCCAGGGACAGGCTGGCAACGATGGCCAGTGCCAGGGTGGGACGGCGCAGCTTGGACATGGACTTCTCTTGCAGCGGAAAACCCCAAGTCTAATCCGCCCCGGCCCGGCTGACCGTTCCGTTGCACCGCAGCGCCTGTGCAGGATCTGGCTGAACGCGCGGACGCGATCTTCACGGCGCCATCTGCGTGGTGCATGCTGGCCGCTTGGAACCCTGCGCGGACACGGGGCGGTGGCCATGCGGGGTGGGGTCAGGCGTCAAGAATGGCGTCCGCCGGCCGTTGAGGTCGGGGACGTGGAGGATTCGTTCGCGCATGAAGCCAGCTCACTGCACAAGGAAGACCGACCGATGCCCGCGCTGAAACGGGGGTTGGCCCGGCCGCTGCGCGCCATTACCTGGGGCGGCGTACTGCTGGGCGTGCTGCTGGTGGCTGGCTTGACCACCATGCTGGCCAACGACCATCACCGCCGGCTGGAGGCTGCGCAGCGCCAGAGCCGTGCGCTGGCGGTGGGCAGCGAACGCCTGCTGGCACTTGAACTGCGCAACCTGGAGCGGGCGATGTCCGGCATCGCCGCCGACGCGGCCGAACTGTTCGGCCGCGTGCCGTTGCAGGCGCCGGCCCTGCTCGATGCCTCCATCGGCGGCGTGCTGCGCCGCCATGCCGAGCTGCACAGCATCGTGGTGCTGGACCGCCATGGCCGTGCGGTCACTGCCGGCAAGGGCGATCTGAACTTGCCGCTGTGGACCGATCCGCAGCGGCGCGGGCAGGGCAGCGCGCTGTACATCGGTCCGCCGCAGCAGGCCGGCGACGACGGCTGGGTGGTGCCACTGGCACTGTCGATGGCCGATGATCGCTGGCTGCTGGCGCGGCTGCGCTGCGGTGAGCTGCAGCGCATCATCGGCGGGCTGGATGTCGGCCCGAACGGACTGGTCTCGATCAGCGATGCCGAGGGTTACATGCTGGCGCGGGTACCTGACCCACATGGCACGGTCGGCCGTCGCTTTGACCTGCCGCGGCGCGACCTGCTCGGCAAGCAGGCAGTGGTCGAACTGGGCAGCCTGCCGGGCGTGGTCGATGGCGTGCCACGGATCATCACCATCAGCACGCTCGAGCGCAGTCCGCTGGCAGTACAGGTCGGGCTGGCCGATGAGGATGTGCTGGCGCCCTGGTGGCCGTACCTGCAGGCATCGGTGGCGATCGTGCTGGCCTACGTGGGGGTGCTGCTGGTACTGCTGTACGCCGTGCGCCGCAGCACCCGCAGCCAGCAATCGATGGCGGAGGAGCTGAAGACCGGCCACGCCGAACTGCGGCTGGCCCACCAGGTGGGCCGTGTCTGCACCTGGTACGTGGACGAGGACGCGGCGCTGCTGCGCTGGTCGCCGTTGGCGCGCGAGATCTTCGGGGTGCAGACCGATGCGTTGCCGGTGGCCGATTTCTTCGCGCGCGTGCATCGCGATGATGCCGCGCGCCTGCAGCAGGCGTTCGACCAGGCCTTTGCTGGCAGCGCGGTGCTGGACCAGGTGTTCCGCCTGGTGCTGCCGGGTGGCCAGGTGCGCTGGGTGGGGGCGCGCGGCCAGCGGGTGGAAGTGGCCGACAGCGAGCGGCGCATGATCGGCGCACTGACCGACCTGAGCGAACGCTACCATGCGCGGGAGCAGATGGGCGAAGCGGAGCGTCGTTTCCGCTTGCTGTTCGACCGCAACCCGGCGCCGTTCTGGGTGTTTGATCCGGATACGCTGCGCTTCATCGAGGTCAACGATGCGGCCGTGCGCCAGTACGGCTACAGCCGCGAAGAATTCCTGGCGATGAGCATCCTCGACATCCGCCCGCGCGAAGGCTGGGAGGAGGTGAAGGGCGCCATCGCCAAGGCCCGCGTCGGCGAGCTGCAGGACGCGACCGTGCGCCTGCACCGGCGCAAGGACGGCAGTGTGTTTGAAGTGCGCGCACACCTGTCCAAGCTCGATTTCGATGGCCAGCCTGCGTGCCTGGTGCTGGCCGAGGATGTCAGCGAACGGCTGGCCTACGAACGTGACCTGGCCTACCAGGCACGGCACAACCCGGCCACCGGCCTGCTGAACGTGCGCGCGCTGACCGATCAGCTGGACGAGCACGACGTGGGTTACACCATCGCCTTCGTGCAGCTGCGCGGCCTGCAGCTGGTGGCCGATACGCTGGGCCGCGAGATCGGCGATGCAGTGCTGCAGTCGATGGCGACCCGGCTGGGCGGCCTGGGCGCGCGCTGCGGCACGCTGGCGTTCCAGCCAGCAGAGGATTTCGTGTTCGCCATCGCAGCCGGGCAGGATGTCCAGCGCGTGCTGGACGACCTGCTGCAGATCGTGTCGGCGCCGATGCGGGGCAAGGATTCGCTGCACCAGTTCGAGCCGCGTATCGGCGTGGCCACGCACGTGGCCGGTGACGGCCATGGCGCCGAGCAGGTGATCGGCATGGCGGCACAGGCGGCGCATGCGGCGCGCGCCGAGGGCAATGTAGTGGTCTGGTTCGACGCGGCGGTGACCACGCGGTTGGCCGACCGCCTGCGCCTGGCCGGGCGCATCCACGCTGCCATCGACAACGAATTCCAGTTGTACTTCCAGCCGATCCGGCACGCCGGTGATGGCAGCCCGGCGGCGCTGGAGGCCTTGCTGCGCTGGCCGCAGGCCGATGGCAGCTTCATTCCGCCCAACGAGTTCATTCCGTTGTGCGAAGACACCGGGTTGATCCTGGCGTTGGGACGCTGGGTGATCCGTGCTGCGGCCAAAGCACAGCGGCGGCTGGTCGATGCCGGTTGGGGCGAGCTGCCGATCGCGGTCAACGTGTCGGCGGTGCAGTTCTTCAACAGTGACCTGGTGACCGAGTTCACGCGTGCGCAGCAGGACTTCGGCCTGGCCCGTGGTGCGCTGCACGTGGAGCTGACCGAGAGCAGCCTGATGCGCAAGCCGGCGCAGGCGATGCAGACCATGCAGCGCCTGCACGAGCAGGGCATCAGCGTGTCGCTGGATGATTTCGGCACCGGCTATTCCAGCATGTCCTACCTGCAGCATCTGCCGCTGGACATCCTGAAGATCGACCGCAGTTTCGTGGCCGACGTGGAGACCAACCCGCGCAATGCCTCGATCTGCCGCGCGCTGTTGTCGCTGGGCCACAGCATGGGCCTGACCATCATTGCCGAAGGCGTGGAAACGCCGGGGCAGCTGGACTGGCTGGCTGCGCACGGTTGCGACCAGGTGCAGGGTTACCTGTTGGGGCGGCCTGCACCGCTGGAGAAGATCATCGACGCGTTGGATGAGGTGGCTGTCTAGGCCGCGCTTCGCGTTCGCCGGGCATGGCCCGGCGCTACCGGAACTGATCGGGGCCTGATGCGTTCGCCGGGCATGGCCCGGCGCTACCGTGTCACGTGGGCGCGCCTCTGGTAGCGCCGGGCCATGCCCGGCGGACGCACCCTTACACCCCGGTTTCCACCAGGTGGTCGATGAAGCTGCGTACCTTTGGTGCCAGGTGGCTGCGGCTGGTATAGACCGCGAAGATGCCGATCGGCGAGGCCTCCCACTCGGGCAGCACGCGCACCAGGCGGCCATCGGCCAGCGCGTCTTCCAGTAGAAAATCCGGCTGCAGGATCACGCCCATGCCAGCAATCGCGGCTTCGCGCAGCACATCGCCGTTGTTGGCGTGCAGCAGGCTGTTCACCGCCACCTTCACTTCACCGCCGGGCCCCTGCAGTGGCCAGTTGTTGCCGGCCACCCAGTAGCTGTAGCTCAGGCACGCGTGCGCCTGCAGGTCCTGTGGGGTTTGTGGGGTGCCGCGTGAGGCCAGGTACGAGGGCGCGGCGCACAGGCTTACCCGCGATTCGCCCAGGCGGCGTGCGATCAGCGTGGGGCCGGGCTCGCGGGTGATGCGGATGGCCACGTCGTAGCCTTCCTCGACCATGTCCACCAGGCGGTCGGACAGGGCTAGGTCCAGTTCCACCTGCGGGAAGCGTTCGCGGTAACTGGCCAGCAGCGGACCGAGGCGGGCGATGCCCCAGCTGACCGGTGCGTTGATGCGCAGCGTGCCTGAAGGCTCCAGCGCCTGCGCGCCGATGCTGGCCTCCAGCGCGTCGAACTCAGCCAGCAGGCGCACGCACTGGGCGTAGTAGGCGGCACCGGCACTGGTCGGGCTGACCCGGCGCGTGGTGCGGTGGAGCAGGCGGGTGGACAGGCGCTTTTCCAGCGCGGCGACTTGGCGGGTGACGCCGGCGGTGGACATGTCCAGGGCCAGGGCGGCGGCACTGAAGCCATTGCGCTCGACCACCGCCACGAACACGCGCATCGCCTCGAGGGTGTCCATTGTTGCGCCTTTTGAAATAAATACGGTCAAACGATCGTATTTATCGGCCCGTGAAGGCGCAATAACCTGTACCCACTTCCTTCAAGGTGCTTCCCCATGCACAGCACGACCGCTCCTGTTTCGCCGCTGGCCCCCTATGGCGCCACCCTGCTGCGCCTGGCCCTGGGCGTGCTGTTCCTGGTCCATGCGCTGACCAAGCTGCTGGTGTTCACCCCGGCCGGTACGGCGGCGTTCTTCGAGTCACTGGGTCTGCCCGGCGTGCTCGGCTACGTCACCCTCGGCGTCGAGCTGGTGATCACCGTCGCGCTGCTGCTGGGCATCTATGCGCGCTGGGTGGGCCTGGTCGGTGTGCCGCTGCTGCTGGGCACCATCGTCACCGTGCACGGCGCCAACGGCTTCGGCTTTGCCAACGCCGGCGGCGGCTGGGAATACCCGGCGTTCTGGGCGCTGGCGCTGCTGGTGCTGTTCCTGGTCGGCGATGGCAAGTGGACCCTGCGTTCGCGCTGATCGCCGCCTGATCCTGCAACTGGAGAATTCCATGTCCCGCCTGCCTTCGCTGTACATCTCCCATGGTTCGCCGATGACTGCCCTGCATCCGGGCCAGGTCGGTGTGCGCCTGGCCGAGCTGGCCCGCGACCTGCCGACGCCGCGCGCCATCGTCATGGCTTCGGCACACTGGCTGGGCCGGCAGCCGCTGGTCGGCGCGCATCCGCAGCCGCCGACCATCCACGATTTCGGTGGCTTCCCGCGCGCGCTGTTCGAACTGCAGTACCCGGCACCGGGCGATCCGGCGCTGGCCGAAGAGGTGGCCGGCCGTATCGCCGCCGCAGGACTACCGGTGGCGCTGGATCCGCAGCGTGGGCTCGACCACGGCGCGTGGGTGCCGCTGCGGCTGCTGCGCCCGCAGGCCGACATCCCGGTGGTGCCGGTGTCGATCCAGCCACTGCTCGGCCCCGAGCACCAGTTCGCGCTGGGCCGTGCGTTGGCGCCGCTGCGCGAACAGGGCGTGCTGCTGGTCGGCTCGGGCAGCATCACCCACAACCTGCACGACTGGGGCGACTACCAGGACGGCAAGGAAGCGCCCTACGTGCGGCCCTTCATCGAGTGGGTGGAGCAGCGCCTGGCCGCCGATGACCGCCAGGCCCTGCTCGATTACCGCCGGCAGGCGCCGTTCGCCGAACGCGCGCACCCGACCGACGAGCATCTGCTGCCGCTGTTCTTTGCGATGGGCGCGGCGGGCGAGGGCGGCTTCGGCGCACGTCGCATCGACGCCGGCATCGATGCCGGTTTCCTGGCCATGGACCTGTATCGCTTCGACGGGGCATGAGCCGGGGCTGACGCGCGGCGGCCCCGGCCGTCGCGGTCGTGGCCGCATGTGGTAATTTTTTCCGGGTTTCCGGCGCTGGCCCTCGAGCCTCCCCGCGCGCCGCTTCCTGGAAGAAGCATGCATACCATTGAAGTCGTCCTGGCGATGCTGGTGGCCGTTGTCGCCAGCGGCTACCTGGTTCGCGTCCTGCCGTTCTCGTTGCCGCTGCCGTTGGTGCAGATCGGTCTGGGCGCGGTGATCGCCGGAGTGTTCAACCGCGGTCATGCGCTGGAGCCGGAGGTGTTCTTCCTGCTGTTCCTGCCGCCGCTGCTGTTCCTCGACGGCTGGCGCATCCCCAAGCAGGGCCTGTTCCGCGATAAAGGCGCGATCCTCGAACTGGCGTTCGGCCTGGTGGTGTTCACTGTCATCGGCGCCGGCCTGTTGATCCATTGGATGATTCCGGTGATGCCACTGGCGGTGTGCTTCGCGCTGGCGGCGATCGTGTCGCCGACCGACCCGGTGGCGGTCGGCGCGATCGCCTCCAAGGCGCCGATTCCCAAGCGCCTGATGCACATCCTGGAAGGCGAGTCGCTGCTCAACGATGCGTCGGGCCTGGTCTGCTTCCGCTTCGCGGTGGCGGCGGTGATGACCGGCACCTTCTCGCTGGCCACCGCTTCGCTGACCTTCCTGTGGGTGGCGGTGGCCGGCCTGGTCGTGGGCGTGGCGGTCACCCTCGGTGTTTCCACCTTCCAGCGCTGGCTGTGGCGGCGATTCGGCGAAGAGCCGGGTGCGGCGATGCTGGTCAACCTGCTGATTCCGTTCGCGGCCTACCTGCTGGCCGAAGAAATCAACGCCTCCGGCATCCTGGCTGCGGTCGCAGCCGGCATCTCGATGAGCTATGTGGAAATGACCGGCCGCGTCTCCGGCAGCATGCGCGTGCAGCGTGCCGGGGTCTGGAACATGCTGCAGTTCAGCTTCAACGGCATCATGTTCGTGCTGCTGGGCGAACAGCTGCCGGGCATCGTCGAACGCGCCACCACCACCATGAACGAGAGCGGCCACCAGAGCGCATGGTGGTTGCTGGTCTACGTACTGGTGATCAACGCTACGTTGATCGCGCTGCGCCTGCTGTGGGTGTGGCTGTCGCTGCGCTGGAACCTGCTGCGCGCGCGGCGGCGCGGGCTGGAGCGTGGCGAGGCGCCGAACTGGCGCATCGTGGTGGCCACTTCGGTGGCCGGTGTGCGTGGTGCGATCACCCTGGCCGGTGTGCTGACGCTGCCGTTGTTCCTGCCCGATGGCAGTCCGTTCCCGGCGCGCGACCTGGTGATCTTCCTGGCCGCGGCGGTGATCCTGTTCTCGCTGGTTGGCGCCAGCGTGGCACTGCCGCAGCTGCTGAAGGGCCTGCAGCTGCCGGCCGATTCGGGCGAGCGCAAGGAAGAAGACCTGGCACGCCGGTTGTCATCGAAGGCCGCGCTGGCGGGGGTGGAACGCATGCGCCAGCAGATGGTGATGAACCAGAACACCGAGAATGTGCAGCTGTACAACGATGCCGCCTCGCGGGTGAGCCTGCTGTACCAGCGGCACCTGGAGAAGGACAGCGACGGGCCCGACGTGGACCCGGAGAAGGTGCAGCGCATGGAGCTGGGCTATCGCCAGCTGCGCAGCGCCGGCCTCAATGCCGAGCGCGAGGAATTGTTCCGGCTGACCCGGCGCGGGGTGATCTCCGATGAGATCTCGCGGCGCCTGATCCGCAACCTGGACCTGCTGGAATCGCGCAAGCGCGAATGACCGTGTACCCCGGGTGGGTGCGGACCTTGGTCCGCACACCTTTCAGCCCTTACTCCGGCTTCGTTTCCAGGAAATACGCTTCGACCTTGCCCTTGACCTTGATGGTCATCGGGTTGCCGCGGCGGTCGCGGGCCTTGCCGGCCTGCACGCGGATCCAGCCTTCGCTGACCGAATATTCCTCGACGTTGTCGCGCTCGACGTCGTTGAAACGCACGCCGACACCGCGCTCCAGCGCCTGCGCATCATGGAAGGGGCTGGCCGGGTTGATCGCCAGGTGGTCGGGAGGGGTATCGCTCATCGCTTCATTCAGGGTGACGGCCACCAAGGCCGACTTCAGCGCTACAGGATAAACCGTAGAATGCCTGCCTGCCCCAAGGACTGCCCGCCATGCCCGACAACAGCGATTATTTCGACTTCGAAGAAGATGCCCAGGATTTCGACGAGGCCGATTTCGAGGCGCGTGTCTGGAACCTGCTGGTACTGATCAACCCGGGCGATGACGAGCAGGCCCTGCAGCAGTTCAACCGCTGGCGCGAGCAGCTGGCAGAGCAGGGGCAGCCGCTGGAGGCTGACAGTGATTGGCTGCCGGCCCTGCTCACGGCCATTGCCTGGCAGTCCGGCTTCGACGTGGAGCGCGATGACCTGGATTCCCTGCAATCGGCGGTCAACGAGCTGTCGGCGCGCTTCAACGTGCAGCTGGACTGGGGCGGTGACCTGGACGACGAGGACTTCGCCTCAGACCTGGACGGGGTGCAGCTGATGTCCACCGCCTTCGATCGCCTGCGCGAACACAACTACACGCTGTGGAGCGTGGATGCCGGCAGCGATGGCTTTACCGGCGTGATGGCACTGACCCGCGACGACGACGCGATGCTGGCCCTGTGCTCGCTGCTGAACGTGGAAATCCGCCTGGGCAGCGACCCGTTCTGATCAGGGCAGGTGGGTGCGGAGCCCGCCTATGGGTGGATGCCAACCTTGGTTGGCATGCCCTCTGCCCGATGTGCGGACCAAGGTCCGCACCCACCACAGCAAGCGGTAGCCTCCAATGCCTGCCTACGGCCGGTATTGCGCCCGGGCATTGGCGATCACCGCTTTGACCAGCGCGCGGTCGGTATGCCGGGAAATAGCACGCGCACCCAGCGCGATCGCCTGTGCACGCAGGTCTGCAGTGACATCGTAATGCGCACCACTGGCCTTGTTCTGGAAGGCCCGTGGTGGGATGCCGAGCTGCGCCGCCATCGCGTGCAGCTCGGCCAGGGTATCGGCCATCAAGTGCGCCCAGCGCTGTCCGCGCCAGGGATGCACCGCGTCGTCGACGTAGACCGACACCGCCGCGGCCGGATCAGGCCTGCGGCTTGCCGTCGGCGTCGGCGGCCGGGGTGGCCTCGGCGTCGGCAGCGCCTTCGGCGCCGGCGGTCTCTGCAGCGGCGTCATCGGCAGCCGCCTCGCTTTCTGCGGCTGCGTCTTCGGCCTGCTCGCTGGCGAACTCGGCCACCAGCTTGTCCAGGTACTCCTCAGCGGTCTGGCCGGCTTCAGCAGCCAGGGTGTCCAGCAGCTTCTGCATCAACTCGGAGTATTCCAGGGTAACCGTGCGGCCTTCGGCTTCCTGCATGTTCGACAGGTGCTTGAGCATGGCCAGCATCGGCACCGGGTTGTCGGCGTTGCCCATGGTCTGGCCGCCGATGGCCAACAGCCACTCACGGCCCTGCAGGCCGATGGCGGCGACGGCCTGGCCGTCTTCGCTGAGCAGCACGGCATGGTTCTGCACCTGCTCGCGGGCGTTCAGACGGAGGAACGGACGCTTGACCTGCTGCTTCTTGCGCTTGTCGCGCTTGGCCTTGGAGTTCTGGGACATGGGGTGGGGACCTGAAAAGGAAAGACCGCCATTGTACTGGGTGCCGCGCTGCGCGCTCGCCGGGCATGGCCTTGGTGGGTGCGGACCTTGGTCCGCACGCTCTGCGCCCGATGTGCGGATCAAGGTCCGCACCCACAGTTTATTCTGCTTGCCCCTGCACAGATTGTTCTGCCTCACCCTGCGCAGCCTGCACGTCGGGGTCGGCGGTCGGTGCCGACAACCCCACCTGCGGGCCCGCACCGGCCAGCGCAGCCGCCTCGGCAGCCTGGGTCATCACCACGATGCTGATGCGGCGGTTGATCGGGTTCTGTGGGTCTGCCTTGTCGAACAGCACCGAGGAGGACAGGCCGACCACGCGGGTGATCTTGCTGTCTTCCAGGCCGCCATCGATCAACGCGCGCCGTGCGGCGTTGGCACGGTCGGCGCTCAGTTCCCAGTTGCCATAGCCACGCGCGGCCGAATAGGCGGTGATGTCGGTGTGGCCGGTCAGGCTGATCCGGTTCGGCACGTGGTTCAGGTACTCGGCCAGCTCGTGCAGGATCTGCTGCGTGTACGGCTTCAGCGTGGCGCTGCCGAGGTCGAACATCGGCCGGTTCTGCTTGTCCACGATCTGGATGCGCAGGCCTTCCGGGGTCAGGTCCAGCAGCAGCTGGTCCTTGAACGGTTCCAGTGCCTGGCTCCTGCTGATCGCCTCCTGCAGCTCCTTCATCAGCGCTTCCAGCTGTTGCTTGTCGCGCTGCTGCTCGTCCACCGGGCGCGGTACCGATTTCTGCTGGTTCTGGAAGGGGTCGCTGCTGTTGCCGCGGGAAATATCGGTGGCGCCACCCAGCTTGATCATCGAGGTGCTGGCGCCGCCCGGCCCGGCCATGCCCGGGGCCGGCGTGGCGCTGGAACCGACCAGTGGGCTGGGGTTGCGGAAGTACTCGGAAATGGCCGCGCGCTCGGGCTTGCTGGTGCTGGCCATCAGCCACAGCACCAGGAAGAAGGCCATCATCGCGGTCACGAAGTCGGCGTAGGCGACCTTCCACGAACCACCGTGATGGGCAGCGTGGCCGGCCTTCTTGACCCGACGGACGATGACGGTGGGCTTGGTCTCGGCCATGGCTTACTTGACCGTCTTCAGGTGCTGCTCGAAATCGGAGAAGGCCGGACGCACGTTCGAAGGCAGCGTCTTGCGGGCGAATTCCAGCGCGATCTTCGGGTTGTAGCCGCGCAGGCAGGCCAGCAGGGCGGTCTTCACCGACTCATAGATGCGGCTGTCCTGCTCGGCACGGGCTTCCATCGCCGAGGCCATCGGGCCGACGAAGCCGTAGCCCAGCAGAATGCCCAGGAAGGTGCCGACCAGCGCGCCGGCCACATGGCCACCCACTTCGACGATGTCGCCGCCGATCGAGCCCATGGTGATGACGATGCCCAGCACCGCAGCCACGATGCCGAAACCGGGCAATCCGTCGGCGACCTTGTTCATCACCTGCGACGGTGCCATCGCCTCGGCGTGGTGTTTTTCCAGCTCCAGTTCCAGCAGCGGTTCCAGCTCGTGCGGCTCGATGTTGCTGCCGATCATCAGGCGCAGGCAGTCGGTGATGAAGTCGATCAGGTGGTGGTCGGCCTGGACCTTCGGGTAGTTGCCGAACAACGCGCTTTCAGCCGGGCGCTCGACATGGTCTTCCAGCGCCATGAAGCCCTCGCGGCGGGCCTTGTTGAGCAGTTCGTAGACCAGGCTGAGGACGTCGATGTAGTCCTGCTGCTTGTAGCGCGGGCCCTTGAACACACCGACCATGGCCTGCAGGGTCTGCTTGACCGTCTTGGCCGGGGTGCCGACCAGGAACGCGCCCAGTGCGGCACCGCCGATGATGACCAGTTCGTAGGGCTGCCAGAGGGCACCCAGGCGTCCGTGGGCCCCGAGGTAGCCCCCGAGCACGCTGATGATGACGACCAGGAATCCAACGATGATGAGCATGGGGCGACGCAGGGAGGGGGGATATCTCCTTGTCGGCCCGTCGCCCGGTTTTCTGAAGAGGGAATTCTGTGAAATCGGTCAGCGGGGAATTTCAGCCCGCCACGCCGCTTTCCGCACTGCCGCGCTGCAACGGGTCAGGCCAAGGCTCACCATTGCCGGTGAATGAAAGTGAGACGGAGTTCAGGCAGTGGCGCTCGAAGGTGGGCGGCGGACCGTCCGGGAACACGTGGCCCAGATGGCTGCCGCAGCGCGCGCAGGTGATCTCGGTACGGACCATGCCGTGGCTGGTATCGCGGATCTCGCGCACGTGCGCCGGGTCGAACGGAGCAAAGAAACTGGGCCAGCCGGTGCCGGAATCAAACTTGGTGCTGGAGCGGAACAGTGGCAGCGCGCACAGCCGGCAGCAGTAGACGCCCTCGCGCTTGTTGTCCAGGAACACGCCGCAGAACGGCGCCTCGGTGCCGTGCTGCAGCAGCACGCGGCGCTCCTCGCTGCTGAGGCCGGCTATCAGCGCCTCGGTCTGGGTGGCAGTGGGGGGCGTCAGGTCGAAAGCAGTCATGCCGGCTCTCCGTGGGGTCGATGGCCTGGGGATGCCGGAAAACGTGGGGGTTCCGGCGCAACCTTGCAAGTGTGATGGCCGTTCATGGCCGGCACACAGCTTCGGGCGCAAGGTGAATGCGAACCGCGCTGGAGCGTGCCATGAAACCGTCCTTCCCCCTGTTGCTGATGACGCTGGTGCCTGTGCTGGCGCTGGCCCAGGTGCCGACCGGCAATCCGACGGCGACCCGCAGCAGCACCACCGTAGCCCCACCGCCCGTGGTGCCGCCTGTGCAGCCTGCGCGCCCGCAGCCGCAAGTGCTGCCCTCGCCGCAACCGGCACAGCCCATCAAATCCACCGGCCCGGCCCAGGTTGCACCGGTTCCGGCACCGAAGCCGGCCGACAAGGTCTACGACCGCAACGGCCGCATCATCCCCGGGGTACGCCCGGCCGGACCTAACCGTGTATTCGATTCGCGCACTGGCCGCTATTACGACAGCGTGCCCAGCGGCGACGGCCAGCAGATCCGGTAGCGCTGGGCCATGCCCGGCGGTGGGGCAGTGCGTTGCCGACCCAGGTTGGCAGCCACCGGGCCTGAACCCACGAAAACAGCCTCCTGGCGATCACTGCTTTTTCGCCTGCGATTAACCGTTGCGGGACCACCGTGGCCCTGCGCCGGCACTCTGCCGCCGCATGTCCTTCGTCCACTGGATCGCGATCATGAAAAACCAGCAGAACCGTCATCCCGGCAAGGAACCGCAGGGCCGTAACCCGCAGCAACAGCAGCAGCAACAGCAGCAGATGGACCCGCAGCAGCCGCACAAGGGTGGCAAGCAGCAGGAACAGCGCTCGCAGAAGCACCCGCAGCAGCGCTGACCGGTCCCGGGGTCGGATCCCGCGTAGCGGGCTCTGACCCCACCCTCGCAACCGCCTCAATCGGGAATCGGCAGGCTCAGCGTCTCCTTCACCTCTTCCATCACGATGTAGCTCTTCGACTCGCGTACGTGCGGCAGCGTCAGCAACGTGCTGCCGAGCAGCTTGCGGTAGGAGGCCATTTCACTGATCCGTGCCTTCAGCAGGTAGTCGAAATCACCCGACACCAGGTGGCACTCCAGCACGTTCGGCAGCTTCAGCGCTGCGCGCCGGAATTCCTCGAAGATGTCGCCGGACTTGTAGGCCAGGCTGATTTCCACGAACACCAGCAGGCTGGCCTTTACTGCCGCCGGGTCGAGGTGGGCGTGGTAGCCGGTGATCACCGCTTCGCGCTCGAGCCGCCGCACGCGCTCGGTGCACGGGGTGGTGGACAGGCCCACCCGCTCGCCCAGTTCGGTGAAGGAAATCCGGCCCTCGGCCTGCAGGATGCGCAGGATCTTGCGGTCGATCTTGTCCAGTTCGCGGGTACGGGTGGCCATGGCCGTCAACCTTGGGGAATGAATTGCAGGAGAACATCCTGCCGGTTGATTGTAAATCAGGCGAATCAACTGGTATTGGCTGTCTATACTTCCCCAATTATGGTCCCGGCACGCTCCAGTGCAGGGAATGATCGGGTTGGAGAAGTCCCATGCGAGTCCTAGTCCTCGGCAGCGGCGTGATCGGCACTACCAGTGCCTGGTACCTGCGACAGGCCGGGTTTGAAGTCACGGTCATCGACCGTCAGCCCGGCCCGGCGCTGGAAACCAGCTTCGCCAATGCCGGCCAGCTGTCGTTCGGCTATACCTCGCCGTGGGCCGCCCCGGGCGTGCCGAAGAAGGCGATCGGCTGGCTGTTCGAAAAGCACGCGCCGCTGGCGATCAAGCCGGGCATGGACCTGGCCCAGTACCGCTGGCTGTGGCAGATGCTGCGCAACTGCACCCACGAGCGCTATGCGATCAACAAGGCGCGCATGGTGCGCATGTCCGAGTACAGCCGCGACTGCCTCAATGAGTTGCGTGCGCAGATCGGCATCGAGTTCGAGGGCCGCGACCTGGGCACCACCCAGCTGTTCCGCACCCAGCAGCAGTTGGATGCCTCGGCGCAGGACATCGAGATCCTGGCTCAGTACGGCGTGCCGTACGAGGTGCTGGACCGTGCCGGCATCATCCAGGCCGAACCGGCGCTGGCCCATGTCGATGGTCTGGTCGGCGCGCTGCGCCTGCCGCGTGACCAGACCGGCGACTGCCAGCTGTTCACCCGCCGCCTGGCGCAGATGTGCGTGGACGCCGGCGTCGAGTTCCGCTTCGACCAGGACATCACTGGCCTGGTCTCTGATGGTGAGCGCATCACCGGCGTGCACGTCAACGGCGCGCTGGAAACGGCCGACCGCTTCGTGGTCGCGCTCGGCAGCTATTCGCCGGCACTGGTCGCACCGCTGGGCATGCGCCTGCCGGTGTACCCGCTGAAGGGCTATTCGCTGACTCTGCCGATCACCGATCCGGCAATGGCACCGACCTCGACCATCCTCGATGAGAGCTACAAGGTGGCGGTCACCCGTTTCGACGACCGCATCCGCGTCGGTGGCATGGCCGAAGTGGCCGGCTTCGATCTGTCGCTGTCGCAGCGCCGCCGCGAGACCCTGGAGCTGGTGGTCAGCGACCTCTATCCGAAGGGCGGCGACCTGTCGCGCGCGCAGTTCTGGACCGGCCTGCGCCCGGCCACGCCGGACGGTACGCCGGTGATCGGCGCCACGCCGTTGCGCAACCTTTACCTCAACACCGGCCACGGCACGTTGGGCTGGACCATGGCCTGCGGCTCGGGCCGCTACCTGGCCGACCTGATGAGCGCGCGCCAGCCGCAGATCAGCACGGAAGGCCTGGATATTTTCCGCTACGGCCAGTACGGTCACGCGCCGCAACACGAGAACCGCACATGCGTCCTGCCCGCGCGCTGATCGATCTGGGCGCCCTGCGCAGCAACTACCGCCTGGCCCGCGAACTGGGCGGTGGCAAGGCCCTGGCGATCATCAAGGCCGATGCCTACGGGCATGGCGCGGTGCGCTGTGCGCAGGCGCTGGAAGGCGAGGCCGATGGTTTCGGTGTAGCCACCATCGAAGAAGCACTGGAACTGCGCCAGGCCGGCATCCGTGCGCCGATCCTGCTGCTGGAAGGCATCTTCGAAGCCAGTGACATGGCGCTGGTGGCCGAACACGATTTCTGGTTCGCCGTGGGTTCGCCGTGGCAATTGGAGGCCGTTGCTGCCTTCGACAGCCCGCGCCCGCTGACGGTGTGGCTGAAGCTGGACAGCGGCATGCATCGCCTCGGCCTGGACGTGGACAGCTTCCGTGCGGCGCACGCGCGCCTGTTGGCGCTGCCGCAGGTTGCGCACATCGTGCTGATGACCCACCTGGCGCGCGCCGATGAGCTGGACAGCGAACGCACCCACGAGCAGGCGGCAACGTTCGCCCGTGCGATCGACGGCCTGGAAGGTGAGACCAGCGTGTGCAATTCGCCGGCCCTGCTGGGCTGGCCGGATGTACGCAGCGACTGGGTGCGCCCGGGGCTGATGCTGTACGGGGCCAATCCGTTGCCCGACAACAGCGATCTGACCGCACGCCTGCGCCCGGTGATGACCATGCAGTCAAAGGTGATCGCCGAGCGCTGGATCGAACCCGGAGAACCGGTGGGCTATGGCGCCCGCTTCGTGTCGAAGGTGCGCACCCGCGTCGGCGTGGTCGCGCTGGGCTATGCCGACGGCTATCCGCAGTTCGCGCCGAACGGCACCCCGGTGCTGATCGACGGCCAGCCCGGTGCGCTGATCGGGCGCGTGTCGATGGACATGCTGACGGTGGACCTGACGGCGCACCCGCAGGCTGCGGTTGGCAGCGTGGTGGAGCTGTGGGGCAGTGCGCCGACGCTGTCGGAGCTGGCACCGCGCTGTGGCGTGAGCGCTTATCAGTTGCCGTGCGCGGTCAAGCGCGTGGCGCGCGTGTACGTCGATTGATGCATCGCCGGGCATGGCCCGGCGCTACCTCTGGACATCCGGTAGCGCCGGGCCATGCCCGGCGGTTGTTTGATCAACGCGCAGCGGTCGCCTGGCTGGCCAGCTGCCGCTTCACCCAGTCATCGATCAGGCGCTTCTCGTAGCGCAGCGGATCACTGTCGCTCTTCAGCCCCAGGTTGTGCAGATAGCCGGTGTCGCTCAGGCGCGCATCGCCTTCGCTGATGATGCGGCCGCTGGCATCCTTCAGTGTGTACTGCAGGCTGATGCGCGGCGGGTAGATGTCACGCATGATCCGGATGTCGCTGCCGCGTGGGCCGTGCCACGGCTCATAGTCGCCGGCACGCTTGATGTCGACCAGGGTCACGTCCAGGGTCTGCCCCGGTTGCAGCGGCTTGGCGGCGGTGGTCTGCAGGTAGCGCGCCAGCTGCTGCACCCAGTCGCCGCGCTCGGCTTCGAAGCGGTTGGTGCTCTGGCGGATCTCGGTGAACTTGGCCGGATCATCCCATTTCACGCTGACCGGGCCATCGGCCTGCAGCGCACGCGGGGCTTGCGCGTCGGTCACGGTGCGCGGGGCCGCGTTGGCACCGCCCGCCACCAGGGCGCCTGCCAGCAGGGCAATCGCGAGTGAGCGTTTCATGACGGTCTCCTGCGTCCCGCCCATGGGGACGATGTTGATCACAGATCGAGTGTGATCCTGCTTTCAGGCAACGGCAATGGCCGATTGCGTCACGGTCAAGAGTGGTTGCCGCCAATTCATTGTCGTCAAGCATGACTGACGGCGCTTGACGCTGTGAATACGCTCTTTGGAAGATGCTGTGCCTCCAACCCGGCCTGTCCAAACGCCCTTGTCCACACTGCCGCCCCTAGTGGAGCGCCCACCGATGATGGTGCCAGCGCCCGAACCCGACCTGCATCATGGCGTGCTTGAGCGCATCAACGCAGGCTTCTGCGTGATCCAGGTGCTGTTCGAGGGGGACCGTGCGGTGGATTACCGTTTCATCGAGGTCAACGACGCCTTCGAACGGCACACCGGCCTGAAGGACGCACGCGGCCAGCACATGAGCGCGTTGGAACCGAATCACGAGGAAGACTGGTTCCGCATCTACGGTGAAGTGGCCCGCAGTGGCCGGCCGGCGCAGTTCGAGATGGAAGCGCGGGCGCTGGGCCGCTCGTTCGCGGTCGATGCGGTGCGTGTGGGGCGGCCGGGAGAGGACAAGGTCGGCATCCTGTTCTTCGACATCACTGCGCGCAAGCAGATGGAAGTGGAACTGGGCGAGAGCGAAGCGCGTTTCAGCGCGCTGGCCGATGGCCTGCCGATGCCGGTATGGGTGCTGGACGAACGCGGCCATGCCCGCTTCGTCAACAGCGCTTTCAGCGAGTTCTTCGGTGGCGACGAGACGCGCGTTCCGGAAGACGTGTGGCGCGGCCTGGTGCACCCGGATGACGCATCGGTGTTCGAGTACGAACTGCAGGAAGCGCTGAAGGCGCAGCGTTCGATGCACGCGCTGGTGCGTGCGCGCCGGGCCGATGGCCAGTGGCGCTGGCTGGAAATGAATGCGCGCCCGCGCTTCTCGCGGATGGGCCGTTTCATCGGCCTTGCCGGCAGCAGCCCGGACGTGACCGAGCGCCGCGAAATCGAACTGGCCCGCGAAGAGCTGCTGCAGTCCGAGCGTGCTGCGCGCAGTGCGGCCGAGAACATGGCGCGGCTGAAGGATGAATTCCTGGCCACGCTGTCGCACGAACTACGCACGCCGCTCACCACCATTCTTGGTTGGAGCGAACTGCTGCTGCAGCGCGTGGACAACACCAGCCCGCTGTACAAGGGCCTGAATGTGATCGCCAACAGCGCAGGTGCGCAGAAGCGGCTGATCTCGGACATGCTCGACCTCAGCAGCATGCTGCTGGGCAAGGTGCAGCTGGAAGTGGAGGTGCTGGATCTGTGCGGCGTGCTGGGCGAAGCGATCGGCGCGCAGGAACTGGTGGCCGAAGGCAAAGCGCTGGATGTGCACCTGCAGTTGCCCGACCAGCCCAGCCTGGTGCTGGGCGATGCTACCCGCCTGCAGCAGGTGTTCTGGAACCTGCTCTCCAATGCGATCAAGTTCACCCCGGCCGAGGGCCGAATCGATGTGGCCCTGCTGGCCGATGGCAACCACTGGGTGATCACCGTGCGCGACACCGGTGACGGCATCGCGCCTGAGTTCCTCAACCACCTGTTCAGCCGGTTCCGCCAGGCCGATGGCACCACCACCCGCCGTCACGGTGGGCTGGGCCTGGGCTTGGCGATCGTGCAGCAGTTGGTGGAGCTGCATGGCGGTACGGTCACCGCTGCCAGCGAAGGCCATGGCCACGGTGCCACCTTCACCGTGCGCCTGCCGCAGCACCTTCCCGATGCAGAGCGACGCCCGCTGCGCGAAGTGATCAGCGGGCCGATCCTGGAGCCGGTGATCGTCGAGCCGTATCCGCTGCGTGGCATGCACGTGCTGGCGGTGGAAGACCAGCCGGAAGTACTGGAGTACCTGCGGCGCATGCTGGAAGAGCAGGGTGCGAGCGTGTCTGCGGCCAGTTCCGCAGGCGAGGCATTGGCACTGCTGGCCGACACTGGCCATCTGCAGTACCACGTGATGCTGACCGACATCGGCATGCCGGGCATGGACGGTTACGGCCTGGTGCGTACGCTGCGTGAGGACATGGGCGTGGACGCGCTGACCCTGCCGGCGGTGGCTGTGACGGCACTGGCGCGCGCCGACGATCGGCGCCGTGCGTTGGCGTCGGGCTTCCAGGAGCACGTAGCCAAGCCCTATTCGGTGGCGCAGTTGGTTTCTGCCGTGCGCAAGGTACAGGTGCCGCGCGCCGACAGCGCGCTGCACTAAGCATTCACAGGAGGTCGCCGATGTCCCGTACAGCTCCCCGTATCCATACCGATCCGGCGCAGATCGCGCGCCTGGAAGCCCTGCTGCCGCAGCTGGAAGGCGAAACGCAGGTGGAACTGACCCTGCATGATGGTCGCCGGCTGCTCGGCACCGTGGCGGTGAATCCGACCGTGCAGCAGTACCGCAACGAAGCAGGCGACGAAGGCAGCAACGGCCAGTTGCGCCTGGATGACTACGACACGCCGGTGCAGCAGCACCACGTGTGGCTGGATGAGATCGCCAGCATCCGCAGGTTGCCGCCGAGGGTTTGACGGCAACCTGCCGAGCCCATCCACGCATGGCGTGGATCCACCAGAGGTTGCAGCAGAGCCACGCCATGCGTGGCTGCTGCGCTCAATGCTCGAACAAGGTCGGCGTCGCTTCGAACCGCCGCGCGTAGGCGCGTTCTTCCGCCACCCGGGCCACTTCGTCGTCGGCCAGGTCCGGCGCGCCATAGACCGCGTAGGCGACGCTGCCATCGGCGCCATGCCCGACCTGGTGCAGCCGGTAACGTGAGTGGCCGCCGCCGGTATCCTCGGGGTAGTGCACGGGCGGATGGCTGCCTTCCAGGTCCATTTCACTGTTGTCGACCACGCCACCGACGAACAAGGCTCGCATGCAGGTTCTCCTGGATTTCCGGGGGGAGCCTCTACCCTGAACGTTGTGATGTTTCCGGCGGATCAAGGCGCCGTTCGGGTTTCGCAAAGCGGCCAACCGGGGGTGGCGCGGCCAAGCCGGTACAATGGACGGCCCTCACGCTTTGAAGTACCCGCGCCGATGGCCTCCAGCGACGACGCCCCCCTGCAGACCCTGCTCCTGCCGTTCTCCCAAGGCGCCCTGCGCTGGCCGGAGGGCCCGGTGGCCTTCCTGCGTGCCCGCGATGGCTGGCCACTGCGCGAAGTGGCCGGTGGCCGTGAAGTGCACTGCGAGCAGAGCTTCGCCCCGTTCGCGCAGCCGCTGCAGCAGGCGGCTGGCTGGACCGTCAGCGGCCAGCTGGATGATGAAGCCGGCAAGGGCCGTTACCCGTTGGTGCTGGTGCTGCCGCCGCGCCAGCGTGAGGAAGCCCGTGCGCTGTTCGCCCGCGCCCTGGCGCTGGTCGCCGACGGTGGCCGCATCGTCGCCTGCCAGTCCAACAACGAAGGCGCGCGCTCCGGCGAGGGCGACCTCAAGCAGCTGACCGGCCTTGGCGGCAGCCTGACCAAGAATCACTGCCGGGCGTACTGGACCGCGCCGATGCAGGGCCAGCACGATGCTGACCTGGCCAAGCGCTGGTCCGCGCTGGACGCGGTGCGCCCGATTGTCGGGGGACGCTTCCTCAGCCGCCCGGGCGTATTCGCCTGGGACCGCATCGACCCGGCCTCTGCCCTGCTGGCCGAGCACCTGCCGGCCGACCTGGCTGGCCGTGCTGCCGACCTCGGCGCCGGTTACGGCTACCTGTCGCGCGAGCTGCTGGAGCGCTGCCCGAAGATTACCGCGCTGGACCTGTACGAGGCCGAGCAGCGTGCGCTGGCACTGGCCGAGCTGAACCTGGCACCGCCGCCGCGCCCGCTGCCGTTGCGTTTCCTGTGGCAGGACGTCACCGCCGGCATCGAGCCGGGCTATGACGTCATCATCAGCAACCCGCCGTTCCATACCCCCTCGCGTGCCGACCGTCCGGACATCGGCCAGCGCTTCATCGCCGTGGCCGCGCAGGCGCTGCGTCCGGGCGGGCGCCTGTACGTGGTGGCCAACCGCCACCTGCCGTATGAGTACACGCTCAACGAGCGCTTCGGCGCGGTACGCGTGGTCGCCGAGCGCGATGGCTTCAAGCTGGTCGAAGCGGTGAAGGGGAAGGGCAAGTGAAGCTGGTCAAGCACATCGCCAACCTGGGCTATGGCAGCCGCAAGCAGGTGCAGTGGATGTTCCGCGAGGGCCGCGTCACCGACGCCGACGGCGAAGTGCTGTACGCCGATGACCAGGTGGCACACGACGCAATCCGGGTTGATGGCGAGCCGCTGGATCCGCCGGTGGGCCTGTCGTTGGCGATGTTCAAGCCGGCCGGTTACACCTGCTCGACCAAGGACAAGGGCCGCCTGATCTACGATCTGCTGCCGCCGCGCTTCCGCGACCGCGATCCGGTGCTGTCCACGGTCGGCCGTCTCGACCGCGAGACCAGTGGCCTGCTGCTGCTGACCGATGATGGCGGCCTGCTGCACCGGATCATCTCGCCGAAGTCGAAGCTGCCCAAGGTCTACGAGGTGGAACTGAGCGACGACCTGCGCGGCGACGAGGTGGCGCTGTTCGCCAGCGGCACGCTGATGCTGGAGTCCGAGAAGACGCCCCTGCTGCCGGCTGAACTGGTGGTGCTGGATGCGCGTCGCGCGCGCCTGGTGCTGCATGAAGGCCGCTACCATCAGGTACGCCGCATGTTCGCCGCCACCGGCAACCACGTGCAGGCCCTGCACCGTAGCCGAGTTGGCGGGCTGGACCTGCAGGGACTGGACGAGGGGCAATGGCGGCTGCTCACCTCCACCGACCTGGATACGCTGTTCGCTCCATGACCACCATCGCTGCGCTGCCGTTCCTCCCCGACGCCGTCATCTTCGACATGGACGGCCTGATGATCGACAGCGAGCGGGTCTCGCTGGCCTGCTGGAGCGAGGCGGCCGATGAGTTCGGGCTGGGCCTGGACGAGGCGGTGTTCCTGCGCATGGTCGGCCTTGGCGACCGCGACACGCACGCGCTGCTGCGCGCGCAGGGTATCGAGGACAGCATGATCGAGGCGGTGGCTGCACGCTGCCACGACCTGTACGAGGAACGCACGCAGACCGGCCTGCCGCTGCGTCCGGGCATCCTGGAGCTGCTGGAGCTGCTGAAGGCGCACGCGGTACCGCGCGCGGTAGCGACCACCACACGGCAGCCGCGGGCCAACCGCAAGCTGACGGCCGCTGGCCTGCTGCCGTACTTCGATGCGGTGATCACCAGTGGTGATGTGGCGCGGCCGAAGCCTGCACCGGACATCTACCTGTTGGCCGCGCAGCGGTTGGGTAAGGCGCCGGAGCGCTGTCTTGCGCTGGAAGATTCACCGGCCGGTACGCGCGCAGCGCTGGCCGCCGGTATGACCGTGATCCAGGTGCCGGACCTGGTGCATCCGGATGAGGAGCTGCGTGCACTCGGCCACCGCATCGTCGGCTCGCTGGTGGATGCACACGCGCTGCTGCTGCCGTTGTTGCCGAGGTAACCGGTGGCTGCCGACCGCTCCTGACGGTGGGTGCCGACCGTTGGTCGGCACGCTTCACCGCTCTCGCCGCGCATGGCCCGGCGCTACCGCTCTGGTAGGTGCCGACCGCTGGTCGGCACACCTGCCCAATCAAACCCGACCGAACACCAGCGCGGCGTTGGTGCCGCCGAAGCCGAAGCTGTTGGACATCACCGTGTCCAGCTTCTGCTCGCGGCTTTCGCGCAGGATCGGGAAGCTCTCCACCTTCGGGTCCAGCTCGCCGATGTTGGCCGAACCGGCGATGAAGCCATCGCGCATCATCAGCAGGCAGTAGATCGCCTCGTGCACGCTCGCCGCACCCAGCGAATGGCCGGACAGCGCCTTGGTGGAGGACAGCGGCGGCACCGCATCACCGAACACTTCGCGGATCGCGTTGAGCTCGGTGACGTCGCCCAGCGGCGTCGAGGTGCCATGGGTGTTGAGGTAGTCCAGCGGGCGATCGACGCCCTGCAGCGCCATCTTCATGCAGCGCACCGCACCTTCACCGGACGGGGCAACCATATCGGCACCGTCGGAGGTCACGCCGTAGCCGATCAGCTCGGCATGGATGTGCGCACCGCGCGCGACGGCGTGGTCGTAGTCTTCCAGCACCAGCATGCCGCCGCCACCAGCGATGACGAAGCCGTCGCGATCCTTGTCGTACGGGCGTGAGGCGCTGGCCGGGGTTTCGTTGAAGCTGGTGGACAGGGCGCCCATCGCGTCGAACATCACGCTCATCGACCAGTGCAGGTCTTCACCGCCTCCGGCGAACATGATGTCCTGCGCGCCATGACGGATCATGTCCGCGGCGGCACCGATGCAGTGCGCCGAGGTGGCGCAGGCCGCCGACAACGAATAGCTGACGCCCTTGATCTGGTAGGCCGTGGCCAGGCAGGCCGAGACCGTCGAGCACATCGTGCGCGGCACCATGTACGGGCCGACCTTGCGCACACCGCGTTCGCGCAGCAGATCGACGGCGCCGATCTGCCATTCGCTGGAGCCGCCACCGGAACCGGCGATCAGGCCGGTACGCAGGTTGCTGACCTGCTCGGGGCTGAGCCCGGCATCGGCGATGGCACCGCGCATGGACAGGTAAGCGAAGGCCGCCGCATCGCTCATGAAGCGCTTCTGCTTGCGGTCGATCAGTGCATCCAGATCGAGATCGACACGGCCGCCGACCTGGCTGCGCAGGCCCGCTTCGGCGTGGTCAGCCAGGGCGGTGATGCCCGAGCGCCCTTCGCGCAGCGCAGCCGAAACGGTATCCAGATCATTGCCGAGGCAGGACGTGATGCCCATGCCGGTGATGACGACGCGACGCATCAGAAGCTCCCGGTTTCAGTGAACAGGCCGACGCGCAGGTCGCGCGCGCTGTAGATTTCGCGGTCATCCACGTACATGCGGGCATCCGACTGGGCCATTACCAGCTTGCGGTTGATGACACGGCTGATGTCGATCTCGTAACGCACGAGCTTCGCATCAGGCAGTACCTGGCCGGTGAACTTCACCTCGCCGCAGCCCAGGGCGCGGCCCTTGCCCGGGGCACCCAGCCAGGTCAGGAAGAAGCCGGTCAGCTGCCACATGGCATCCAGGCCCAGGCAGCCGGGCATCACCGGATCGCCAATGAAATGGCAACCGAAGAACCACAGGTCCGGGCGGATATCCAGTTCGGCGCGTACCATGCCCTTGCCATGCGGTCCGCCGTCCTCGCGGATTTCGGTGATGCGGTCGAACATCAGCATCGGATCGTTGGGCAAACGGCCGGCGGCGGCGCCGAACAGTTCACCGCGTGCGCTGGCCAGCAGCTGTTCGCGGTTGAACGCGTGGAGACGGGTCATGAAGCACAATCCTGGAAGCGGGGAAACAGGGAAACAAGCGCTCGAGAATGCCCGTGGAAACTGCGCCGATCAAACATTTCAACCGTACGCAACCGTAGTGTTTTCAAGGGAATACGCGCATCCTGTTGATGTGCAAAGACCATACCTGTGCGTGTGGTCGGTTCAGCCTGCCTCCGACTTTTCCACCTGACATGACCCGACTGCGCAAGATCATCCACGTCGACATGGACGCGTTCTACGCGTCGGTGGAGCAGCGCGACGATCCGTCACTGCGCGGCAAGCCGGTGGTCGTGGCATGGCGGGGCGCTCGCTCGGTGGTGTGCGCGGCCTCGTACGAGGCGCGCGTGTTCGGCGTGCGCTCGGCGATGCCGGCGCTGCGCGCCGAGCGCCTGTGCCCGGATGCGATCTTCGTGCCGCCGGACTTCGCACGTTACAAAGCGGTGTCACGCCATGTGCGCGAGATCTTCCTGCGCCACACCGATCTGGTCGAACCGCTGTCGCTGGACGAGGCGTATCTGGACGTGACCGAGCCGAAGAGCGGCATCGCACTGGCCACCGACATCGCCCGCACCATCCGCACGCAGATCCGTGAAGAGACCGACCTGACCGCTTCAGCCGGGATTGCACCGAACAAGTTCCTGGCCAAGATCGCTTCGGACTGGCGCAAACCCGATGGCCAGTTCGTGATTCCGCCACAGCGGGTGGACGCGTTCCTGCTGCCGCTGCCGGTGAACCGGGTGCCCGGCGTCGGCAAGGTGATGGAAGGCAAACTTGCCGCGCGTGGCATCGTCACCTGCGGCGATCTGCGGCAGTGGTCGCTGATCGACCTGGAAGAGGCGTTCGGCAGCTTCGGGCGCAGCCTGTACAACCGCGCACGCGGCGTCGATGAACGGCCGGTGGAACCGGACCAGCAGGTGCAGTCGATCTCCTCGGAGGACACCTTTGCCGAAGACTTGCCGCTGGAAGACCTGGGCGCGGCGATCGTGCAGCTGGCGGAGAAGACTTGGAACGCCACGCGCAAGACCGAGCGTGTCGGCCACACCGTGGTGCTGAAACTGAAGACCGCGCAGTTCCGCATTCTCACCCGCAGCTTCACCCCGGACCGCCCGCCGGAATCGATGGAAGAACTGCGCGACATCGCACTGGCCCTGCGTGCCCGCGTTGACCTGCCGGCGGAGACGCGTTACCGCCTGGTCGGCGTCGGGCTTGGTGGCTTCCGCGAAAAGGAGGCGGTGGTGCAGGGGGAGTTGTTCGAGCACGGATCGAGCGAGTCTGCAGGCAATCGTTGATAGGGCTGAGAAGGCTCTTGATTCTGGCCGGTCAAGCGGGCCTGCACAAATCTCCCAGCTCAATCAGTTGCAGATCTCTCGAAGGCCCTGCGCAACAAGATTGCCAAGGCATTTAATGGGACAAGCCCAGCTCAGCGATGATGGCTGGTACAGGTCTGCGCGTGACGGCTCTCTCGCGATCAACGAACAGTCACGCCTATGGCGGAGTGAACCTTCGCAAGAGACATCCCTATCAGATAGTCGCAATCTCCGATTTCGCTGCCATTGGTCTTTGCAGACGTCACTATCGCCACAGCATCGAGATCCACCGAAACCAGAGGGCCGCCGCTGTCACCTGCATCACATAGCAAATCGTAAGGGCCGGCTAGATCCTCTACCTTAATCCAATCGCTCGTGCAGCTTTGGGAATTGCAGGTATTTGATTCAGGCTCTGCGTTCACGGAGGTGAGCGTGCCGCAGCTGTAGCCTGTCCGTGTTCCTGCATGGCAGAGCACCAGGAGTCCTTCCAGAGTTTCCCGCAGTAGATCGGGTCTGACCTTTCCCAAGTAACCAATCGTGTTAAATCCATTCAATTTGGTGAAGGTCGTCCAAGACGCTTCAAAACCGCTCGAGGAGGGGACGGGATGCCATTGCACGTCGTGACCTGCATCAAAGCGTCGTCGGTCAGGATCTACATCAAGTACGACGGTGGCAGTGTCGCCAGAACCCGGGATCGGTTCGTACCGCAGGGTTGGTAGGCAATGTGCGGCAGTAATCAACCCAGGCTTTTCATCAGAATCATAGGCCCGAAATCCAAACGTGCAGTAAGAGTTGTTGGAAACAGCTCTCCCACCCGCACGAGTCTGTGGGGCTGACAGCAACTTGGAACGCCCTGAGGACTTCTTTAGTTCAATGGGTGCGGATAGAATGCGTCGCGCATTCTTTTCCTCGTCGGCATAGATTCTTTCGAAATCTGTGCTGGGCAGCTCCACAACAATCACACCGCGCTGTCCGTCGATCATGATCCCCTGATGCTCCGGGAAAAGTTCTGCTACCTTTCCTGACTTAACTATCTGCTTCAATTGCGTCAGAGAGTGGGTTGCCCCGATCGTGAAGCGGTAGGTGATGGTGCCATAGACAGTGCTCACAGTTCGGGATGCCACTGGCTCGGTCCCGGTCAATCGGACCGTCACGATCATCGGGTTCTCACTGAAGCTCTTGCCAGCGAAGCGATCAGGCATTCCTTCCAGAATGTGCGCAAGCTCTTCACCTGCCGCAATTCGAAGTCTGAGCCGCCTGTCGGCTTCTTGGGTGGACAATCCCTCATGCTGCGCAAAGGCTTGAACAACGGGGTCGGTGGAGGGCGTCACTTGTTGAGAGAACGCGGGGGACGCGGCCAGTGCGGTGGTGGACAGCAGCAGTTTGACCAAAGCATGTCTGATCTTCATCGTGAATTCTCCGTTCCATCGGTTTAATCAGCTACGCAATCATCGTACAGCTGTTGACGTTCAGGTCTGTGATGTTGATCCCGGCTTGACGTTTGGAAAGGAGTGGCAAATGGGTGATTAACTGCGCGTCGCCGATCTGGTGAGTTGAACGTGGTCGCCCCCTATCAAGCGAGCTTTGGATGTTGAGGGTGCCGGCCAGTGGCCGACACTACCGCAGGTGCGGGGCGCAGCCCTGCAAAAGACCCCCCTATCTCATGGCCACTGCATCTCGCCCTTGGCCACCTTCGCACTCAGCTCCAGCGACGCCACGCCGTCCAGCTTCGGGTAGCGCGCCTGCATCGCCTTCACCAGCGCCGCACTGTCCTTGGCCTTTGCCGCCTCGGTATCGAATGCGCGGATATATTCTGCGGTGAAGCGCAGCGCATTGGCATCCAGCGCCGCACCCGGCGCGTAATGCCCCGGCACCACCACCTTCGGCTTCAGTGCCTGCAACCGCTGCAGGGTCTGCAGCCAGTCGGTGTGCGACTTCGGCGTCTGCGTGTCGGCCATCCACACGTGTTCACCGGCCACCACCGGAATGCCACCGACGATCGCGCGCAGCGACGGCACCCACAGCACAGTGCGGTCCGGGGTCGGGCCATCGAGGCCGATCAGCGGCAGGCGCTGGCCTTCCAGCTGCAGGGCATCACCGTCCAGCACCTGCGGTACCACGATGCGTGCCGGCACGTCGGCACCCATCTTCGGCCCCCAGTAGGCCAGCTTGCCGGCCTGGGTCTGCTGGATGTGGGCGGCGGTCTGCGCGGTGGCGACGATGCGCGCCTGCGGGAACGCGTCCTGCAGCGTGGCCAAGCCGAAGTAGTAATCCGGATCGCCGTGGCTGATGTAGATCGTGGTCAGTTGCTTGCCGCTGGCGCGGATCAGTTCGACCAGCTTGCGCGCGTCGCTGGCGCCGAACTGCGCATTGACCAGGATCGCGTCGTGGCGGCCTTCGATCAGCACCGAGGACACCGAGAACATTGCCTGCGGGCCGGGATGGAAGGTCTGCAGGTGCAGCTGGGATTTCGTCGCCGTGGCCGGAGTGGCAGCGGCCGGCGCGGCCAGCAGCGGCGCGCTGGCGAAGCCGGCGGCCAGGGCGAGGGGGAGCAGCAGGGCAGCGGTACGCATGGGGTATTCCTTGTGGCGGATGGCGAGCCGAGCATGGGCTATGCCGGGCGTCCTTGCCCGGCCCCCTACGGGCCGTCGCAAGCGACGTTGGCAACGGCTCTTGCCGTTGCCTTCGGCTCTACAGGTGGGTAGCGCCGGGCCATGCCCGGCGGCCAGGCATCAGTACGCCGCGGTGATGATCTGCTTCGGGTACTGGTGCGCCTCCAGCTCTGCGACGAACGCGGCGCCGTAGTCGGCGTAGCTGATGCGGCTGTGGCCGCTGGCATCGGCGAGGAAGGCCTTGGGCTGCACGCGGTACTGGCCACGCTCTTCGCCCGGGCCGATTTCGGCGGCCGGCGAGAAGAAGGTCCAGTCCAGGTCGTCCACTGCCTGCAGGCGGTTGAACGCCTCGCGGTGGGCCAGCGCGTACGGCTTGTAGGCCTCCGGGAAGTTGGGGGTATCGACCAGCTGCACGCCGGGTGCGACTTCCAGGCTGCCGGCACCACCGACCACCACCAGGCGCGGCACGCCGGCCTTGCGTGCGGCGGCAGCCAGCTGCGCGGCGACCTCGCCCACGCGGCCGATGTCATCGCCCGGGCGCGGGCCGTAGGCACTGGCCAGCACGTCGTGGCCGGCGATGGCGGCGACCAGCGTGTCCTGCTCATCCAGCGAGGCGATCACCGGATGGGCACCGGCCAGTTCAGCCGGAAGGTCCTGCGCGCTGCGCACGATGACAGTGAGTTCGTGGCCGTGGGCCAGCGCGTGGCGAGCGATCTGGCGGCCGATATTGCCGGTGGAACCAACGAGGGCGATCTTCATGGCAGGACTCCGTGGGGCGATGTGGGGTGGGAATGGGGCCACTCTAGGCCGCTGCAGTCGCTCGAAAAACAGCGTATAACGCGCTTGTTTGTTGCATGGATCGAGCATATGGACCGAATGACCGCCATGACCGTCTTCGTCGAGGTCGCCGAGCGCGGCAGCCTCACCGCCGCCGCCGAGGTGCTGGACATGTCACGGGCGATGGTCAGTCGCTACCTGGCCGAGGTGGAGGGCTGGCTGGGTGCGCGCCTGCTGCACCGGACCACGCGTCGGATCAGCCTGACCGGACCGGGTGAGGCGGCGCTTGCGCGCTTCCGGCAGATGCTGGCGATCGGAGAGGAACTGCGGGGCGAACTGGCCAGCGATGACCCCGAGCCGCACGGCACGCTGCGGGTGACTGCCAGCGTGTCGTTCGGGCAGAGCCACCTGGCACGGGCGGTGGCCGGCTTCGTCGCGCGCCATCCGGCGGCGCGCATCGAGCTGCTGCTGGTCGACCGGACGGTGAACCTGGTGGAGGAGCGGGTGGACCTGGCCGTGCGCATTGCGCGCCAGATCGACCCCAGCCTGATCGCACGTCGGCTGGCCACCTGCCGCTCGGTGCTGTGCGCGACGCCGTCCTACCTGCAGGCGCGCGGCACACCGACCGCGCCGGAGCACCTGGCCGCGCACAACTGCCTGACCCACCACTACGTCGGCAAGAGCCTGTGGCAGCTGCACCGCGACGGCCGTTCGCTGTCGGTGGCGGTGGGCGGCAATATCAGCGCCAACGAGGCTTCGCTGCTGCTGGAGGCGGTACGCGCCGGCGCCGGCATCGCCATGTTGCCGACCTATCAGGTGGCGCCGTTCCTGCGCAGTGGCGAACTGGTTGAACTGCTGCCCGAATTCAGTCTGGACGAATTGGGCATTCATGCGGTGTACGCGTCACGGCGCCAGCAGCCCGCTATCATGCGGCGATTCCTGGACTTCCTGGGCGAGTGCTTCGCCAGCCCGGCCTTCCAGGATCTGGATTGGCGCCCCCCGGGCAAGGAGAACACATGAACCATGGACAGGCCTTGATCGATCACAACCGTGCTGCCTGGGACCGCCAGGCCAGCGAAGTGCGCGAATGGTCGCGCCCGGTGGAAAGCTCAACGATTGCCGCCGCGCGCGAAGGCCGCTGGCAGGTGAACCTGACCCCACGCGCGTTGCCGCTGGATTGGCTGGGCGATGTGCGCGGCCGCCGCATCCTGTGCCTGGCCTCGGCCGGTGGCCAGCAGGCACCGGTGCTGGCCGCCGCAGGCGCCGAGGTTACCGTGTTCGATCTCTCTGACGGCCAGCTGGAACAGGATCGCAGGGTCGCCGCGCGCGATGGCCTGCAGCTGCGCACCGTGCAGGGCGACATGCGCGATCTGCACGTGTTCGCCAACGACAGCTTCGATGTGGTGTTTCATCCGATCTCGAACCTGTACGTGCCCGATGTGCGTCCGGTGTGGACCGAATGCCGCCGCGTGCTGGCGCGCGACGGCATGCTGATGGCCAGCTTCTACAACCCGGTGCTGTTCGTCGGCGCGCGTGATCCGCAGCTGGATGCACAGGGCCTGATCCGGCCGCAGTACGCCATTCCCTATTCGGACCTGGAAGACCTTCCGCCGGCCGAACGCGAGGCGAAGCTGGCCCGTGGCGATGCGCTGACCTTTGGCCACAGCCTGACCGAACTGATCGGCGGGCAGCTGGATGCCGGTTTCGTCATCGATCGCTTCATGGAAGACTGGCAGCCGCAACCGCGCTTCCTGATCGACCGCTATCTGCCCACCTTCCTGGCCACCCGCGCGCGCAGGATCGGTTGAGGCGAAGCCGCCCCAAAAGCGGCGGCGTACAATGGACGGCCCCACGTCATGCAGGTGCCGTCCTTTGTCGTATCCCTATCCGCTGGTCGTGTTCGACCTCGATGGCACGCTGATCGACAGCGCAGCTGATATCGCCGAAGCACTGAATCGCACGCTGGAGGACATCGGCGTGGCCCGTGTGCCGGAAGCCACCGTGCTGGGCTGGATCGGCGACGGTGTGCGCCGGTTGGTCGAGCAGGCCGTGCATGCGGCGGGCCGCGAGGTCGACATGGGCGAAGTGATGCCGGTGTTCATGGTGCACTACCGCGAATGTCTGCTGCGCAGCCCGCGCCTGTTCGATGGCGTGGGTGAAGCGCTGACGCAACTGCGTGCATGCAACGTGCCTCTGGCGATCTGCACCAACAAGCCCGAAGCACTGGTGCCGCCGCTGCTGCAGCACCTGGGCATCGGCGATGCGTTCGCGCTGATACTGGGTGGCGATTCACTGCCGCAGCGCAAGCCCAGCGGCGAGCCGCTGCGACACATCGCCGCGCACTTCGGTCTGCCGGTGGAGGCGTGCCTGATGGTGGGTGATTCGCTGACCGACTACCGCGCTGCTGAAGATGCCGGCATGCCGATTGCGCTGGTGCGTTATGGCTATCCGCGCGGCCTGGACCTTGCCACCGCGCATGCGGTGGCGGTCATGGATGACCTGCGTGAGCTGCCGGGGTTGGCTGCCGACTGTCCGACGCCGTGATCCGCTCGCCGGGCATGGCCCGGCGCTACCGATCGTGTAGATCGACGCCATGCGTCGATGGCGTGGATCGCTATTTCGGCTGGTAACGCACGCTCAGCTGGTACTCGCGGCCGGGCTGGTTGAACAACGCTACCGTCTCGTAGCGGCGATCGAACACGTTGGCGGCGCGCGCCAGCAGCGACCATTCCGGCGTCAGCGCGTACTCGGCGCGCAGGTCCAGCGTGCCATAGCCACCAACCTTCACCGAGTTGCTGGCGTTGTCAAAGCGCTTACCCGCACCCTGCACGGTCAGGCCGGCGCGGAAGTCACCGAAGCGGCGGTCGATGTCCAGGCGCGCGGTCTGCTGTGCACGGCGCGGCAGCCAGTTGTCGAACTGGGTGCTGCCGTGGGTGCGGTTGCGCGGGTCGGTGTAGCTCAGCTGTGCGTTGATGTCGAAGCCGGCCAGCAGCACGCCACCGGTCAGCTCGGCACCACGGATGCGTGCCTTCTCAACCTGCTGCATTTTCATCGTGGACGCATCGTAGGTGATCAGGTCATCGATGCGGGTCTCGTACACGTCCAGGCCCCAGTGCCACCCCTGGCCCTGCTGCGAAACGCCGAGGTTTGCGCTCTTGGACTTTTCCGGGTTCAACGTCGACACGCCGCTCCATGGGTCATACAGGTCACTGAAGGTCGGTGCCTTGAATGCCGTGCCGTAGCTGGCGTTGAGGCGCAGGCCATGGTCCAGCTGCATCGCCCAGCCGGCGCTGCCGGTGGCATGGTTGCCGAACTGCTGGTTGTCGTCGTTGCGTGCGCTGACCTGTAGCTGGTGGCGGCCGAAGCGTCCCTGGTACTGCACGAATACGCCGGTGTTGCGACGGCTGTCGACCCGATAGCCGGCGCTGCTGCCGTCCAGGTTGTCTTCGCTCCAGTCCACGCCGGTGCTCAGCAGCTGACCTTCGGCCAGCGTGATGTCACCCTGCAGCGAGGCGCTGTCACGATGGGTCTGGGCGCTGCCAAACACCCCCGGTGCGCCGAAGTTGTCCGACTCGTTGTCGCTGCGGCCGACGTTGGCGGTGAACGCCAGTCGCTCCGACGGGGTGTAGCGCACCTTGCCGGCCAGCACCTGCTGGCGGGTCTCCGAGTAGTTGTAGTAACCGTCGTAGTGGTTCTTGCCGTCGGCGCGCAGTGCGCTGCCTTCCACGTTCCACTGGTCGTTGAAGCTGTAACCGCCGCGCAGGCTCTTGGACAGGTTGCGGTAGCCATCGCGGTCGTGTTCGTCGGCAAAGCAGCCGGCAGTGAACACCGAGGAAGAGCCGCGGCAGGCATCGATGCCGTCGGAATGCTGGTAGGCGATATCCGCGCCGAACCAGCCGCGTTCGGTGCCGCCACCAATGCCGCCGCTGGCTTCGCGCAGCCCGTTGCTGCCGCCGCCGAGCTGGAAGTGCGGAGCGAAATCGCCCTGGTTGCGCCGGGTGAAAATCTGGATCACGCCGCCGATGGCGTCGGCGCCGTACAGGCTCGACTGCGGGCCGCGTACGATTTCCACGCGCTCGATCTGCGCCAGCGGCAGGTCCTGGTACATGGCCAGGCCGAGGTCGGCACTGTTGATGCGCACGCCATCGACCAGCACCACGGTATGGCCGGAGTTGGTGCCACGCAGGAACAACGAGCTCTGCTTGCCCAGGCCGCCGGTATTGGTCAGGTTGATGCCGGCGCGGCCGCGCAGCAGTTCCTGCAGCGAAGTGGCCTGGCTGGATTCGATCTGTGCACGGTCGATTACCTGCGCCGGTGCGATGCTGTCCTGCAGGGCGATCGGGGTGCGGGTGGCGGTGACCAGGATCTGGTCGAGCGCCGATGTGTCATCGGCGGCCTGGGCCAGCACGGGCAGCGCGGCCAGGACGGCCAGGGACAGCATTCGGGACTGCAGCTTCATCGGGGGAACTCCGGGTGCCACGCACGCCCGCGTGGCGAAGGGGAGGAGCCGCAAACGCAGGCACGCGCCGATGTCGCAGCGCAGGCCGCGATCATCCAGCGCCATGCCCACCGCATCGCGACCTTGAGGCTTCCGGGCCGGTCTCCGGGCTTGCCGCCAGGTGGCGCGAGGCCACCGTCCAGGCGCCTTCCCATGCACGCGGCACAGTGGCGTAGTTGCCTGGAACTGACGTGCTTACCGTTGCGGGGGCAGCGCCGGCATGGCGTGGGAACACGCGTCACCGGCTTCCCGTTTCAACCTGCCGGCCGTGGCCGCAGGTCACCTGGAAGTGCGCGCAGTCTACGGCATCGCCAGCTGGTAGAGTGAAGGCCGTCGCACGCACTGCGGTTGGGAAGCGGGAACATGGTTGCAAAGGATCGCTTGCAGTTCCTCGATTCGCTTCGAGGCTTGGCCGCCGTCTATGTCGTGCTGTTTCACGTCCAGTCGATGCCAGCGCCGGCGTTGCCCGTTGCGGCCGGGTTGTTGCCGGTACTGCAGCTGGGAGCCACCGGCGTCGCCCTGTTCTTCGTGATCAGCGCGTTCTCCCTGTGCTACACCCAACCTCGCCACAAGGCCAGCGGACGGCCCTTGCTGAGTTTCTACTTGCACCGCTTCCTGCGGATTGCGCCGCTGTTCTACGTGTTGCTGGCGTTCTCGATCTTCCGCGATGGCCGAGGCAGCCATGCCGGCCATCCCTGGGCCGAGATCGTTGCCAATGCCACGTTCACCTTCAACCTGTTCCCCGGCTGGGAGCAGGGCATTGTCTGGGCCAGCTGGGCGGTTGGCGTGGAAATGCTGTTCTACGTCATCTTCCCTGCGCTGTACCTGCTGGTGAATGACGGACGCCGGGCCTGGATGCTCCTCTTGTCGCTGCTGGGGCTGGCGGCGTTGGCCGGAACCGGCGCGCTGGGTGCACGCGCGGAAGCTTCACTGGGCGGCTATGGCTGGCTGACGCACGCGCCCGTGTTCGCGATGGGGCTGGTGGCGTTCCACGCGTACAACGCGCTCTCGCAACTGCCTCCGGTGCGGGCACGGTGGTGGGGGATGGCACTCAACATGGCCGGTGCCTTGTTGCTGTTGCTGGTCGTGGCGGGAATCGCAGGTGGCTGGAGCGGGGCAGGACAATGGCAGCTGGCCGGCCTGGGCTATCTGGCAGTGCTGTTGGGCTGCTCGCAATGCCCGCCGCGTCTGCTCGTCAACCGGGCGACGGCCTGGCTGGGTACGGTGAGTTACTCGCTCTACCTGGGGCATCCCATTGTCATCGCCGTGCTGGGACCGGTGCTGCGCCGGTTGCTTGCGTATGTTGGTGACGGGACATCCGGCTATCTGCTGTGCGCTGCACTGGTGCTGGCGGTCGCACTCCCGCTGGCTGCGCTGGGACATCGTTGCATCGAAGCACCCATGATCCGACTGGGTAAACGCATGATGGCGTCGCTGTCTGCTTCACGCGCAGGACTCCGTACCGGGCAGGCTGAGGGCGGCCCACGCTAGAATGACGCGCCCCGCTATGGGGACGCTGTCCGGAAGTGGTGTTCATGATGTTGCTTCAATCGCCGATCTCTCCTGCGCCGTGCGCGTACCCGTCACTGACCAGCGTGCTGCACGCGGTTGCGGTGCCATGATCCTCGACCTGGTCCGCCACGCTGGCAATGGTCGCGATGAATTTCTTGATGGCCGCAGTGATCCAGCGCAGCTGGCCCGCCTGCCGCAGGAACTGGTTGACGCTTACGCCGCGCAGCCCTGGGAGCGGGTGATCAGTTCGCCGCGGCTGCGCTCGCTGCACACCGCGATGGCGCTGGCGACTCCGCGTGGGTTGGACGTGGAGACGGACGAGGAATGGGAAGAGCTGGACTTCGGTGATTGGGACGGGCAGTCGCTGTTCGACCTGCCGGAGCACGCATTGGCGGCCTTCCACGCGGATCCGCATGCGTTCCCGCCGCCGAACGGCGAAAGTTGGGGCCACTTCGAACGGCGCATCGCACGCGCGCTGGATCGCCTGCTGGACGACGACGACCCTGTGCCGACGCTGGTGGTCAGCCACGGCGGCCCGCTGCGCATGGTGCTGTCGCAGGTCTGCGGCCTGCCGATGTCGCTGTGCTGGGCGCTGCGCATCGATCACGGCACCCGCCTGCGGGTGTGGCTGGAACGCGGAGAAGCAGGGCTGGTGGGTGAGCTGCTCGAGCTGCAGCAGCCCTGAGCGTGCCCGCCGGGCACGGCCCGGCGCTACCGATCCCGCATCACAGTGGTAGTGCCGGCCGCTGGCCGGCATTCCCAGGAACGCGGAGGCCTCAATCCTCGTCCGCGCGCTCGTCCACGCTGTCTTCAGCGTCGTCGTCAGCATCGAAGTGCTGCTCATGCACCGGGCCCGAGGCCGGGCCGGCCGCCTTCAGCGGGTGCGCGGCGATGCGCGCTTCATAGTCCTGCACCAGCGCCTCACGTTGCGGCTCGCTCAGCTCCTGCCAATGGCAGTCCAGCAACGCACCTTCCAATGAGTACAGCAGATTCAGGCTGGGCTTGAAGCCGGCGCGCTTGACCTTGACGAACGCGCCGACTGCGCCGATCGCAACCAGGTCTTCGCGGCTGCGCAGGCCGACCTGACGCAGCCAGGCTGCACTCTTGGGGCCGATGTTGCGCAGCTTCGGTGCGCTCATCCCAGCGCCTCGACGAACACGCGGGCGATGGCTTCCAGGCCAGTCTGGTCATCGGCGTCGAAGCGGCCGACCTTCGGGCTGTCGATGTCGAACACGCCGATCAGTTCCTCGCCACGCAGCAGCGGCAACACCAGCTCCGAGCGCGAGGCCGAATCGCAGGCGATGTGGCCGGGGAAGGCATCCACGTCGTCCACGCGCTGGGTCACGCGTTGGCTGGCGGCCGCACCGCACACGCCCTTGTCCAGCGGGATGCGCACGCAGGCGGGCAGGCCCTGGAACGGACCCACCACCAGCTCCTTGCCGTCGTACAGGTAGAAGCCCACCCAGTTCAGGTCGGGCAGGGCGTGGTAGACCAGCGCGGAGAGGTTGGCCGCATTGGCGATGCGGTCGGACTCGGCGTAGACCAGGCCACGGGCCTGTTCCAGCAGCTGGGCGTATTGTTCCGGCTTGCTGCCGGTGAGCGAGGCATTGGCGAACATGCCCGCAGTCTAGCAAGCGCGCCGGGCCGGCGATAATGCACGCTCTGTTGCCCCGTTGGAGCCTATCGATGCTGTTGCCTGCCACGCTGCCGCCTGCCTTGTTTGTCACCGGCACCGATACCGAGATCGGCAAGACCGCGGCCAGCACCGCGTTGCTGCATGCGCTGCGCCGACGTGGGCTGCGGGCGGTCGGCATGAAGCCGGTGGCCAGCGGCAGTGAAGACCTGGGGCAGGGCCTGCGCAATGAAGACGCCCTGGCCCTGCAGGCGGCCAGCTGGCCGGCGCCGGACTACGCCGACCTGAATCCGTATGCGCTGCGACAACCGCTGGCCCCGGAACTGGCCGCCGCCGAGGATGGCGTGCAGGTGGAACTGGCGCCGATCGTGGCTGCATTCGAGCGTCTGCGCGCGCAGGCTGACATCGTGGTGGTGGAGGGTGTCGGCGGTTGGTTGGCACCGGTTTCGGCCACGCTGGACCAGCTCGATCTGGTGCGCGCGTTGCGTCTGCCCGTACTGCTGGTGGTGGGCATGCGCCTGGGTTGCGTCAACCATGCGCGGCTGACCGCGCAGTCGCTGCAGGCCGGCGGCGTGGAGTGCCTGGGCTGGATCGGCAACCACATCGACCCGTCGATGCAGCGGCAGGATGACAACATCGCCACGCTGCGCCAGCGCCTGCCGATGCCGTGCTGGGGGCGGCTGCCATACCTGTCCGGTGCGAGCGGTGAAGTACTGGCGGCGCATCTGCTCGATGCCCAGAGGTAGCGCTGGGCCATGCCCGGCGAGCGCGCAGCGCGGCGACCAGAAAATTCGCCGGGCATGGCCCGGCGCTACCGATCAATCAGCGCGCCGCCAGCTCCCGCGCGATCGCACCCAGCCGTTCCACCGCACCGATGAAGCGCGCATCCAGCGTCTGGCAGCACGACAGCCGCAGGCAGTGGCGATAGCGCGCGCCACGTGAATACACCTGCCCGGGCATGAACACGATGTCCTCCTGCAGCGCACGCTCGAACAGCTCGCGCGTATCCACGCCCGGCAGTTCCAGCCACAGCAGGAACCCGCCCTGCGGCTCGGTGGCGCGGGTGCCGGGCGGGAAATGTTCGGCCACCAGCTGGCGCAGCCGCCCCACCTGTTCGCGATACAGACGACGCATGCGATGCAGGTGGTGCTCGTAGCTGCCCGCTTCCAGATAGGCTGCGACTGCGTCACCCAGCAGCTGCGGTTCCCCGCCGGTGGACTGGAATTTCAGCAGCGCGATGCGTTCGGCGAAGCGGCCGCCCTCCAGCCAGCCGATGCGATAGTCCGGCGCCAGCGTCTTGGAAAAGCCACCGACCACCATCACCCAGCCGTTGCGATCAAATGCTTTCAACAAGGGCGCCGGCGGTTCGCAGAACTGCAGCTCGGCATACACCGCATCTTCGATCAGCGGCAGCTGGCGCGCGTTGACCAGTTCGGCCAGGCGCTGCTTTGCAGGCGTCGGCATGGTGCAGCCCAGCGGATTGTGCACGGTCGGCATCACCACCAGCGCGGCCAGCGCCGTGTGCTCCAGCAGCGCATCCAGCGCATCCACATCCAGCCCGTGCTGCGGGTGGGTGGGCAGCTCGATGGCCTGCAGGCCGAGGTTGGCCAGCAAGGGGTACAGATTGAAGTAGGACGGTGCCTCGATGCCGACCGCATCACCAGGCTGGGTGACTGCACGCAGCGCCAGCTGCAGCGCTTCCATCGCACCGTGGGTCAGCAGCAGGCGATCGCTGTGGGTGTGCAGGCCCATGCGCGGGCCACGTCGCACGATCTGCGCCAGCAGCCGGGGTGAACCGTTCGGTCGCGCATAGGTCTCCACCGTCTGCTGGCCGTGGCGCAGGACCTGCGCGGTATGCCGGGCCAGCTGTGCACCTGGATAGAACTGGCGCCCGCGCGGACCGGCGAAGGCCAGGTCGATCACGCCGGGGCGACGTTGTGCCTCCAGCACGCGCGCCATGAGCACCTGCTGCAGCGGCGCGGTGGGCGCGGACGGGGTGTCGCGCAGCGAACGTTCCGGCACCGACAGTCGCGGCGCGACCTCGAAACCGGCTTTCGGCCGCGGAATCACCAGGCCGGCATCTTCCAGCTGGCGATAGGCGGCGATCACCGTGTTGAGGCTGAGCCTGCGCTGCGACGCCATCTGCCGCAGCGAGGGCAGGCGGCTGCCGACCGGGAGGCGACCGCCATGGATGGCTTCGGCCAGTTCGTCGGACAGCCGCTGGTAGCGGGGTGGAATCATCGAAGTCTGGTCATCTGTATCCATCGAACATCCCGCCATCTGGTGCTGTACCCATGATGATGGCGAGCCTAGCATGTCGTTGTCGGCCGGGCCTGATCGGGGCATGGCCGGTACCTTCGAAACGCACGGCCGGATGGCCGTGCGTCTTTTTTTGCAGGTCGTGCCGTTACCGCATCGGCACCAGCGCCGCCTCGCGCCGATACAGCGCGGGGAACTGCTTCCTCAGCGCCGCCAGCTTCGGTGCGTCGTAGTAGCGGATGTAGGCCGCCTGCGGGTAGTTCGTCATGTAGTTCTGGTGGTAGCTCTCGGCCGGGTAGAAGCGCTGGCCGCTGCCGAGCTGGGTGACGATCGGCGCGCGGTAGCTGCCGGCCTGGCCGAGCTGGGCGATGTAGGCACGGCTGGCCGCCTGCTGGCGGGCGTCATCGCTGAAGATCGCCGATCGATACTGGCTGCCATGGTCCGGTCCCTGGCGGTTGAGCTGGGTCGGGTCGTGCGCAACCGAGAAGAACACCTGCATCAACTGCCCGTAGCTGACCTGGCGCGGGTCGTAGTCGATCTTCACCGCCTCGGCGTGGCCGGTGCGTCCGCTGCTGACGCGCTCGTAGCGCGCATCGGTGCCGCTGCCACCGATGTAGCCGGATACCGCATTGCTCACGCCCTTGACGTGCTGGAACACGCCCTGCACGCCCCAGAAGCAGCCGCCAGCAAACACCACGCTGGCGTGGGTGGCGTCATCGCGGAACGCGGCATCGCCGCTGGGCGCCGGCAGTGCCTGGGCCTGCGCGCTGGCTTCGACCGGTGCCGCGATGGCGCCGTGGTCAACGAGCAGCACACCGGCGATCAATGCCGTGGCCACCAGACCTGCAACGCCGGCCGCGATGCCTTGTTCAAAGGAGAGTTTCATCGTGTGCTCCCGGTTCAACCAAAGGTGAAGGCATAGGCCTGCACGCCCGCGTCGAGGAACTCGATCTCGAAGCGATGCGGGCCGACCGGGCCGCTCTGGCGGATCAGCTGGTACAGGCGGTGCTCGTCGACCACACCGCTGCCATCGGTGCCGACATCGCTGCCGGCATCGGCGGCGGGCAGTGGCTTGCCGTCCAGCCAGACGCGGAAGCGCAGCGGCTTTCCTTCCTGGTGCGGCGCCAGCACCAGGTGCAGGTCGCGCGCATGGAACTGGAAGGCGATGCGTCCACCGGCCTGCTGCAGCTGTGCCGCTTCGTCGGTGACGGTCCAGCGCCCGGACAGTCCCCACTGGTTCAACGCGAGGGTGGCCGGCAAGGTGTAGTCGAACGAGGTGTCGCTACGCTGCCCGCCGGGCGAGGCGAACTGCTCGGCGCGGGCGTGGCCCAGATAGGTTTCCGGCGAGCGCAGATTGCCCATGTCGGCCTGCGCAGCCACACCCTTCAGATCGGCGGCGGCGGGATCAGCCGGTGGCGGCAGGTGGGTCTGGCCCGCTTCGGTCAGCAGGCGACGGATCACCTGTTCCGAGCGCGCGTAATTGCCCTCGCCGAACTGGTGGCCGCGAATGTTGCCCTGTGCATCGATGAAGTACTGCGCCGGCCAGTAGCGGTTGTTGAACGCGCGCCAGATGGAATACTGATTGTCGAGCGCCACCGGGTATTCGACCTTCAGTTGCTGCACCGCCTTCATCACGTTGCGCGGGTCACGCTCGAAGGCAAACTCCGGCGTGTGCACGCCGATCACCACCAGGCCGTGGTCGCGGTAGCGGCGCTCCCATTCGTGCACGAACGGCATTGCGCGCAGGCAGTTGATGCACGAGTACGTCCAGAAATCGACCAGCACTACCTTGCCGCGCAGCTGCCCCGCGCTCAGCGGCGGACTGTTGAGCCAGCCGGTGGCGCCGTCCAGCGCAGGCAGGGTGCCTTCCACCGGCAGCGGTGCGTCGGCAGCGGCGTTGGAACCGGCCATCATCATCATCGGCGGTGCCGCCGGCTGCGCGCCGGGTACCGCGTCCAGCAGGCCCTGCTCGATGCGTGCGGTACTGACCGTTGAAAGACGTGTCAGCAGGCCGGTATCCCAGCCCAGGCCGATCGCCACCACCGCCAGCAGCGCGGCCACGCCCAGCACCTTGCGCACGACGTCGCCCAGGCCAAGGCGGGCCTGCAGCGCACGGAATACGCGCCCACCTACCCACACCGCCAGCGCCAGTGCGGTGATCGCGCCCAGCGCATACGCCAGCAGCAAGGTGCTGGTGCCAGCGCTGGCGCCATGCAGGGCAGCGCCGGTCAGCACCAGGCCCAGGATCGGACCGGCGCACGGTGCCCACAGCAATCCAGTGGCGATACCGATCAGCAGCGAGGTCCACACGCCGCCACGACCCGCTGCGTCGGCGGCATCGGCACGCGCGCTCAAGCGGGCACCCACACGCTGGAACGGCGCCAGCAGGTGGTCGGCCAGCCGCGGCCACAACAGGGCGACCGCGAACAGCGCCATCAGCAGCAGGGCAATCCAGCGCCCGATCTGGTTGGCCTGCGCCACCCATTGGCTGCCGACCGCCGCCAGGCTGGCGACCACGGTGAAGGTGAGCGCCATGCCCAGCAGCAATGGCAACGTGCTGCGCAGGAACGGACGGTCGGCGCGCGCAAAGACGAACGGCAGCACCGGCAGGATGCAGGGGCTGAGCAGGGTCAGCGCGCCCCCGAGATAGGCAAGCAGCAACAGCAGCATCGTCAGGCTCCGGAAGCAGAGGAAGAACCGAGCGGCACCCGCCAGCCATCGGCAGTGCCGGCATCAGCGGCGCCGGGAGCGAACACCATCGCCGCACCATTCATGCAGTAGCGCAGGCCGGTCGGGCGCGGGCCGTCATTGAACACATGGCCGAGATGGCCACCACAGCGGCGGCAGTGCACCTCCACCCGCAGCATGCCGAAGGTGACGTCGCGGTCTTCGCCGAGGGCGTTGTGCAGCGGCGCCCAGAAACTGGGCCAGCCGGTGCCGCTCTCGAACTTGGTGGAGGAGGAGAACAGCGGCAGCGCACAACCCGCGCAGGCGAAAGTGCCCTGGCGGTGTTCCTTGTTGAGCGGGCTGCTGTAGGGGCGCTCGGTTGCCTGCTGGCGCAGCACCGCGTATTGCGCCGGGGTCAGGCGCTGGCGCCAGTCCGCATCACTGTGCATGACCTCGAACTGTCGCGACGGGCGCGCTTCGGCGGCGGCCGTGGCGGCGCGGCTGCAGGCCCCCAGGCCGAGCAGGCCGGCGGCGGTGGCAACACCGCCCAGGCCCAGCAGGTGGCGGCGGGACAGGGACATGGCGGACTCCGGGAAGGGGCGACGGGGCCATGCTGCGCCCGCCCGGGTCAACGAATCCTCACGCAGGATTCAATTTTTCGTGAGGTATCGGCGGCCATCCCGCGCCACAATGCGGGCAGCCTCCCCACTGGCCCCGAGCTGCCGATGTCCACCAAACGCGTGCTGATCGTTGAAGACGATGCCCACATCGCCGACCTGCTGCGCATGCATCTGGGCGATGAGGGCTACGACGTGGCCCATGCCGCCAGCGGCGACGCCGGCCTGCGCCTGCTCGAACAGGAAGGCCCGTGGGATGCGCTGGTGCTGGACGTGATGCTGCCGGGCGTGGATGGCCTGCAGGTCTGCCAGCGCGCACGCGCGATGGCACGTTACGTGCCGATCATCATCATCAGCGCGCGCGGCAGCGAAACCCAGCGCATCGTCGGCCTGGAGCTGGGCGCGGACGACTACCTGGCAAAGCCCTTTTCGATGCCGGAGCTGGTAGCGCGGGTGCGGGCATTGCTGCGCCGGGCCGAGGCGATGGCGCAGAGTGCACGCATCGATGCCGGCGCGATCGAACTGGGCGGGCTGCAGCTGGACCCGGTCGCGCGCACCGCTTCGGTCGATGGCAATGCGTTGGAGCTGACCCCGCGTGAGTTCGACCTGCTGCTGTTCTTCGCCCGTCATCCGGACCAGGTGTTCGCACGCATGGAACTGCTCAACCAGGTCTGGGGTTACCAGCACGATGGTTACGAGCACACGGTCAACACCCATATCAACCGCCTGCGCAGCAAGATCGAGCCTGATCCGGCCAATCCGCGGCGGCTGCTGACGGTGTGGGGCCGCGGCTACAAGCTGGTCGACCCGGCCGGGGCGGCAGCATGATCAAGCCGAACCTGTGGCAGAAGCTGGCGGTGGTGATCGCCGCGCTGATGCTGATGTGCTGCATGGCGCTGCTGGCGCTGCAGATGCGCGCCAATACCCGCCACGAGCAGGAAGTGGTGCAGCGGCTGTCGCTGGGCCTGGCCGAGCACATCGCCCAGCGCAGTGAACTGATGGACACCAGCGGCATGCGCGATGCTGCGGTGCGCGCGCTGTTCGGTCAATTGATGGCGGTCAATCCCAGCGTCGAGGTCTACCTGCTGGACGACCAGGGCCGCATCCTCGGCCACGATGCGCCCAGTGGCCATCTGGTGCGCAACCGGGTGGACGTGGCGCCGCTGCGTCGCCTGCTGGCCGGTGCGCCATTGCCGATCCTGGGCGATGACCCGCGCAGCGCAGACGGCCGCAAGGTATTCAGTGCCGCGCCGTTGATCGTGCAGGGCCGGCCGGCCGGCTACGTGTACGTGGTGTTGGTCGGCGAGCACCGGCAGATGCTGGCCGACGATCTCGCCGCCGGCAGCCAATGGAACACCACGCTGTGGTCGGTGGTGCTGGTGGGTGGCCTTGGCCTGCTGGCCGGGCTGGTGGCGTTCTACTGGGTGACCCGCCCGCTGCGGCGACTGACCCGGCGCATCCAGGCGTTTGATATCGATGCGCCGACACCGTTGCCGCCACCAGCGCCGCTGCGCCCGGGTGAGCGCGATGAACTGGTGATCCTCGAACATGCACATGCGCAGATGGCGCAGCGGCTGGGCGAGCAATGGCAGCAGCTGCGCCAGCAGGACCTGCAGCGGCGTGAGCTGGTGGCCAATATTTCGCATGACCTGCGCACACCGTTGTCGTCGCTGCACGGCTATCTGGAAACGCTGGCGTTGAAGGACGCCACGCTGTCGCCGGATGAGCGCCGGCGTTATCTCGGCATCGCGCTGGCGCAGAGTGCCAAGGTTGGCCGGCTGGCACGCGCGCTGTTCGAGCTTGCGCGGCTGGAGCATGGCGAAGTGCGGCTGGAGTGGGAGGTGTTCGCGCTGCCGGAGCTGCTGCAGGACGTGCTGCAGAAATTCGAACTGGCGGCGCAGGCGCGCAACCAGTACCTGCACGCGGAATTCCCGCCCGGCCTGCCGCTGGTGCGTGCCGATCTCGGTCTGGTCGAGCGGGTGCTGACCAACCTGCTCGACAACGCGTTGCGGCACGCGCCTGAAGGTGGCCGGATCGAGGTGAGCCTGCGTGCGACCCTCGACAGCGTGGAGGTGAGCGTGACCGATGATGGTCCCGGCGTGGCGCCGGCGCTGCGTTCGCAGCTGTTCCAGGCGCCGGCCGCGCTGGGCGCGCGCCGTGGCGAGAACGGTGGCCTCGGCCTGCTGATCGTGCAGCGCATCGTGCAGCTGCATGGCCGCCGTATCGAACTGCGCGACAGTGAGCGCGGCGCGCTGTTCGTGTTTGCGCTGCCGCGCGCGGAACCGGCGGCCTAGCAGGCCGCCTCGTCCTCCACGACACTGCCGCTCTCCAGCGGCACGTGCAGGCGGATGCAGGCGCCGCCCAGCTCCGAATCGGTCACTTCGACGTGGCCGCCATGCTTGTCGGCCACCACCTGCACCAGCGCCAGGCCGAGGCCGAAACCCGGGCTGCCCGGGTCCAGCCGCACATACGGCTGCAGCACCTGGCCGCGCAGTTCGGGTGCGATGCCAGGGCCGTCATCCTCCACCTGCAGGCACAGCCAGCCGTCGTTGACCGTGCTGGCAATGCGGATCTGCCGCCGCGCGTAACGCAGGGCATTGCCAAGCAGGTTGCGCAGCGCCAGTTCCAGCATGTGGCGGTTGACGTTGACCAGGCCTGCCGGCGACAGCGCCTGCTGCACCGGCATCGGCAACGGTGCGAACTGGGCTACCACGCCGCGTACCAGCGTTGCCAGTTGCAGGCGCTGGCGGGTCAGTTGATGGCAGCGGCCCAGCGCGGCGTACTCGACACCGGCATCGGTCAGGTGCTGCAGGCGATCGACATCGGTGCGCAGGCCGCCCAGCGCATCGCGCTGTACCTCGTCCAGCGCGGTGTCTTCCAGGTCGGCCAGGCCGAAGCGCATCCGCGCCAGCGGCGTGCGCACTTCATGCGCCACTGCCTGGGCCAGCACGCGCTGGCTTTCCAGCAGCTGCTGCAGCTGCTCGGCCATATGGTTGAAGGCATTGGCCAGCGGCCGCACCAGTGCGGTACCGGCACGCGGCGCACGCGTGTCCAGCTGGCCGTCGCGCATCTGCCGTGCCGCCTGGGCCAGTTGCGAGACGTCGCGCCACAGGCGGTAGACCATCACGTACATCGGCAGCGCCACGGCCACCATCAGGATCAGCAGCAGGATCGCCACGCCGGACACTTCGCTGTCCTGCCAGCCCTCGTCGGGCAGCGCTTCGTCCAGTGGCCCCAGCATCACCGCATAATCGCTGTCGCCGATCCGCTGCAGGCTGCGCATATGCTCCAGGTCGATCTGCACCCGGCCATTGTTGAACGGCGGTCGCTGGCTGGCCGGCAGTTCCTTCTCCGCCTCGGCCAGCGGCACCATCCGCAGCGCATAGGCGAAGTCGGCGTCGAGCCCCCGCGCCAGCGCCGGCCACTGGTCGCGCGGCGTCTCCGCAAAGCGTTGCTGCAGCAGCGCATGGGTGCCACGCATCTCGGCCTGAAGCCCCGCTTCGGTGCGGTCCTCCAGCAGGGCGTCCCAGGCCCACAGGCCGAGCACGATCAGCAGCAGGTGGGCGACCAGGAAGCCGATGCCGTAGCGCAGGAAGTGGAAGGCGTGGCCACGCATGGCCGACTGCGTACGCTTCATCCCCATGCCGAGCGGCTGAACAGGTAGCCACGGCCGCGCACGGTCTTGATCCGTTCCGGTTGTTCCGGGTTGTCACCCAGCTTGCGGCGCAGGCGCGAGATGCGTGCGTCGATCGAGCGGTCCAGGCCATCGAAGGCAATCCCTCGCAGGCCGCGCAGCAGCGCGTCGCGGTCGAGGATCTGGCCGGCGTTGCTGGCCAGCAGGAACAGCAGGTCGAACTCGGCAGTGGTCAGTTCCAGCAGGCTGCCCTGCAGGTGCACGTTGCGGGTGGACGGGTCGATGCTCAGCTCGCCGAAGCGCAGGCTGCCGTCACGCGGCTCGACCCGGCGGTGGCGGCGCAGGTGGGCACGCAGGCGGGCCAGCAATACCCGTGGCTCGATCGGCTTGCCGATGTAATCGTCGGCACCCAGCTCCAGGCCCAGGACCTGGTCGATGTTGTCGGTACGGGCAGTCAGCACGCAGATGATGCCGTCATAGTGGGGCCGGATCTGCCGACACACTTCGAAACCATCCTGGTCGGGCAGGCCGACATCGAGCAGGACCAGCGCCGGTTTCTCGGCCAGGATACGGGCCACTGCGCGCTCGCCACTGCGCTCATGGGCGACCTGGTAACCATGCCGCTGCAGATAGTCGCTGACCATCGTACCGAGGCGGGCATCGTCTTCGACCAGTACGATATCCAGCATTTTCAAGGCCTCCGTGGGGCATACGTACCGCCACGGCACGAGCGCGGCGATGCTATCCCAGCCGTCGGGCCACCCGGGTCCAGGGGGCGGGCGCCATTCAGCCGGGGTTGCTGGCGCGCGGGCCGGGCCTCAGGCCTGGCAACAACTTGGCGTCCAGCATAGCTTGTTGCCGTTACAAAACGTTACCTTCGTGATACGTCTGGTGACCATCGCTGACAGCAAAGCGACTGACGCGGGGCAGGTGGGGCGCCGAGCATGGAGTCTCCTCCGCTCCGCGTGCCGTTGCCATGTCGCCCGCCGCCCCCTGCCTGCTGAACCCGTCCCGCCGCTGCCGCTGCGGAGGTGCCCGATGAGCGGCGTGGTCGGCGCCTGGCTGCCGCCCGCCGAAGACGAGCACCTGCTGCAGCAGCTGGCGCCGATGCTGCGCGCCCTGCAGCAGCGGGGCAGGGGCCGCATCGGTTACTGGACCGACGCCGAGGCTGGCCTGGCGCTGGGCCACTGCCGGGCGCCGACCGACACCCCGCTGCAGCCGCTGAGCTCGGACTGTGGCCGCTACGTGTTGTGCCTGGACGGCCGCCTCTACAACCGCGCCGACCTGCAGTCTCAGCTGCGCGATCTGCCGCGCAGCTGCAGCGATGCCCGGCTGCTGCTGCAGGCGATTGTCGAATGGGGCGTGGAGCGGGCACTGTCCCGTATCGAAGGTGCATTCGGCTTCAGCGTATGGGATCGGGAGTCGCGTGCGCTGTGGCTGGCACGTGACCCGGTCGGCGAGCGGCCGCTGTACTACGGCTGGTACGAGGGCAAGTTCCTGTTCGCCTCCGAGATGAAGGCGCTGCAGGCGTTTGCCGGCTTCGCGCCGAGCATCGACCAGGATGCGTTGAGCCTGCTGCTGCGCCACGACTATGTGCCGGCGCCGCACACGATCTACCGTGGCATCCACAAGCTGGTGGCGGGCGCGATGCTGCGTATAGACCTGAACGATCACGCCGCCGGCGGATCCGGCCAGGCCGCGAAGGGTGGTTCGCGCTATTGGTGCGCACGCGATGCGATGCACAGCGCCCTGCAGGAACCCTTGCACCCCGCGCCCAGCCTGGAGCAGGCCACCGACCAGCTGGAAACCGTGCTGCAGAAGGCCATCGCCGCACGCATGCATTCGCCACTGGCCTGTGGCGCGTTCCTGTCCGGCGGCACCGACTCGTCGCTGGTGACGGCGATGATGCAGGCACAGTCGACGCTGCCGATCGAAGCGTGGACGGTGGGCTTCGATGATCCCGGTCATGACGAGAGCGATTGGGCCTCGCAGGTCGCGCGGCATCTTGGCGTACAGCATCACCTGCACCGGATGGATGCGCGGCAGGGCCTGGATCTGCTGCAGCGGCTGCCACAAGTCTGGTGCGAGCCGTTCGCCGACGCCTCGCAGCTGCCGACCCTGCTGGCCAGTGAACTGCTGGGGGCACGCAAGCCGGTGGCGCTCACCGGCGACGGTGGCGATGAACTGTTCTTCGGCCACCCCAGCTATGGCCGCGCACTGCGCAATGCGCGCCTGTGCGGTGGCCTGCCGGACTGGGTGCGCGATCTCGCGCGGCGCAGCGGCAACCGCATGAACGTGGAGCGTGGCCGTCTGGGCGGCTGGCGTGCGTTGGTGGCCGAGGTTGCCGCCAATGATGTGGAAGGGCATTACCTGCAGCGCGTGACCCGCTGGCGGCAACCGGCACAGGTGGTGCTGGGGGCGCGCGAGCCGATGACGATCTTCCAGCAGCAGGACACCGCGCTTCCGGCGGAAGCCCGCATCCAGCTGCTGGATTTCCGGATGGACCTGGCTGAGGGCATCCTCGCCAAGGTCGACCGTGCCGGGATGGCGGCGGGCGTGGAAACCCGCGCGCCGCTGCTGGACATGGAGGTGGTGCGGTTGGCCTGGCGCCTGCCGCAGCACCTGAAGTACCACGACGGTGAGCACAAACTGATCCTGAAGCACCTGTTGGCGCGCTACCTGCCGGAACCGCTGGTGTACCGTCCCAAGCGCGGCTTCGGTCCGCCGATGGCGCGCTGGCTGGCGGGCCCGCTGCGCGACTGGGCGGAAGCACTGCTGGACCCGCAGCTGCTGCGCAACCAGGGCTGCTTCGATGCGGCACGGGTGCGTGGCATCTGGGAGGCGTTCCTGCGGGGTGAGCGCAAGTGGCACACGCACCTGTGGAACGTGTTGATGTTCCAGGCGTGGCACCAGCATTGGCATGGTGGCCGCGGGCGCTGAGGTTCCTTCGCGGTTTGTTCTGCGCGGCGCAGGGCGTATGCCCTTGCGTACGAATGTCCTCCGGCGCCGGCCGTTGGCCGTCACCTCCCCCTTTACTTCGTACGCAAGGGCATCCGCCCTGCGTTCGGAGTTCGTCGGCGCCTCCTTAAGAAAGGCGGCCGCGAGCGCTGCGCTCTACTCACCGCACGCCGAGCCTCGTCGGGGTGGGCAGGGGTCTGGGCAAAGTAAAGGAGGAGGTGACGGCCAACGGCCGGCGCCGGGGGACATTTGCCCAGGCCCTGCCCGCCCCGGCGGGGCCCTTCAGCTCGCAGAGACGTCGGACGAAGACGCACTTCGGTATCCAAACGCCAGGCAAAAAAAGACCCGGCAGAGGGAGGGATCTGCCGGGTCCGGATTGCGTGGGGGGAGGGACCCACGCAATGAGCATTGCGTCGCGTCAGTGGTTGCCCGCGTCCGCCGTTGATTCGTTGTAGCCCTGCACCAGTTCGGACCAGGCCTTGCTGGCCTGAAGCCCGAGACCGACCACGTCCTGCTGGGCCTGGCCCAGCCGCTGCAGGTTGTCCTGCCACAGCTGTGTGCCCTTGGACAGCGTCCCGGCCGCATCCTCGCCGCGGGCCAGTTCGCCCAGCCAGCCGCCGGTCGCGGTCAGGTTGCGCTCCATCACCTTCAGCTGCACGCCGAACATGCTTTCCGCGTTCTCCAACGCCAACCGGTTCGCGCGCGTTGCCGCGGCGGCGAGCTGGCGGGTGGCATCACTGAAGCGATCGCTGAAGGCGGCCATGGGCGTCAGGAAGTGACTTGATGCAATGCAGCATACGCCCTTGATGCCGCAATGCAACAAAAATAACAAAGGCGCCCAAGGCGCCTTTGAAACACCTTTCAGATCAATGGGTTGATCAGGCCGCCGGGCCGCGGTAACGACAGCCGGAGGTGCAGGTTTCGTGCACGGTGATCTCGCTCAGCGCCGGCAGACTGGGCTTGAGTTCGTTCCAGATCCACACCGCCAGGTTCTCGCTGGTCGGGTTCTCCAGGCCGGGGATGTCATTGAGGTAGTGATGGTCCAGGCGGTCGTAGATCGGCTGGAAGGCCGCCTTGACGTCGCCGAAGTCCATGATCCAGCCGGTCTGCGCGCCGGGTTCACCCTCGACCTTCAGTTCCACCCGGAACGAGTGGCCGTGCAGGCGCGCGCACTTGTGCCCCGGCGGCACGTTGGGGAGACGGTGCGCCGCCTCGAGCATGAAGACTTTGAAGATTTCCATGGCGCGATTGTACGCCGCAGGCGAGGGGCCAGCCTGAGCGGATGTTGGGCTTTCGTGAAGTAATTCTTTCCATCCGGATGAAGAGATGATAGTTTCTCTTATATCCGTATGAAGAGATGTTATTGGCCGGACCCCGGCCAGGCATGGACTACTGCGGAACTTCGTCGCCCTTACTACCTCCCCCACATCGTCATGCCCAAGCACACCCTGCTCGTGGCGGCCCTGGCCGTCGCTCTGGCCGCGCCTTTGTCCGCCGCCGCCGAAACCTCCGCCGCCGCCAGTGGCGACGCCAGCACCCTGGCTGCCGTGCGCGTCACCGGTTCCAACATCAAGCGCACCGATACCGAGGCCTCCAACCCGGTGCAGGTGATCGGCCGACAGCAGCTGGAACAGACCGGCAAGGCCACCGTGGCCGACGTGCTGCGTTCGATCTCGGCCAACACCGGCAACGCCAGCAACGAAACCACCAACAACGGCTGGGCCTCCGGCTCGGCCGGCATCGGCCTGCGTGGCCTCTCGCAGAAAAACACGCTGGTGCTGCTCAACGGCCGCCGCCTGGCCAACTACGGCTTCCCGGCCGGTGGCCTGTCCGACACCTTCGTCGATCTCAACGCGCTGCCGCTGGTCGCGGTCGAGCGCATCGAAGTGCTGAAAGACGGCGCCTCGGCGGTGTACGGCTCCGACGCCGTGGCCGGCGTGGTCAACATCATCACCCGGCAGAACTTCGAAGGCGCCGAGATCGGCGGCAGCTTCGGCGGTGCCGACCAGGGCGGCCTGCACGAGCAGAACCTGAAGTTCGTCGGCGGCCTCGGTGATCTCGACACCGACGGTTACAACATCCTCTTCAGCCTGCAGGGCTACAACCGCGAACGCCTGGACCAGGACGAACGCAACCTGACCAAGAGCGGCATCTACACCGACTCGCCCGGTGGTCGCTGGAACGGCTGGTCGGCCAAGGGCGCGCGCTACCTGGTCAACGGCGCGTCGGTGCCCATGCTCGATGCCAACGGCAACTGCCCGGCCGGCACCACCCGCGTCGCCAGCGCGCCGATCGATGGCCTGTCCGGTGATACCTGCGGCTTCAACCAGGCGCCGTTCACCACGCTGATCCCCTCGACCAAGCGTTACCAGGCCTACGCAAACGGTACCTTCCGCCTGAACGACAACGTCGAAGCCTTCGGCGAAGTGCTGTACAGCCAGATCAAGAGCACCGCGTGGTTCGGCAGCAGCCCGTTCTTCACCCTGGAGAGCGGCCGCTTTGCATTGAACGCAGACAGCGGCCTGGCCGAGCCGGTGTCGTCGCTGCTGCCGGCCAACAATCCGTACAACCCGTACGGCCGTGCGATTCCGATCGAATACACCTTCTTCGACCTGGGTGGCACGCTCAAGACCAACCGCTCCACCGCCTATCGCGGCGTGTTCGGCCTGCGCGGCACTACCGCCAACTGGGACTGGGAAGTGGCCGCATTCGGTGCACGCAGCAGCGAGCGCGAGAGCGTGTCCGGTGGCTTCGCCAACCGCTGGGCGCTGGCCGATGCGCTGGCCACGGGCAGCTACAACCTGCTCAACCCGGCGGCCACGCCGCAGTCGGTGCGCGATTCGATCAACATCGCCACGCTGCGCCCGGCCGAGTCCAAGCTGCAGGGCATCGACGCCAAGATTTCCGGTAGCCTGGGCCACACCTGGGCCGGTGAGATCGGCTTCGCTGCCGGTGCCGAGTGGCGCCGCGAGAAGCTCGATTCCAACAACCCGTGGCAGATCGACGCCGGCCTGCAGGTGCGCCCGGCCATCGCCGAAGTGCACGGCAAGCGCCAGGTCAGTGCCGCCTACGCCGAAGTGAACGTGCCGCTGGCTTCGACGCTGGAGCTGTCCGCCGCCGCGCGTGCCGATCACTACGATGACTTCGGCGATGCGTTCTCACCGAAGATCGGCCTGCGCTGGCAGCCGCTGGACTTCCTGCTGGTGCGTGCGTCCGCCTCGAAGGGCTTCCGTGCACCGTCGCTGTCGGAAAACTCCAACAGCACCAGCATCGCCTACGGCAGCGTGGTCGATCCGCGTGATCCGGACGTGCCGGGTTCGCGCCAGAACCCGACCTTCTTCACCGTCGGCAACAATGAGTTGAAGCCAGAGCGCACCAAGAGCGTGAACTTCGGCGTGGTGTTGTCGCCGTGGGCGAACACCAACCTGAGCATCGATTACTACCGCATCCAGCTGGACAACCTGGTCGGTACCAACAACACCCAGACCCTGGTCAACGACAATGTCGCCGGTGCCGTGCAGCGCGATGAACGCGGCAAGCTGCAGGCGGTCTACAACCGCTACCAGAACCTGAGCGAGCTGAAGACTTCGGGCATCGACGTCGAGCTGCGCCAGCGCATCCCGACCGTTGCGTTCGGTGACTTCACCGTGTCCTCGGCCTTCACCCACGTGCGCGACTACCGTCGCCCGACCGTGGTCGGCGGCCAGCTGATGGACTATGCCGGCAGCAACCTGGGCGCGACACTGCCCAAGGACAAGGCCACCACCACGCTGGACTGGAAGTACGGTGACTTCAACGCGGCGGTGACCTGGTACTACACCAGCAGCTATCGCCAGGAAGCGAGCACCGCCGCCAAAGCCGTGCAGCAGCAGGTCGGCAGCTACAGCCAGTACGACCTGTACCTGGCCTACACCGGCATCGACAAGCTGACGCTGTACGCCAAGGTGCAGAACCTGGCCGACAAGACGCCGCCGTACGACGCCTCGTTCCCGGGCATCCGCGCGCCGTACGACTTCAGCCAGTACGACCTGCGTGGCCGCTACTTCACGCTGGGCTTCGATTACCGCTTCTGATCCATCCGCCGCGGCCGGTCACCTGAAGGGACCGGCCGCGCGACTGTCTGCCGTTGTGTTCCAGGGGAGTCACCGTGTCCTTGCATCGCCGTGCCGTTCTTCCGTTGCTGCTTGCCGCCGCCACCGCACTGTCCTCGCCGCAGCCGGCGCAGGCACAGAGCGCGTACTTCTTCCCGCAGGTCACGGATGCTGCAGCGTTCGATGCAGCGGTGCCCACGCCGGAGCAGTTCCTCGGCTATCCGATCGGCAGCCGCTACACCCGGCACGACCAGCTGGTGGCGTACTTCCAGGAACTGGCGAAACGCTCGGACAAGATCAACGTGCGCGAGATCGGCCGCAGCTATGAAGGCCGCCCGCTGTTGATCGCCACCGTGACTGCCGCCGGCAACCACGCGCGGCTGGAACAGATCCGCCAGCAGCACGCGACCCTGGCCGATCCGGCGCAGCCGCGCAGCGCGGCGGGCGATAGCCCGGTGGTGGTGTGGCTGGGCTACAGCGTGCACGGCAACGAGACCTCCAGTGCCGAGGCGGCGATGCTGACGGCGTACTACCTGGTGGCCAACCGCAGTGCCGAAACCCAGCAATGGCTGCAGCAGGCAGTGGTGCTGTTCGACCCAGCGCAGAACCCGGACGGCCGCGATCGCGCCGCCAACTGGCACAACGCCTGGGCCTCCGATCCGGCCTCGGCCGACCCGGCCGACAAGGAGCACGTCGAGCCGTTCCCGCAGGGGCGCACCAACCACTACTTCACCGATCTCAACCGCGACTGGCTGGCCCTGACCCAGCAGGACTCACGGCCGAAAGTGGAGGTGTTCCACCAGTGGTACCCGAACGTGCAGATCGACTTCCACGAGATGGGCAAGGACAGCACCTACTACTTCGAGCCCTCGCCGAAGAGCATGCACAGCCCGCTGATTCCGGCGGCGTCGTATGAATTCAACAAGACCCTGGCCAAGTATCACGCACAGGCGCTGGATGCCTTGGGTTCGCTGTACTACACCGGCGAGAATTTCGACAACTTCTCACCGGTGTACGGCTCCACCTACCCGGATTTCCATGGTGCTGTTGGCGTTACCGTCGAGCAGGCCAGCTCGCGCGGCCGCGTGCAGGAATCGGTGAATGGCCTGCTGACCTTCCCGTTCACCATCCGCAATCAGGTCGCTACCGGCCTGGGCACCGTGCGTGGCGCGGTAACCGAGCGCAGCGGCCTGTTTGACCTGCAGAAGCAGTTCTTCCAGAGCGCGCTGAAGCAGGCCGCACAGCAGCCGGTGAAGAGCTTCGTGTTTGGCGATAAGCATGATCCGGCACTGACCCGGCGCCTGCTGGAATTGTTGCTGCTGCACCGTATCGAGGTGCGCGCGCTGGATCGTGCAGTCACTGTCGACGGGCAGCGCTTCGATGCCGGCAGTGCCTACGTGGTGCCGGTGCAGCAGGCGCAGTTCCGCCTGGTGCATTCGATCTTTGCCGAGACGCCGCCGATCAAGGGTGATGTGTTCTACGGCAGCACCAGCTATGCGATCGCGCCGGCGTATGGCGTGGCATTCGCCGGCAGCCGCAGCCGCGTTGACGGTGGGGCGCGGGTGACCGCGCTGCTGGCAGAGCAGGGTGCAGTACTCGGCGGCCAGGCTGGATTCGCCTATGTCATCGACTGGCGCGACTACAACGCTGGGCGCGCACTGGCAGTGCTGCAGGAAAAGGGTTTGAGCACGCGTGCGGCATTCCAGCCGTTCACCACCGCGACCGCGCAAGGCGACGTCAGCTTCGCCGCCGGCAGCCTGGTCATCCCGGTCGCCGGGCAGTCGCTGCAGGGTGCGGCACTGCTTGAGGCAGTGACGTCTGCAGCGCGCGAGGCAGGTGTGCAGGTGCACGCACTGTCCAGTGGCCGCAGCCGCGAGGGCATCGACCTCGGCAGTGATGGCGTAAAGGCGCTGCGCAAGCCGGCGGTGGCATTGATAATGGGCGAGGGTGTGGCGGCCACCGAAATCGGATCAGCGTGGTTCCTGCTTGACCAGCAACTGCATCTGCCAGCCAGCAAGCTGGATCCGCAGCAACTGGGCAAGGTGCCCTTGGACCGCTACACCACGATTGTATTGTCCGGAGGTACCTACACCGGCGTCGATGCCGCGGCGGTGGCTGCTTTGAAGCGCTGGGTACAGGCCGGCGGTTCACTGGTGACCTACGGCAGTGCCTCGAAATGGGCGATTGAACAGAAGCTGGCCGACGGCGAGAAGCTCGGCAAGGATGAAGAAGCGGGAGACGAGAGTCGCCGCGCGTTCGGCGACCAGCGCGACATCGCCGCGATCGAGCGCGTCAGCGGCAACATCCTCAGTGCTGATGTGGATACCAGTCATCCGCTGGCCTTCGGCGTGCCGCGCCGGCAGCTGGCGATCAACAAGGAGAACACGGTGACGCTGCAACCGAGTGCGAATCCGTTCTCGACCGTGGTGCGCATCGACACGCCGCCGCGAGTGAACGGCTATCTGTCCGAGCGCAACCGCGCGCGGGTGGCAGGCAGTGCATGGCTGCTGGTGTCGGCACAGGGCCAGGGCAACGTGGTCTTGTTTGCCGATGATCCGGCGCATCGCAAGTACTGGCACGGCACGGATCGGCTGCTGATCAACGCGATCTTCTTCGGGAATCTGGTGAATCCGAGTAAAGCGCGGGGTTGAGGCTGCACGCGCTTCAGTTGATATAGGGGTGGGGAGGCCGGGCGGGCTGCGCAGGACACGCTGTAAATACATCCATGTAAGCTCGATCGGCGCATCCATGCGCCTCACGGTCCTGCGCAGCCCGCCCGGCCTCCCCTCGACAGTTTCCTGCGGGCGCGGACGCATCGAACCCCAGGGCGGGAGCAAGGGCAAAATCAAAAACAAAAGCATCTGCATCGGCGTTTGCTCTTGAACTTGAATTTGATCTTTCTTCTCCCGGCTACCCGGTGGGACAAGAAGGCGCAGGCAATGCTTGAAGCGGATGGGCGTGGGGCCAGCGCAAAGCCGTGAGGCGCATGGATGCGCCGACCGAGCCCCCATGGATGGGTTTACGGCGTGTTTTGCGCTGGCCCCACGCCCATCCGCCCTCAGCGCAGCACACCGCCGGCTTCTACTCACGGTCGCCAGCAACAAAAAAGGGACGGCGCGTCAGCGCCGTCCCTCGATAGCCCCCGCACAGCGGGAAGCACCATCCATGTCAGCTGGGATCAGCTGGCGCGACCGCCGCCGCCGCCCTGGCCGCGACCACGGCCGCCACCGGTATTACCGGCACCGCCACGACGCTGGCCCTGACCCGCACCCGCACCCGCACCTGCGCGCTGCTGGCCGTTGCCGCCACCTTCGCGACGACCGCCGCCGGCCTTCTTCGGGCCTGCATGCGCATGACGCGGCGCATCGCCGTGCGGACGGCGCGCGTGGTTCTTGCGCGGTGCGCGCTCACCAGTCTCGTGCTCGGCCTTGCCCGGTGCACTGTTGCCCCAGCGGATCGGCACCTGCAGCTCGAAGCCCGGCACATCGCGGATGTCCATGTCGCGGCCCAGCAGACGCGTGATCGCGCGCAGCAGCTTCACTTCATCCTGCGCGACCAGCGAGATCGCTTCGCCGGTGGCACCGTTGCGGCCGGTACGGCCAATGCGGTGCACGTAGTCTTCGGCCACCATCGGCAGGTCGAAGTTGATCACCTTCGGCAGCTCGTTGATGTCGATACCGCGCGCGGCAATATCGGTGGCCACCAGCACGGTCACTCGGCCAGCCTTGAAGTCGCCCAGTGCACGCAGGCGCTGGCCCTGGCTCTTGTTGCCGTGGATCGCGGCGGTCTTGATGCCGGACTTTTCCAGGAACGCGGCCAGCTTGTCGCTGCCATGCTTGGTGCGCGCAAACACCAGGGTCTGCTCGCGGCTGTCCTGCGCCAGCAGGTGCAGCAGCAGGTCCCGCTTGCGGCCACCATCGACCGGATGCACGCGGTGGGTGATGGTTTCAGCAACGGTGTTCTTCGGCGTGACCTGGATCTGCTCCGGGTTGCGCATGAATTCCAGCGCCAGCTGGCGGATGTTGTCCTCGAAGGTGGCCGAGAACAGCAGGGTCTGGCGGTTCTGCTTGGGCAGCTTGGCCAGGATGCGCTTGATCGAGGGCAGGAAGCCCATGTCCAGCATGCGGTCGGCTTCGTCCAGCACCAGCAGTTCAATGCCGGACAGGTCGATGCTGCGACGCTCCAGGTGGTCGATCAGGCGGCCCGGGCAGGCCACCAGCAGGTCCACGCCACGGCGCAGGATGTCCAGCTGGTTGCCCATGCCGACGCCGCCGTAGATGCAGGCGCTGGGGATGCGCAGGTACTTGCTGTAGCCGCGCAGGCTGTCATGCACCTGGGTGGCCAGCTCGCGGGTCGGGGCCAGGATCAGCGCGCGCGGCTTGCGCGGGCCGGTGCGGACTTCCTGCGAGGCGGTGCCCAGGTGCTGCAGCAGCGGCAGGCCGAAGGCGGCGGTCTTGCCGGTACCGGTCTGCGCGCCGGCCAGCAGGTCGCGACCGGCCAGCACCAGCGGGATCGCCTGCTGCTGGATCGGGGTCGGGGTTTCGTAGCCCTGCTCGGCGAGCGCACGCAGCAGGAAGGGCGCAAGGCCCAGGGATTCAAAAGACATTGAGATTGCTCCAAGTACAGTTAACGCCTGTCCGAACGGACAGACGGGGGCAGATCAAACTGATCGGCTGACTCGGAGCGTTCCCGTGAACCGCGCTGCGAGAATTGGGTGCAGCCGGCACGAAGCGCAGGCTGGAATGCGTGACGAACGGCGTCGGAGTGGGGGCGGGCGAAGAGGGCGGACCCTGGTCGCCGGCGATCCCGGAGGGAAACGGACGGCCGCTGCAGACCCGCATAGTCTAACTGATGGTTGAGACCCCGCGCAAAACGGCCTGTTCAGGTAAAGGTTCTCACTGCAGGGCTGCGCCCTGCACCTGCAGAGGCCGAAGCAACGTCAACGTCAACGTCAAAAGCTGGTTTCCTGAGGGGGCGGGGTGGGTCCGGTAGCGGGAGACGCCGTAAACCCGTCCCTGGGGGCTTGGCCGCGGCATCCATGCCGCGGACACTCCCGCCACCGGACCCACCTCGCCTTAGACAGTTTTCCGCGATCTGCAGTAGATCCACGCCATGCGTGGATGCTCTTCCAAATCAATTCGAAATATTCGATTCCGATTGAGATTCATCCACGCATGGCGTGGATCTACCAGACATCGGGAATCTGTCAGAGGTGGGGCGGTGTGGGTAGGCAGGACCGTTGGCGCCATGGATGGCGCCATCGAGCCCCCATGGAAGGGTTTACGGCGTGTCCTGCCTACCCACACCGCCCCGCCACCCCACGGATAGCCGGCTGTTGCTTGTGCCGTTGCCTCGGCAGGTGCAGGGCGCAGCCCTGCCGAACCCCCCACTACGGTAGGGTGGGCCGATGCCGCGCTGCAGCTTGGCGCCGCCGCAGATTTGATTACACTTGAAACTTGTTTGCCCACGACTCCGGACACCCACCCATGAAGCTTGGTTCTTTGAAGGAAGGCGGCCGCGACGGCACCCTGATCGTCGTCTCGCGTGACCTGCGCCACGGCGTGCGCGCCACCGGCATTGCCGCCACCCTGCAGCAGGCCCTGGAAGACTGGAGCCACATCGCGCCGCGCCTGAACGCCCTGTACGAATCGCTCAACGCCGGCGACGCCGATGGCGTGTTCGACCTCGATCCGCAGGCGCTGGCCGCGCCGATGCCGCGCGCCTATGAATTCGTCGATGGCAGCGCTTACCTGCCGCATGTCGAGCGCGTGCGCCGTGCCCGTGGCGCCGAGGTGCCGGAAAGTTTCTACAGCGATCCGCTGATGTACCAGGCCACCAGCGCCGGCTTCCATGGCCCGCGCGACGCGGTCAAGGTGGTCAGCGAGGACTACGGCATCGATCTGGAAGCAGAGATCGTGGTGATCACCGACGACGTGCCGATGGCGGCCACCCCGGAACAGGCTGCGGGCCATATCCAGCTGGTCGGCCTGGTCAACGATGTCTCGCTGCGCAACCTGATCCCCGGCGAGCTGGCCAAGGGCTTCGGCTTCCTGCAGTCCAAGCCGCGTTCGGCGCTGTCGCCGGTGTTCGTCACCCCCGATGAGCTGGGCGCCGCCTGGCAGGACAGCAAGGTGCACCTGCCGCTGCTGACCCACATCAATGGCCAGTGGTTCGGTGCGCCGGAAGCGGGCGTGGACATGCAGTTCAACTTCGCCCAGCTGGTCGCGCATGCGGCCAAGACCCGTCCGCTGGGCGCCGGCACCATTGTCGGCTCGGGCACCATCGCCAACGAGGACACCAGCAAGGGCGCATCGTGCTTCGCCGAGCAGCGCGTGGTGGAAACCCTGCGCGACGGCAAGCCGAGCACGCCGTTCATGTCCTTCGGCGACGTGGTCCGTATCGAGATGCTCGATGCCGCCGGCAACAGCATCTTCGGTGCGATCGAGCAGCGCATCGAACAGGCGGCCAAGCCCTGAGCATGGAGGCGGCGATGGACATCCTGGTTGACGACGGCCCGGTCGACGACGGCCTCGTGCTGTATACCTACTGGCGATCCAGCGCCGCCTACCGTGTGCGCATCGGCCTGGAGCTGAAGGGCCTGGCCTGCGAGGCACGGCCGGTGCACCTGGTGCGCGAAGGCGGCGAGCAGCACTTCGACGCCTATCGCGCGCTCAATCCGCAGCAGTTGGTACCGACCCTGCTGCACGAAGGGCACGCGCTGACCCAGTCGCTGGCGATCCTGGAATACCTGGACGAGCGTTTCCCGCAGGTGCCGCTGCTGCCGGCCGACGCCGCCGGCCGTGCGCGGGTGCGTGCGCTGGCCCAGCTGGTGGCCTGCGACATCCACCCGATCAACAACCTGCGGGTAATGCAGTACCTGGAGCGCAGCCTGCAGCTGACGGCCGACGCCCGCACGCAGTGGACCCTGCACTGGATCGCCGAAGGCTTCGCGGCAATGGAAGCGATGCTGGCCAACAGCGGCGACACCGGCACCTTCTGCCACGGCGACCGCCCCGGCCTGGCCGACATCTGTCTGCTGCCGCAACTCTACAACGCGCACCGCTTCGGTCTGGATCTGGCGCCGTACCCGACCCTGCGCCGTATCGAGGCCGCCTGCCAGGCAGTGGACGCCTTCGAGCGCGCGCGCCCGGAAAACCAGCTCGACGCCGCCTGAGGCGCCGTTTCACCCGCCGGAAATTGGTGGTAGCGCCGGGCCATGCCCGGCGGGCACGGAATCGGCCGCCAACACCTGCCGCAGATCATCGCGGAACAACCGATAGGCCTCCTCGCGGCGAGTTTCATCCTTCTGCCGCAATACCCAGGCCGGATGTACCGTGGCATAGCCGCGGGTGCCGTCCTCCAGCACGTGCCAGCGGCCACGGTCGCGCAGCAGGTTGAAGCCGCTGCCGAACAGCGCCGTGGCGGCCGTTGCCCCCAGGCACACGATCACAGGCGGCCGTACCCGCGCGATCTCGCCCACCAGCCATGGCCGGCAGGCGTGCACGTGGCGGCTTTCGGGCCGCTTGTGCAGGCGTACCTTGCCGCGTCGTTCGTGGTGGAAATGCTTGACTGCATTGGTCAGGTACAGCGTGGCGCGATCGATGCCGAGTTCGGCCAGGGCCCGGTCCAGCAGCTGGCCCGCCGGCCCGGCGAACGGGCGGCCGCACAGATCCTCGGTGTCGCCGGGTTGTTCACCCATCACCATCACCCGTGCATTGGCTGGGCCCTGGCCGAACACCACCTGGGTGGCGGGTTCCCACAGCGGGCACTGGCGGCAGCCGGCGGCCTGCCGGCGCAGTGCCTCCAGACTCCCTGGCCCGTCCTCAACCACCCCGGCCGCAGGACGCTGCGGAATCTTCCGTTGCGGCGCCTGCGCCGGCCGATCATGCATCTCCTGCACGCGGTCGGCGGCATCGCGCACCAGCCCCGGCAGCAGCTGCGCCTCGGGCAGGTTGCGCCAGTACCGCGCCGGCATTTCCTGCAGCATCATCCGGGTGTTCAGGCGTGCCGGGTTGAAGATGTTCGCGTAGTAGGTCTGCCACAGCGATTCGCGCGCATCCTCGGCCGGGGCATCTTCGCGACGGCCGCCAGGCCCGAAGGCCAGCGCTTGGCCATCCCAGTGCACGCTGCAGCCGGGCGTGAGGATGGCCCAGCGCATGCCAGTAAAACGCCGCGCGAAGAAGGGCGCGACCCGCTCGACGATATTGTGGTCCGGCTCGAACCACGCGATGAAAGCATCGGCCTGGCCGGGCACTTCGCGGAAGCGCACGAAGGCCTTCATCTTGTGGGTGTCGCGGCGCACCGCATGGGCCAGGGCCGTTGCCCGCAGCACGTCGGCATCGGCCGGGTTGGACAGCACGCTGCGTTCGCCGTGGGCGATGCGCCACAGCAGCCGATACAGCAGGGCCAACCGCTGCGGCTCGCGATGACACAGGCAGGTCGCGGCCAGCTCGAGGAAGTCGCGCGGCACGCTGGGCACGCTGGCGTCGGCAGGCCGGGGCGCCTGCTGCACGCCCGGTGCATCCAGCAGCGACGCCTCGCCGCCTTCCAACCAGTCCAGCTGTGCCGGCGCCACATCGCGCAGCAGTGCCTCGCGCGCGGCCTCGCGCCAAGCTTCCAGCGACCATGGCGGGTCCACCCGCAGCGACCAGCGCTGCGCGTCAGGCTGCGGGCGGTGCATCGAACAACAAGCCCTGCCGCGGCGGCGGAGCCAGCTGCGCGCGCAGCGCCGCCGGATCGTCCAGCGCCCTGCGTGGGTGATGGTCAGCCAGTTGCACGAAGGGCAGCAGCTTGCTCATTGGTGCCCTCAGCCGGGCCACGTCGGCCACACGCAGGCGGCCGTGCCGGCGTGCCATCAGTACGCGCTTCACGTTGCGCACGCCCAGCCCGGGCACGCGCAGCAGCAGCTCTTTCGGTGCACGGTTGAGGTCCACGGGAAAACGCTCGGGGTGACGGAGCGCCCAGGCCATCTTCGGGTCGATATCCAGGTCCAGCATGCCGTCCCCGGTGGTATCGGTGATTTCATCCACGCCATAGCCATAGAAGCGCAGCAGCCAATCGGCCTGGTACAGGCGATGTTCGCGCTGCAGGGGCGGCGGCTGCAGCGGCAGCTGGCGGCTGGCATCCGGAATCGGGCTGAAGGCCGAGTAGTACACCCGGCGCATGCGGTAGTTGCCATACAGGCTGTCGGCACTGGTCAGGATCTGCCGGTCGTTGGCACCGTCAGCGCCGACGATCATCTGCGTGCTCTGCCCGGCCGGTGCGAAGCGGGGAGGGCGCGGGCGCGCGCTGCGTGAGGTCGCCGGTGCGACCATCGCGGGTGCCTTGCGCGCCTCCTTCGCTTCCTCGATTCGCCAGCGCAGCTCGCCCATCGCGCCGCGGATCGACTGCATGGTTTTCTCCGGCGCCAGCGCGCTCAGGCCGGCTTCGGTGGGCAGTTCGACGTTGATCGACAAGCGGTCGGCGTAGCGCCCGGCACTGGCCAGCAGTTCCGGCGAGGCCTCGGGAATGGTCTTGAGGTGGATGTAGCCGGCGTAGCGGTGTTCCTCGCGCAGTTGCCGCGCCACCTCCACCATCTGCTCCATGGTGTAGTCCGCATTGCGGATGATGCCGCTGGAAAGAAACAGGCCTTCGATGTAGTTGCGCTTGTAGAAGTCCAGGGTGAGGGTGACCACTTCATCCACGCTGAAGCGCGCGCGGGCCACGTTGCTCGATACCCGGTTCACGCAGTAGGCGCAGTCGTAGACACAGAAGTTGGTCAGCAGGATCTTCAGCAACGAAACACAGCGACCGTCCGGCGTATAGCTGTGGCAGATGCCCATGCCTTCGGTACTGCCGATGCCGCCGCTGGCGCGCGAATCGCGCTTGCCCGAGCCGCTTGAGGCGCAGGAGGCGTCGTACTTGGCGGCATCGGCCAGAATGGCCAGCTTGCGGATGGTTTCCATTGAAGAAACCTACGGACAAGGGGTCTCATTGGATGAGACCACCCCTGAATCCTTCAGACTTTCCGCCGGGCATGGCCCGGCGCTACCGGTATCGAAAGCGCAGCGCCGGGCGAGGCCCGGTCAGAAGCCGTGGGTGATGCTCGGCGCGCCGGCCGAGAAATCGGCGTACGGGTCGTGCTCGCCGCTGCTGCCTTCGGACAGGCGGAACTTCAGGGCCAGGCCGTCGCGTGAGTCGGCCGCGCGCAGCGCTTCCTCCTGCTCGATGGTGCCGGCCTTGGCCAGCCGGAACAGGCACTGGTCGAAGCTCTCCATGCCTTCTTCCAGCGAGGCTTCCATTGCCGCTTTGATCTCGTGCACCTGGCCGCGACGCAGCAGGTCGCGGATCATCGGCGTGTTGATCAGCACCTCGGTGGCCGGCAGGCGCCTGCCCTCCTTGTTCTTCACCAGGCGCTGGCTGACCACCGCGCGCAGGTTCAGCGCGAGGTTCATCAGCACGTTCTTGTGCGCGCTTTCCGGGAAGAAATTCAGGATGCGCTCGATGGTCTGGTCGGCGTTGTTGGAGTGCAGGGTGGCCAGGCACAGGTGGCCGGTCTCGGCGAAGGCGATCGCTGCCTCCATCGTTTCCGCGTCCAGGATTTCGCCGATCAGGATCACGTCCGGCGCTTCACGCATCGCGTTCTTCAGCGCGTTGTGGAAAGCATGGGTGTCCAGCCCGACCTCGCGCTGGTTGACGATCGACATCTTGTGCTTGTGCAGGTACTCGATCGGGTCCTCGATGGTGAGGATGTGGCCGGTGGTGGTGCTGTTGCGGTAATCGATCATCGACGCCAGCGAGGTTGATTTGCCGGAACCGGTGGACCCCACCACCAGCACCAGCCCGCGCGGGGTCATGATGACGTCCTTCAGCACCTGCGGCAGGTTCAGTTCCTCGATGCTCGGAATCCGGCTGCGGATGGCGCGGATGACCATGCCGACCTCCCCCCGCTGCTTGAAGACGTTGACGCGGAAGCGCCCCGCGTCGGGCAGGGCGATGGCCATGTTCAGCTCCAGTTCGCGCTCGAACTGCGGCACCTGGCCCTCGTCCATCAGCGAGTAGGCGATCTTCTTGACCATGCCCGGCGGCAGGCCGGTATTGCCCAGCGGATAAAGCTTCCCCTCGATCTTGATGTAGACCGGTGCCCCGGTGGTCAGAAACATGTCCGAAGCGTTCTTTTCGGTCATCAGCTTCAGGAAGTAGCCGATATCCATTGCGAATTTTCCCCAACGAAACGGCCGACGCCCGTTGCCAGCACGGTGTCGGCTTGACGACAATGGCCGTGAACCGACAACCGGTACGGCCTCCCCAATGAAACGACTTAGCTTCGCACGAATGCGCCATGGCCTGTATGTGATGGCGTTTGCATTCGCACTGTCTGCCCCCGCTTGGGCGCAGGACGCCGCACTGGAACTGGCGCAGGCCCGGCAGGCGGTCGACAGGGCCACCCAGGCCGATGCCGACCAGTACGCTCCGGACCTGATCGGGCTGGCCCGGCAGGGGCTGGAACAGGCCCAGCGCGCCGCCGGCGACCGCCGCGAGCGCAAGAACGCGCCGGCGATGGCCCTGCGCGCCACCGCCGATGCCGACCTGGCCCGCGTCCGCAGCGAGGAAGCCACCGTCACCGCGCAGCTGCAGCTGCGCCGCAACGAGGTCAACCAGCTGCAACGCCAGCTGTCGACCGGGGAGGACCGCCGGTGAAGCCGATGACCGCCGCAACCCTGGCCGCGCTGCTGGCGCTGCCGACCCTGGCCGTGGCCGCCGACAACCCGATGGTGGCGCAGCTGAGCCAGCGCCTGATGTCCATCCAGGCCAATCCCGACACGGCTGAGCTGGGCGCCTTCGAGCGCATGCAGGCGCAGCAGGCCATCGCCACCCTGGACAAGGCCAAGCGCCGCGACCAGGAACTGGCCACCTACCTGGCAGAGCGCCGGGTGGAAATCGCCGAGACCGCGGTGCGCACTGCGCTGGCGGCGCGTGAGGTCGACCGTCTGGAGCGTACCCGCAGCGACCTGCTGATCGAGGCCAGCCGCCGCGATGCCGCCCGTGCGCGTCAGGAGGCCGAACAGCTGCGCATGCAGGCACAGATGCAGGCCGAGGAGGCCGAGCGCCTGCGCCAGGCCGCCGAGGCCGAGACCCTGGCCCGCCAGGACGCCGAGAACGCCCTGACCAGCGTGGCCGGCAAGCAGCAGCAGCGCCTCAGCGCCGCGCAGCAGAACGCGGCCAAGCTGGCCCGCGAGGAAGCCGAGCTGGTATCCGGGCAGAAGTTGCCGGGGTCGAAGTTCGACGGCCGCGGCGAAGTCTTCACCTTCAATGGTGACGCGTTCGCTGCAGGCGCCTCCAGCCTGTCCGGCGGGGCCCGCAACCAGGCCAAGGCGCTGGCCGAGTACCTGAACATCGGCAAGAAGGGCCGCCTGCGCATCGAGGCGTATGACAGCGCCAATGGTGTTGGCCAGAAGCGAGCCGAAGCGCTGCGCGATGCGCTGGTCGCCGGCGGTGTCGCCAGCAACCGTATCCAGCTCAGCGGGAAGAAGGCAGCGTCCACCCGGGCGCGTTCGGCCGAGGTCATCATCGCCCCGTAATTGCTTGATATTGTTTGTTTTTCGTTGCGATGAGCATTCAGCCTGAACCCCGCCCCGGCGGGGTTCGGTCTTTTTGACGCAGGGGTCTTGTACCCCGCCTTGAGCAGGCGTAGGGTCAATCGTCCGGGACGCAATGCCGCGGACCGGACGATGGGAGGGCCGGGCCGATGCAAGCAGGGCGCGAACCGCAGCAGATCGACGTGCGCAGGCCAGTGCCGCAGGTCGTTGCAGGCGTCCAGGTGGCCAGCGACCGGCGCTCCTCCATGAACAACGCCCCGTGCCTTGTGGCCGGGGCGTTCGTGTATCTGTCGAAGGAGGTCCATCATGTTTGAAGATCAGCCCCAGAGCGAGATCGACGCCCGTCGCGCGCGCGATCCGGAGTTCCGGGCACTCCATGACCAGCACCGCAAGTTGAACAAGAAGTGCATGGACGCGGAGTTGGGTGTACTCCCGATCGATGATGTCACCCTGGGTCGCATGAAGCGTGAGAAGCTGCTGGCCAAGCAACGTCTTCTGCGAATGTACGAGACACCGCTTCCAATGACGTCCCACACGCTTTGACGTACCCCGTCACGCCCGGAACGGCGTGACCCGGCCAACGATGGCCCCGCCGGACGCTCCAGTCCCGGCATCGCGGCGCCGCCGAAGAGGCGGCCGCGCCAAGGCACCACAAGCGGTGGTGCCTTGGCCTGCAGGCACAACTCACCGATGCGGGCGGTACCGGTCTCCTCGTCGATCCGGGGCCGCCCGCATCCCTTCACAGGCCGCCTCGGCGGAGATCTCGGCAGCGCCTGACTTTCACCGCCATCCGTCGGATAATCATTGGTCCGGCCCTGTGTGGCGCGAACCGAAAGTCCTCCGAATGCCCATCCATTCTTCCGTCCTCGAACTCATCGGCCAGACCCCGATCGTCAAGGCCCAGCGCCTGGACACCGGCGTCTGCGAGCTCTACCTGAAGCTGGAGAGCGCCAACCCGGGCGGATCGATCAAGGATCGCATCGGCCTGTCGATGATCGAGGCGGCGGAGCAGCGCGGCGACCTGAAGCCGGGCGCGACCCTGGTCGAGGGTACGGCCGGCAACACCGGCCTCGGCCTGGCCCTGGTGGCCCAGCAGAAGGGCTATAAGCTGATCCTGGTCGTTCCCGACAAGATGAGCCGGGAAAAGATCTTCAATCTGAAGGCGATGGGCGCCGAAGTACGCCTGACCCGCTCGGATGTGGCCAAGGGCCATCCGGAGTACTACCAGGATCTGGCCAAGACCATTGCCGAGCAGACCGCGGGTGCCTACTTCATCAACCAGTTCGGCAACCCGGACAACCCGGCCGCGCACGAATTCGGTACCGGCCCGGAGATCCTTGAGCAGATGGGCGGCGATCTCGACGCCATCGTGTTCGGCTGTGGCAGCTCGGGCACCATGACGGGCCTGTCGCGCGCCTTCGCCAAGCTGTCGCCGAAGACCGAACTGGTGCTGGCCGATCCCGTCGGCTCGATCCTGGCCGAGTACATCAACGACGGCAATCTCAACGACAAATCGGGCAGCTGGCTGGTGGAGGGCATCGGCGAGGACTTCCTGCCGTCGATCTCTGATTTCAGCCGCGTCAAGAAGGCGTATGCCATCAGCGATGCCGAGAGCTTCCACACCGCGCGCGAGCTGCTGGGCAAGGAAGGCATCCTGGGCGGTTCGTCCACCGGCACCCTGCTGGCGGCGGCGCTGAAGTACTGCAAAGAGCAGACCACGCCGAAGAAGGTGCTGGTGCTGGTGCCGGACACCGGCAACAAGTACCTGTCGAAGATGTACAACGACTACTGGATGCTGGACAACGGTTTCCTGCAGCGCCCGCAGCACGGCGACCTGCGCGACCTGATCCTGCGCCCGTACGGCCAGCGCGACACCGTGGTGATTGGCCCGAACGACCTGCTGACCACTGCCTACCAGCGCATGAAGCTGTACGACGTCTCGCAGTTGCCGGTGCTGGATGGCGAGCAGCTGGTTGGCATCGTCGACGAAAGCGACGTGCTGCTGCATGTCTATGGCGATGAAGCCCGCTTCCGCGACACCGTCGCCACCGCGATGGTCAGCAAGCTGGACCGGCTGGACGTGAAGTCGCCGATCGAGGCCCTGCTGCCGGTGTTCGACCGCGGCCAGGTGGCGATCGTGATGGACGGCGACGCCTTCCTGGGGCTGATCACCCGCATCGACCTGCTGAACTACCTGCGCCGTCGCGTGCAGTAAGCGTCCTGCGCAGGGGGCGGGTTCGCCCCCTGCACACTCTGGACAGGTCGCAGATGTCACAATCGGCTTGTTTTGTTACCCGCCGGGGCCAGCCCGGAGAACTTCAGAGAGTGCGCATGCCTGTCCAGATCGCCGTTGTGATTCCGTCCTACAAGGTCATCAACCACATCCTTGGCGTTATTGATGGAATGGGGAGTGACATCCATCGGATCTATGTGGTGGATGATTGTTGCCCGATGAACAGCGGCGACTTCGTTGAAGCGAACTGCACCGATCCGCGTGTTGTCGTTCTGCGCCATGTCGAGAACCAGGGCGTGGGTGGTGCGGTCATGACAGGGTATCGCGCAGCGATCGAAGACGGCATCGACATCATCGTCAAGGTAGACGGTGACGGCCAGATGGATCCGGCGCTGATCCCAAGCTTCGTCAGCCCGATCATCGCCGGTGAAGCCGACTACACCAAGGGCAACCGCTTCTTCGATCTCGAGCGCATTGCGCAGATGCCGAAGCTGCGGTTGTTTGGCAACGCAGGGCTGTCCTTCCTGACCAAGCTCTCTTCCGGCTATTGGGACCTGTTCGATCCCACCAATGGGTTCACCGCCATCCACCGTGATGTGGCGCGCCACCTGCCGATGGGGCGGATCAGCAAGCGCTATTTCTTCGAGACCGACATGCTGTTCCGGCTCAGCACGCTGCGCGCGGTGGTGCTGGATGTGCCGATGCACGCCAAGTATGGCGACGAAGTCAGCAATCTGAAGATCTCGCAGGTGCTGTCGGAGTTCCTGTTCAAGAACCTGCGCAACTTCGGCAAGCGCGTTTTCTACAACTATTACCTGCGTAATCTGTCGCTGGCGTCGTTCGAACTGCCGGCTGGCCTGGCGCTGTTGCTGTTCGGCATGATCTATGGCCTGCAGCATTGGCTGACCAGCATTGGTACCGGGCAGGTTGCCAGCAGCGGTACGGTGATGCTGGCCGCAATGCCCATACTGCTGGGTGTGCAGTTGTTGCTTGCCTTCTTCGGCCAGGACATCGCAGCAACCCCACGCCATGCTGTCCATCCACGGCTTCGTTGGTCGGCGCTTGAAGTGGGGAACGCCTGATGCGCGTGTCCGCCCAGGCAGAGCGTGCGGCGCCTCAGGTCTGGCCGCTGTACCTGCTCGCTACCCTGCTGGTCAGCCTGGTCCTGTCTGCGATCACGCCGCCGTTCCAGGCGCCTGACGAGTACGACCACGTCAAGCGTGCCTACATGATGGGGCAGGGGCAGATCCTGTTGAAGTCGGTGGATGGATCCCCTTCGGGAGGCTATCTCGACAGTGGCCTGGTGCAGTACATGTCGTACTTCGAACCACTGAAGGGAGCGTCACAGCGCAAAGTCTCCGCTGACGAACTGCAGGCGGCAGGCGGCGTGAAGTGGAGCGACCAGCCGCAGTTCCAGACGGCAGTGGGGACCGCTTACTACTTCCCGCTGATGTACGCGCCACAAGCCGTGGGGCTGGGCATGGGCAAAGCGCTGGGCATGAGCGTGGGCAAATCCTATCGGCTGGCCCGCCTGCTGGAATGGATGACCTGCGGGGTTCTGTTGCTGCTGGCCTTCAGACTCCACCGGCCTTCGGCGGTGGTTCTGGCGTTGCTCGCATTGCCGATGAACCTGTTTCTGTTTGGCGCGGCGGTGCTTGATCCCATGGCCACGGCAGTGGCACTGCTTGGCCTCTCGGCTTTCATGCGGATCGCTACCGATGGCCGTGCCTCGCCACCGGCGGCGGTGGCTGCACTCCACATAAGTGTCCTGCTGGTCTGTGCCTGTCGCGCGAACATGCTGCCGATGCTGCTGTTGCCCTTCGTCGCAGCATGGCTGATGCGCGAGCGTCGGCAGCTGTATATTGCGATCGCCATCAGTGTGTTCGTGCTGGCGTGGACCCTGTTCACGGTGAAGACGACGGTCTATCCCCCCAGCAGCCATCGGATCGATCATGCAGCTCGCCTGCTGCACCTTCTCACGCATCCCGGTGAACTGACCTCCATCCTGTTCGCGACCTGGACCAACGTGGCGCGGATGTCCTTCTACGTCGTGTCGTTCATCGGCGTGCTGGGCTGGCTGGACGCGTCCTTCTCACCTGCCTTCTACCACATGACCGGGCTGACGCTGGTGGTGTTGATGCTGCTGTCGCTCGACCTGGAAGGGTGGCGCACCCAGAGCCTGGCGCGCTGGACGCTGGTCGTGGTCTGCCTGGCGTCGGTCTTGATGACCTTCCTTGCCCTGCTGGTGCAGTGGACCGATCCCGCTTCGCCGACCGTTGATGGCGTTCAGGGACGCTATCTGCTGATTCCGGGTCTATGCCTGGTGATGGCGCTGACGGCCAGCGCAGCACCGCGCGATGGCCTGCTGTTCAGGGCCGGGCACGGGCTGGCAATGCTGTTCCTGGCCTGGATGGCGTATGCGAGCTGTTCGCTCCTGGTCGAGCGCTACCATACCGGCGCGACGCAGTCCGCAATCGCGGCGCCTGAGCTGAAGCCCTCGCCACCGTTGACGCCCGACAACACCGTGCCGCTGCACTTCCTGCCCGCACAGAGCGAGGATCCTGCTGGCCTGAAGCGTATCTCGGTGCGGTTTGGCACCTATATGACCACGCATGCCGGGCAGGCCGAACTGCGGCTGTGGACCCAGGGAGGAGAGCGGCTTGTGCTGCCCTTCGAGCTGTCAGAGCTCACCGACAATGGCTACGCCGAGTTCAAGCTGGATGGCAAAGCCTATGTAGGCGGGGAAGTCGCGCCGCGCGATGGCAGCGGCGTAAGTGTGTGGGAAAGCCACAGCCAGGAACGCGTGGACAGTTGCGTATTCCTGGAAACGGAAAACCAGGACGACATACTCCCGCGCGGTTGCCCTGAGCCCTGATGAAAAAGAAAGCCGCTGATCTCACGATCAGCGGCTTTCTCGTTGTGTACGTGGAAACCGGGCTGGCTTCATGCCAACGGCATCTTCGTTCAGCTCAGTTCGTCCGGCTCGCGCCAGTTCACTGGCTGGCGCTCGATCACTTCCAGCATGTAGTCGGTCAGTTCCGAAGCCTGCTCATCGAACAGACGCACCATTGCGGCGTGCGGATTACGGTAACCGTCGAGCTTGCCCGGCGCATCCAGCAGGCGCTTGATGGCGGCCTGCAGCGCGCTGCCATCATCATCCAGCGGGATGATGTCGCCATTCTCACCGTCGACGATATCTTCGATGACACCGCCTGCGTCGGTGGCGATCACCCAGACATCGCGGATCAATGCCTCGCGGACCGACAGGCCGAAGCTCTCCTTCCACTGGGTCGGGAACAACAGCACGTCGATGCTGCCGAAGAACGAATCGATGGTCTCCTGGCTGTAAGCGGGGACCGCCTTGAAGGTGCCGGGAACCTTCCAGTTGGATTCGAAGATCGAACGACGCCCGAGGTTGAGTTCGTTGTCGACGACATGCAGTTCGTAGTTGGTATGCGGCAGGCCTGCGAAAGCCTTCTTGATCAGGGCGCTTCCCTTGATCGGGCCCTCGCCGCCAACGAAACCGAACCGCAGCGGGCGGGTGCTGGGTGGCTCGCGGTGAATGGCCGAAGCAGGTTTGACGATGCCGTTCTTGTTGACCCGCAGGCGCTCGGGATCAAACCCGTTGTCGGCGTAGACACCAGCGAAGAACTTGCTGGGTGACAGCATCAACGCTGCGCCGGTCAGCACTTCGTGCAGGCGGTACTGGCGATAGGGGTTCATTGCGGGCTGCGGTACGCAACGCGAGCACACATCAAGGTCGATCTTGCGCTGGTAGCAGTAACGGCCCTTGTCGTTGACCATGAACTGGCGCGCACAGATCCACCATGCATCGTGCAGCGTTACCACGAACGGGACGCCTTCGGCCTGGCAGACTTCCGCGATCTGGATGCCGATGCCCTGGATGGAATGGATATGAACCACGTCCGGACGCCAGGCACGGAGGATTTCGCGGAACCCATGCGTGGGATAGGGATTGTCGAAATGCAGGGCCTGATCGTGCTCATGCGGCAGACCCATGGCGAACACCTCGCCCGCGCTCGATTCGTAGCGGGTCACTTTGTAGGCATGCACATCGGTGGCCGGCAGGGTGGTGAATGCCGCGTACTCCGCCCGGCCGCCTGCATTGATGATCCGTGCCATCTGCTCGGCCACGATCGTGGCGCCGCCGAAGCTGCGTGGTTCGAAGAAAATGTTGACGCCCAGAATACGTGGGCGACGCTCGACGGACGGTTCCAACGACTTCAGCCATGGCAGCAGCCTGTGCTTGGCTACGGCTTCAGGGGTGTAGTCATCCTCGACATGGCGACGCGAGTTCTCGCCGATCTGGCGGCGCAGCCCGGGGCTCTCAATCAATGCCAGCAGTTGTTCTTCCCAGTCCTGTTCGGTACTGGCCAGCAGACCGGTGGTGCCGTGCTGGACGGTCTGCTGATACTCCGTACTGGAGGAGCAGACGCTGGGAATACCCAGGATCGCCGCTTCCAGATACTTGATGTTGGACTTTGCGTCATTGAAGACCGTGCGCTCCAGCGGTGCGATGTTGATCTGGCACCTGGCGAGCCTGCGCATGTAGGTCGGGTAATCGGAGGGCGGCAGGCGCTCTACCTGGGCATCGACCTCGTTGAACGCTTCGGGAAGGTTGAGATGACCGATGATGGTAAGGCGAACGTCATAGCGCTTCTTCAGAATGCGCAGCAACGCTGGAGCGGCGATACGGAAATCGGAATCGTGGGCCTTGGAACCGGAGCCATAGACGATGCGCAGCAATCCATCACCACGCGGCGGTGCGGCGGCGATTTCCTCTGCCGCGCGCAGTGTCTCCACGTCCAGTGCGTTCTCGACGACCCAGACCTCGGGCGCACCGGTTGCGCGCATGGCGTCGGCCATGGCGGTGGTCGATGCGATGCAGGCATCGCAAGCCAGCAGCGCCTCCCGGAACAGCGGTACGCCTTCGAGGATGGCCTTGCGCACAATTGGGCTGAGATCGTTGACGTTGCTGTTGTTCCGGTAGTGTTCGATGTCGAAGATGAGATCGTCGACTTCCCAGAACGTACGCACGCCAGCCGCACGAGCGAGGGCGATCGTCTCCAGTTGGTCCGGATAGCCGGGGACGCGGTAGAACACGGCAACGCTGTGCGTGGAGAGCAGGTCGCGGGTAGAGACGACATCAGTCCAGTTGACGACGGTGCAGTCGTAGCCAAGGCTTTCGATCATCAGCTGCTTCTGCAGCACGCGGTACTTCAGGCACTGCCCGATGCCCATTTCCGCCACCAGCAGGACGCGCAGCTTCTGCGAACTGCTCGCTGGCCTTGCCGGCGGAAGCGTATGGACCGGCCTCAGTTTCCAGCTTCCGGCACCTGAGCCCTGGCGGAACAATGCAGCGGGCTGCCGCAGCTGGCTGGTGATCCGGCGTCCGGCTTCGCGGATGCCGTTCTGGCGGGCGACGCGAATCGTGGCCGTGGACAGATGCAGGAGCTGCTTGAGCAGCGAACGGACGCGCCAGACGGCAACGTGTGCCATGCGCAGCGGGGCGGTCACGCGCCAGGAGCGCGAACTCAGCAGCTCTCCGACCTGATTCTGGGCCCGGTGCAGATGATCCAGCGTCGCCTGGGAGGTGATTCCGGATGTTTCCAGTGCGCGGCGTAGCGACGCCACGCGACGTTCTGCACGCAGCAGATTCTGTTCTACCTCGGTGAGGCTGCTTTCCTGTTGTACGACCTGGCTGCGCAGCTGCTCCATGTGCCGGCGTTGCTCCAGCAGCACGGCTTGTGCCGTTTCCAGGGAGGCAAGCTCTTCGATCTGTGGCCGATCACTGGATCCTGATGGTGTCGCTCCGATGCTCCGTTCCGGATCGGCCACGAACAGCCAGTGCCGGCCGTCTGCCAGAGCGTGGCCGGTGATCGCGCTCTCACGAGGCGGAGGGCCCAGCAGCAGGATCCCGCCATGGGTGTCCAGGCGCCGCATCCAGTCCATGAGCTGCCAGCCATCACTGATCTGGTCTGGCGCCAGCATCACCAATGCGTTGAGCTTGGTGCTGCCCAATGCGTCCGGTGCTTCGACCGGGCGCACCGGCAGCCCTTGCGAAGCGGCCAGATCGACCAGCGCTGCAAACAGGGACGAGCCTTCTCCAGCCGCATCGATCACCTGCTGTGGTCGAAGGGTATCCATCAGCCAGCTCGCAATCATCTCCGGTGAAGAGGACTGCGGCGATGAGTGGCTGGCATTGGAGGCTGGCTGGATGGGGTGCGTCATCAGGGGTACCGGAGGGTGGGACGGGGACTCAATGTCCGTTGACGAACTGCTCATAGGCGGACACCACCGACTCGGTATCGCCGTACATCCGGATTGAACCGTTGTCCATCCAGATCACCTTGTTGCAGACACGGCGGATCTCTTCGTTGGAGTGCATGGCCAGCACGACGATGTCCGAACGGCCGTGAAGATCTGCCAGGCGCTGCTTGGCCTTGTGCATGAAGCCGGCATCGCCCACGCCCATCACCTCGTCCAGCAGCAGGATCTGCGCATCAACCGCCGTGGAAATGGCAAATGCCAGACGTACGCGCATGCCACTGGAGTAGGTCCGGATGGGCAGGTCGAGATAATCGCCGAGTTCGCTGAATTCAGCGATTCCCTCCTGCTTTTCGATGATCTCGTTCTTGGTCATGCCCAGCAGCAGGCCGCGCAATCGGATGTTCTGCCAACCGGTGGAGTTGTCGTCCATGCCGAGGCTGATGTCCAGCAGCGGAACCACTTTGCCATCGCGTCGGATGATGCCTCCGGTGGGGGCATAGATGCCGGCGAGGACGCGCAGGAGGGTCGATTTGCCGGCGCCGTTGTGGCCGATCAGACCGACGCGGTCACCGGTCTCCAAGCGAACGCTGACGTCCTGCAGGGCGCGGACGATGATGACGCCGTCGTTGCTGTCGGCAACGGCATTGGAGCGTCCCAGGCGCATCACCTGGCGCTTGAGTGAGCGGCCGTGCACCTCGTAGATCGGAAGATCGAGGCTGACGTGTTCCAGTTCAATGAAAGCCATGTGGAATCCTTACACCCAGTACGCGATGCGCTTGTGATAACGGTGGACCATCACCAGGGCGACGATCCAGCCGACAACGGCCATGACAATGGCCACTCCCCAGGTCCGCACGGAAGGAACCTCACCCAGTACAGGCTGGCGCACGACGTTGAGCAGATAGGCAAGGGGATTGAGATTGACGATGAACGAATACTTGGTCAGCGCTTCCGGCTTGTACATGATCGGGGTGATGTAGAAGGCCACCTGCATGATCGCTGCCACGATCTGCGGGAAGTCACGGAACCGCGCTGACAGCAGTCCGGACAGGGTCGCCATCCAGGTTGCATTGAGCACCACCAGGACCAGGCCGGGAATGACCAGCGGCAGGGTGTCCCAGCGCTTCACGCCGAAGATGGCGAGCAGCGCTACCACGATCACGATGTTGTGGCACAGGATCAGCAGGTTGCGCCACGGCACCTGCAGGATGTAGATGAACTTCGGTGTTGAGACCTGGCGGATGTAGGCGGCATTGGAAATGAACGCGTTGCTGCCCTCCTGCACGGTGCTGGTGAACATCCCCCACATGACCAGGCTGGTCGCCAGGTAAGGCAGGTACTCGCTGAGCTTCTGCCCGAACAGGGTGCCGTAGACCATGCCGATGGATGCGATGATCACGCCCATGCTGATCGTCAGCCAGAACGGACCGACACGGGAGCGGGCGTAGCGCTGGCGGATTTCCAGCCAGCCCAGCAATGTCCACAGGCGCCAGGAGCGCAGGCTGCGTCCCAGGTCGGAGAGTGCTTCATTCATCAAGGAATTCTCGCGGGTTCAATACGGTCACCGCGTGCAGGACGCGGCGTCAAGCCGCCGCTGGCGCGGCGGCGTGGAATCAATGAAGACCTGGCTCAACGTCCCAGGGCAGCGTCCAGTTCGTGACGGAGATCGGCCAGATCTTCCGTGCCCACCGACAGACGTATCAGGTTGTCGGTGATGCCCAGTCGCTTGCGCTGGGCCGGCGGAATCGACGCGTGGGTCATCACCGCCGGCAGCTCGATAAGGCTTTCCACCCCACCCAGCGATTCGGCCAGTGCGAACAGTTCGCAACGTTCCAGCATGCGGCGGGCCTTGGTCTTGCCGCCCTTCACGCGCACCGAGATGATCCCGCCGAAGCCATCCATCTGGCGCTTGGCCAGAGCGTGCTGCGGGTGGCTCTTCAGGCCAGGATAGATCACAGCTTCGATGCGGCTGTCGCGTTCGAGCCAGCGGGCCAGTTCCAACGCGCTTTCATTGTGTGCACGCATGCGCAGGTGCAGCGTCTTCAGGCCACGCAGGGCCAGGAAGGAGTCGAACGGGCCGGCCACGGCTCCGATCGAGTTCTGCAGGAAGGCCATCTGTTCGGCCAGGGCATCACTGCCGGCCACCACGATGCCACCCACGATGTCCGAATGGCCGTTGAGGTACTTGGTTGCGGAATGCAGGACCAGATCGGCGCCGTACTCCAGCGGACGCTGCACCATCGGCGAACAGAAGGTGTTGTCCACGACCAGGAGCAGGCCCTGCTTGCGGGCGAAGGTGCCCAGCTTGGCCAGGTCCACCACCTTGAGCATGGGGTTGGTGGGGGTTTCCGCCCAGATCATGCGGGTATTGGGCCGTATCGCTGCCCGTACCGCGTCCAGGTCGTTCAGGTCGACATAGGTGAACTCCAGCCCCGCCGAACGCTGACGGACGCGCTCGAACAAGCGGTAGGTGCCGCCATACAGATCGTCCATCGCAATGACGTGGTCGCCCGCGTCCAGCAGCTCCAGCGTCGTCGACGCAGCGGCAAGCCCGGAAGCGAATGCAAAGCCGGCGGTACCCCCTTCAAGGCTGGCGACACAGGCCTCGTAGGCGTTGCGGGTCGGGTTCTGAGTACGTGAATACTCATAGCCCTTGTGCTTGCCGGGGCTTTCCTGGACGTAGGTCGAAGTGGCGTAGATCGGCGTCATGATGGCGCCGGTGCTCGGGTCGGGCTGCTGTCCTGCATGGATGGCACGGGTGCCGAGGCCGAGCGAGTTCGGGGTCTTTGCCATTCGAAGTAACCTGGAGGTACGAAGGTTTGGGGGGCCTATTCTAGGGCAAGCCGTGAGAGGGCCCCGCCAAGGTGTTCAGGAAGGTGGTGATGGCGCCAGGGCCTGCAGGATCAGGCCGTCGGGCGCTGCCGGAAGACCAGTCGGGAGAAGATGACGTAGTTCCAGGATGCCACCATGACCATCACGATCAGTTTCGCCAGCAGGGGCGGAACGCCGAGAGGGCCTGCCAGCAGACTGATTGCGACATTGCCCAGGATCAGGTTGATTACAGCCAGGAGCCCGTACCTGGCCAGTTCCGCGCCCCAGGCGCCTTCACTGCGGAAAACCCAGTGGCGATTGAGCATGAAGCTCACGATGAAGCCGCCAGCGAAGCTGACTGATTGGTTCAGCAGCAACCAGTCCGTACCCAGCCCGGTCTGAAGCAGGAGGAAGATCGCATATTCGACGGCGGCGGCCGAGCCACCGGAAAGGAGGAAGCGAAACAGGCGCGGCATCATGGATACGACAGAAGTCCGGAAAGGGAGGGCACCGTTGGCGGCGCCCTCCGTGCAAGCGTCATGCAAACGGGCTCAGAGCGCTGCTTCCAGCTCCGGCAGGATCGCGAACAGATCCCCGACCAGGCCGATATCGGCAATCTCGAAGATCGGCGAATCCGCATCCTTGTTGATCGCCACGATCGTGCCGGCGTCCTTGATGCCGGTCAGATGCTGGATCGCACCGCTGATGCCCACCGCCACGTACAGCTCCGGCGAGATGATCTTGCCGGTCTGGCCAACCTGCAGGTCGCTGGGCACGTAGCCGGCATCGACCGCAGCGCGCGAGGCACCGACGGCGGCGCCGAGCTTGTCGGCCAGCTGGAAGATGACCTTGAAGTTCTCTTCCGAGCCGACGCCGCGACCACCGGAGACCACGCGCTTGGCGCTCTGCAGGTCCGGGCGGTCGCTGGCACCGGCGGCCAGGCCGACGAAGCGGGTGTGCGAGGGCAGGGCGGCATCGACGCTGGCCGCTTCAACGGGGGCACTGCCACCCTGGGCGGCTTCCGGCCACGACGCAGCGCGCACGGTGGCGACCACGATCTGGTCGGCAGGCGCTTCCACGGTGATGATCGCGTTGCCGGCGTAGATCGGGCGCTTGAAGGTATGGCTGCCTTCGACAGCCATCAGGTCGGAGACCTGGTTGACGCCGAGCAGCGCGGCCACGCACGGCATCAGGTCCTTGCCGAAGGTGGTCGACGGGCCGAACACGTGGGTGTAGCTCTTGGCCAGCTGCGCGATCTGCGGCGCCAGCACCTGGGCCAGGGCCTGGGCGTTGGCGGCGTTGGCCACGGTCAGGACCTTGGCGACGCCAGCGATCTTCGCGGCCTCAGCGGCGACAGCGGCCGGATCGGCGGCCAGTACCAGCACGTCGATGCTGGCGCCGCTGATGGCGGCGGCGGCACTGACGGTCTTGGCGGTGGCGGCGTTGAGCTTGCCGTCGTGGTGCTCGGCGATGACGAGAATCCTGCTCATTACAGCAACCCCTTCTGCTTGAGTGCGGCAACCAGTTCGGCCGCGTCCTTGACCATCACGCCCTTGCTGCGCTTGGACGGCGCGGCGTAGTGGGTGGTCTTGAAGGTGTCGGCGGCTTCAACGCCGAGGTCGGCCAGCTGCAGGGTTTCCAGCGGCTTGGCCTTGGCCTTCATGATGTCCGGCAGCTTGATGAAGCGCGGCTCGTTCAGGCGCAGGTCGGTGGTGACCACGGCCGGCAGATCCACTTCCAGCGTTTCCAGGCCGGCGTCGACTTCACGGGTCACCGTGGCCTTGCCGTCTGCGATTTCCAGCTTGCTGGCGAAGGTCGCCTGCGGGCGGCCCCACAGCGTGGCCAGCATCTGGCCGGTCTGGTTGGCGTCGTCGTCGATGGCCTGCTTGCCGAGGATCACCAGGTCCGGCTGTTCCTTCTCGATCAGCTTGAGCAGGGTCCGGGAGGCGGTCAGCGGCTGGATGGCCTGGTCGGTGACGACGTGGATGGCACGGTTTGCGCCCATGGCCAGGCCGTTGCGCAGGTGCGCCTGGGCGTCGGCCGGGGCGATGGTGGCAACCACGACTTCGCTGGCGATGCCCTTGTCGCGCAGGCGCAACGCTTCTTCCAGGGCGATTTCATCGAAGGGGTTGGGCGACAGCTTGACGCCGTCAGTGACCACGCCGGAACCGTCCGGCTTGACCTGAATGCGGACGTTGTAGTCCACCACGCGCTTGTACGCGACGAGGATTTTCATCTTGTACGGGGTCCTTGTAGTACCGGCCGCTGGCCGGCTCACAGTTGCTGGAGATCATCCGGTCCTGCAACAGCAACCGGTTCGGGGGTGGGATCCCGATTCTAGCTGGCTTGGGGTGACCATGCGAATGCGTATGGTTCGGTGGAGCCGCCACGGCGTCCCCGCGTTGGCGTGCTGCGTGTGCAACATGGTGGTGCGGATGCGGGCGTTATGCTCCGGTGGTCACTGAAGTCGCCACGATGTTTCCCGGGCCCGGGGAGAGCGGGTCATGCGTGCGTCAGAACCTGGAGACGATGTTGATGGGATTCGATCAATGCCCTGCCTGTGAGGGGCAGCTCAAGGCTGGGCTGCAGCCTTGGCACCTGCAATGTGGCCGGTGCAGTTACGAGGGAAGCTCGCTTCGCGTGGATATCGACGTGCAGGGGGATCGCGAGGTGCTGGACGAGGTGCTTCGCGAAGAGGGGTTGAGTGACCTTCGGCAACGCAACTTCGCCGTGCTGGCCGAGGATCTGGCAGCGCGGTTCCCGCAGCGGGCGGAGGGGCGCCCGCGGCTGTTGGATGTCGGGTGTGCCCATGGTTGGTTCCTGCAGGCCACCGAGGGCCATTTCGAGGTCGTGGGCATCGAGCCCGACGCCCGCGTAGCCGATTCGGCCAGCGCGCGCGGCTTGCCCGTCCGCCGGGGGTTCTTCCCGGACGTGCTGCAGGCGGGTGAGAAATTTGACGTGATCGTCTTCAATGACGTCATGGAGCACATCCCCGACATCCTGTCTGCGATGCGGGCCTGCACGGCCGTCCTTCGCCCCGGGGGCGTGGTGGTGATCAATGCACCGGCACGCACGGGCGTGCTCTACCGGGTCGCGCGGGTGATGGCCCGGATGGGGGCACCTGCCAGCTTCGAGCGGTTGTGGCAGAAGGGGTTCCCGTCGCCACACGTGCATTACCTGGACGACGGCAGCATGCGCGCGATTGGTACCCGCACCGGTTTGAGCCTGCAGCACGCCCGTACGCTGCCTTCCCTGAGCGTGAAAGGTCTGTACGCGCGCATCCGCTACGACCGGTCGGTGTCGGCGGCCAAGGCCATGGCGCTCACGGCCGCGTTGAGCGTGCTCGCGCCGGTGATGCGGCTGCTGCCTGCGGACATCAAGGTCTGGATGCTTCAGGCCGAGTCCGATCCTGCTGGCGGGATGGCCGGCTAGCGCCTGTTCATTCAGGTGTTGGGGGGGCGAGCGGCTGGGCATGTATCCTTGGCGGTCAACGTGCGGCGGGTTGCAGACGCAGCCCGCAGATCTGCCCACTTCAAGGAGATGCCTTTCGTGCCCACATGGCTTGTCACCGGCGGCGCCGGATTCATTGGCGGTAATTTCGTTCTCGAAGCCGTCGCCCGCGGCGTCAAGGTCATCAACCTCGATGCGCTGACCTACGCCGGCAACCTGAAGACCCTGTCCAGCCTCGAAGGCAACGCCAACCACGTGTTCGTGCAGGGCGACATCGGTGACAGTGCGCTGGTTTCCCGCCTGCTGGCCGAGCACCAGCCGGACGCGGTGCTGAACTTCGCCGCCGAGAGCCACGTGGACCGCTCCATCGACGGCCCGGGCGCCTTCATCCAGACCAACGTGGTGGGCACCTTGGGCCTGCTGGAGGCGGTGCGCGATTACTGGAAGGCGTTGCCGGCCGAACAGGGCGCGGCCTTCCGCTTCCTGCACGTGTCCACCGACGAGGTGTACGGCACCCTGGGCGAGACCGGCAAGTTCAGCGAAACCACTCAGTACGCCCCGAATTCGCCGTACTCGGCGTCGAAGGCGGCTTCGGACCATCTGGTGCGCGCCTTCCACCACACCTACGGGCTGCCGGTGCTGACCACCAACTGCTCGAACAATTACGGCCCGTACCACTTCCCCGAGAAGCTCATTCCGCTGGTGATCGCCAAGGCGCTGGCCGGCGAGCCGCTGCCGGTGTACGGCGATGGCAAGCAAGTGCGTGACTGGCTGTTCGTGTCCGACCACTGCGAAGCGATCCGCACCGTGCTGGCCAAGGGCCAGGTCGGCGAGACCTACAACGTCGGTGGCAACTCCGAGAAGCAGAACATCGAGGTGGTGCAGGCCATCTGCGCGCTGCTTGATGCCCGTCGTCCGCGCGAAGACGGCCAGCCGCGCAGCAGCCAGATCACCTATGTTGCAGACCGTCCCGGTCATGACCGCCGCTATGCGATCGATGCCTCCAAGTTGAAGAACGACCTGGGCTGGGAGCCGGCCTATACGTTCGAGCAGGGCATCACCTTCACCGTCGACTGGTACCTGGACAACCAGGAATGGGTCAACGGCGTGCTGGATGGCAGCTACCGCCTGCAGCGCATCGGCACCACGGCCTGAACCCAGGAGACAACATGACCCAGCGCAAGGGCATCATCCTCGCCGGCGGTTCCGGCACCCGGCTGTATCCAATCACCAAGGGCGTCAGCAAGCAGCTGCTGCCGGTGTACGACAAGCCGATGATCTACTACCCGCTCAGTGTGCTGATGCTGGCGGGCATCCGTGAAGTGCTCATCATCAATACCCCCCATGAGCAGGTGCTGTTCCAGCAGCTGCTGGGCGATGGTTCGCAGTGGGGCATGGACATCCAGTACGCGGTGCAGCCGAGTCCGGATGGCCTGGCACAGGCCTACCTGATCGGTCGCGATTTCGTGGCCGGCAAGCCGAGCTGCCTGGTGCTGGGCGACAACATCTTCCACGGCCATGGCTTGCGTGAAGTGCTCAAGCGTGCCGATGAGCGCGACCACGGTGCCACTGTGTTCGGGTACTGGGTGAATGATCCGGAACGTTACGGCGTGGCCGAGTTCGACAAGAGTGGCAAGGTCATCGATCTGGTGGAAAAGCCGGAGAATCCGCGCTCGAACTACGCGGTCACGGGCCTGTACTTCTATGACGGCAAGGCCAGCGATTACGCGGCCGAACTCAAGCCGTCGCCGCGTGGCGAACTGGAAATCACCGACCTCAACAAGCGCTATCTGCAGGAGGGCAATCTGCACCTGGAAGCGCTGGGCCGCGGCTATGCCTGGCTCGATACCGGCACCCACCAGTCCCTGCTGGAAGCGTCCAACTTCATCGAGACCATCCAGACCCGCCAGGGCCTGCAGGTGTGCTGTCCGGAGGAAATCGCCTTCGGCAAGGGCTGGATCAATGCCGAACAGCTGGAGGCGCTGGCCGCACCACTGATCAAGAATGGCTACGGCCAGTACCTGCACACGCTCGCCCTGCGAGGAGTCGTTCCGTGAAAGTAATTGAAACCAAGTTGCCCGGTTGCGTGGTGATCGAGCCGGCCGTGTTCGGCGATGCCCGTGGCTATTTCTTCGAGACCTGGAACGCCGAGCGCTTCGCCGCGCTGGGCCTGCCGGATCGATTCGTTCAGAGCAACGTGTCCACCTCGGCACAGGGCGTGCTGCGTGGCCTGCATTACCAGTGGCCGCGCCCGCAGGGCAAGCTGGTGTCGGTGCTGGAGGGCGAGGTGTATGACGTCGCCGTGGACATTCGTCGCGGCTCGCCGACGTTCGGTCAATGGGAAGCGGTGGTGCTGAGCGCGGAGAACAAGAAGCAGTTCTGGATTCCGGAGGGTTTCGCGCATGGCTTTGCCGTGCTCTCCGAGCGCGCGGTGTTCAGTTATCTGTGCACCGAGGTCTACCTGAAGGACTTCGACGCCGGTGTGCGCTGGAATGATGCCGACATCGCGGTGGATTGGCCGGTCAGTGCACCGACGCTGTCGGCCAAGGACGAGAACGCGCCGTTCCTGAAGGACATCGCCGAAGATCGCCTGCCGGTCTACGTGCCATGACTGTTCTGGTGTTCGGTGGCAACGGCCAGGTCGGCCAGGAGCTGCTGCGCGCGCTGGCGCCACTCGGTGAGGTGATTGCCACCACCCGCAGCGGGCAGCTGCCCGACGGCAGTGCCTGCGAGGTGGCGGATTTCGGCCAGCCCGACAGCCTGCCGGCGCTGCTGGACCGGTTGCAGCCGTCGGTGGTGGTCAACGCGGCCGCCTACACGGCCGTGGATCGTGCCGAGCAGGATGCCGAGGCGGCCTTCGCCGCCAACGCGCAGGCACCGGGCGTGATTGCACGCTGGTGCGCCGCTCACGACGTGCCGTTCGTGCATTACTCCACTGATTACGTGTTCGATGGCCAGGGCAGCGCACCCTACCGCGAGGATGAGCCAACCGCGCCGCTGGGCGTGTATGGCACCAGCAAGCGCGATGGTGAGGAAGCGGTGCGTACGGCCGGTGGCCGTCATCTGATCTTCCGCACGGCGTGGGTCTATGCCTCGCACGGCGTCAACTTCCTGCGCACCATGCTGCGCGTGGGCGCCGAGCGCGATGCGTTGCGGGTGGTGGCCGATCAGATCGGCACGCCGACCCCGGCCGCGCTGATCGCCGACGTCACCGCGCAGGCGCTGCAGCACCCCGGGCAGCTGTCCGGTACCTGGCATCTGACGGCCAGCGGCCAGACCAGCTGGCATGGGTTCGCCGAGGCGATCTTCGCCGAAGCATTGGCCACTGGCCTGTTGGCCAAGGTACCGACCGTCGAGGCGATTGCCAGTTCCGAGTATCCGACGCCGGCAAAGCGCCCGGCCTGGTCGGTGCTGGACAACCGCAAGCTGCAGCAGGATTTCGGCATCGTGCTGCCGGCATGGCAGGACGGGTTGAAGCGGGTGATGGCTGAGATTGCCGGCGCCTGACAGTAGATCCACGCCATGCGTGGATAAGGCCCAGATCGGAATCGAACAGCATCCACGCATGGCGTGGATCTACCGATCAACCGGCGGGTGCCGGGCCACAGGCCCGGCACCAGATAACCCTCAACTCCGACCGTACGTATCCTCGAAGCGCACGATGTCATCCTCGCCCAGGTAGCTGCCGGACTGCACTTCGATCAGTTCCAGCGGCAGCTTGCCGGGGTTGCGCAGGCGATGGGTCACGCCCAGCGGGATGTAGGTGCTCTGGTTCTCGCTGAGCAGGATCACCTCGTTGCCGCGTGTCACTTCAGCGGTGCCGCTGACCACGATCCAGTGCTCGGCGCGGTGGTGGTGCATCTGCAGGCTGAGCGTGCCACCGGGCTTGACCGTGATGCGCTTGACCTGGAAACGCTCGCCGTTGTCGATCGAATCGTACGCACCCCACGGGCGGTAGACCTTGCGGTGCCATGTCGCCTCGCTGCGACCGTCGGCCTTCAGCTGCGCCACCACGGTCTTGACCTCCTGCATGCGGTCGGCCTTGCCGACCAGCACTGCATCGTCCGTCTCGACCACGATCACATCGTCCAGGCCGACCAGTGCCACCAGACGCTCCGCGTAGGCGTAGGTATTGCGGCAGTCGATGGCGATCACATCACCCTGGTGGGCGTTGCCGTCGCCGTCCTGCTGCGAGACATCGCGCAGCGCCGTCCACGAGCCGACATCGTTCCAGCCTGCGTCCAGCGGAATCACCACGGCATCGCCGGTCTTTTCCATCACCGCGTAGTCGATGGAGTCGGAAGGAACCGCAGCGAAGGCGTCCTTGTCCAGACGGGTGAAATCCGCATCGCGGCGGGCCTGCTGCCAGGCCTGGCGGCAGCCGGTCAGCATGGCAGGCTGGAAGCGTTCCAGTTCCTGCAGGTAGCGCGAGGCCTTGAACAGGAACATGCCGCTGTTCCAGTAGTACTGGCCGCTGCTGACGTAGCCGGTGGCCGTCTCCAGGTCGGGCTTCTCGACGAAACGCTCGACTGCGCGAAGGCCCTGGCCATCAGCCGCCTTGATGTAGCCATAGCCGGTTTCCGGGCCGGTCGGCACGATGCCGAAGGTGACCAGCTTGCCGGCCTCGGCAGCATTGGCTGCAGCCTGCACAACCTGGCGGAACGCGGCCTCATCGGTGATCACATGGTCCGAGGGCAGCACCAGCAGCAGCGCATCAGCGCCATCACAGGTGGCCTCCAGTGCCGCCACCGCGATGGCGGGCGCCGTATTGCGGCCCACCGGCTCCAGGATGATCGCAGCCGGCTCGGCGCCCACCTGCTGCAGCTGCTCGGCAGCGACGAAGCGGTGCTCTTCGTTGGCGATCACCAACGGACCGTGTGCGGCGATGGGAGCGACGCGCTGCCAGGTGGCCTGCAGCATCGTCTGTTCGCCTGCCAGCGGCAGGAACTGCTTCGGGTACGCCTCGCGCGACAGTGGCCACAGGCGGGTGCCGGAACCACCGGACAGGATGACGGGCTGGATGTTGCTCATGATCTTCCTTGATTACTGCTGGATGAGGCGGGAAATGTCATCAGTGCGCGCCTGCATCAGTGCCGCGTCGCCGCGGGCTTCAACGTTCAGGCGCAGCAGTGGTTCGGTGTTGGAACTGCGCAGGTTGAAGCGCCAGTCGCCGAAGTCGGCACTGATGCCGTCGGTGTGGTCCAGTGCCGGGGACTGCGCCGCGAAGTGCGCCATCACGCGTGCAACGGCCGCCTTTGCGTCGGCGACCTTGAAGTTGATCTCGCCACTGCAGGGGTAGGCGGCCATGCGGTCTTCGACCCAGTCGGCCAGCGAGCGTCCGCTTTCGGAAATCAGCTGGGCGATCAGCAGCCACGGGATCATGCCGGAATCGGCGTAGGCGAATTCGCGGAAGTAGTGGTGGGCGCTCATCTCGCCGCCGTACACCGCATCCTCAGCGCGCATTTTTTCCTTGATGAAGGCATGGCCGCTCTTGCACAGCACCGGCACGCCGCCGGCCTGCTCCACCATCTCCACGGTGTTCCAGACCAGGCGCGGGTCATGCACGATCTTGCCACCGGGATTGCGCGCCAGGATGGCCTTGGCCAGCAGGCCGACCAGGTAGTAGCCCTCGATGAAGCGACCGCTGTGATCGAAGAAGAAGCAGCGATCGAAGTCACCGTCCCAGGCGATGCCGAAGTCGGCACCATGCTCGCGCACCGCGTCGGCGGTGGCAGCACGGTTTTCCGGCAGCAGCGGGTTGGGAATGCCGTTGGGGAAGCTGCCATCGGGCTCGTGGCAGATGCGGATGAACTCGAACGGCAGGTGCGGTGCCAGCAGGTCGACAATCGCGCCCGCGCCACCGTTGCCGGCATTCACCACCAGCTTCAACGGCTTGAGCTTGCCGGCATCGACATAGCTGAGCAGGTGCTGGATGTAGGCGCTCTTGTCATGCTGGGCGGTCTGCCCGGCGCGCGGCGGCTGGGCCTCGGACGTATCGGCGGCCACCGCGTCGGAAATCGCAAACAGGCCGGTATCGGAGCTGATCGGACGGGCATTCTCCTTGACCAGCTTCATCCCGTTGTAGTCCATCGGGTTGTGGCTGGCGGTCACCATCACGCCGCCGGCCGCACCGAGGTGATCGGTCTGGAAGTAGACCTCTTCGGTGCCGCACAGACCGATGTCGATCACCTCACGGCCGGTACCGCGCAGGCCTGCGGCCAGCGCATCCTGCAGCGCCGGGCTGGTCAGGCGCACATCGTGGCCGAGGACCACCGGGCCGGGAGCGAGCTGCGCGGCCAGGGCGACGCCAATGCGGCGGGCCAGGTCTTCGTTCAGTTCTTCCGGCACACGGCCGCGGATGTCGTAGGCCTTGAAGGCGGGCAGGGGCATCGATCAGATCCTTTGTGAGCTCAGTCTTTCATTGTAGCGCCCGACCTGTACGGGAATCGTTTCCATCAGGCAACGCCACGTGACTGACGTTCGAAATCAGGCCTGCACCGACCCTCTGCCGGCCCGGCCACGGCGTTTGACCGGTGCACCCGGCAACGGCGCCAGCAGCGCCTGCACATCGTCCTCGCTGAAGCGCGGCCCGGCGCTGCCGCCGCCTTCCAGGATTGATTCGGCCAGCGCTGATTTGCGCTCCTGCAGCTCGGCGATCCGCTCCTCGATGCTGCCAGCCGCGATCAGGCGGTAGACGAATACCGGTTGCTGCTGCCCGATCCGGTGGGCGCGGTCGCTGGCCTGGTTCTCAGCCGCCGGGTTCCACCAGGGGTCGAAGTGAATGACGGTGTCGGCGGCGGTCAGATTCAACCCCACGCCACCGGCTTTCAGGCTGATCAGGAACACCGGTACCTCGCCCTGCATGAAGCGCTGCACCGGTGTGACCCGGTCCTGGGTATCGCCGGTCAGGGTCACATAGGCCAGGCCCATCCCGTCGAGGGCCTGCGCGATCAGCGCCAGCATGCCGGTGAACTGTGAGAACAGCAGGATGCGACGACCTTCCTCGACCATCGGCGGCAGCATCTCGCGCAACAGCTCCAGTTTGGCCGAGCCTGCAGCCCGTGCCGGGGCGTTGCCCGGCAGCAGGCGCGGATCGCAGCAGACCTGGCGCAGTTTCAGCAATGCATCCAGCACCACGATGTGGCTGCGCGCCAATCCGCTGCCGCTGATGGCCTCGCGTACCTGCTTCTCCATCGCGGCACGCACGGTTTCATAGAGATCACGCTGGCCGCCCTCCATCTCCACCGCGCGGGTGATGATGGTCTTGGGCGGAAGCTCCGAGGCGACCTGGTCCTTGCGTCGGCGCAGGATGAACGGGCGCAGCCGCTGCGCCAGCAACTGGGCACGGCGGTGGTCGCTGCCGCGTTCGATGGGGTGGCGCCAATGCTGGTTGAACTGCTTCTCGGTGCCGAGCAGGCCGGGCAGCAGGAAGTCGAACTGCGTCCACAGTTCGCCCAGGTGGTTTTCCAGCGGCGTGCCGGTCAGGCACAGGCGATGGCGGGCCTGCAATGTGCGCAGCGTGACGGCCGCACGTGATTTCGGATTCTTCACCTGCTGGGCCTCGTCCAGGATCAGCAGATGGTAGGCATGTGCCTGCAGCGCCTGCTCGTCGCGCCACAGCAGGGGGTAGGTGGTCAGCACGAGGTCGTGTGCGGGAATCGATTCGAACAGCGTCTCGCGGGCCGGTCCGTGCAGGGTCAGCACGCGCAGGTCCGGGGTAAAGCGCGCGGCTTCGCTCTGCCAGTTGTGCAGCAGGGACGTCGGCACCACCAGCAGCGCAGGCTGATCCAGACGCCCGCTTTCCTTTTCGATCAGCAGATGCGCCAGCGTCTGCACGGTCTTGCCCAGGCCCATGTCATCGGCCAGTACGCCGCCCAGACCCTGCTGGCGCAGGTACTGCAGCCACGACAGGCCCTCGAGCTGATAGGGACGCAGCGTCGCCACCAGCCCCGCCGGCGGCGATACTTCGCCCAGTGCGGGTGCCTGCATCAGCCGCTGCACGAGCGCCTGGGTATCCTTGCGGCCGCGGAGCTGCAGGCGCGCAGTGTCCTGCAGTGCCTGCAGGCGGCCACGGTCAAGCGCAGACAGGCGCAGCGGCGCGCCACGCTGGGCGAACAGGTCGGCCAACAGGGCCATGATCGGTTTCAGTCGTGCGGCCCGCAGTGCCAGGCGCGTGTTGTCGCCTGCCATCAGCAGGATGTTCTCGTCGTCGCCGATGGCGTCCAGCTGGCCACGCATCCAGCGGGGATCGGACTGCAGCACCTGCTGCAGCAGCGGAACCATCGACACGTTGCGGCCTTCCACCTGGATGTCCAGGCCCAGGTTGAACCAGCCCGCATCCGCCGGGTCCGCCTGGATGTCCAGGTTGATCTCATCGACCCGGGTGATGCGATGGCGGAAATCGTCGTCGGTCTCCACCTTCCAGCCCAAGGCTTCCAGGCGCGGCACGTCGTCCAGCAGGAACCGTGTCCAGTCATGGGTGCGCAGCTGGAACTGCGGGCCTGCGCCATCCAATGGCGCCCGCGGCTCCGTGTCGCGATGCAGCCCCACCGAGCGCAGCTCGGCCTCACGTCGTGATTCCTCACCCAGGTCACGGGGCAGCAGGGCGAGCTGGCCCTCCGGATCGTGTGCGAACAGGCTCGGATCATCCAGGAACCGCACGTGCTCGTCGTACTCGAAGGCCACGGTCGCGATATCGGCCCATTGCGAAGGGTCGCGGGGGCCGAGCCACGGCGGACGGAACTCGACCGTGTGCAGGCGAAGCACGGGGGTCATGGCGCTGATCTGCAGCGTAGGCAGCGTGTCGCTTGCATCGGGGCGCGGCAGCGCGGGGTCGATCTGTTGCAGCAGTTGCGCCACGATCGGTTCCTCATCGGGGAGCAGGTGGGGAAGGGCGAGGAACGCGTCCGCGTCCTCCGGCTTGACGTCCAGCAGGAGAAGGCCGACTTCACCGGAGACCGGATCCAGGTAACCGGCACCAGATCCCAGTACGAGGCCTTCCGCATCGCCTTCCACGCTCAGTGCCGGCGCCAGCAGCAACCTGCCGTGAGTCGTCTCTGCGCTCCACCCCAACGTACCGCGACGTGGTGCGCCGGGCTTGGCCGGCACGCGATCATGCATGCCACATGACACCCAGCCATGCCCGCTGGACACGATCGACTGCAGGATCGTGCCGACGTCGAACCACTCCGGCGGTTTCACCGACTGATGCAGGGCCCACAGCTGCGCCACCGCGGCCAGGTCGGCCTGCGTCAGGTAGGCGGGCGGTTCCAGCAATAGCTGAGGGGTGATTTCCTGCCACTTGTCGAACTCGATCGTGCCGTCGAGGGCGTACTTGACGCGACGGAGCAGGATGGAAGGCCGGTGATTGAACGTGGACAGCTCGAAGATGATGCCGTTTCTACGTGACCGGGGAGGCTGGGCTCTGACGGCCTGCCAGCGTGACAGCTGTTCCAGCAGTTCGCGGCGTGGCGACTGGCCCGGTTCGTGCGCCGACGCTGGATCGTCATCGCCCAGATCTGCTGCGTCCAGCATGTGGGCGACCAGCACGGCCGCCACGTGCTTGCAGTGATGGCCGACAGGGCACGAGCATTCACTTTGCAGGCGGCTGCGAGGATGGCGCAGGCTGGCTTCCAGATCGATTTCCACCCGGTAGGGATATCTGGCCGAGCCTTTCACTTCGGCGATGAGCATTCCACTGGTCAGATGCATGTTGCGGACACCGGACAGGCAACGTTCGCTCTTTTCCAGTGTCCACGCGTCCATCCAGCGGAGCAGGTCTTCTTCGGTGTAGGTCTGGGCCATCAACGAGGGTGGGCCGGGCATGGGGCCGGCCATTGGCAGGGGAACCGGGCATTCTACGGAACCCAGTGCGATGCCCGTGCAATGCTGCGGCGCATCCAGGCCCTTCGCCGCCCTCCAGCTAGAATGCGGTCATCCTCAACGTGCAGGGTAGTACAGCAATGCAGCAATCGACTTCCACCGGCAAGCGCAGCAAGCGCTTCGCCAGTGCGGCGGAGGCCCTGCAAGGGGTGGTCGCCGATGGCCAGACGCTGGCCGTGGGCGGCTTCGGCCTGTGTGGCATTCCCGAGGCATTGATCGCCGCGCTGCGCGACAGTGGTGCCAAGGGCCTGACCGTGATCTCCAACAATGCCGGCGTTGATGGTTTCGGCCTGGGCCAGCTGCTGGAAACCCGGCAGATCAAGAAGATGATTTCGTCCTATGTGGGCGAGAACAAAGAGTTCGAGCGGCAGTTCCTGGCCGGCGAGCTCGAGCTGGAGTTCAACCCGCAGGGCACCCTGGCCGAGCGCCTGCGTGCCGGCGGCGCGGGCATCCCGGCGTTCTTCACTGCCACCGGCTACGGCACCGTGGTGGCCGAGGGCAAGGAAACCCGTGAGTTCGATGGCAAGCACTACGTGATGGAGACCGCGCTGCGCGCCGACGTTGCCCTGGTCAAGGCGTGGAAGGCCGACGAAGCGGGCAATCTGGTGTTCCGCAAGACCGCGCGCAACTTCAACCCGGCCTGCGCGATGGCCGGCAAGGTCTGCATCGTGGAAGTGGAAGAGGTAGTGCCGGTTGGCGCCATCGACCCTGACCAGGTACACCTGCCGGGCATCTACGTGCACCGTATCGTGCACAACCCGCATCCTGAGAAGCGTATCGAACAGCGCACCATCCGCGCGGAGGGCAACTGACATGGCGTGGACCCGCGATGAGATGGCGGCACGTGCCGCCCGCGAACTGACCGATGGCGCCTACGTGAACCTGGGCATCGGCCTGCCGACCCTGGTGGCCAACCACATCCCCGAAGGCGTGGACGTGTGGCTGCAGTCGGAAAACGGCCTGCTCGGTATCGGGCCGTTCCCGACTGACGCCGAAGTCGATGCCGACCTGATCAACGCCGGCAAGCAGACCGTGACCGCGCGTGCCGGTGCCAGCTACTTCGGCAGCCACGACAGCTTCGCGATGATCCGTGGTGGTCACGTCAACCTGGCCATCCTTGGCGCCATGCAGGTCACCGACAAGGGCGACCTGGCCAACTGGATGGTGCCGGGCAAGATGGTCAAGGGCATGGGCGGTGCGATGGACCTGGTGGCCGGCGTGCAGCGCGTGGTGGTGCTGATGGAGCACACCGCCAAGAACGGCGAGCACAAGATCCTGACCGAATGCACGCTGCCGCTGACCGGTGTTGGCGTGGTCGACCGCATCATCACCGACCTCGCCGTGTTCGATGTCACCGACGCCGGTCTGCAGCTGGTGGAAGCGGCGCCGGGCGTCAGTGATGACGAGCTGAAGGAAAAGACCGGCGTGGCGTTCCAGCGCGGCTGAACGATGGATGGAAGGGGCGCGCTGTGCCCCCTCCGCCCTCAACTGCGTCGGGCGTAAGCGTATTCATTGCTGCCGGCCTCCGGGTCGGCCTCACCGAGGCACGCTGCGGCTGTCGTGACGCGCAGTCTGGCGTGTTCGCAGCAGGCGCCCAGCACACGTTCAATGGCATGGGCCAGCGTTCCATCGATCTGGCCCTGCTCGTCCTCGAACGCGCTGCGATGCAGATGCGCGTCCAGCAACGGGCGCAGGGCCTGCAGCCGCCACCAACCCATGCTGCCTGCACCAAAACGGCTGGCGTCCACCGGCGTTTCCAGTCCCAGCCGGACCTGCAGTCGCGCCAATGCGGGACCATTGCCACCGACAAAATCGGCGACCGGCAGCAGGTGCCCTTCGGCCACCACCATGCCCAATCCTGGATCGGCCTGGAACGCGGCATGGATGCGCGCGGCACGTCCGCCCTGCACCAGCCGTTGCAGGAGTTCCTGGCGCCACTGGTCGCCATCGGCGCGATGCGTTGAACGCTTCGTGTGCAGCTTCAGTACTACATCGTGACCGGTCTGCAGCAGCCCTTCGGCGACCTCCAGGAACGGAAGGATGTCGCGCCCATGGTTGTCCACGGCGATGACCTCACCCTCGAGCCCATGCGCCACCAGGGCCTGCCGCACCGGCTCCGCCTGGTGTGCCGGGGTGGTCACCACGATTGTCCAGTCCAGTGCCGCTTCGCGCAGCGCGGACAGGACGTCCGGCAGCGTTTCCAGATACCAGGCATGGAGATGCACTGCCGGTTTCTGAAGCAGTGCCGGAGCAGGCACGAGCGCATCGCGGGTGGCCTGCAGCCAGGCATGACCCAGCCGTGCATCCGGTTCCAGCACGGCGCCTTCTGCCCATTCGTTCCAGGCGTTGATGAACACCATCCGCTGGCTCGCTGGCGCCGGCGCCAGACGTTCATGGATCGTGGTACGCAGCCAGTCCCGGTAGCCGCGTGGGGATGCATGCAGGTAGACGCGGCCACGGCCGGAGCGGCGCGCTTCGTTGTCCCAACCTGGGTTCACGCCCGGGTAGAGCGGGTAGTCCGGCAGCGGTCGCGCTGCAATCTCGGTGGCCAGTTCACGCCAGTCGCGCACATCGCCATTGAAGGCCGGATTGAGCAGCCATTGTTGCGCCGACAGCGAACGCGGGTTGCTCATGTTCGGCGGGAACTCTACTGCCGCGTCGAACCCGATGTCGCGTGGATCCGGGCGCTCGAAGCCCTGCACGTACGCCAGGTGGATCTCGCCGACGCCATTGTCGCGGCACCAGCGGCGCCAGCGTTCGGCGGTCGCCCGGGCGTCGGGCAGCAGGTGCGGGCGATAGACCAGCAGCATCGGCCGGCCCTCGACCTTCAAGGCACGGCGGTCGCGCAGGTAGGGCGCGACATGCGCGATGAAGGCCAGATCGTCCTCGGCGCTGTGCTGCTGGCCGATCAGGATGTCCTCGTCGCGGCCATCCCAGCGTCGTGCCCAGTTCTCGTTGGCCCAGCACAGGCAGAACGGCAGGTCGATGCTGTCGTCGGCCAGCCACTGGTGCAGCGGGTCCTCCATCAGGGTGCGGCCGCTGAACCAGTAGTAGTAGAAGCAGAACGCGCCGATGCCGTACTCCGCAGCGAGGCGTGCCTGGTCCCGCATCACCTGGGGGTTGCGCAGGTCGTAGAAGCCCAGGTCCGCCGGCAGCCGCGGTTGGATATGGCCCTCGAACTGTGGCAGCGCGCGGGTGACATTGCGCCACTCGGTAAAGCCCTTGCCCCACCACGCGTCGTTCTCTGGGAAGGTGTGGAACTGCGGCAGGTAGAAGGCCACCAGCGTGGCGGGCGATGGCGACGGCAGGACCGCCTCGCGCCACGGTGCGTGGCCGATCGCCGCCTCGTCCGCCCGCCAGCGCAGCTGCGCGCTGGCGCGCTGGCCGGCGTCATCCTGCTGCCCCTTCGGTGGTGGCGGCACCCAGTCGCCATGCCGTGCCAGCAGCCGGGTACGCAACCGGTCGCGCTGTGCCTGTGACAATGGCAGCGCCCGGAACAGGGCACGCAGCAACGGGAACACCGCTTGGCGCATGCTCATCGGGGGACGCCCGGTGACAGGTGGAAGGAAACGGACATCGGCATCTGGGCAACGGTCATGGTGCCATTTTCGGTGCTGGCGGCCATGACGGCAAACGCCGGCATGCTAGCGTGTGGCCATGCTCTTCCCCCACGACCTGCCTGACGCCGATGTTCAGCACCTGCCGGGCTGGTTACCGGCGGGCGAGGCCGATGCGCTGCTGCTGATCCTGCAGGCCGCAGTCCCCTGGGAAATCCATCGCATCCGCATGTTCGGCAACTGGGTGGATTCGCCGCGGCTTAGCTGCTGGATAGGCGATCCACAGGCGCGCTACCGCTATTCCGGTGCTGAATTCGTCCCGCACCCCTGGCCGCCCGTATTGCAGGCCATGCGTGAGCGCCTGCAGGCGGAGGGCATCGGTGGCTTCAACAGCGTGCTGCTGAACCGCTATCGTGGTGGCGGTGATTACATGGGCTGGCACAGCGATGACGAGCCGGAGCTGGGGCCGGCCCCGGTGATTGCCTCGCTGAGCCTGGGCGCGGCGCGCCGCTTCCTGCTGCGCCGGCGCGATGACCCGGCGCGGAAGGCCGAGTATCTGCTCGGCCATGGCGATCTGCTGCTGATGGCGGGGCAGACGCAGAGGTTCTACCAGCACGCGCTGCCGAAAATGGCGCGGGTGCAGGGCGAGCGGATCAACCTGACGTTCCGTTGGATTACGCCGCGGTGAGGGCTGCCGCCGGGCATGGCCCGGCGCTACCGGAACCGTGCGGCGGGCGCCGCGTCATGGCCGGCGAAAATCGTGCGGGGTAGCGCCGGGCCATGCCCGGCGAATGCTGCGGTCAGCGCGTAACGGTCGGCTGGTCGGCCTGCCCGCTCTGCAGCGTCCAACCGACGACATCCTGCGCCAGCTGCTGCAGGCCCCGTTCAAAGGCGGCGGTCACCGCCGGCATGTCGGTGCTGCCGACCGGCTGCGACTGGCGGAAGGTGCGGTCAGCGACCACGCGCTGATCGGCGACGTGGATCAGCTTGGCGTTGAGCTCGATCACCACTGTCGGCGTTGCCTGTCCCTGGTAGTCCGATTCGAAGCGGCGCACGTCGGTGGACAGCTTGTAGTCGGCGCGGATGCCGGCGGTGCTGCGCGCCACGCCGCGAATGCGGCCGGAATCCTCGAAGCCGCGCAGCAGGGTGTCTTCGATCATGTCGGTGGCCGGCTGCGCCCAGCTGGCGCCCTTGTAGATTTCCAGTTCCGACGGCGTCGGCCGCACATTGATGCGCGGGCTGTCGACCATGCGCGCTGCGCTGGGCTTGGCCAGCACCAGCTGCCAGCTGGCCTGTGGCCACGCCGGGTCGGCCTTCACCTGCACCGAGGGCGAGTACAGCGTCACTGCGGTCTTTTCGCTGCTGCCAAGGATGGAGCAGCCGCCCAGCAGGGCGACCATCGAAGCGGCCAGCAGCAGGCGCGGAAGGGTGGTCGGGCTCATTGGGGTTCGAACTCCTTCGGGGCGTCGCGGCCAAGCAGGTAGCGCGCGGGGTTGTTCTCGAGGCGGTCGCTGACCCGGCGCAGGTCGCGGATCAGCCCGCGCAGTTCGGTCAGCGTCGGGCCCAGCTGGCCGAGGCCGTCGTTGGCGAAGCTGTTGATGGCAGCACGGTTCTCACCAAGGATCGAATCGGCGTTGCCGGCGGCCGAGTCCAGCTTGACCAGCGTGCCGTCAAGCTTGTCGATGATGCCCGGCAGCTGCTGCACCAGGTTCTTGTCCAGGCGCTCGATGGTGCCGTTGGTGGTCTTCAGCGTGGTGTCGAGACTGCGCGCGGCGTCACGCGCGCTGAGCAGCAGTGCCTGGGTGCCCTGGTCGCGGTCGGCCAGGCCACCGCTGATGGTTTCCAGGTTGGCCAGCGTCGCGTTGATCGAGGCCACGTTGCGGTCGCTGAGGATCTGGTCCATGCGCTCGACGATGCGGTTGGCCACATCGGTGATGTTCTGCAGCGCCGACGGCGTGGTCGGGATGATCGGTGCCGGGTCCTTGTTGACCGTGGTCAGTGCCGGCGACTGCGGCGTACCGCCACTGAGCTGGATGATCGAGGGGCCAGTCAGGCTGGTGATCGCCAGCTTGGCACGGGTATCGGTCTTCACCGGCGTGGTCGAGTTCAGGCGGATGCGTGCGACCACCTGGCGCGGGTCATCCGGCACCAGGTTCAGTTCGATGATCGAACCGACCGCGATGCCGTTGTACTGCACCGGGCTGCCGACCGACAGGCCGGTCACTGCCTCGCGGAACACCACGCGGTATTCCTGCCAGGTGCGGTCGGAGGAGTACTTGGCGGCCCACAGGCCGAAGGCCAGCAGGGCCAGGCCGGTGATCAGGGTGAACGCGCCGATCAGCACGTAGTTGGCTTTGGTTTCCATGGCTCAGGCACTCTCGATCTGTTCGCCGCGCGCGGCACGCGCACGCGGTCCGTGGAAGTATTCCTGGATCCACGGATGATCCAGTTTCTCGATGTCCGGCAGCGGCGCGTTGGCCACCACTTTGCGGTCGGCGATCACCGCCACCCGGTCGCAGATGGCGTACAGCGTGTCCAGGTCGTGGGTGATCAGGAACACGGTCAACCCCAGTGCTTCCTGCAGGGTCTTGATCAGTCGGTCGAAGGCGGCCGCGCCGATCGGGTCCAGTCCCGCAGTGGGTTCATCCAGGAACAGCAGCGGCGGATCCAGTGCCAGTGCACGGGCCAGGCCGGCGCGCTTGCGCATGCCACCGGACAGCTGCGAGGGCAGCTTGTTGATCGCATCGGCGGGCAGGCCAGCCAGCTTCACCTTCAGCAGCGCCAGCTCGTAATGCCACCGTTCGGGCAGTTCGCGATGGTGCTCCTTAAGCGGTACCTGCACGTTCTCGCCCACGGTCAGCGAGGAGAACAACGCGCCATCCTGGAACAGCACGCCGGTGTTGCGTTCGATGTGCAGGCGGCTCTCGGCATCGTCGGCGCGCGCATCGCGGCCGAGCACCTCGATCTGGCCGGCATCGGGAACACGCAGGCCCAGGATCGAGCGCATCAGCACCGACTTGCCGGTGCCCGAGCCGCCCACCACGCCAAGGATCTCGCCCCGGCGCACGTCCAGGTCCAGCCCATCGTGCACGGTCTGGCTGCCAAAGCTGTTGACCAGCCCGCGCACGCGGATGGCCAGGTCGTGGCCGTCGTCGTCCTGCATGGGCACTTCTTCGGGGGTCGGGTGCGTGCTCATGTCACCAGTCCATGTGCATGAACCACAACGCCGCGAAGGCGTCGATGATGATCACCAGCGAGATCGTCTGCACCACGCTGGAGGTAGTGCGTTCGCCGACCGACTGCGCCGTGCCTTCCACCTTCAGGCCTTCCAGGCAGCCGATCAGGCCAATCACCAGCGCGAATACCGGTGCCTTGGACAGGCCGACCAGCATGTGCCGCACTTCCATCGTGTCGTGCATGCGGGCGATGTACATCTGCGGCGGAATATCCAGGTCGAACGCGCCAACGGTGATACCGCCGGCCAGGCCGGCGACCATCGCAATGAAGGTCAGCAGGGGCAGGGTGACCAGTAGCGCCATCAACCGTGGCAGCACCAGCAGGTCGATCGGGTCCAGTCCCAGCGTACGCATCGCATCGATTTCCTCGCGCGCCTTCATCGCACCGATCTGTGCGGTGAAGGCACTGGCAGTGCGGCCGGCCAGCACGATCGCGGTCAGCAGCACGGCGAACTCGCGCAGGAAAGCGATGTTGACCAGTTCGACCACGTAAATCTCGGCGCCGAAATCGCGCAGGATGGTCGAGCCGAGGAAGGCGATCACCGCGCCGACCAGATAGGACAGCAGTGCGACCAGCGGTACCGCGTCCAGTCCGACCTGCTCCATCTGGTGCACGGTGGCGGTCATGCGGAAACGGCGCGGCTCCTTGACCAGGCGGGCTGCCTTGACCAGGTTCTCGCCGAGGAAGCTGCACAGCGCCTTGATGTTGTGGCCGGTGGTGTGAACGCTGACACCCAGCCGCTCCAGTGCGGCCAGCACGCCGAAGTCGCGCTTGGGCTTGGGACGGTCGTCGGCCACTTCTTCGATGGTGCACACCAGCGCCTGGTGGTCGGCACGGAACTGCAGCGCGTCCTCGGCCAGGTCGGCGCGATGGGCCACGCGCAGTACCTGCAGCACGCCGGCAGAATCCATCTTCTCGATGCCGGTGGCATCGATGCCGGTCAGCGTGTCGGGAACGCCGCGCAGGACTTCGGCCGCGGCCAGCGCGGTCTTGAGGGTCCAGGTGCCGGACAGGCGGATCACGCCCGGGTCATGGGCATCCTGTTCGAGCTGGGGGGCGTGGTTCGGGGTCACTTGGGCCATTCGGGTCGCAGCATAACCGTTCTGTATCGGGCTTCGCGTCGAACTCGGATGAATTTCTCCGGTAAGCCTCAGCCTAGGTAATACTACGGCGCATGTCCGCAGACGCTCACACGATCCCCACGCCCCAGGCCACCTACGCGCAGCGCGTGGCCTTTGTTTCCGAGATCGCCGGACGCCTGCACAGCTATGGCACAACGGCCCAGCGCCTGGAAACGGCAGTGGTGGCACTGGCCCGCCAGCTCGATCTGGATTGTGAACCGTGGTCGAATCCCACCGGTATCATTCTCAGCTTCAGCGATCCGGCGCAGGCGATCGGCTCCAGTGACATCACCCGCGTGATCCGCCTGGCGCCAGGTGAAAACGATCTGCACAAGCTCAGCGTCGCCGACCATATCGCCGAGGAAGTAGCCAACGGGCGGATGAGCATCGCCCAGGGCCATACCGCACTGCGCCAGCTGGACAAGGATCCGGGCCGGCGCGGCAAGCTGCGCACCATCCTCTCGTTCACGCTTGGTGCGGCCGGCGTGGCCGGCATGTGGAAGCTGCCGTGGCTGGACATCGCGACCGCCGGTGTCATCGGCTTGATGATCGGCCTGCTCGGCATGGTCACCGACCGTCGCCCGGCCACCCGCGAAGCCGCCGAGGCACTGGCCGCGCTGCTGGCCGGCCTGGTCGCCACCCTGGTCGCGTCCTTCGTCGGGGCACTCAACCTCAATACGGTGATCATCGCCTCGCTGGTGGTGCTGCTGCCCGGCATGTCGCTGACCAATGCGGTCAACGAGCTGGCCAGCCAGCATTGGGTGTCAGGCACCGCGCGTTTTGCTGGTGCGCTGACCACCATCATGAAGCTCAGCGTCGGCGCGATGATCGCGGTGACCCTCGCCGACGTGCTCGGCCTCGATCCGGTGATCCGCGCCACGCGACCGCAGGGGCCCTGGGTGGAGTGGGGCTCGCTGCTGACCGCGGCATTCGCCTTCGCGATGCTGTTCAAGGCCAACCGCCGCGATTATCCGTGGGTGATCGCCGCCTCGGTGGCCGGTTATGCGATCTCCAAGTTCGGTGGCCACGCCTGGGGCGCACCGGCCGGCATCTTCCTGTCGGCGATGCTGCTGACTGCTGGTGGCAACCTGTTCGGCCGCCTCGTTGGCCGCCCGGGTGCAATCATCCGCCTGCCCGGCATCATCATGATGGTGCCCGGCAGCACCAGCCTGCGCGGCGTGCTGACCCTGGTCCAGCAGCAGGACGTGGGCGCCGGCCAAGGCGTGTTCCTGACTGTACTCAACGTGGTGATGGCGCTGGTCGCCGGCCTGCTGTTCGGCAACCTGCTGATGCCAGCGCGCAAAACGCTGTAGATGGGGACCGTTGGTCCACACGCCGAAAAATGAAAAACGCCGGCTTTCGCCGGCGTTTTTCATTGCAACCCGATCCGGCCTCAGGCCTTCTTGATCAGGAAATCTTCCGGCTTCTTGTTGCCCTTGGCGGTCAGCTCGGCCATCCAGCGCGGCTGCTTGCCACGACCGGTCCAGGTTTCCTTGGGGTTGGCCGGATTGCGGTACTTCGGGGCAACCTTGCCCAGCTTGCGGCCGGCGGTCTTCGACGGCGCCTTGGAGACCTTGGCCACCTTGCGCGCGCGCGGGGCCGGGGCGTCGCCGAACAGTTCCTCGATGGTGTAACCCTCGGTCTTGGCCAGCTTGATCAGCTGGGCGCGGACTTTGGTGATCGGCCGGCGCTTGGCGACGATGGTCTGCTGCTTCTTGGCGGTGCGGATCAGGGCGCCCAGCTCGCGTGCCGACAGGCCGGTCAGGTCAATGCTCATTTACTGTTACTCCGGAAACTAATGTGTGGACGGGACGAGCCAGTCCATGGCGTCGGCGGACAGAATAGAGATGAATTAATCAGAGCACAAATGCAGGCAGGACAGGGCTTGGCGACATCCCGGCTGCATTGCGTCGATTTTGACCGGATTATGTCCGCTGCAATATTGCTCGCATGCGCGTCAGGTAAAAAAAGACCGGGGCATGCCCCGGTCTTTTCCTGATCAACCCTGCAGACGCTGCAGCAGGGTGGCTTTGTCCAGGCTTTCCGCTTCGCTGGCGCGGCGTGAGCGGTACTCGTAGGTACCGGCGGCCAGGCCGCGTTCGCTCACCACCACGCGGTGCGGGATGCCGATCAGTTCCATGTCGGCAAACATCGCGCCCGGGCGCAGGCCACGGTCGTCGAGTGCCGCATCCAGGCCGGCATCGTGCAGCTCCTGCAGCAGGTTGGCCGATGCCTCGGCCACGGCGGCATCGCCCTTCGGGTTGATCACGCACACCACCACCTGCCACGGGGCCATCGCGTCCGGCCAGATGATGCCGGCCTCGTCATGGTTCTGTTCGATCGCGGCAGCCACCACGCGCGAGATGCCGATGCCGTAGCAGCCCATCGCCATCACCGCGGCCTTGCCGTTCTCGTCCAGCACGGTGGCTTCCAGGGCCTTCGCATAGGTGCGGCCGAGCTGGAACACATGACCCACTTCGATGCCGCGGGCAATCTTCAGCTCGCCGCCATCGCGCGCGCGATCACCGGCGCACACGTTGCGGATATCGGCCACTTCCGGTTCCGGCAGGTCACGGCCCCAGTTGACGCCGGCCAGGTGGAAACCGGCCTCGTTGGCGCCGACGACGAAGTCGGACATTGCTGCCACTTCGCGATCGGCGACCACGCGGATCGGCCTGGCCGGTGCCACCGGACCGAGGAAGCCGGGGACGCTGCCGAGGTGTGCGGCGATTTCCGCTTCGCTGGCAAACCGCTGGTCTTCCAGGCCGGCCACTTTGCCCAGCTTGATCTCGTTGACCTCATGGTCGCCGCGCACCAGCGCCAGCACGAACTGCTGGGCCTCGCCTTCGCCGGCCATCAGCGCCACCGACTTCACGGTGCGCTGCAGGTCGATACCGAGCAGGGCGGCGACCTCCTCGCAGGTCTTCTGGGTGGGCGTATCAACCTTGCGCATCGCTTCGCTGGCCGCGGCGCGCGCAGCCGGATCGGCGGCGATGGCTGCTTCCATGTTGGCGGCGTAGTCCGAGCCCGTGGAGAACACCAGCGCATCTTCGCCCGAATCGGCGATCACATGGAATTCCTGCGAAGCGTCACCGCCGATCGCACCGGAGTCGGCCTGCACCATGCGGAAATCCAGGCCCAGGCGGGTGAAGATGCGGCTGTACGCCACCTTCATGTTTTCGTACTCGCGCACCAGGTCTTCATCGTGCAGGTGGAACGAATACGCATCCTTCATCAGGAATTCGCGGGCACGCATCACGCCGAAGCGCGGGCGGATCTCGTCGCGGAACTTGGTCTGGATCTGGTAGAAATTCACCGGCAGCTGCTTGTAGCTGGACAGTTCGCTGCGGGCGAAATCGCAGGCGGCTTCTTCAGCGGTGGGGCTGTAGCAGTACACCTGATCCTTGCGGTCCTTGATCTTCAGCAGCTGCGGGCCGAACTTCTGCCAGCGGCCGGTCTGCTCCCAAAGTTCCTTCGGCTGGATGGTCGGGATCTGGAATTCGACGGCACCGGCGCGGTCCATTTCCTCGCGGACGATGCGTTCAACCTTGCGCAGCACGCGCAGGCCCAGCGGCGACCAGGTGTACAGACCCGATGCCAGCTTGCGGATCATGCCCGCACGCAGCATCAGCCGGTGGCTGGTGAGCTCGGCGTCGCTGGGGGTTTCCTTGGTGGTGTGCAGGTGGAACTGGGAGAGGCGCATCGTCGGCTTCGGATAACGGCAGAGACCTCTATTCTGCCAGCCCGGCCGGGGGAGGGGTATCGGCAGGGCTGCGCCCTGCACCCGCAGAAGCGGTAGTGCCGGCCGCTGGCCGGCAACCTCAACAGCAACAGCAGAAGCTGGTTTCCTGGGGATGGCGGGGTGGGTCCGGTTGCGGGGGACGGCGCAAGTACGTCCCTGTAGCCTCGATCGCCGCATCCATGCGGCTCACGCCCCCGCAACCGGACCCACCCCGCCTTCGACAGTTTTCCGCGATCTGTCATGGATCCACGCCGTGCGTGGATGAATCTCCATCGGAATCGAATATCTCGAATTGAATTCGAAGAGCATCCACGCATGGTGTGGATCTACCAGACATCGGGAAACTGTCAGGGGTGGGGCGGTGTGGGTAGGCAGGACCGTTGGCGCCATGGATGGCGCCATCGAGCCCCCATGGAAGGGTTTACGGCGTGTCCTGCCTACCCACACCGCCCCACCACCCCAAGGAATACCTGCTGCTCTGGCCGTTGCCGTTGCTTCGGCCTCGGCAGGTGCAGGGCTGCAAGCCCTGCCGATACCCTCACTCTGCTGGGCAGTACGCCTTGATCGCCGCTTCGGCCAGCCCCTTCTGCGCTGTGCGCTGCTCCGGGCTGAGCGCGGTATCGGCCTTGCCGTCGCCGTTGGTGTCCTGCATGACGGTGCCGGTGCCTTCCAGCAGGGTCAGGTTGGCGCGGGCGGTACTGCACTGCTCGGAAACCGGCGTGGCCTCGGGGGCTGCGGGCGTGGCCGACGCGGGGGCCTGGGGGCTCCGGGCCTGCTCGCGGGTTTCGTACTGTTTGCCCGCCGGAGGGGTCTCCGAATACTGGGTCACGCCATGGGCGTCCTTCCATTTATAGACCGGGCCAGCCACGGCGTTGGCACTGGCCAACAGCAGCAGGCATCCAAGGCAGGACAGGGCACGCATGGCAAACTCCACGGAATGGGCGTAGAACGCCGATTGCAGCATTGCCGCCGACCACTGGCAAGTCGATTAAACTGGATTCCATGGACCCGATCACACCGCCGCCGCGCTCGCGCACGATTTATCTCCTGCCCAACCTGTTCACCACCGCCGGCCTGTTCGCCGGCTTCTACGCGATCATCGCCGCGGCCAACGGGGATTTCGTCAACGCGAGCATCGCCGTGTTCGTGGCGGCGGTGATGGATGGCCTGGACGGGCGCGTGGCGCGCCTGACCGGTACCAGCAGCGAATTCGGCGTGCAGTACGACTCGCTGGCCGACCTGGTCAGCTTCGGCATGGCCCCGGCGCTGGTGATGTACCACTGGTCGCTGTCGTGGCTGAAGTTCGATGACCCGCTGCTCGGCCGCGTCGGCTGGGCGGTGGCCTTCCTGTATGCGGCCTGCGCGGCGCTGCGCCTGGCCCGCTTCAATACCCAGGTAGCCGTGGTCGACAAGCGCTGGTTCGTCGGCCTGGCCAGCCCGGCCGCGGCCGGGTTGATGATGTCCTTCGTCTGGGCTTTTGCCGATGGCAACCTTGGCTGGGACGGCAACCAGCTGCGCTATGTGGCACTGGCGGTGACGATCGTCGCGGCATTGCTGATGGTCAGCCGCATCCGTTTCTGGAGCTTCAAGGGCGGTGCTGCCAAGGGCGGTCGTTCAGACCGGGTGCCGTTCCTGGTGCTGGCGCTGGTGCCGGTTGCCATCGCCATCGCGGTGATCGATCTGCCCCGCGTGCTGTTTGCGGTCGGCATCCTGTACGCCCTGTCCGGCCCGGTGATGTGGGCGGTGCAGCGCCTGCGCAAGAAGCCCGAGGCCGCGTGAGCCAGGATCTGCCCGTGCTGTGGTCATCGGCCCAGCAGGCCTGGCTGCAGGCCATGGGCTACACCGTCTATCGCGACGGCCAGCTGGCCGCTGAGCTGGATGCCGCGCTGCAGTTGAGCGTGGCCGAAGCCGAGGCCGCGCAGCCAGCGGAACCGACGCGGGCAAGCCGTCCAGCCACGCGTGAGCATCTCGCCGAAGCGATCCCCGCACCCCGCGCGGAACCCCCGGCACCGCCGCGCCGCGAGACGCCGGTCACTGCACCTGATACCGCCCCTGCGCCGGTCCGCCCGCTGCCCATCGGCAATGCACGGCAGCCGGTGGTACGCCTGCCGGATCGCCTGCAGATCGCATTGTTGCGGGCCTCTGGCTGCAATCCCAACGACCCGGCGACACAGACACTGATGGAGAGCTGGCCGCTGGACCAGCTGCGTCACGATCCGGCCGCCAAACGTGCGCTGTGGCCGCAGCTGCGCGCCCTGCGCAAGCGGGGCATGCCATGAGTGCGGTCCGGCAGCCCGGTCCGATCAGCCTGCGCGCGCTGCGCGAGAGCGACCTCACGGTGGTGATGGCGATCGAGGTGCGCGGCTATCCGTTTCCGTGGACCCGCGGCATCTTCGTGGATTGCCTGCGTGCCGGTTACCCCGGCCTGGCCATGGAGCGTGATGGTCAGCTGATCGGCTACGGCATGCTCAGCATCGCCGCCGACGAGGCACATGTCCTGAACATCTGCATCGACCCGTCGACGCAGTCGCGTGGCCTGGGTCGCCAGTTGCTGCGTGCGCTGGTGCAACTGGCCGGCGACCGGGGTGCGCAGCGCGTGTTCCTGGAAGTGCGGCCTTCGAATGCGCCTGCACTGGCGCTGTATCACAGCGAAGGCTTCAACGAGATCGGCCGTCGACCGCGCTACTACCCGGCCGCACAGGGCCGCGAGGATGCGGTGGTGATGGCGATCGAACTGGTCCACGGCGACCTGCAGGCGATGCCGCCGTTGTAGCGGGGAATGGTTGCCGGCCAGCGGCCGGCACTACCGGTAGGGTAGGTGCCAACCTGGGTTGGCACGCTCTGCTCACGCCAACCGCAACGCCAACACCCCACCTACGATCAACGCCGCCGCCAGCCAGCGTGCGCGTGGTATCCGTTCGCGCAGCAGGAACACCGAGATCAGCAGCGCAAACAGGATCGACGATTCGCGCAGCGCCGAGACCATCGCCACCGGCGCCTGGGTCATGGCCCACAAGGCCATCGCGTAGGAAGCGGTGGTGCCGGCACCGCCGGCCAGGCCCAACGGCCAGTGCTGGCGCGCATAGGCCAGCACCGCGCCGCGCCGCGTGTACAGCGCCCACAGCGGCAGCGGAATGCCCGACAGCAGGAACAACCACAGTGTGTAGCTGAGCGCGCTGCCGGACTGGCGCGCGCCCTGCGCATCGACCAGCGTATAGGTGGCGATCATCGCTGCGGTCAGCAGTGGCAGGCGCAGCTGGCCACTACGAGCACCCAGTGCCATGCACAGGATGCCGGTGCTCACCAGCACGACGCCCAGCCATGCGGCAGCCGGCAGCTGCTCGCCCAACAGGGTGCCCACCAGTGCGACCAGGATCGGCGCGCTGCCACGCATCAGCGGGTAGGCCAGGCTCATGTCGACCTGCTGGTAGCAGCGCGCGACCAGTCCGTAGTACGTCACCTGCAGCAGCACCGAGGCGGCCAGCCAGGGCCAGCTGTGCGCGGCCGGTAACGGCAGGAAGGGCAGAGCGGCAGCGGACAGCAGTGCGGCGCTGCCGGTGACCAGGACGGTGCCGAGGAACTTGTCCGGTCCGCGCTTGACGATCGCATTCCAGCTGGCATGCAGTGCCGCAGCCGCGAGAACCAGCAGGAAGATGGACAGAGGCATCCAGCGATGATGCCATGCCGGGGAAATGGAAACGCCGGGCATTGCCCGGCGTTTCCGATTCCGCTTCGGTGGGTGCCCACCTCTCCCGCCGTGGTAGGTGCCAACCTTGGTTGGCACATTGCATTTGTGCGGACCGAGGTCCGCACCCACCAGCGCGGTGTTACAGCTTCGCGCGCTGCTCGCGCAGGCCGGCCAGCTGGGTGTTCCAGTCGGCCAGTCGCACGCGTTCCTGCTCAACCACCGCCGGCGGCACCTTGTCGGTGAACTTGGCCAGCTTGGTCTCGCTCTTTTCCTTTTCGGCTTCGACGCGGGCGATTTCCTTGTCCAGGCGCACGCGCTCGGCATCGAGATCGACCAGGCCTTCCAGCGGCACCAGCAGCTTCAGTTCGCCAACAATCGCGGCGGCGGCAGGCGGTGCGCTTTCGCCTTCCGCCAACCACTGGATGCTGTCCAGCTTCAGCAGGAACGACAGCGATGCGCTGAAACGTTCGATGCGCACGCGGTCCTGCTCCAGGCCGGCCTGCAGGCGCAGCGGCACCTGCTTGGACGGGGCCACGTTCAGTTCGCTGCGCACGCGACGCACCGCACTGATCACGGCCTTCAGCCATTCCACGTCGGCCTCGGCCTGGGCGAAATCGCCTTCGAACTCGGCGGCGGTCGGGTACGGACGCAGCGACAGCGTGGTCTCGGCCAGGCCCAGGCGCGGGGCCAGCTGCTGCCACAGCTGTTCGGTGATGAACGGGGTGAGCGGGTGCAGCAGGCGCAGCAGCGCTTCCAGCACGTACAGCAGGGTGTGGCGGGTGCTTTCGGCATCGGCCGCGTCGGCACCGTTCAGTGCCGGCTTGCTCAGTTCCAGGAACCAGTCGCAGAACTCGTTCCAGGCGAACTCGTACAGGCACTGCGCCAGCAGGTCGAAGCGGTAGTTGGCGTAGTGGCCCTGGGCCTCGGTGCACACCGCCGCCAGGCGCGAAAGGATCCAGCGCTCGGCATCGGTGCGCGGGGTCGGCACGCCGTTGAACGCAGCACCCTCGGTGTTCATCAGGGTGAAGCGGCTGGCGTTCCACAGCTTGTTGCAGAAGTTCTTGTAACCCTCGGCGCGGTTCATGTCGAACTTGATGTCGCGGCCGTGGGTGGCCAGCGCGGCGATGGTGAAGCGCAGCGCGTCGGCACCGTGGGCGGCGATGCCGTCCGGGAATTCCTTGCGGGTGGCCTTCTCGATCTTCTCCACCATCTTCGGCTGCATCAGGCCGCCGGTACGCTTGGCAACCAGATCGTCGATGGTGATGCCATCGATGATGTCCAGCGGATCGAGCACGTTGCCCTTGCTCTTGGACATCTTCTGGCCCTGGCCGTCGCGGATCAGGCCAGTGAAGTAGACGTCCTTGAACGGGATCTTCCCGACCAGGTTGTCGGTGGCCATGATCATGCGGGCCACCCAGAAGAAGATGATGTCGAAGCCGGTGATCAACACCGACGACGGCAGGTAGCGGTCGAAACCGCGCTCGGCCATCGCCTGCTCGTTCGGCCAGCCCAGGGTGGAGAACGGCCACAGCTGCGAGGAGAACCAGGTCTCCAGCACGTCGCTTTCCTGGTTCAGCACCACGTCGCTGCCCAGGCTGTGCTTCGCCCGCACTTCCTCTTCGCTGCGTCCGACGTAGCAGTTGCCGGTGGCGTCGTCGAACCACGCCGGGATGCGGTGGCCCCACCACAGCTGGCGGCTGATGCACCAGTCCTGGATGTTGTTCATCCAGTGGCGGTAGGTGTTGATCCAGTTCGGCGGCACGAACGAGATCGAACCGTCCTCGACCAGTTCCAGGCCGCGCTTGGCCAGATCGTCCATCTTCACGAACCACTGGTCGGTGAGGTAGGGCTCGATCACCTGGCCGGTACGATCGCCGCGCGGCACCTGCAGCTTGTGCGCCTTGGTCTCGACCAGGATGCCCAGGTCTTCCAGTTCGGCCAGCACGGCCTTGCGGGCGGCGTAGCGATCCAGGCCCTGGAAGCGCTCCGGCGCGTTTTCATTCAGCGCCGCCACCGGGGTGAACAGGTTGATCATCGGCAGGCTGTGGCGCACGCCCACTTCGTAGTCGTTGAAATCGTGCGCCGGGGTGACCTTGACCACGCCGGTGCCGAACGCGCGGTCGACGTAGTCATCGGCGATCACCGGCACGCGGCGGCCGGTCAGCGGCAGCACCACGCTCTTGCCGATCAGGTGCGCGTAGCGCTCGTCTTCCGGGTGCACCATCACCGCGGTATCGCCCAGCAGGGTTTCCGGGCGGGTGGTGGCGACGACCAGGTAGTCGCGGGTTTCGCGCAGGGTTTCCACGCCGTCGGCATCGCGCTCGACGTGCTCGTAGCTCAGGCCCTCATCCAGCGTGTAGGCGATCGACCACAGGAAGCCGTCTTCCTCGGCGCTCTCCACTTCCAGATCCGAGATTGCCGTCTTCAGCACCGGGTCCCAGTTGACCAGGCGCTGGCCGCGGTAGATCAGGCCCTGCTCGTACCAGCGCACGAAGGCCTCGTTCACTGCCGCCGACGGCTGCGGGTCCATGGTGAAGGTGCTGCGCGACCAGTCGGCAGATGTGCCCAGGCGGCGCATCTGGCGTTCGATGATGTCGCCGGACTGCTGCTTCCACTCCCAGACCTTGCCGATGAAGCCTTCGCGGCCCAGCGAATCGCGGGTCTCGCCGTTGCCTTCCAGCGCCAGGTTGCGGCTTACCACCATTTCGGTGGCGATGCCGGCGTGGTCGGTACCCACCTGCCACAGCGTGTCGTAGCCGCGCATGCGGTGGTAGCGCACCAGTGCGTCCATCAGGGTCTGCTGGAAGGCATGGCCCATGTGCAGGGTGCCGGTCACGTTCGGCGGCGGCAGCAGGATGGTGTACGGCTCGCCCGTGCCGGACGGCTTGAAGTGGCCGGCCTTCTCCCAGGCCTCGTAGAGGTCGGTCTCGAAGGACTTCGGGTCGTAGCTGGAGGCGAGTTGGGTCATGCGGGGGAACCGGTAATCAAGGCGGGAGGGAGATCAGCGCGGCCCGAGGGCGCGCCGGATCTTCTGGTCGGTGTGGTACTGGCTGACCGCGTAGGCGGCCCAGATCGCGGCGGGCAGCCAGCCGATCAGGGTGATCTGCAGGATCAGGCAGACGATGCCGGCAAACGGCCGGCCGATGGTGAAGAAGGACAGCCAGGGAAGAATCAGGGCGATCAGCAGGCGCATCAAGGGGTCCTCGCTGTACTTACATGTCGTGCTTGTTCAGGTCGTAACCGGCGGCCTTGTACTGGCGCCAGCGTTCGCGCAGCGGTTCGCGCGCTTCCGGGTCGGCCGGAACCACTTCCAGCACGCGCTCGCACTCGCCCAGCCACGGTTCATCACGCAGATTGATCACCAGCGGACGGGTCGGTGCCTCGGTGCCGGGTACGGCGATCAGCACCAGGGCTTCTTCCTCGTCCATGTCCTCGCCGGCGATCTGGTGCGGGATGTAGGCATCGTTGTCGAACGCCCACAGCAGCTCGTCCAGCTCCTCGGCCTGGGCCTGGTCGCGGGCCAGCACCAGGGTGAACAGCCCGGCGTCGTTGGCCTTGCGCGCCAGCTCGCAGACCAGGCGCAACGGCTCGGTCAGGAAGCGGGGCTTGGCGATCAGGTAGAAGTCGGCGCGGGGCATGGCAGGGTCCGGGTCAGGCAGGGGCCCGGCGCTGCCGGGCGAGGCCCTGGCCGGCGGGCGCCGGCCAGGGTCGGGTACGGCATCAGGCGCGGGCGACCTGGTCCAGCAGCCACTGGCTCAGCAGGCCGACCGGGCGGCCGGTGGCCATGCCGCGCTTGCCTTCGTCGCTGGCCACGCCGGCGATGTCCAGATGGGCCCAGCGCTGGCCTTCGGCGAAGCGCGACAGGAAGCAGCCAGCGGTGATTGCGCCGGCCCAGCGGCCGCCGATGTTGTAGACGTCGGCGAAGCTCGAATCCAGCATCGGCTGGTATTCGTCCCACAACGGCAGGCGCCAGGCGCGGTCGAACACCTGCTCGCCGGCGGCCAGCAGCTCGTTGGCCAGATCGTCGTGCTTAGTCATCAGGCCGGCGGTCTGGTGGCCCAGGGCGACCAGGCAGGCACCGGTCAGGGTGGCGACGTCGACCAGCGCGGCCGGCTCGAAGCGCTGCGCATAGGTCAGCGCATCGCACAGGATCAGGCGGCCTTCGGCATCGGTGTTGCCCACTTCGATGGTCTTGCCCGACATCGAGGTGATCACGTCGGACGGGCGGTAGGCGTTGCCGTCGATGGCGTTTTCCACCGCCGGCACCACCACCACCAGGTTCAGCGGCAGCTTGGCCTTGACCGCGGCGACGAAGGTGCCGATGACGTTGGCGCCACCGCACATGTCGTACTTCATCTCTTCGATGCCGCCCTGGGTCTTCAGGTTGACGCCACCGGTATCGAAGGTGATGCCCTTGCCGACCAGCACGTACGGCTTGGCGTCGCCGCCGCCGGACCATTTCAGCACGACCAGGCGCGGGCGGTTGGCCGAGCCGCGGGCCACGGCCAGCAGCGAGCCCATGCCCAGCGCTTCCATCTGGTGCTCGTCGAGGATCTCGGCTTCGGCGCCGTCGTGCTCACCGGCGAACTTCACGCCCACTTCAGCCAGGTAGGCCGGGGTGCAGTAGTTCGGCGGCAGGTTGCCCAGTTCGCGGGCGAACTCGACACCGGCGGCGATGGCCTGGCCCTGGGCCAGGGCCTGCGCGTCGTCACCGGCGATGGCCAGCTGGGCCAGGCCGGCGTCGTCGGCCTTCTTCTTGCCCAGGGTGGCGGTGTAGCGGTAAGCGGCGTGATCGGCGGCGATCACTGCCTGGCGGATCGCCCAGGCCGCGTCGCGGTCCTTCACCGCCACCTCGGACAGGGTGAACAGCGCGCTGCGGGCGGCGCCGGCCTTCAGCGCACGCACCGCGTCGCCCACGGCCTTCAGGTACTGCGGCACGCCGAAACGGGCCGCTTCGCCCAGGCCGACCACCAGCACGCGCGGGGCGGTCACGCCCGGCAGGTCGTGCAGCAGGGTGGTGGCGCCGGTCTTGCCGGACAGGTCGCCACGCTGGGCCAGCGCGGCCAGGCGGCCGCCGCTGGCGGTATCCAGTGCCTGCGCGGACGCAGTCAGGGTATGGTCGGCATAGGCGCCGACGACCAGGCAATCAACGGCGGCCGAAGCCGCGGCGAGGTGGTTCAGGGTGAATTCGAGAGCCATTGAGCAGATTCCATTGGCAAGTCCGTACAATCGCGGACCGTTTACGCCCAGACAGTAGACTGGGCGGCACCGCGAACGAACCCCAGAGTTTAAACCACCGCCCCATGTTGAAGCTCGACCGATACCTGCTGGGCGATTTCGTCCAGAGTTTCCTGGCTACCCTGATCGTCCTGCTGGTGGTCAGCGTGGGCGGCGTGCTGGTGGACATCCTCGGCAACATCGCCGACGGGCGCCTGCCGGCCAAGCTGCTGTTCTCGCAGCTGGGCCTGCAGTTCATCGCCTATCTGCCCCTGATCCTGCCGCTGGCGCTGATGCTGGGCCTGCTGCTGGCGGTCGCCCGTCTGTACCGGGACTCGGAAATGGCGGTCATCACTGCCATAGGCGTGGGCCCCAAGCGCCTGCTGCGGCCGCTGCTGATGCTGGTTCTGCCGGTCGTGGCTGTGGTGGGCGCCTGCTCGCTGTGGCTGGGGCCGTGGGCTGGGCGGGTGGCCGAGCAGATGATCATCGAGGCCAACCGCAGTGTGCTGATGGCCGGCCTTGAGCCGGGCCGGTTCACCCCGCTGCCCAATGGCGGCGTGGTCTACCTGTCCTCGATCTCGCCCGATGGCACCCGGCTGGGCAGGGTGTTCCTGCAGCGGCAGAAGGGCGACCGCCTCGAAGTGGTGTCTGCCGCCGGTGGCCGGATGTTCTTTGAAGGCGCCCGCCAGCGCTTCCTGGAGCTGGACGATGGGCACCAGGTGGAGGGCCCCGTAGCCGGTGGGCTGGATTACCGCCTGGCGACCTTTGCGCGCAACGACGTGGCCCTGCCCGACGGCGCGCAGACCCGCACCGAGAACGATCCGGAGCTGATGCCGACCACGAAGCTGTTCGGCGATGCCCGGCCGCAGGCCCAGGCCCAGCTGCATCGCCGGCTGGCCCCACCGCTGATCGCGCTGGCCTTCGCCCTGTTGACCGTGCCGCTGGGCCGCAGCTCGCCGCGCCAGCAGCGCTACGGGCGGATGATGCTGGCCCTGCTGGCCTACATGGTCGGCACCAACCTGATGTTCATCGGCAGCGGCTGGATTGCCACCGGCAAGATCCCGGCCGAGCTCGGCCTGTGGTGGCTGACCCTGCCGCTGCTGGGGCTGGCGATCTGGATGTATGCACGTGATGGCCGCCTGGGCCGTCCGAAGGGAGCCCGCGCATGAGGCTGCGCCCGATGCGTTTCGATCTGTACCTGGGCCAGTCGGTATTCACCACGGTGCTGTTGACCTGGGCGGTGCTGGTCGGCCTGGACGTGGTGATGGCGTTCTCCGGCGAGTTCAAGGACATCGGCAAGAACGGCTACTCGCTGGGCCATGCCGCGGCATGGGTGCTGTACACGGTGCCGCGCCGCGCTTACACCATGTTCCCGACCGCGGCGGTGATCGGCGCGCTGATGGGCCTGGGCCAGCTGGCGGCAACGTCCGAGCTGACCGCGCTGCGTGCGCTGGGGCTGTCACGCAAGCGCCTGAGCGTGTCGGTGGCGATCGCGTTGTCACTGCTCACCGCAGTGATGGTGCTCAGCGCCGAGACGCTGGGCCCGTGGGGCCAGGACCGTGCCGATGCGTTGAAGTCCAGCGCCAAATGGGGCCAGGACATTTCCACCGCACGCTACTCCGGGCTGTGGGCGCGCGAGGGCGACACCTTCCTCAGTGCCGCCGGTGGCGAAGAGCAGCTGGTGGGTGACAAGGGCACGCGGCTGATCCTGCGAGACGTACGCCTGTACCGCATCGCCGAGAACGGTGGGATCGCATCGCTGACCCATGCCGCAACCGCCGAGCACGACAACGACGGCTGGGTGTTGACCGGTGTGCGTCGCGATACGTTCGGCGAACGTTCGGCCACGCGTGAGGAAGTGGCACGCGAGCCATGGAATTCCAAGCTGGATGCCGGTGCGCTGGCGACCGGCATCGCCAAGCCGCGCAACCTCAGTGTGGCCGAGCTGCGGACCAGCATCGAGTACCGCGAGCGCAATGGGCTCGATGCGCGCGACTATGAGGATGTGTACTGGAGCCGCTGGTTCTATCCGCTGAACGTGCTGGCGCTGTGCCTGGCGGCGGTGCCGTTCGCGTTCGGCTCGCTGCGCAGCGGCGGCATGGGCAAGCGCCTGTTCCTGGGCATCCTGTTCGCATTGGGCTTCTGGCTGCTGCAGCTGTTCTTCGGCCGCATGGCCGGTGCGTTGAAGTTCGATTACCGCATTGCCTATGCCTTGCCGCCCATCGTGATGCTGGCGGTGTCCGGGCTGCTGTTCCGGCGCAAGTCGGGCTGATTCCGGCAGCGCCGGGCCATGCCCGGCGGCGGTTTGCGGTTGGCCATGTCCGCCGGGCATGGCCAACCGCAAACCAGGGCATTTCACCGCTTGGGCATGCGCACCAGTCGGGTGCCGCTGGCGCGGTCGTGCCAGGTCAGGCGTTGGCGGTCGATCCATGCCCACCAGAATCCCAGTCCGCCCAGCAGCAGGGACAGCGTACCCACTGCGAAGCGCAGCCAGAGCTGGCTGCGCCGCAGCGGCGCGCCATCGCTGGAGTGCAGTTTCAGCCGCCACGGCCGCATGCCCAGTGTCTGCCCGCCGCGGCGCCAGCTCGCCGTCGCGTACCACCCCGTGATCACCCAGCACACCGCCCACAGCAGCCACTGCCAGGCACTGAACGGTGCGATGTTCTCGCGCTGGGCGTGGCCATCGAAGGTGTAGGCAAGGGTGAACACGGTGCCGGCCAGCATCCACAGCGCCAGCACCGGCAACGCGTCGTAGATCATCGCCAGCACCCGCCACATCAGCAGCGCGCGCGGGCGGGGCATCTCGGTGGCGGCCGCAGTGGCCGTGTCGGTGGCAGGGCGGGACATGCGCCGAGCATACGCAATGCTGGCCGCGTGCGCAGGCGGCCCCGTATCCTGCACGCATGGCCCTCGTTTCCACCCCCGCCGAACGCCGCCAGCTGGTGCAGCAACTACCCGAGCTGCGCGCCGACGACAGCGTGCGCATCCAGCGTTTTCTGGATGCGATCTGGGCCGAGAATGGTCTGGCCCGCGCCACCCTCGACAGCTACCGGCGCGACCTGGAGGGGCTGGCACGCTGGACCGATGGGCGCGAGGGCGGCCTGGCCGGCATCGAACGGGCTGGCTTGTTCGATTACCTGGCCTGGCGTACCCGGCATGGCTGGTCGCCGCGCAGCAATGCGCGGCTGCTGTCGGCGCTGCGCGCGTTCTTCGCCGATGGCGTGCGCCGGGGCGAACGCAGCGAGGACCCCAGCGCGCTGCTGGACCCGCCGAAGCTGCCGCGGCTGTTGCCGAAGGCGCTGGCCGAAAGCCAGATCGAGGCGCTGTTGGCGGCGCCGGACATCGACAGCCCACTGGGCCTGCGTGATCGCGCCATGCTGGAGCTGATGTATGCGGCCGGCCTGCGTGTGAGCGAGCTGGTGCTGCTGCCGGCCACGGCGGTCAACCTGCGCCAGGGCGTGCTGCGGGTCACCGGCAAGGGCAGCAAGGAACGGTTGGTGCCGCTGGGCGAAGAGTCGCAGCATTGGCTGGAGCGCTATCTGCAGGACTCGCGCCCGCAGCTGGTCGGCAAGGGCAGGGTGCAGGCCTTGGCCGATGGGCAGACCCCGTTGTTCATCGAGCCGACGCTGCATGCGTTGACCCGGCAGGCGTTCTGGCACCTGGTCAAGCGCCACGCGCAGGTGGCCGGCATCGATCCGGCGCGGATCAGCCCGCATGGCCTGCGCCACAGCTTCGCCACGCACCTTCTCAACCGGGGCGCGGATCTGCGGGCGCTGCAGATGCTGCTGGGCCACAGTTCGCTGTCCACCACGCAGATCTACACGCTGGTGGCGCGCGAACACCTGCAGAAGCTGCACGCCCGCCACCACCCGCGGGGCTGAGCGGAGGGCTGAACCCCGGGCCTGAGCCGTGTGCGGTGTCGCGGCCCGTTAGCGGCGGCTGTGTCAGAATCCGGGGTCTTCTTCTGCTGCGGATCGCTCCATGCTCCGATTTGCCATCGCCGCCGTGTTCGGTGCGCTCAGCCTGACTGCCTGCGCCCAGCCGGCCCCACCGGCGGCCAAGGCACCTGCTGCTGCCGCTGCCAAGGCGGCCAGCCCGGCTGCCAACGGCTCGGCCGACCAGGCCGTGCGTGCCGCGCTGACCGCGCTGAATCCGGGTTTCGAAGTGGATTACATCGGCGCCGCGCCGTTCCCGGGTTTCCGCGAAGTGGTGGTCTCCGGCCAGCTGCTGTACGTGTCCGATGACGGCCGCTACCTGTTCCAGTCGCAGCCCTACGACACCCGTGCCAAGGGCCCGGCCAACAGCGAAGGCCTGCTGGGCTATCGCCGCGACCTGCTGGCCAAGGCCAACCACGGTGACCGCATCGTGTTTGCCGCGCCGAACGCGAAGTACACCATCAGCGTGTTCACCGACATCGAGTGTGGCTACTGCCGCAAGCTGCACCAGGACATCGCCGAGCTCAACCGCAACGGCATCAGCGTTGAGTACCTCGCATTCCCGCGCATGGGCCTGGGCAGCAAGGACTACACCGACATGATCTCGGTCTGGTGTGCGGCCGACCGCCGCCAGGCGCTGACCAACGCCAAGCGCGGTGGCAGTGTGCCGGCCAAGAACTGCACCAACCCGGTGGCGATGCAGTACGCACTGGGCCAGCAGCTGGGCGTGAACGGTACGCCGGCGATCTTTGCCCCGGACGGCACCCAGCTGGGCGGTTACCTGCCGCCGGCGCAGCTGCGAGCCGCACTGGAGAAACTGTCGGCCAAGCGCTGATCAGAACACCGCCGGGCATGGCCCGGCGCTACCGTAGGCTGGTGGGTAGCGCCGGGCCATGCCCGGCGGATGAATCATGAGAACGAGGCCGGGGGCGCGATGCACCCCCGGCTTTTTTTTATTTCAGGCCATCACTGACCGCTTTGGTCAGCGTGCCCTGTGCATCGTCACCACTGAACTCCCAGACGAACGCGCCGCCCAGACCTTGAGTCTTCACGTAGCCCATCTTGCGGGTGATGTTGGCCGGCGTGTCGAAGCTCCACAGCGTGCTGCCGTTGTAGATCCAGGTGGCACCGGCGGTGTTGTCGGTGTAGCCCGGCCACGCCAGGTTCTTCAGCACCTTCCAGTCTTCGATGCCGGCCTCGTAGGTACCCGGGGCGGCGCCGGCCGCGGTCTGGTACAGGCCGTTGTTGGCGTTGGCCACACCGGTCCAGCCACGACCGTAGTAGCCGATGCCCAGGTTGAGCTTGGCGGCGGGCACGCCACGGCTGATGAAGGCCTCGATGGCGTCGTTGCTGTTGTACAGCTTCTGGTCGCCGGTGGACGGATCATTCGGCGAATCGAACAGCGCCGACTGGTGATTGGTCTTCGCATCCCACGCGCCGTGGAAGTCGTAGGTCATCACGTTGATGTAGTCCAGGTACGGGTGGTACGCAGCCGGATCGGTGACGCGGATCTTGTCGATGCCGGCACCCACCGCTACCGTCAGCAACAGGCCCGGACGCACTGCATCGAGCTGGCGGCGGAACTCGGCCATCAGCGCGTTGAAGTTGGCGTTGTCTTCCGGCTTGCCGCATTCGATGCCGCAGGCCACCGGGTATTCCCAGTCGACGTCGATGCCGTCGAACACACCCAGCGCGGCACCCGCACCACCGGCACCGTCGGTCACCGGCAGGTTGCCCTTGATGTAGGCGTCGATGCAGGAGGCGACGAAGGCCTGGCGGTTTTCCGGGCGCGCCGCGCTGGAGAAGCCGCGCGACCAGGTCCAGCCGCCCAGCGAGATCAGCACCTTCATGCCCGGGTACTTGGCCTTGAGCTGCTTGAGCTGGTTCCAGTTGCCGCGCAGCGGCTGGTCCCAGGTATCGGCGCTGCCGCTGACACTCTCGGCGGCACTGAAGGCCTTGGTGTAGTCGGCGAAGGCATCGCCACCGGCACCGCTGTTCGGATCCGACGGCTGGGTGACGCCCACTTCGCAGCGGTTGTTGCGCACGTTGCCGAAGGCATAGTTGATGTGGGTCAGGCGCGCGGCCGAGCCGCTGCTATCGATGTTCTTGACCCGGTAGTTGCGGCCGTAGATGCCCCACTGGGTGAAGTAGCCGATGACCCGCTTGCCGGTGGTACCACCGTCACCGGCCAGCGTAGTGGCGCTGATCTCGGTGCCCTGTGCCGACGCATTGCCGGCGTTGTCGCGCGCACGTACGCGGTAGCGGTAGGTGGTCGAGGCGGTCAGTCCGCCATCCACATAGCTGGCACTGGACGGCGAACCGACCAGGCTGCCGTTGCGGTACACGTCATAGCCGGCCAGGCCGCTGCCCCCGGTGTTGTCGGTGGACGGGCTCCAGCTGAGCGCGATGCTGTTGGCGGTGCGGGTGCCGACCGCCAGTGCGCCTGGCACGCTCGGCGCGGTGGTATCGCCACCGGCGGCGTTGACGGTGATGGTGATGGTCGCGGTGCTGCTGGTGGCGTTGTTGTTGTCCGTGGCGACCGCGCGCAGGGTGTGGCTGCCGGCGCTGGCATTGGCCCAGCTGGCCGCATACGGCGCACTGGTGGTCACGCCCAGCGTGCTGCCATCGCGGAAGAACTCGACCTTGGCGACGCTGCCGTCCGGATCACTGGCGTTGGCGGTCACGTTGACCGTGCTGCCGGCACTGAAGGTGGCGCCGTTGGCCGGCGAGGTCAGGCTGACCACCGGCGGCTGGTTGGCGCCGCTGCCATCACAGGCGCCGAGGTTGGTGTAGTAAGGCGCACCGGCCGGATGGTCCGGCGGCGCGTTCCAGATGTCCTGGTTCGCCCGATAGAGGACGCCTCCTTTCTGCAGGGTATCGCCGGCCCGGTAGATCTTGGCCTGGTCCCACTGGGCCACGCCGGCACAGCTGGCGGCCTGCGCCAGGCCGGGCAGGGCGACGGTTCCGGCAGCCAGGGCGAGCAGCCAGGCCAGGCGGCGGGGACGACAGCTTCGGGTGGAACGTTCGGCACTGCGCACAATCGGGTCGTACATGGGTAAGTCTCCGATCAAAGGGCGCGCGGGCCCCGATGGCGCCGCGCGTGACGCAGGTCCGGGCGTCGCCCGGGAAGGCGACGGGTGGGGCCGGACGGAGGCACCTGGGAGGCCGGGGAGAGAGTCCGGCGCCAGGTGGGGACAACGTTGTCATCAATCGCGTGGTCAATCCGTGAGCAAGCGCATGGTTCGGGGATTCGGGCGGAGAGCGCGCTGCGCGCGGCCGGCGGCCGGCGGCCATCGGCGGAGCCCCTCGTGGCTGGTCGGGGCGCGAATTCATGGGTTTGGCCGGGCGGGTGGGCATCGCGGGGGACGCCGTAAACCCTTCCATGGGGGCTTGGCCGCGGCATCCATGCCGCGGACACCCCCGCGATGCCCACCCGCCCGGCCCCTGACAGGTTCCTGCGCGGCCAGCCACGGAAGACAGAACAAGAAATCAAAAGCAAAAGCCGGTCGCTTCGCTCTTCATGCCTGATATCTGAAATTTCCTGGTTGCCGGCCACCGGCCGGCACTATCGCAGAGCATCCACGCATGGCGTGGATCTACTGCAGATCGCGGAAATCTGTCGAAGGCGGGGTGGGTCCGGTTGCAGGGGTGTCCGCGGCATGGATGCCGCGGCCAAGCCCCCATGGAAGGGTTTACGGCGTCCCCTGCAACCGGACCCACCCCGCCATCCCACGGAATGCACGCTGTTGCTTCGGCTGTTGCCGTTGCCGTTGCCCTTGGCCTCGGCGGGTGCCGGGCGCCGCCCGGCCAAAGCCCTTCCCCCGCTTCCGGTACAATGTCGGGCCCGTTTCCCAACTACGGTTCCCCGGACATGATGGTCCTCGAGGGCGCGCCCGCCCTGTCGCTGTTCCGCCGCGAACGTCTTGAATCCCGCCTGCAGTCCATCGCGCCCTCCCTGCGCATCAGCGGTGCCTGGCACGTCTACTTCGTGCAGCCCGAAGGCAGTGCCGCCCCCGACCTCACCACCCTGTGCCGCATCCTTGAAGCTGCGCCGCAGGCCGAGGCCGTGGCCGAAGGCGCGGTCAGCCGCATCGTGGTGCCGCGCCTGGGCACGCTGTCGCCGTGGTCGAGCAAGGCCACCGAACTGGTGCGCGGTGCCGGTCAGCCGGTCAGCCGGGTGGAACGTGGCCTGCGCATCGACGTGCAGGGTTGGCCGGCCGATGCCGCCGCCCAGCAGGCGCTGGTCAAGGCGCTGCACGACCCGATGACACAGTCGGTGCTGGAGACCATGGAACAGGGCCAGGCGCTGTTCTCGGCGCCGGCCCGTGGTGAACTGGAACGCGTGCCGGTGGACCAGCTGGAGGCCGCCAACCAGCGCCTCGGCCTGGCCATGGCGCAGGACGAGATCGACTACCTGCGCGAACGCTTCAGCGCGCTGGGCCGCTCGCCGTCCGACGTGGAACTGATGATGTTCGCGCAGGCCAATTCCGAGCACTGCCGGCACAAGATCTTCAATGCCAGCTGGACCATCGACGGCCAGGAGCAGGACCGCTCGCTGTTCCGGATGATCAAGAACACCCACCAGCAGACGCCGCAGCACACGCTCAGCGCGTACAGCGACAACGCCGCGGTGATCGAGGGACATCCGGCATCGCGCTATCGCCCGGACCCGGCCAGTGGCGAGTACCGCCGCGAACCGCAGGTGCCCAGCGCGTTCCAGATCAAGGTGGAAACGCACAACCATCCGACCGCGATCGCGCCGTTCCCCGGTGCTTCGACCGGTGCCGGTGGCGAAATCCGCGACGAAGGTGCAACCGGTCGTGGCGGCAAGCCGAAGGCGGGCCTCAGTGGTTTCTCGGTCTCGCACCTGCGCATTCCCGAGCTGCCGCAGCCGTGGGAAGCGCCGCGTGCGCTGAACCCGCGCATGGCGCCGGCACTGGAAATCATGACCGACGGCCCGCTGGGCGGCGCTGCGTTCAACAACGAGTTCGGCCGTCCGGCACTGCTCGGCTACTTCCGCAGTTTTGAGCTGCCGGAAGGCGCTGATCTGGTCCGCGCCTACGACAAGCCGATCATGCTGGCCGGTGGCCTCGGCGCCATCGATCGCGTGCAGGTCGACAAGATTCTGCTGAAGGATGGCGACGCCGTCATCGTGCTCGGCGGCCCGGCGATGCTGATTGGTCTCGGCGGCGGTGCTGCAAGCTCGGTGGCCTCCGGTGAAAGTGCCGAAGACCTCGACTTCGCCAGCGTGCAGCGTGACAACCCGGAAATGGAGCGCCGCTGCCAGGAGGTCATCGACCGCTGCGTGGCGATGGGCACCGACAATCCGATCAAGTTCTTCCATGACGTCGGTGCCGGTGGTCTGTCCAATGCCATTCCGGAACTGCTGCATGATTCCGGCGTGGGCGGCATCATCGACCTGGGCAAGGTGCCCACCGACGATCCGTCGCTGTCGCCGATGCAGTTGTGGTGCAACGAGTCGCAGGAACGCTACGTGCTCGGTGTGGCGCAGGAGCGCCTGGCCGAATTCGCCGCGCTGTGTGCACGCGAGCGCTGCCCGTTCGCTGCAGTGGGCGTGGCCACCGCGGAAGAACATCTGGTGGTGGCCTACGGTGCGGTGCCGGGCAACATCCCCGCCGATGCACCGATCGATCTGCCGATGGACGTGCTGTTCGGCAAGCCGCCGAAGATGCACCGCGACACCGCGCATCCTGCCGCGCCGCGCTGGCCGGCGCTGAAGACCGGCGGCCTGGATTTGCAGGAAGCGGGTCTGCGCGTGTTGGCGCATCCCACTGTTGCCTCGAAGAACTTCCTGGTGACCATTGGCGACCGCAGTGTTGGTGGCTTGACCGCGCGTGAGCAGATGGTTGGCCCGTGGCAGCTGCCTGTGGCCGACGTGGCGATCACCCTGGCCGACTTCGACGGCGTAGCCGGTGAAGCGATGGCGTTGGGTGAACGTACCCCGCTGGCCCTGCTGGATGCTGCAGCCTCCGCGCGCATGGCCGTGGGCGAGGCGCTGACCAACCTGTGCGCGGCCCCGGTCGATGCGCTGGACGAAATCAAGCTGTCGGCGAACTGGATGGCCGCCGCCGGCCACCCGGGTGAAGACGCGCTGCTGTATGACGCGGTGAAGGCGGTGGGCATGGAACTGTGCCCGCAGCTGGACATCAGCATCCCGGTCGGCAAGGACTCGCTGTCGATGCAGGCGCAGTGGCACGACCAGGGTGAAGCACACAAGAGTGTCTCGCCGGTGTCGCTGGTGATCACCGCGTTCGCGCCGGTCGCCGACGTGCGCCAGCAGCTGACCCCGCTGCTCGACCGCGAGGTGGAGAGCGAGCTGTGGCTGATCGGCCTCGGTGCCGGCAAGCAGCGTCTGGGCGGTTCGATCCTGGCCCAGGTGCATGCCGACCATGGCGACCTGCCGGCCTTTGCCGGTGCCGCCCCGGACCTGGATGACCCGCAGCGCCTGCGTGGCTTCTTCGAATTGATCCGCGATGCGCGCCAGGCCGGCCTGCTGCTGGCCTACCACGACCGCAGCGATGGTGGTGCCTTCGCCGCGCTGTGCGAAATGGCCTTCACCTCGCGCCTCGGCCTGGACATCACCCTCGATGCCTGGGGCGATGATCCGTTCCGCAGCCTGTTCAACGAAGAACTGGGTGCAGTGGTGCAGATCGCGCGCGAAGACCGCGCCGCGTTCGCCGACCTGGTCGAGCGCCATGCACTGACCGAGTGCGCACAGCGCATCGCCAAGCCGACCACCGCGCCGGTGGTGCGCGTGTCGCTGGCCGGCGAGAACCTGGCCGAGTGGCGCTGGGAAGCGCTGTTCGACGCCTGGTGGTCGGTCACCCACGCGATGCAGAAGCGCCGCGACAATCCGGCCAACGCCGATGCCGAGCGCGAGATCGCCCGTGCTTTCAATGCGCCGGGCCTGAAGCCCAAGCTCAGCTTCGACCTCAACGAAGACGTGGCGGCTCCGTTCATCAGCACCGGTGCGCGTCCGCGTATCGCGGTGCTGCGCGAACAGGGCGTCAACGGCCAGATCGAAATGGCCAACGCCTTCGAACGTGCTGGCTTCCGCGCCTTCGACGTGCACATGAGCGACCTGATCGAAGGCCGCGTGGCCCTGCAGGACTTCACCGGTCTGGTGGCCTGCGGTGGCTTCAGCTACGGCGACGTGCTGGGTGCCGGCCGTGGCTGGGCGACCTCGATCCTGGAGCGCAGCGCGCTGCGTGATGCCTTCGCCGCGTTCTTCGCGCGCGAGGACAGCTTCGCGCTGGGTGTGTGCAACGGCTGCCAGATGATGAGTCAGCTGAAGAACATCATTCCGGGTGCCGAGCACTGGCCGCAGTTCCGCCGCAACGCCAGCGAGCAGTTCGAAGCCCGTACCGCGCTGCTGGAAGTGGTGGAATCGCCGTCGATCCTGCTGCGTGGCATGGCCGGTTCGCGCCTGCAGGTGGCGGTGGCACATGGCGAAGGCCAGGCCGTGTTCGACAATGCCGTCGACCAGGCAGCCGCTCGCGTTTCGCTGCGCTACATCGACGGCAACGGCAACGTGGCCAGCCAGTACCCGTTGAATCCGAACGGTTCGCCGGACGGCATCACCGGCCTGACCAGTACCGACGGTCGCGTCACCATCATGATGCCGCACCCGGAACGCACCCCGCGGGCGCTCAACCTGAGCTGGGCCCCGGCCGAGTGGCAGGGTGATTCGCCGTGGATGCGCATGTTCCGCAACGCGCGGGTGTGGTGCGGTTGATCGCATCACATCGCGCAGGCATCAATGCCGCCGCGTATGGAAAAACCCGCCGTTGATCGGCGGGTTTTTCTTTGCGCGCGTGAAACTCCTGTCCTGCCCGCTAGTTACATGGATTTTCAGGCGACAAATGATCGTCACGCATGCCTAACAAAACACTTTCATAAACAGGTGAAATAGTGAACTGCTTCACGGCAATAGGATTTTCCGTGTCAAAGTCTTGACGATTTGGAAAGTTGCCGTTAACACTTGAACCCCGTTTCAGAATCATTCATTTCGCAGTAACCGGTTGGCGCACGCGCTCGGTTTTCTGTCGCTGCGCGCCGTTCGGCAATACCCCGCAGTAAATCACGCGAATAAACGCCCCCAGGGGACGTTGGGCCGGAAAGCCCAGCGGTGGCGTTGCTTTGCCCAAAACCAGTCCAATCAGGAGCCGTACCGATGAATCGGATTTATCGCAAGGTCTGGAACAAAGCATTGGGTCAGTTGGTGGTGGCCTCGGAACTGGCCTCCTCCGGCAGCGGCGGCGGGGTCGTTGACCAGCGCCGCGATGCGACGCAGGCCACGCCCGCAAGGCTGGCAGTGGCACTGGGCCTGGTATTGGGGTTGAGCATGAGCGGCATCGCCGCTGCACAGTCGGTGCAGATCGGCGGTAGCGCCACCTGCGTGGCATTCAGCGGCAAGCTGCTCGAAAAGTGCCTGATCGAAGGCAACGCCACGGCCAAGGGCAGCAATGCGGTGGCGATCGGCAGCAACAGCAGCGCCAGTGCAGCCAACAGCGTAGCGCTGGGCGCCGGCTCCAGGGCCACGCGCGCCAACACGGTGTCCGTGGGTGATACCGGCAAGGAACGGCAGATCACCAACGTTGCTGCAGGCGCCCAGGCCACCGACGCGGTGAACAAGGCACAGCTCGATGCGCAGGCGCGTGCAACGCAGGCTGCGCTGGCCGACGTTGCCGCCGACGGCAGCCGTTACTTCAAGGCCGATGGCGCAGGCGATGACAGCGATGCAGCGAAGATCGACGGTCAGGGCGCAGTCGCGGCCGGTGCCGGTGCGCAGTCGCTGGCCAACGCCACCACCGCCATCGGTACCCAGGCCATTGCGGCCGGCCTCGGCGCCAGCGCGTTCGGCCAGGGCGCTTTGGCGATTGGTGATGCCAGCGTGGTGGTCGGGCAGAGTGCTGCGGCCTTCGGTCTTGGTGACACCGCGGTTGGCGCAAGCGCTACCGCTGCCAGCGAAAACGGCGCGGCCACCGCGCTGGGTGCCCTGTCCGAAGCCACCGCCGATGGCGCTACCGCTGTCGGCGGCGGTGCCGTGGCGATGGGCCCGGGCAGCACCGCGCTGGGTCGTGGCGCTACCGCCGCCAACGAAGCATCGATCGCAGTCGGTGCGTTCAGCACTGCCGTCGGTGAATACAGTACCGCCCTGGGCTCCAACTCCGCCGCGGTCGCCACCGGCAGCGTGGCGCTTGGCGCCGGCTCGCTCGCCGACCGCGTCGATACCGTGTCTGTGGGTGCCGCCGAATACGGCCTGACCCGCCAGATCACCAGCGTGGCCGCCGGTACTGAAGATAACGATGCGGTCAACGTCGGCCAGTTGAAGGGCGTTGCCGCCGTGGCCGATGCCACTGCCAAGCGCTTCCAGGCCACCGGCAGCAGCAACAGCGATGCCGGTGCGCTGGCTGAAGGCGACGACGCGTTGGCTGCAGGTGAGGCCGCCAACGCAATTGGCAACGGTGCTACTGCTGTTGGTGCCGGTGCCACTGCCATCGCGCAGAACGCCACCGCCGTCGGCAACAACGCGCTGGCCTCGGGCCAGAACAGCGCGGCCTTCGGCAACAACGCACAGGCCAATGGCCCAGGCAGCGTCGCCGTGGGTGGCGCTGCGGTGGATGCCGACGGTAACCCGTTGATCACCAGCGGTGGCGTACCGGTGGAAACCGGCGCGACCAGCGCAGGCGTCGGTGGCACTGCGGTCGGTGCCAGTGCCGAAGCCAGTGGTTTTGCGGCATCGTCCTATGGTGTGGGTGCCTATGCCGCCGGCGCGCAGGCGTCGGCGTTCGGTGCGGTGGCCAATGCCATCGGCGACTATTCCACCGCACTGGGTACGCAGAGCAATGCCACCGGCACCAGCAGCGTCGCCATCGGTGGCCCGGCCGATCTGATTCCCGGCCTGGGGTTCTTCGTACAGACCCAGGCCAGCGGTGAAGCCGCGACCGCCGTCGGTGCCGGTGCCATTGCCAGTGGCGATCGCGCGGTGGCCAACGGCAGCCTGAGCGAGGCCTCCGGTGCCGAAGCCACGGCCGTCGGCTACTTCGCCTACGCACCGGGCGAGAACGCCAGCGCACTGGGCGCGCAGACCTGGGCCAGTGGCGCGCAGAGCACCGCCGTCGGTTACTACGCCACCGCGCGCGGCGCCAACAGCGTCGCGCTTGGCGCGAATTCCGAAGCGGTGCGTGCCAACAGCGTGGCCGTCGGCAGCGCTGGCAACGAGCGGCAGATCACCAGCGTCGCTGCGGGCAGCGAAGCTACTGATGCGGTGAACAAGGCCCAGCTCGACGCCGTGGCCAGCACTGCTGACACCACCGCTCGTTTCTTCCAGGCGCAGCCGGAGGCGGGCAGTGACGCTGGCGCACTGGCTGATGGCGAGGGATCCATCGCTGCGGGTTCGTCGAGCAATGCGATCGGCGCCGGCGCCATCGCGCAGGGTGCTGCCGCATCGGCCATCGGCGATGACAGCGTGGCCGTGGGCCGCAACAGCGCAGCCACCGGTAATGGCGGTGTCGCCATCGGTGGCCTCGGCCAGGCCTACGATGAATTCAACCAGCCGATCATCGGTGCCGATGGCACGGCGCAACAGGTGGGCACCACCGCTGTTGCCGATGCCACCGCAGTTGGCAGCGGCGCGCAGGCCACCGGTGCCGCCAGCAGCGCCTTCGGTAATGCTGCCAAGGCCAGTGGTGACAACAGCTTCGCCGCAGGCGGCAAGTCGCGCGCCACCGGCAGCTATGCGGTCGCGGTCGGCGACAGCGCATTCGCCAGCAGCGATGACAGCACCGCCGTAGGCGGTTACAGCTGGGCGACTGCCAGTGGCGCAGCAGCATTCGGTTCGGGGGCATGGGCCACCGCCACCAATGCCTCGGCGTTCGGCAATGCGGCGTGGGCCAGTGGCAGCGGCGCAACGTCCATCGGCTACAACAGCTGGGCCAACGGCGCCAGTTCCACCGCGGTCGGCCGCGGTGCCTTCGGTTATGGCGACAACAGCGTGGCACTGGGCTTCCAGGCGCTGGGCAACAGCATCAACAGCATCGCCATCGGCACCAATACGGTGGCCGGTGGGGAGAGCGCGATCGCGCTCGGTGCCGGCAGCAATGCCAGTGCCAGCAATACCGTCGCGCTCGGTGCCGGTTCGGTTGCCAACCGTGCGCGCACGGTGTCGGTGGGCAGCAGCGGCAACGAACGCCAGGTCACCAACGTCGCCGCCGGTACCCAGGCCACGGATGCGGTGAACAAGGCGCAGCTGGACGCGGTTGCGACCACCGCATCCAACACCAGCCGCTTCTTCCAGGCCAGCGGTAATGGCGATGACGTAGCCGGTGCACTTGTTGACGGTGACAACGCACTGGCGGCCGGTGATGCTGCCAATGCCATCGGCAATGGCGCCACCGCAGTGGGCAGCGGCGCCAACGCGCTGGCCAGCAACGCACAGGCGCTGGGCTTCAACGCCCTGGCCAGTGCCGCCAACGCCAGCGCGGTAGGTGCCAACGCACAGGCCACTGGCGAGTACGCCACCGCGCACGGTGCGGAAAGCGAGGCCAGCGGCGAGCAGAGCGCGGCGTTCGGTGCGGCCAGCATCGCCAGCGGCGCTGGTAGCACTGCCAATGGCGTGCTGTCCGAAGCGTCCGGCGAAGAAGCCGTGGCCGTGGGTTACTTCAGCAATGCCAGCGGCGACGCGGCTACCGCAGTCGGCAGCGAAAGCGTGGCCAGTGGCACGGCGTCGGCGGCCTTCGGCATTGGCGCCGAAGCCAGCGGCGGTTACAGCACCGCCATCGGTGGCTACGCACAGGCCTCGGCGTTCAACGCCACCGCGTTCGGTAATTTCGCCAATGCGTCCGGTTCCAACAGCGTGGCCGTGGGTGGCGACTCCGAGGCGTCCGGTGCCTACAGCACCGCCACCGGCCAGGGCAGCCTGGCCACCGGCACCAACAGTGTCGCCGTCGGCGGCTCGCTGTTCGGCGTGCTGGCCACCGAAGCGTCCGGCAATTACTCCACCGCCGTGGGTGGCGGCGCCTGGTCGGGTGGCATCAACAGCACTGCGCTGGGCAATGCCGCCGAATCGCGTGGTGCCAACAGCGTTGCACTGGGTGCCGATTCGATTGCCGACCGCGACAACACCGTGTCGGTGGGTGGCGGCGGCAACACGCGCCAGATCACCAACGTGGCCGATGGCACGCAGGGCAACGATGCGGTCAACAAGAACCAGCTCGATGTCGTCGCCGCTGCGGCGGAAAAGACCAGCAGGCAGTTCCAGGCCAGCGGCAATGCCGACGGCGAAACCGGCGCGCTGGTCGAGGGTGACAACGCGCTGGCCGCGGGTGATGCCGCCAACGCGATCGGCAATGGTGCCACCGCGCTCGGCAGCGGTGCCAATGCGCTGGCCGCCAACGCCACCGCCGTGGGCATCGATGCATTGGCCACCGGCAACAACGCGGCTGCCCTGGGCAGTAACGCTCAGGCCACCGGTGAGGACAGCCTGTCCCTGGGCAGCGGTGCCAGCGCCAGCGAGGTTGGTGCAAGCGCGGTGGGTGCGCGTGCACAGGCCAGCGGCGCCTACAGCACGGCCACAGGTACAGAAGCCAATGCCAGCGGCGGGCAGGCGCTCGCCAGCGGTTTCCGCAGCGCGGCTTCGGCTGATGGCACCACCGCAGTGGGTGGCTACGCCGAAGCCAGCGGCCGCCTCGGCACTGCATTGGGCTACGGCTCTGCAGCAAGTGGTGCCAACACCACCGCAGTCGGCTTCGGTGCCGCTGCGGCCGGTACCGGCGCCGTCGCCGTGGGTCAGTCCAGCGAAGCCAGTGGCGCTGAAAGCGTGGCCATCGGCGGCAGCACCTTCTTCGGCCTGATTCCCTCGCGTGCCAGCGGAACCGGTGCGGCGGCCTTCGGTGCCGGTGCGTGGGCGACCGAAGACTATGCAACCGCAATTGGCTGGAACTCGTGGGCGGCCGGCAGCAGCGCCACCGCGCTGGGTGCCAACGCCACCGCCAATGGCAGCAACAGCGTGGCACTCGGCGCCGGCTCCAAGGCTGACCGCGACAACACCGTGGCCGTCGGCAAGGCCGGCGGCGAGCGCCAGGTGACCCACGTCGCGGCCGGCACCGAAGCCACCGATGCGGTGAACAAGGGCCAGTTGGATGCGGTCGCCAGCGTCGCCGACAAGACCAGCCTTCAGTTCCAGGCCAGCGGCAATGCCGATGGCGAAGTGGGTGCACTGGTGGACGGTGACAATGCACTGGCTGCCGGCAATGCAGCCAATGCCATCGGCAACGGCGCTACTGCGCTGGGCAGCGGTGCCAACGCAATGGCCGCCAATGCCACGGCGGTGGGCTTCGACGCGCTGGCTACCGGAAACAATGCGGCGGCCCTCGGCAACGCGGCCCAGGCCGGCGGTGTCGACAGCGTAGCGCTGGGCAGTGGTGCCAGTGCCACCGAACTGGGGGCCAGCGCCACCGGTGCCGGCGCCCAGGCCAAGGGCGCCTACAGCACCGCCAGTGGTGCGCAGGCCATCGCCAGCGGTACCCAGTCGCAGGCCAATGGCTTCCGCGCCAATGCGTCGGCCGACGGCGCCTCGGCCATCGGCAGCTATGCCGACGCCAGCGGCCGTCTGGGTACCGCCGTTGGCTACGGCAGCAAGGCCACCGGCGCCAATGCGACCGCGGTGGGCGTCAGCGCCAACGCCAGCGCGGCCGGCAGCGTAGCGCTGGGTGCAGGCTCGGTCGCCGATCGTGCCAACACCGTGTCGGTCGGTAGTGCCAGCAGTGATCGCCAGATCACGCGTGTCGCTGCCGGTACCGAGCGCTCCGATGCGGTCAACCGGGGCCAGCTCGATGCGGTTGCCGCCACCGCCGATGGCACGGCGCGCTACGTCAAGGCCACCGGCGCGGGTACCGCCAGCGCCAGCGGCAGCGATGCCGCAGCGATCGGTTCGGCGGCCACTGCCAGCGGCGCACGCAGCAATGCGCTGGGTGCCAACGCGATGGCCATCGGCAACGGTGCACTTGCACTGGGTACCAGTGCCGGCGCGTCCGGCGCGAACTCGGTAGCGCTGGGCGCGGGCTCGCGCGCGCTCGATGCCAACGTGGTGTCGGTGGGCGGCGGCAACGGCACCGACGGTCCGGCCACGCGCCGCATCGTCAATGTGGCCGATGGCCGCATCGCCGCCGGCAGCAGCGATGCCATCACCGGTTCGCAGCTCAACGTCACCAACCAGCGTGTGGGAGCGGTGGAAACCCGCGTCGGTGATTTCGATTCGCGCATCGCCACCGTTGAAACCACGGCGGCCAGTGCCGTCGGCTACGACGACGCCAGCCGTGATCGCCTGACCCTGTCCGGCTTCCAGGGCACCACCATCGACAACGTCGGTGCCGGCAGCATTGCGGCTGGCAGCCGCCAGGCGATCAACGGTGGCCAGCTGTTCCAGTCGCTCAGCGATGCCGCCAGCTTCCTTGGTGGTGGCGCCAGCGTCGGCATGCAGGGCGTGTTCGTGGCGCCGAACTATGTGATCCAGGGCGCCACCTACAGCAACGTCGGCGATGCGCTCGGTGCGCTGGACCGCAAGGTCAGCGAGATCGACCGCCGCAGCGCCGGTGGCACGCGTGCCGGTGCTTCCAGCCTGCGCGCGATGAGTGCCTCGCTGGATGACAGTTCGCTGGCCAGCGCCGCCGACGCACCCGCGACGGCTGATGTGGCACCGGCCAGCACCGCGCGCGTGCAGGGCACGCCGACCGCTGCCGCCGCCGGTGCCGGGATTCCGGTCGGCACCCCGGCGACGGGCTTCAATGCCGTCGCCATGGGCGAGGGCGCCGTCGCCAGTGGCGCCTCGTCCACTGCCATCGGCCAGGGTGCCAATGCCACCGCTGCGAACGCGGTGGCGCTGGGCCAGGGCTCGGTTGCCGATCGTGCCAACACGGTTTCGGTGGGCAGTGAAGGCAATGAGCGCCAGGTCACCAATGTGGCGGCGGGCACCACGGCCACTGATGCCGTCAACAAGGGCCAGCTCGACCGTGGCATGGCCACGGCCAACGGCTATACCGACAGCCGCGTCCAGGCCGTCACCGACAGCTTCGATGTGTTCAAGGGTGAGATCGACGGACGCCTGCGCCACATGGATCGCCGCATCGACCGCCAGGGCGCGATGAGCGCTGCAATGCTCAACATGGCCACCAGTGCCGCCGGTATCCGCACCCAGAACAGGGTCGGCGTCGGCATCGGTTTCCAGGGCGGCGAATCGGCGTTGTCGCTGGGTTACCAGCGTGCGATCAGCGATCGCGCCACGGTCACCTTCGGTGGTGCCTTCAGCAGCGACGACAGCTCGGTCGGCGTCGGTGCCGGCTTCGGCTGGTAAGCCATTCCATCGCGCCGGCGGCCACCCACGCCGGCGCAGCACCTGCAGTGAGGGCCTGGGGGGAGGTCACGGCAATCCCGGCTGGGCCGGCCGGGAGTCGTCAAGGAATGATGGCCGCAGTGTTGGTTCGATCCATGACCCAGAAGAGGAATTTCGACGTGATCAAGAAGCAGAACCTTCGCATCAATGTGCTTGCCGCCGCCGTGCTGTCGATGACGGCCGTCGGTGCCGTCCACGCCGCCGGCCTGCCGACCCGTGAGCCGGTGCGCCAGGCCAGCACCGCCCAACCGGGGACCGAGCGCATCATCGTCAAGTACCGTGCCGGCGCTGCTGCCGCCACCGACCGCTCGGCGAAGCTGTCCACCGTGCAGTCCGCACTGACCCGTGCCAGCCTGTCCGGCGGCACCTCCCGTGCCAGTACCCTCGGCCCGCAGGTGGTACGCAAGCTCGCTACCGGTGCGGACCTCATCCGTGTGCAGGGCCGCCTGGCCCCGGCCGAACTGCAGCGCGTACTGAAGGAACTGCAGGCCGACCCGTCGGTGCAGTACGCCGAAGCCGACGTGAAGCTGCGCCGCAGCGAACTGCGTGCCGGCAACGTACAGCCGGCGCTGGTGCCGAACGATCCCTTCTACCAGCAGAACCAGTGGCATCTGCACAATGCGGTCGGCGGCATCAACGCACCGGCGGCGTGGGATGTCTCGCAGGGCGAGGGCATCGTGGTGGCGGTGATCGACACCGGCATCCTGCCGCAGCATCCGGATCTGGTCGGCAACCTGCTGGAAGGCTACGACTTCATCAGCGATGCGGAGACCTCGCGGCGCCCGACCAACGATCGCGTGCCGGGTGCGCAGGACTACGGTGATTGGGTCGAGAACGACAACGAGTGCTACGACGGCTCGCTGGCCGATGACAGTTCCTGGCACGGCACCCACGTCGCTGGCACCGTGGCCGAGCAGACCAACAACGGCGTCGGCATGGCCGGTGTCGCCTACAAGGCCAAGGTGCTGCCGGTGCGCGTGCTGGGCAAGTGTGGCGGCTACCTGTCCGACATCGCTGATGCGGTGGTCTGGGCATCGGGTGGCACGGTGACCGGCATCCCGGCCAACACCAATCCGGCCGAGATCATCAACATGAGCCTGGGTGGCGGTGGCGCCTGCGCCAGCACCTACCAGGACGCGATCAACGGCGCGATCTCGCGCGGTACCACCGTGGTGGTGGCTGCCGGCAATGAAACCGACAACGCGTCCAAGTACCAGCCGGCCAGCTGCGAGGGCGTGGTGACCGTGGGTGCCACCCGCATCACCGGTGGCATCACCTACTACTCCAACTACGGTACCCGCGTGGACCTGTCCGGTCCGGGTGGCGGCGGTAGTGTCGACGGCAACCCGGGCGGCTACATCTGGCAGACCGGCTCCAATGCGGCCACCACGCCGGAATCGGGAACGCCGGGCTACATGGGCATGGGCGGTACCTCGATGGCCTCGCCGCATGTGGCCGCCGTTGCCGCACTGGTGCAGAGCGCACTGATCGCCAAGGGCAAGGATCCGTTGACCCCGGCGGCGATGCGTACCCTGCTGAAGGAAACCGCGCGTCCGTTCCCGGTCGCCATTCCGGCGGCGACCCCGATCGGTACCGGTATCCTCGACGCCAAGGCCGCGCTGGCCAAGGCACTGGAAGAACCGTGCACCGAGAACTGCGGGCCGGTGGCCACGCCGCTGACCAACAAGGCCGCCGTCGGTGGCCTGAACGGTGCTGCCGCCAGCAGTCGCCTGTACAGCTTCGAGGCTGCCGCCGGCAAGCAGCTCAGCGTGATCACCTACGGTGGCACCGGCAATGTCTCGGTCTACATCGCCCAGGGACGTGAACCGAGCGACAGCGACAATGATGCCAAGTCCACCCGTCCGGGCACCTCCGAGACGGTGCGGGTAGCCAAGCCGGTGGCGGCGACCTACTACATCAAGGTCGTGGGCGAAGCGGCCTACAACGGCGTGAGCATCCTTGCCACGCAATAAGCTCGAACTGTCGTAGTTGAATGGCCGACGCCCGTCACCCCGTGTGACGGGCTTCGTCTTTTTACGAAAGGTTGCGGAGGGGCGGCGGAAAACATGGCTTAACTGTTAAAGTCGGACCGATTGACAGGAGAGTCATGTGAACGCGCTTGCTGCAACCGCTGCCGACACCGCCGAAGGCCGCATCCTGGATGCGCTGCTGGCGCGTGGCCGGTTGAAGGAAAGCGATCTGGCACGGGCGCGGCCGCTGCATGCCGAAGCCGGTGGCAGCCTGCTCGGGCTGCTGGTGCGGCTGGGCCTGGTCTCCGAACGCGACCAGGCGCAGGCCAGCGCCGAGGTGCTGGGCCTGCCGCTGCTGGAGGGCAAGCAGTTGCCCGAGGCACCGCCGCAGGGGCTGGCCGAGGGCCTGCCGCTGTCGCTGCGCTTCCTCAAGCAGTTCCACGTGTGCCCGTTGGCGCTGGATGAACAGGGCGTGCAGCTGTGGCTGGCCGACGCCCACGATCCCTATCCGCAGCAGGCCGTGCAGCTGGCGCTGGGAGTACCGGTGACGCCGGTGCTGGGCATGCGTGCGGAAATCGATGACCTGGTCGAGCGCTGGTTCGGCCAGGGCCGCAGTGCGATGGGCGCGATCGTCGAAACCGCCGACGGCGAGGGCGGTGCGGTCGACGACATCGAACACCTGCGCGACCTCGCTTCGGAAGCACCGGTGATCCGCCTGGTCAACCTGGTGATCCAGCGTGCGGTGGAGCTGCGCGCTTCGGACATCCATGTCGAACCGTTCGAAAGCCGGCTGAAGGTGCGCTACCGCGTCGACGGCGTACTGGTGGAAGGCGAAAGCCCGCCGGCCAATCTCACCGCCGCGGTGATCAGCCGCATCAAGATCATGGCCCGGCTCAACATCGCCGAGCGCCGCCTGCCGCAGGATGGCCGCATCATGTTGCGCGTGCAGGGCAAGGAACTGGACCTGCGTGTCAGCACCGTGCCGACCGCGCACGGCGAAAGCGTGGTGATGCGATTGCTGGACCGCGAAACCGTGGTGTTCGATTTCCACCGGCTCGGCTTCACCGATGCGTTCCTGCCGCAGTTCCGCAAGGTGCTGGAGCAGCCGCACGGCATCCTGCTGGTGACCGGCCCGACCGGCTCGGGCAAGACCACCACGCTGTATACCGCGCTGAGCCAGCTCAACACGGCCGACGTCAAGATCATCACGGTCGAAGATCCGGTGGAATACCAGATCGAAGGCATCAACCAGATCCAGGCCAAGCCGCAGATCGGCCTCGACTTCGCCAACGCCCTGCGCAGCATCGTGCGCCAGGACCCGGACATCATCATGATCGGCGAAATGCGCGATCTGGAAACCGCGCGCATCGCGATCCAGTCGGCGCTGACCGGCCACCTGGTGCTGTCCACCCTGCATACCAACAATGCGGCCGGCGGCATCACCCGCCTGCTCGACATGGGCGTGGAAGACTACCTGCTCACCTCCACCATCAACGGCATCCTCGCCCAGCGCCTGGTGCGCCGCCTGGAACCGACCCACGCCGAGCGCTACGAAGCCTCGCCGGAAGAGATCGAACGCTTCGAGCTGCGCCGCCTGCAGCCGCAGGGAACGATCCACCTGTACCGCCCGAAGCCCTCGGCGCTGGCACCGACCGGGTACCTGGGGCGCACCACCATCATGGAATTCCTGGTGATGAACGATGCGCTGCGGCGTGCCGTGATGCGCCGTGATGGCATGGGCGAGATCGAGCGCATCGCCCGCGAGGCCGGCATGCGCACCATGTACGAGGATGGCCTGTGCAAGGCGCTGAGCGGGCAGACGACCCTCGAGGAAGTGCTGCGCGTGACCGAGGAAAGCTGATGCGCGCGGGACGCAGGGGCTGACATGCCGAACTACCGCTACAAGGCGCTCAACACGCACGGCGAGATCTTCGACGGGCAGATGGAAGCGGCCAGCGAGGCCGAGCTGGTCGCGCGGCTGCAGGACCAGGGTCACCTGCCGATGGAGACGCAGCTGGCTGACGGCGGCGCGATCGGCGGCAGCACCTGGCGCAACCTGTTCCGCCAGCGCCCGCTGCAGGGCGCGGCACTGCTGCAGTTCACCCAGCAGCTGGCGACCCTGCTCGGTGCCGGCCAGCCGCTGGACCGCGCGCTGTCGATCCTGCTCGGCCTGCCGGAAGACGAACGCTCGCGCCGCGCGATCACCGATATCCGCGACGTGGTGCGCGGTGGCGCACCACTGTCCACCGCACTGGAGCGCCAGCATGGGTTGTTCTCGCGCCTGTACGTGAACATGGTGCGCGCCGGCGAGGCCGGTGGCAGCCTGCACGACACGCTGCAGCGCCTGGCCGACTACCTTGAACGCAGCCGTGCGCTGCAGGGCAAGGTGATCAACGCGCTGGTCTATCCGGCCATCCTGCTGGTGGTGGTGGGCGGTGCACTGTTGTTCCTGCTCGGCTATGTGGTGCCGCAGTTCGCGCAGATGTACGAGAGCCTGGACGTGGCGCTGCCGTGGTTCACCAACGCGGTGCTGCAGCTGGGCCTGTTCGTGCGTGACTGGTGGGTGCTGTTGCTGGTGGTGCCCGCGGTGCTGGCATTGTTCTTCGAACGCAAGGCCCGGCAACCGGTGTTCCGGCTGGCGCTGGATGGCTGGCTGCTGCAGCGGCGCGGCATCGGCCGCCTGCTGGGCGAATTGGAAACCGCACGGCTGGCGCGCACGCTGGGTACGCTGCTGCGCAATGGCGTGCCACTGCTGGGCGCGCTGGGCATCGCCCGCAACGTACTGGGCAACCGTGCGTTGGCTGCCGACGTCGAGGCCGCCGCCGACGAAGTAAAGAACGGCACCGGCCTGTCGTTGGCACTGTCGCGCGGCAAGCGATTCCCGCGCCTGGCCCTGCAGATGATCCAGGTCGGCGAGGAGTCCGGCGCACTCGATACCATGCTGCTGAAGGCGGCCGATACCTTCGAACAGGACAGCGCGCGCCGCATCGACCGCCTTCTCGCTGCGATGGTGCCGGCGATCACCCTGGTGCTGGCCTCGGTGGTCGGTGCAGTCATCGTTGCCGTGCTGGTGCCGCTGTACGACCTGACCAATGCCATCGGTTGACGATGGATCCCGCAACCCCGAAACCCCGTTACTGAAAGGACCGACCATGATTGCTTCCCGTCGACCGATCCGCCTTTCCTTCACCGCCGCGCGCAACCAGTCGGGCATGAGCCTGCTGGAAATCATCATCGTCATCGTGCTGATCGGTGCGGTGCTGACCCTGGTCGCCAGCCGCGTGCTGGGCGGTGCAGATCGCGGCAAGGCCAACATCGCCAAGGCGCAGGTGCAGACCGTTGCGTCCAAGGTCGACAACTACCAGATCGATACCGGCAAGCTGCCCGGCTCGCTCAACGATCTGGTGACCGCACCGGCGGGCGTCGGTGGCTGGCTGGGCCCGTATGCCAAGCCGGCTGACCTGAACGACCCGTGGGGCCACGCGCTGGAATACCGTGCGCCGGGTGAGGGCCAGCCCTACGAGCTGATCAGCCTCGGCAAGGATGGCAAGGCCGGCGGCAGCAGCGTCGACGCCGACATCCGTTACCAGCCGTAATCCTGCATGACGCATTTCCTGCCGCGCCGGCTGCCTCGCCCGCGCCTGCACGGCAGGCGCGCAGCAGGCTTGTCGCTGCTGGAGATGCTGCTGGTGATCGCGCTGATCGCAGCGATCGGCCTGATCACCGCTGCCGGCCTGTCACGTGGTTTTGCCGGCATACAATTGCGCAGCGCTGGCAAGGACATTGCCAACCAGCTGCGCGTGGTGCGGGCGCAGGCGATCGCCCGCGGCGAGCCGCAGCGCTTCGTGATCGAACCGGCGCGACGCCGCTGGGAAGGTGCCAATCAACGCCAGGGTGATGTGCCCGCGCAGCTGCAGGTGCAGTTCGAAGGCGCCGCGCAGCTGGCCACCGCACCGGGGCAGGGCGTGATCGAGTTCCATCCCGATGGGGGTTCCAGCGGTGGCCGCATCCGCCTGCAGCGCGACGGTGCCGAGTGGCGCATCGATGTTGGCTGGTTGACCGGCGAAGTGCGCTCAGGCCCATGGCGGGCGCAATGAAGCGGCGTGCGCGTGGCTTCACCCTGCTGGAAGTGATCATCGCCTTCGCCCTGCTCGGGTTGGCGCTGACGCTGTTGCTGGGCAGCCTCTCCGGTGGGGCGAAACAGGTACGTGAGGCCGGGCTGCGCACGCGTGCGGTGCTGCATGCGCAGTCGCTGCTGGCCGAGGCCGGTGTCGCCGCGCCCCTGCAGGTCGGCCACCAGCAGGGCGACTGGGAGCAGGGCCGCTACCACTGGGAACTGCAGGTGCAGCCGTGGGTGGAGCCACGTGCCGGTAGCGTGGTCCAGTCACAGTCGCCGGGCGCGCCCTGGCTGGCCGAGCTGCAGCTGCAGGTGCGCTGGGGCGACAGCGAGCGTGAACAACTGCGCTGGCGCAGCCTGCGCCTGTTGCCGCCGGATCTGGAGAGCGCGCGATGAAGCGGCGCGCTGCGGGTTTCACCCTGATCGAGGTGATGCTGGCCACGGTGCTGCTGGCCGCTGGCCTGGCACTGGCATTTGCCAGCGTGCGTTCGGCGATGGCGGTCAGCCAGCGCGGCGAGCAGATCGCCGCCGAGAGCGAGCGCATGCGCGCGGTGCAGGCGCTGCTGCGGCGGCAGCTGGCCGGCGCGCTGCGCACGCCGCTGGAAGTGCCCGATCCGACCCGTGAGCCGATCTTCTTCCAGGGCGAGGAGCAGCGCATGCTGTTCGCCGCCGATCTGCCTGGCTATCTCGGCCGCGGCGGACCCTACCTGCATGCGTTGCAGGTGGACGGTCGCACGGGTCAGCAGCGCCTGCTGCTGGACCTGGTGCTGCTGCAGGAGGGCGAGCGCATCGCCGAGACGCCACCGCGTCCACCGGAAGTGCTGGTGGACGGCCTGAAGTCGGTGCAGCTGCGTTATCGAGGCATCGACGCCAGCACCGGCCAGGTGACCGAGTGGCTGCCGCGTTGGGACGATACCCGGCGCCTGCCGATGCTGGTGGAAGTACAGATCGTGCCGGCCAAGGGCGCGCCCTGGCCGGTATTGGTGGTGGCGCCGCGTGCCGGTGGCAGCGGAGGTGCGCGATGAGGCGGCAGGACGGTGCCGCGCTGGTGCTGGTGTTGTGGCTGATCGCGTTGATGACTGCGCTGGTCGGCGTCTTTGCACTGAGCGCGCGGGTCGAGCACCTTCAGCAGCGGGTGCTCGATGACGACGCGCGCGGCCAGGAACGTGCACGGGCGGGCCTGGAATATGCCTTGATGCGCCTGTCCGCCGATCCGCAGCGGGCGCCATGGCGGGCCGATGGCCGTATCTATCGCTGGACGTTCGATGACGCCAGCATCGAAATCAAAGTGCTGGACGAGAACGGCAAGATCAACCTGAATCTGGCCGACGTGGCCCTGCTGACGGGCTTTCTCAAGGCGTTGGGTGAAGAGGAAGGGGTCGCGCGGCAGCTGGCCGGTGCCATCGTCGACTGGCGCGACGAGGACAGTCTGCTGCAGCCTGGTGGCGGCGCTGAAGCACCCGACTATGCCGCAGCCGGGTTGCCGTATGGCCCGCGCAACAAGCGTTTCGAGACCCTGGGCGAACTGCAGCGGGTGCTTGGCCTGCCGGGACCGTTGTACCAGAAGATGCTGCCGCACCTGACCCTGTACAGCCGCCAGGCACGCCCGGATCCCCAGTTCGCCAGTGCGCCGGTGCTGACCGCGTTGGGGCTGGATGCCGACACCGTGCTGGCCCAGCGCGCACAGCAGGAGCGTGATGCCGATACCGCTGCGGGTGCGACAACGCTTGCCAGCAGCAGTGGCACCTATAGTATCGAGTCCCGTGTCATCGACGGCAGTGGACGCCGGTCGGTGTTGCAGGCAGTGGTACGCAATGGCTCGGGCGGGGTTCCCGGGCGGTCCTACACAGTGCTTCGCTGGGAGCAGGGAATGACAGCAAGATGACGGCTTGGCAGGACAGTGTGCGGCAGGTTCAGGGTCGGATCGGCCCGGGCGCTGGCCGCTTCCTGCGCTGGTGGCGGCAATCGCTGCTGGCGTGGGTGCCGGCACGTTGGCAGTGGGCGCTGGGTTGGGCGCAGGCGCGCCTGCTGCTGCAGCGCCAGGGTGACCACCTGCAGGTCTGGCGAGAGGCCGGTGAGCGCCGCGAAGCGGTAGCAACCTTGCCGTGGCCGCTGTCGCCGGCCGAACTGGACCGCGTGCTGGAGCCGCGCCTGCGCAGCCTGCCGCGGGTATGGCTGTTGCCGGCCAGTGAAGTGCTGCGCCGCCATCTTCGCCTGCCGGCTGCGGCCGGCGACCGCCTGCGCGCGGTGGTTGGTTTCGAGATCGACCGGCAGACACCGTTTGAATCCAGCCAGGTCAGCTATGACGTGCGCGAACTGGGCAGCGCCGCTGAAGGCCAGTTGCAGGTTGAACTGATCGCCTGGCCGCTGCGCCAGCTCGAGGCCTGGCGTGGCAGCGTCGGCGAATGGGCCGATACGTTGGCCGCCGTCGATGCGATCGATGTGCAGGGCGATCCGCTGCACGTGAATCTGCTGCCGCCTGCGCAGCGCCAGCTGCGACCGGACCCGATGCGGCGCTGGAACCTGCTGTTGGCCCTGGCGGCACTGGTGATGCTGGTGCTGGCCGCCCTGCAGCTGCTGGACAACCGGCGTGCCGCCGCCGATGAACTGCGTGCCCAGGTTGAGCGCAGCGCGCGCAGTGCACGCGGCGTGGCCAGTGAGCGTGCACAGCTGCAGTCGCTGATCGACGGTGCCGCGTTCCTGGAAAAGCAACGCAGCCAACGTGCAGGCACGGTGGAAATCTGGAATGAACTGACCCGGCGCCTGCCGGAGGGCACCTACCTGGAAAAGCTGGCCATCGAGAACAACAACCTGCAGTTGATCGGGCTCAGCCGCGAGGCCTCGCAGCTGGTGCAGCTACTGCAGGATGCACCGCAATGGCGCAAGGTCAATCTGACCGGCGTGCTGCAGGCCGATGGTGCGGCCAGTGGCCGTGACCGCTTCACAATGACTGCCGAACTGCAGCCGTTGGCGGCCGTGGCTCCGACCCGGGAGGCGGCCGATGCCGATGCCAAGCGCACGCCGTGATCGCTGGCTGGCACTGGCACTGCTGCTGGCAGTGCTGGGCATGGCCTACCTGTTGCTGGTGCATCCCTGGTTCACCCAGCCGCTACGCGAAATCGATGCCGACGTGGCGGCCCTGCGCGAGCGCGAGCAGCGTGTGCAGGTGCAGCTGCAGCAGCAACCGCAGATCGAACAGCGGCTGCGTGCCACCCGTGAAGCCCTGCAGCAACGGCCGGGCTTCCTGCGTGAAGCCACCGCCGAAGCAGCGGCGGCCGCGCTTGGCGCGAAGCTGCAGGATGCCGTGGCGATGGCCAGTCCGGGCAACCGCAGCTGCACCATCAGCAACCGCACCCCGCTGACCGACAACCGCCGCGACGCCGAGTTCGTCCGCGTCGCCATGCAGGTACGGCTGCGTTGCGGTGTGGCCGAACTGGCCACGGTGCTGCACAGCCTGGAAACCGGCAGCCCGCGTCTGTTCGTCGACAACCTCAACCTGATCGCACAGCGTTTCCAGCAATCGCCGAACGAATCCGGGCTTGGCCTGGACGTGTCGTTCGAACTGGCCGGCTACCTGCTGCCCGGTGCTGCGGCCGATGGCGCTGCACCGGCACCTGCCGCCGAACCGGCCGTTACGCCGCAACCGCCCTCGGTCGTACCTGCACCCGCACCCGCCTCCGTACCGGCCGCGCCGGTAGAGGGTCAGGAGGTGGCCGATGAAACTTGAGCAGATCAGTCTGCGTACCGGCTTCCTGCTGGCATTGGCAGGCTGGGCGGCAGCGGTCTGGCTGGCTACCGGCTTCGGTCTGGGCAGCCAGTTGCCGGGCGGCGATGGCGGTGCCGACGCAGCGCCAACGCTGCCGGGCCTGCCGCCGCTGGCTGCCGAACGCATGGCCAGTGCTGAAAGCTACAGCGCGATCGGCGAGCGTCCGTTGTTCGCCGAGGACCGCAAGCCGAAGCCCTACCTGCTCGGTGGCAGCGAACCTGCCGCCAGCGCTGCATTGCGCTTGACCGGCGTGCTGCTGACCGGCGATTTCGGCATGGCCACCTTCACCACCGAACAGAACCGCTCACTGCGCCTGCGCCTCAATGGCGAAGCCGTGGATGGATGGCAGCTGGTGGCACTGCAGCCGCGCCAGGCCACCGTGATCGGTCCCGGTGGCAACCAGGTGCTGGAACTGGCGGTATTCAACGGGCAGGGCGGCGAGCCGCCGACCGTGCTGCGCGGCGCCAATGGAGCGCCGCCGGCAGGTGCGATCGTCGTGCCGCCTCCGGCAGGGGCTCCGCCGCCGCCACCGCCGGCCGCCGCAGCAACAGCACAGCAGGCGCCAGGTGGCGCTGCCGCCACCGTGGCTGCACCGGCTGCCGCCACGCCTCCCGCCAACACCAACGGCCCCAGCGAAGCGCAGATGCAGGCCATCCGCGAACGCATCCAGGCCCGCCGCCGCCAGCTGCAGCAACAGCAGCAGCAACAACCGTCGCCGCCCCCGGGCGATGGCACCAACCGATAGAGTGAATGCATGAACCTGCGTTTCCTTCCCTGGTCCTTTGCCCTCGCGCTGCTGGTTGGCTGCAGCACGGTGTCCGCGCCGCACGTGCAACGCAAAGGCAACCTGTCGTCCACGACCGATGCCGGCCAAGCGACGGAAGTGGCTGCCGATGCCGCCCGTGACGCTCAAGGCGCGCCTCAGGCGGTGATCCGCCGCGGCACCGGCACCATGATCAACCGCGAAGCAGCGCGTGCGCCGGCGCCGGCACTGCACAGCGCCAGCACCGGCGAGGCGACCTTCAACTTCGAGGGCGAATCGGTGCATGCGGTGGTCAAGGCCATCCTCGGCGACATGCTCGGGCAGAACTACGTGATCGCACCGGGCGTGCAGGGCACGGTCACTCTGGCCACGCCGAAGCCGGTATCGCCGGCGCAGGCACTGAATCTGCTGGAAATGGTGCTGGGCTGGAACAACGCACGCATGGTGTACAGCGGTGGTCGCTACAACATCGTCGCTGCCGACCAGGCATTGGCGGGTACGGTCGCACCGAGCACGGCCCCGGCCGCCAGTGCGCGTGGCTTCGAAGTGCGGGTGATCCCGCTGCAGTTCATCTCCGCCACCGAGATGAAGAAGGTGCTGGAGCCGTATGCGCGGCCCAATGCCATCGTCAACGTCGACAGCGGCCGCAATGTGATCACCCTGGGTGGCACCCGCGCGGAGCTGGAAAACTACATGCGCACCGTCGAGATCTTCGACGTCGACTGGCTGTCGGGCATGTCGGTGGGCGTGTTCCCGATCCAGTCGGGCAAGGCCGAGCAGGTCGCGGCCGATCTGGAGAAGGTGTTCGGCGAGGAGAGCAAGACCCCCAGCGCCGGCATGTTCCGCTTCCTGCCGCTGGAGAACGCCAACGCGGTGCTGGTGATTACCCCGCAGGTGCGTTACCTGGACCAGATCCAGCAATGGCTGGACCGCATCGACACTGCGGGTGGCAGCGCCCGGTTGTTCTCCCACGAGCTGCGCTACATCAAGGCACGCGACCTCGCCGAGCGACTCAGCGAAGCCTTCGCCAGCAGCGGCAACCGCGGTGGCTCCAGCCCCGGCTCATTGGCGCCGGGTGCGATCCCGTCGCAGCTGGGCAGCGATGGCGACCGCGGCATGGACGGCAACAACAGCAGCAGTTTTGGTTCGACCCCGGGCAGCAGCTCAAGCGGCAGTGGCAGCGGTGGTGGCGGCATGAACCTGCCGCAGCGCCAGTCGGGCAACGTCAGCGTCAGCCTCGAAGTGGAGGGCGACCGCGTCGGCGTGTCGGCGGTGGAGGAGACCAACACCCTGCTGGTGCGCTCGACCCCGCAGGCGTGGCGTTCGATCCGCGAAGTGATCGAGAAGCTGGACGTGATGCCGCTGCAGGTGCACATCGAAGCGCAGGTGGCCGAAGTCTCGCTCACCGGCGACCTGAAGTACGGCGTGAACTGGTTCTTCGACAATGCGGTGCTGGGGCAGAAGCTGACCAGCGCCCTGGGGGGAGCGACCCTGCCGGCCGCCGCTGGCGGTTCCTGGAGCAGCTTCGCTGGTGCCGTGACCGGTAGCGAAGGCCTTGGCTGGGCGTTCACCGGCCACAACGGTGCGGCAGTGGTGAGCGCGCTGGACAAGGTCACCGATGTTCGCCTGCTGCAGACCCCTTCGGTATTCGTGCGCAACAACGCCGAGGCCACCCTCAACGTGGGCGACAAGGTGCCGATCAACACCACCACGGTGAACACCGGCATTGGCACCAGCAGCTACAGCTCGGTGCAGTACATCGACACCGGCGTGATCCTGAAGGTGCGCCCGCGCGTGACCCGCGACGGCACGGTGTTCCTCGACATCGTGCAGGAAGTGAGCAGCGCCTCGGATGTGCCCGAGAACTGCAACCCGACCGAGCGCAACTGCAACCCGCGCATCTCCACCAAGAAGCTGTCGACTGAAGCGGCGGTTCAGAGCGGCGATACCATCATGCTGGCGGGCCTGATCACCGACTCGGCCACCGACGGCAGCAGCGGCATTCCAGGCCTGAGCCGGATTCCGGTGGTCGGTGCGCTGTTCGGGCAGAAGAGCCGCAACAGCCGTCGTTCGGAGGTGATCGTGCTGTTGACGCCGAGCATCGTGCGCAACAGCCAGGAAGCACGCAATCTGACCGACGAGTACAGCCAGCGTTTCCGCGCGATGGAACCGCTGAACCAGCCGCGCGCAAAGAAGTAAGGGGTTTTCGGCCGGGCTGCGCCCGGCACCCGCAGAGGCCAGAGCTGGAGCAACAGCAACAGCAACAGCAACAGCAACAGCGGGTTTACTGAGGGGGGGCGGGGCGGTGTGGGTTGGCAGGACACGCCGTAAACCCGTCCTTGGGGGCTCGATGGCGCCATCCATGGCGCCAACGGTCCTGCCAACCCACACCGCCCCACCTCTGACAGATTCCTGCGGCTGTTGGTAGGTGTCGACCTTGGTCGACACGGTAGATCCACGCCATGCGTGGATGAATCTCCATCGAAATCGAATATTTCGACAATGGAACGAAGAGCATCCACGCATGGCGTGGATCTACTGCAGGTCGCGAGAAACTGTCGAAGGCGGGGTGGGTCCGGTTGCGGGGGTGTCCGCGGCATGGATGCCGCGGCCAAGCCCCCATGGGTGAGGGCGCTTTGCTTGCGAAGCACTGCTTCGCAAGCGCCCGAACGCACAGCCGCCAGCGGCCGGGCCGGCCTGGGGGTTTACGGCGTCCCCCGCAACCGGACCCACCCCGCCATCCCCAGAAATCCAGCTTCTGCTTCGGCTGTTGCCGTTGCCGGCCAGCGGCCGGCACTACCGCGGGTGCCGGGTGCAACCCGGCCGATACCCTCCCAGTGCTAGGCTGTTGCCACCGACAACCACGGAGGCGGGATGGGGGCGATCGTGTTGTTGCCGCTGTGCGTGGACGATGCCGCGCTCGACCGCTGCCTGGCCGCGCTGGACGCCGGCACCGCGCCGGGAACCGCGGTCTGGCTGGCCGACGATGCGCAGACCGGCCCGCGCGCGCAGGCGGTGGTGGAACACTGGTTGGCGCATACGCCGTTGCAGGCCGAGTACACCCGGCGCGCGCGGCCATTGGGCGAGGTGGCCCATCTGGATGAGATGTTGCGTGCCTGCGAGGGCCTGGACGTGGCCGTGCTCGCGCCGGACAGCGTGCCCGCACCCGGCTGGTTGCAGCAGCTGCAGGCCGCCTTCGCCCGCGATGCCGCCATCGCCACCGCAACCCCATGGTGCAATGCCGGCGAAACTGCCGCGTGGCCGCGGCTGGGCGAGATCAATCCCGAGCCCGAGGATCCTGCGCTGCTGGCGCAGACCTGTGCCAGCCTGCCAACGTTGCATCCGGAACTGCCGTCAGCGGTGACCCACGCGGTGCTGGTGCGCGGCAACGCGCGCCGTCGTGCCGGCGGTCTCGACGTGGACAGCTACGCCGGCTGGAATGCGGCGCTGGTCGACCTGAGCCTGCGCATGGCCGGCCTCGGTTGGCGCAACGTGCTGTGCGAGACCGCCTTCGTCAGCCGGGCAGGGGAGGCGATCAGCCGTGATGGCGATCTCGAGGCCCTGGCCGCGCGCTGGCCGGCCTGGGTGCCGCGGCTGGCCGACTTCCTGATGCACGATCCGCTGCACGGGCTGCGCGCCGATCTGCAGCAGCGCATGCGGCAGGCGATAATGCCGGCCGAGCAGGGTGACCTGTTCGTCCCGTCATCTGCGCCGGAGCCTCCCGCTTGAATGTTGCCATTGCCGCCATCGTCGTCACGTACCAGAGCGGCAGCACCATCGATGCCTGTCTCTCGCGGCTGCGCCAAGCGCAGGACGTGGCCGAGATCCGGGTGATCGACAATGGCTCGGTGGATGGCACGTTGGAAATCGTGCAGCGGCATGCCAGTCATGACCCACGCGTACGCTTCATCGGCAACCCGGACAATCCCGGCTTCGCCGCCGCCAACAACCAGGGCGTGGCCGACTCGCACAGCCCATGGCTGGCCTTCATCAACCCGGACCTGATGGTCGAGCCAGAAACATTGGCCGCACTGCGCAGCCGCGCGGAAATACTGGGCGATTGCCTGCTGGGTGTCGAACAGGTGGATGAGCAGGGACATGCCGATGAGGCGGTGCGCCGCCGCGACCCGGATTTCCTGTTGATGCTGCGCTCGCCCGGCACGGGCGCGAAGCTGGCCGTTCCACGAGACCCGCAGCAGGCCTTGCAGCGGGTACCCGTGCTGTCCGGTGCCCTGCTGATGATGCAGCGCGCGCTGTTCGACCGTATCGGCGGCTGGGACGCCGGGTATCGCCTGCACGCCGAAGACCTGGACCTGTGCAGGCGCGCCCGCGAGGCCGGCGCGGTAGTCGCCATTGCCAACGATCTGCAGGTCACCCACGTGCGCGGCGTCTCAAGCCGCTCACGGCCGTTCTTCGTTGAATGGCACAAGCACAAGGGGCTGTGGCGCTACTTCCAGAAGTTCGAGGCGAACCAGCGTTCGCTGCCGGTGCGGGTAGCCGTGTGGGGCGCGATCTGGGCGCATGCTCTGATGCTGGTGCCGAGGTTGCTGCGCAGATCCTTGTAGCGCTGAAAGGGCATCCACGCATGGCGTGGATCTACTCCTGTTGTTGCCCGTAGAGCCGAGCGTGGCCGCAGGCACCCCGGTTCACTCTGCCGGGCGCATAATCCGCCCCATGCCTATCATCCAGTCCCTGCTCGACACCGACCTGTACAAGTTCACCATGATGCAGGCGGTGCTCCACCAGCATCCCGGCGCCCAGGTGCAGTACCGGTTCAAGTGCCGCACCCCCGGCATCGACCTGGCCCATTACATCGACCAGATCGACGAAGAGATCGACCACCTGTGCAGCCTGCGCTTCAGCGACGCGGAGCTGGACTACATGCGTGGCCTGCGCTTCGTGAAGCCGGACTTCGCCGACTTCCTCGGCCTGTTCCATCTGGATCGCAAGTACATCCAGCTGCGCGCGTCGAAGACCGTGCCCGGCGAGATTGAACTGGACATCACCGGCCCGTGGCTGCATACCATTCTGTTTGAAGTGCCGCTGCTGGCGATCATCAACGAGGTCTGGTTCCGCAACACCACCACCGCCGACTTCGCCGAAGGCGAGCGCCGCCTGCAGGCCAAGGCCGCGCTGCTGCGCGATACTCCTGGCTTCGAGCAGTGCCGCATTGCCGACTACGGCAGCCGCCGCCGTTACTCGCGTGACTGGCATGCCCGCCTGCTGCCGTTGCTGCGTGATGCGCTCGGGCCGCAGCTGGTCGGCACCAGCAACGTGCACTTTGCCCGTCTGTACGGCATGACCCCGCACGGCACCATGGCCCACGAATACCTGCAGGCATTCCAGGCGCTGGGCCCTCGACTGCGTGATTCGCAGGTGGCGGCACTGGAATCATGGGCGCGCGAGTACCGCGGTGACCTCGGCATCGCGCTGTCCGATGTGGTTGGCCTGGACGCGTTCCTGCGCGACTTCGACATGTACTTCTGCAAGCTGTTCGACGGGGTGCGCCACGACTCGGGCGACCCGTTCGACTGGGGTGACCGCATGCTGGCGCATTTCCAGCAGCGCCGGGTCGATCCACGCAGCAAGGTGCTGGTCTTCAGCGATGGCCTCGACATCGTCAAGGTGATGCGCCTGTACGACTACTTCCGTGGTCGCTGCCAGGTCGCCTTCGGCGTCGGCACCCATCTGACCAATGATCTGGGTCCGACGCCGCTCAACATCGTCATCAAGATGGTCCGCTGCAACGGCCAGCCCGTCGCCAAGCTCAGCGACTCGCCGGGCAAGAGCATGTGCGACGACCCGGGTTACCTGGCCTATCTGCGCCAGGTCTTCGAGCTGCCGCAGCCGGAATGACGCCGGCCTGCAGGTCTTACAGGTAGTCGACCACCACCAGGTAGGCACCCTGCAGCGGCTGCTGCTTCGAGGCCTGCACGCTGTAGCGCTCGGAGAAGGCGATATCGCCGGCGCGCAATGCGCTGGCCGACACCGACAGCTTCTGGCCCTGGCGCTTGCCGTCGCGCAGCGTCGCGGCCTGGCCATCGGCGAGAGCCGTCACGGCCACCGTCGAGCCCTTGGCCGACGGCGGGCAGGCCGCCAGGCTCAGTTCGCCCTGGGAAAGGTTCGTCGTGCAGCCCGGCTCAGCGATGCGACCGCTGAAACGGATGCTGCCGCTGCTGGCCTGGGCCAGCGCACTGATGGACATCAGGGCCACACACAGCAGGATGGAGTTCCTCATGACACGTTCTCTGGTTCGGTGTGTCCTAGTTAGCGACAGCTTCGATCCGCCTTTAATAGGACGATTTCGAATCTGCTAGGGCCATCACCAAGAAAGAGTGATGCGCATCAAATAAGGCGATTTCCAGCTGAAAAAAGCCCGCTTCCGCGCATGCCGAACGCGCCACCTGATGCGTCATCTACGGTCGTTTGTGACCAGTTCGGTCCACCGTCAACTCTCCCACGCTCCCTGGAAGGCAATTTCGCCTATCACGTCACATTTAGGGCGTCAATAAACCGTCGTTCAGAAAAATAATGTGACTTTCATCACAGTTGTGCCTATACTTGCGTCACGGATTCAGGGGAAGGTATGTCCGAGTCCGGCCACAGGTGAGACGCAAGGATGGGTCTTGATAGCCCGGCAGTGCTCCTTGCTTCCTCCTCTACTTCTCATCTCTTCAGTAGGGTTAGGTAAAAGCGAATGCACAAGATCAATCTCATCGCCGCTGTGATGCTGGCCGCCGCTCCGCTGGCCGCCAACGCCGCCGACGGCACCATCACCTTCAATGGCAAGGTGACCGACAAGACCTGCACCATCTCGACCCCGGGCGGCAAGGACTTCGCCGTCAACCTGCCGACCGTGTCCAAGAACACCCTGGCCAACGCCGGTGCCGTTGCGGGCCGTACCCCGTTCGCGATCAACCTGACCAAGTGCAGCGCCGGCAACGTCGCGACCTACTTCGAGCCGGGTTCGACCGTTGACTTCAACACCGGCCGCCTGCTGAACCAGGCTTCGGCCAACGCTGCCACCAACGTGCAGCTGCAGCTGCTGGGTTCCAACAACCAGGTCCTGCCGATCAAGGCAGCCGGCGCTGGCCTGGCCCAGACCAACTCGCAGTGGGTCACCGTCGGCACCGACGGCTCGGCCGACCTGAGCTACTACGCTGAGTACTACGCCACTGCCGCCGCCACCCCGGGCGACGTCACCAGCAGCGTCAAGTACACGATCATCTACAACTGATCGTAGCCGTACCTGCATTGGCCGGCGTACGCGCCGGCCAATGCTCCGCGGCCTCTGGCCACACACCTCGAGCGTAGTATTTCCGATGAAAGCACTCTTTCCCCGGGCGCTGCTGCTGGCAGCGTTCACGCTGCCCTTCTGCCAGGACGCACTGGCTGGCGTGGTGGTCAATGGCACGCGAGTGATCTACCCGGCGCAGGCGCGCGAAGTCACCGTGCAGGTCGACAACGTGGGCGATTCGCCGGCGCTGGTGCAGGCCTGGATCGACAGTGGCGACGCCAACCAGACTGCCGATACCAGCGATGCCCCGTTCGTGCTGACGCCGCCCATCGCGCGCGTCGAACCGGGCCGCAGCCAGGCGCTGCGACTGATTTTCTCTGGCGCGCAGCTGCCGGCCGACCGCGAGTCGGTGTTCTGGCTCAACGTGCTGGATGTGCCGCCGTCGCCGGACAGCGCCGACAGTGGCGAACAGAATTACCTGCAGGTCGCGTTTCGTTCGCGCCTGAAGCTTTTCTACCGGCCGCAGGGCCTGAAGGGCGTCGCCAACGACGCACCGGCAGCACTGCGCTGGACCCGCAATGGCGACCGCCTGCGGGTGGAGAACCCCAGCCCCTTCCACGTCACCCTGGCTGAAGTGCATGCCGTGACCGGCAGCAGTGAAAAGGCCGTCGAGGACAAGGGCGCGATGGTCGCGCCGAAGCAGAGCCTGGAGTACGCCGTACCGGCGGGCACCAACCAGGTCCGCTTCATCACCATCAACGACTACGGCGGCCGGGTGGAACACACCATCCGCCTCGGCAGCACCGGGGGCTGAACGCGCCGCGCCGGCCCATGGCCTGCGCATCCCGCCACCGCCGCCGTGCGGCGAATTGAAGGAATGTCAGTGTGATCGGAAACAGATTGACATTGTCGATCCATCAGGCGCTTTGCCTGTTGGTTGCTGGCGTAGCCTGCCCAGGATGGGCGCTGGCTGCCCCGGCCAATCTCGGCGAACAGGCGCTGATGGCGCAGAGTGGTGCGGCCAATGCGCGTGCACCGGAGTCGGCCCAGTTCAACTCCAGCTTCCTGTCTGGCCAGGCCAAGCAGGTCGATCTGGCGGCCTTCAGCAACGGCAACCCGATGGTGGCTGGCAACTACCGTGTCGACGTCTACGTCAACGGTGCCTGGCAGGGCCGTCGCGATCTGCAGTTCAAGGCCGATGCGCAGGGCCGCGTCGACGCCTGCCTGCCGCTGCCGATGCTGGAAGAAATGGGCGTGGACAGCGAGGCCGTGCTGCTGCAGCAGGACCCGTCGGTTCCGGCCGACAAGACCACCTGCGTGCCGGTCCAGCAGCGCATGACCAACGCCTATGGTGTCTACGACAGTGGTAATCTGCGCTACGACCTCAGCATTCCGCAGGTGTTCCTGCGTCGCGAGGCGCGCGGCTACGTCAACCCGGCGCTGTGGGACCGCGGTATCAATGCCGGCTTCGTTGGCTACAGCTTCAATGCGATCAACAGCGACAGCCGTGTCGAAGGTGGCCAGCGCAACCGCAGTGCCTACCTCGGCCTGAATGCCGGCCTGAACCTGGGTGGCTGGCAGTTCCGCCACGATTCGAACCTGACCTGGTCCGAGGGTGACGGCCGCCATTGGCAGAGCATCGCCACCTATGCGCAGCGCGGCATTCCGCAGGTGCGCGGCATGCTCACCATCGGTGAGGCCTACACCACCGGTGAACTGTTTGATTCGATCGGCTATCGCGGTGCCAGCCTGGCCAGCGACGACCGCATGCTGCCCGACTCGCTGCGCGGTTACGCACCGATCGTGCGCGGCATCGCCGAAACCAATGCGCGCGTGGAAGTGCGCCAGAACCAGCAGTTGATCTACTCCTCGACCGTGTCGCCGGGCAGCTTCGTCATCGACGACCTGTACCCGACCGGCTACGGTGGCGATCTGGAAGTGAGCGTGATCGAGGCCGATGGCCGCCGCCGCGAATTCAAGGTGCCGTTCGGTTCGGTGCCGCAGATGCTGCGCGAAGGCGTGTCGCGCTACGCGCTGACCGCCGGCCAGGTGCGCAACAAGCTGCTGGCCGATGAGCCGTGGCTGGTGCAGGGCACCTACCAGCGTGGTATCGGCAACCAGCTGACCCTGTACGGCGGCAGTGCACTGAGCGACGGCTACCTGTCGCTGCTGTACGGCGTTGGCCTGTCCACGCCGGTCGGCGCGTTCGCTGCCGACGTCACCCACGCTCGTACGACGTTCGACCACTACGGCAACCACACCGGTGCCAGCGTGCGCTTGAGCTACAGCAACATGATCGGCGAGACCGGGACCAACCTGACCCTGGCCGCCTACCGCTATTCGACCGAAGGCTTCTACAGCCTGCAGGACGCGCTGTATGGCCGTGACTCGGACAAGCGCGGCATCGATCCGACCACCCGCGGCCGCCAGCGCAGCCAGTTCCAGGTAACCCTGAACCAGCCGCTGGGCCGTCGCGGCGGCGCACTGTACGTGACCGGCTCGGTGCGTGACTTCTACGATCGCCCGGGCACCTCCAAGCAGTACCAGGTGGGCTACAACAACGCCTGGCGTTCGGTGAACTACGGCTTCTCGGCGCTGCGTACCGAAGAGGGCGTGCTCGGCCGTTCCGACACCCAGTACCTGCTGTCGATGAGCGTGCCGCTGGGCCGTGGTACCCACCCGGTGTCGTTCAGCGCCGATGTCGGCGTGCGCGATCGCGGTGGCTACGACAACAGCCGCGTCGGCATCACCGGTTCGGCCGGCGTCGACAACAACTTCAGCTACGGTGCTGCGCTGTCCGATTCCCGCGAGGGTGGTACCACCGCGGTCGGCAACGCCGAATACCGCAGCCGCTACACAGCGTTGAATGCCACCTACAGCCACTCGCGCGATTTCCGCCAGGCTTCGGTCGGCGCCAACGGCAGCGTGGTGGTGCATCCGGGCGGCTTCACCTTCACCCCGCAGCGTGGCGACACCATGGTGCTGGTGGAAGCACCGGGCGCACGCGATGCGATCGTCAGCAACGCCCCGGGCCTGCGTGTCGATGGCCGCGGCTATGCGGTGGTCCCGTACGTGTCGCCGTACCGCCTCAACACCGTCACCCTCGACCCGCAGGGCATGGCCCACGACGTCGAGCTGGAAAGCACCAGCCAGTCGGTGGCGCCGTTTGCCGGTGCGATCAGCTACCTGCGCTTCGATACCCGCAAGGGTAACGCGCTGCTGATCCAGGTCCGCAACACCGATGGCCGCACCCTGCCGTTCGGTGCGCAGGTCAAGGATGAGCAGGGCCAGCCGGTGGGCATGGTCAGCCAGGGTGGTCGCCTGTACGTGCGCAGTGAAAAGAACCAGGGCCAGTTGCAGGTCGAGTGGGGCGCCGGTGCCGACCAGCGCTGTACCATTGATTACCAGGTACCGGCGGGCGCCGATGCGTCCAAGACCGGCTTCATCCCGCTGGAGGCAGCATGCCGATGATTTCTTCCCGTGGCCGCAAGGTGCTGGCCGCGATGGCCATGCTCGGTGGCGTGCTGCTGGCGCAGCAGGCCAGTGCGGCGTGCCGTATCCAGATCAACGGATTCGTTGCGCAGGACGTGCAGATGGACATGGGTCAGATCGTGATCCTGCCCAGCACGCCGGTAGGTGGCGTGATCAAGGAAATCAGCGTGCCGATCAACCAGCAGAACAGCGTTGCGCGCTGTGACTACTGGTACGGCGGCTACTCCACCGGTGAGTACGTCAACGCACCGCAGAAGCGACCGGTGGCCGGGTTTGCCAACGTCTACGAGACCGGCGTCGCCGGTGTGGGCATCCGCCTGTTCCGCGACTCCGGCGCGATCCAGACCTATTACCCGCACTCCATCAATTTCGCCGCCAACGCGACCATCTCGCTGATCGGCGGCCAGTTCCGCATCCAGCTGATCAAGACCGCGGCGCAGACCGGTTCGGGTGTGATCGCACCCAATGGCCGCTTCACCACCTACTACTTCGATGGTGATGGCCCCAGCCGCCCGGTGTTGACCTCGACGTTCAGGGGCTCGGGTACCACCGTGGTCAGCCCGACCTGCGAAGTGCAGGCCGGCAGCCGCAACATCGCCGTCGATTTCGGCAGCGTGCCCAACACCACCTTCACCGGCGTTGGTTCGCGTGCGGTCGACCGTGACTTCGAGATCCGCCTGAACTGCCAGGGCAGCAACGTTGCCGCCTACCAGAGCAAGATCGGCATCCGCCTCGACGCCGACCAGGACAGCTCGAACATGCCGGGCGTGCTGAAGCTCAGCGCGGCCACCAACAGTGCCACCCGCATCGGCATCCAGATGGTCCAGCGTGATGGCAGCACCGAGCGTGAAGTGCGTTTCGGCCAGACCGTCAACGTGGGCACCACCGCTCCGGGCACCAGTGTCATGGCCCTGCCGCTGCGCGCCCGCTATGTGCAGACCCAGGCCGGTACCGTAGGTGCCGGTGTCGCAAATGGCCAGGCGACGTTCACCATCCAGTACGAGTAAGGCGGCCCCAGGCCGTCGCCATCGCTAGGTTCCGCCGCAATGTCGCCTGTTCCGCAGGCGGCGTTGACTGCGTCTTGATCTTCCAACGATGAAGATCAGTGCCACGACGCACGTACAACCACATGAATGTGATGTATGTCGCGAATTTGGAGTTTCCTCATGAGGTGACCGTCTCCTGCCTGCGGGTGCTGGACGGGAACGCCGAAAGGATCCAGACGTGGCTACAGCTGCCTGCATTCCCCCGCGCCGGCCCTCGGGAGCGCTGCGGTGAAGGTCCTGTCGGTGTTCGGCACGCGGCCGGAAGCGATCAAGATGGGGCCGCTGGTGCGGGCCCTGGCAGAGGCTGCGGACATCGAATCGGTGGTCTGCATCACCGGCCAGCACCGGGCGATGCTGGACCAGGTGATGTCGCTGTTCGAGATCACCGCCGACCACGACCTCGATGTCATGGTGCCCAACCAGACCCTCAATGGCCTGTGCTCCAAGTTGTTCGAACGGCTTGATGCGCTGTACACGCAGGTCCGTCCGGACCGGGTACTGGTGCATGGCGACACCACCACGGCGATGACCGCCGCGCTGGCCGCGTTCCACCACCGCATTCCGATCGGTCATGTCGAGGCCGGACTGCGCACCGGCGACATCAACCGGCCGTGGCCGGAGGAAATGAACCGGCGGGTGATCGATGTGGTCGGCCACCAGCTGTACGCGCCCACGCCCAGCTCGCGTGCCAACCTGGCCGGTGAACACCTGGGCGGGCAGATCCTGGTCACCGGCAACACCGTCATTGATGCCCTGCAGCAGACCGTAGAGCGGCTGGATGCCGATCCGGCGCTGCGCGCGCGGGCTGACGAACCCTTCCACATGCTTGACCCGCAGCGGCGCCTGCTGCTGGTCACCGGCCATCGCCGGGAGAGCTTCGGCCAGGGCTTCGAGGACATCTGCCGGGCACTGGCCGAGTTGGCCCGGCGGCCGGACCTGCAGGTGCTGTACCCGGTGCATCTCAACCCGAACGTGCAGGGCCCGGTCAACGCCCACCTTGGTCATCTCGACAACGTGCACCTGGTGCCGCCGCAGGACTACCTGCGCTTCGTGCGCCTGATGCAGCGCGCCGACGTCATCCTCACCGATTCGGGCGGCGTGCAGGAAGAAGCGCCCGCGCTGGCCAAGCCCGTTCTTGTCATGCGCGATGTCACCGAACGTCCAGAGGCGGTCGAGGCCGGGGTGGTGACCCTGGTCGGCACCACGCCCTCGCGCATTGTCGAGGCGGTCAACGCGGCACTGGCACAACCACCGCACCCGACCCGCTTCGATCCCGACGCCAGCCCCTACGGCGATGGCCGCGCCAGCGCGCGCATTGTCGCGGCCCTGCACGGCACGCCCCTTCCCGAATTCTCGCCCGGTCTCCGCAGCGGCGGTACCGCCCACCCCCATCCACGCGAAGTGACGCCATGACCCAGACCGGCTGCTCTCCCCTGTTTACATCCGCCGTCGCGTTCGTCCTGTCGGGCGTGGTTGGCAGTGCCCATGCCGCCGACAGCGTCGCCGGCCAGTTCGCCGAATGGAGTGGCGACAGCACGGTCAGCCGGCAGATGACCCTGCGCGAACTTGGCTTCCGCCAGCCACTGGTGCTGAGCGGGCAGGAAAGCCAGCGCGAGATCTACCTGCCGGTGCCGGCCGGCGTCGCCACCCGCGACGCACAGCTGCAGCTGGATGGGCGCTATGTGCGCGGCCATGCTGGGCGCACGTCCGGGTTGTGGTCGGTCGATGGCGATCCGATCGCCGCGCGCTCGATCACCGATGCACAGGGTGACGCCAGCCAGCTGCTGGCCATTGATGGCGAACCCCGCCAGAACGGCTTCGTGCGGGTCGGCGTCGGCTGGTGGTCGATCGTTTCCGATTACCAGTGCGCCGACCAGAGTGCGCCGGCCAACGTGCTGCGGCTGTCGCCGGACTCGCGCTTCAGCTACCGCTTCGACGGCCGCGCCGTGGATACCGTGGCCAAGGCCTGGGGCGCGCTGCCACCGCAGGTGCGCCTGCTGGTGGACGGCAAGGCCCTGCAGGTGCCCGCCTACGACGCGGCCTGGCGCATCGGCACCGCGCTGCAGGCCGGGGGCAAGCAGGTGCAGGTGGTGGCGTTGCCGAAGGTCGGTGACAGTGTCGACCTGACCGGTATCAATGTGCCGGCCAGCCTGCAGGGCGTGCCGGCCTATGCTGCGCTGGCTTCAGGGGAGCGGGCATACGCGATCAAGGATCTGGCCGAAGTCGGTGCGCTGCTGTCGCTGCGAGACAGCGGGCCCTTGGCCGCCGATGTGATGATCGGCAGCGATGCGCTGCGGGCCGGCGTGCGCGCGGCACTGGATGCGCTGGCCGCACAGGTTGCCACCGCTGGCGCCGACGCGGGCACGGCGTTCACCGCGTGGCGCGGTACCGACATGGGCGGCCTGGAAAAGCCCGCGGCCACCGCCTCGGTCAGCGTGGTGGTCGTTGCCGGCCGTCCGACGCTGGTGGTCGACCCGGCGGCGGCGGGCAAGGTTGCCGGACTCTTCGCCGAACAGTGGCGCAGCTACGCGCTCGGCCGCAGCCTGCAGGTCAGCGCAGCGGGCACGCCGAAGCTGGACGGTGACCAGGTGCTGCTGAGCCGGCTCGGCAACATCGCCGGCACGATGGATGTCGTCACCCGCGCCGACCGCAGCGCCACCTTCGATCTCGGCGCACTGTCGGCTGATGGGCGCCTGCCGGAGGAGGTAGTGATCGATGTCTCGGCGGCCCCCAATGCGGCCGGGCAGGGCGCGGTGGCCACGATCCACTTCAATGACTACCTGCTGGGCGGCAAGGTGCTGTCGACCAACGCCCAGCCGCAGCGGCTGGTGGCCAAGGTGCCGGCCTACGCGCTGTCGGCGCGCAACGAGATCCGCGTCAGCTTCCTCCGCCAGCCGGCACGCCCCTATTGCCACGATCCGGCCACCGCCTATCCGGTCTCGATCCTGCCCAGCAGCCACCTGACGCTGGCCAAGCGTTCGCTGGGCAGTGATTTCGTCGGCGCCAGCAGCCAGCTGTCGCGCGGCAACCAGGTGTTCGTGCCCGCCACGTGGCTGCAGGATGCGCCGGCATCGCTGCGCAAGGTGATCGCGGTGGCCAGTGCAGTGGGCGCCTCGCCGGAGGCGTCGGAACTGAAGGTGGTCGATGCCGGTGCGACGGTCAGCCCGGGTGCGCCGTGGCTGGCCTTCGGTGTGGCGCCGTCGGGAGTCGATGTGGCCGGCCTGAAGGACGGCCACCTGCTGATCGGCGGCAAGCCGCAGCCGCTGCTGGATGTCAGCGGCCTGGACCGCGCCGCAGTGGTGCAGGTCGGCACCTCCGGCGGCCAGCTCGGCGTGCTGTACAGCGACCTGGGCGCACAGGCACCGTCATTCGGCGCAGCGTTCCGGCTGCTGCGCGGTGATCTTGCGGTGCTCGACGGCAGTGATGCCGTGCGTGAGTTCGATCGCCAGGATCCTTACGGGAGCCGCGTTGCCCAGGATGGCAATCCGCAATCGAAGTGGGAACGGCACATGGTCTGGTTGCTGCTGCTGGTCGGCGTGATCGTGTTCGCGCTGCTGGCCGCCCGCGTCACCCAGGTGCGCCGCCGCAAGTCCGCCAACACAGGGCACTGATCCACCGTGGACGGTCTGTTCTGGAACATCCAGCTGGCCAACTACTACGCCGCCCTTGAAACCACGGCGGCGGCGGTGGCCGTGCTGATCCTGATCTCCAGCCTCGATGACCTGTTCATCGATGTCTGGTACTGGGTGCGCGAGGGCTGGCGCGCGCTGACCATCAAGCGTCGCGAAGCGTACCGGCCACTGACCCAGGAAGACCTGATGCAGCGGCCGCAACAGCCGCTGGCGATCATGGTGCCGGCGTGGATGGAGTACGACGTCATCGCACAGATGGTGGAGAACATGATCAACGTGCTCGACTACCGCGAGTACGTCGTGTTCGTCGGCACCTATCCCAACGACCCGCAGACCATCGATGAAGTCGAGCGCATGCGCCGCCGCTACAAGCGCCTGCGCCGCGTGGAGGTGCCGCACGACGGGCCGACCAGCAAGGCCGACTGCCTGAACTGGCTGATCCTGGCGATCTTCGATTATGAGAAGCGCCACGACGTCGAGTTCGCCGGCGTGATCCTGCACGACAGCGAGGACGTGCTGCACCCGATGGAACTGCGCTTCTACAACTACCTGCTGCCGCGCAAGGACATGATCCAGTTGCCGGTCACTTCGCTGGACCGCGAGTGGTACGAACTGGTGGCCGGCGTCTACATGGACGAATTCGCCGAATGGCACGCCAAGGATCTGGTGGTACGCGAGAGCGTGTCCGGCATGGTGCCCTCCGCAGGCGTCGGTACCTGCTTCTCGCGGCGCGCGCTGCTGGCGCTGAGCGCGCAGACCGACAACCAGCCCTTCAACACCGACAGCCTCACCGAGGATTACGACGTTGGTGCGCGACTGGCGGCGATGGGCATGCAGTCGATCTTCGCCCGCTTCCCGGTGCAGTTCCGCGTGCGTCGGCCGTCGTGGTTCGGCTGGGGACCGGTGCGTGAGCGCACTCAACAGATGGCGCTGTGCGTGCGCGAGTACTTCCCCGACAACTTCCGCGCGTCGTACCGGCAGAAGGCGCGCTGGGTGCTGGGCATCGGCCTGCAGAGCTGGGAATCGCTGGGCTGGCGTGGCTCGCTGGCCACCAAGTACCTGCTGGCACGTGACCGCAAGGGCATCATCACCTCGTTCGTCAGCATCATCGCGTACCTCATCTTCCTGCAGCTGCTGCTGTTCTGGCTGTTGAAGATGACCGGGCTGTGGACGATGCAGTTCCCCAGCGTGTTCCAGGCCGGCACCTGGCAGATGAACGTGGCGCTGCTGACCACTGCGGCGTTGGCGACCCGCGTCGTGCAGCGTTTCTACTTCGTCAACCGCCTGTATGGCTGGGAACATGCGCTGATGTCGATCCCACGCATGGTGGTCGGCAACATGATCAATTTCATGGCCACCGCGCGTGCATGGAAAGTGTTCCTGGCCTACCTGCTGTTCGGCAAGCGCATGGTCTGGGACAAGACCATGCACGATTTCCCCGATGCGGCGCAGCTGGTGCAGACCCGCAAGCAGCTGGGTGAACTGCTGAGCACCTGGCAGGCGGTCGAACCCGAACACCTGCAGCAGGCACTGCAACAGCAGCACGAAGGTCGACAGCAACCCCTGGGTCGCATCCTGCTCACCCAGGGCTGGCTGGATGATGAAACCCTGGCCGAGGCCATTGCCTTCCAGGGTGACCTGCAGCGCGCCGTGATCGATGTGGATTACCTGCGTGCCTGCCAGTTCCCGGTCAGTGCCGAAGCCTGCGTGCAATGGCGCATGCTGCCGCTGCCGCCGCGCCAGCAAGGAACGTTGCGGCTGGCCGTAGCCAGTCCGTTGCCCGAAGACGCCTTGGCACTGCTGAAGCAGGAAACCCGCAGCGAGCACATCGAACAGAGCATTGCCCGCGAAAGCGAAATCAACGCCGGTCTGCGCCTGATCGGCGGCGACCAGCACTGGCACCTGGACAACGTGCCCCTGCTGGGCGACCTGTTGGTGGAAATGCGCCTGATCGATCACGCACGCTTCGAGATCGCACTGGACGACTACATGCCGCAGCGCGACGGCCGCATCGGCGATTACCTGGTCAAGCAGGGCATCACCACTGAAGACGCCGTGGCCCAGGCCATGCAGGAGCAGCGCCGGCGAGCGGCCGCGCTGCAGTCGCCGCCTCCCGGAGCCTTGCCGGCATGAAGACCACGCTGCTGTCCACCGTCATTGCCGTGGCACTGGCCACGGCGGCCGCGCCGGTGCTGGCGCAGGCCGATGTGGCACTGCCGCTGTCCGGTGCGGCCTACCGCATCGCCGAGCAGGCGTTTGCCGCCTATGAGCGCGGTGATTACCGTGCGGCCTACCAGCAGTCCAGCGAAGCGATCCGGTTGCGACCGGATGTGGTGCGGCTGCGCCTGCTGCAGATCTATGCGCTGCAGAAGCTTGGTCGTGGCGCAGAAGCGCAGCAGCAGGCGCGCCGTGCGCTGGACGCGGGGATGAAGGATCCGGCCTTGCCGGCGCTGGCGGCGGCCACCGCTGCACGCAGCACCTCCACGGACCGTACCGGCGCGCGTGCTGCATCGCCATCGCGTCCGGTTGGCAGCGCCGCAGACCGCAGCAGGCAGCAGGCCTACGCGCTGGCCACCGAGGCCTACGCCGCCTATGACGGCGGACGCATGGGAGAAGCAGCCAGCAAGGCCGAGCAGGCGTTCCGGCAGCAACCGGAACAGGGCGCATGGGCCCTGCTGTGGGTGGCGGCGCTGGAGGCACAGCAACAGCCCGAACAGGCCGACGCCGCCATCGGCACCGCGCTGCAGTTGGGCGCACCGAATGTCGAAGAACTGCGCGCGCGACGCGTGACACTGAACCGCCAACGCGCGCTGCTGCAGGCCCAGCTGGCCTACCAATCGCTGTCCGCAGGCGAGGATGCTGCCGCAACTGAGCAGGCGCACGCCGCCGTGGAACTGGCACCCGACGTTGCTTCGTACCGGCTGCTGCTGATCACCGCGCAGCTGCAGGGTGGGCAGTTGGTCGACGCCGAGCGTAGGGCCGACCAGGCGCTGAAGATCGACGGCAGCGATCTCAACGCCCGGGTGATGCGCGGCTACCTGCGCCAGCGCCAGGGCAATAGCGTGCTCGCCAATGAGGACTTCGACGCCGCGCTTGCCACGCCGGGATCAACCGCGCAGCAGCGCAACGTGCGACTGCTGGCAGTGGATGCGGCACTGGCCGCAGGTGATCGGGTACGCGCAGCTGCACTGCTGGCACCGTTGCAGGCGGCGGTACCGGCAGGTGAAGGCGATGCACGGTCACGGCAGCTGCTGCAGCAGGGCATCGAGCAACGCAGCCGGGCGATCCGTTCCAGTCGCGACCTTCCCCGCATCAGCGCCGAAGCCTACCCGGCACCGGTCCAGCACTGCCAGTCCGGTGACAGCGGCAACATCTGCGAACTGGTGCCGGCCGACCTGCAGGGCGATGGCGGTGCCGCACAGCGTGCCTACGCTGCCTACGCGCGCCAGGATTACGCCGATGCCATCGGTGAGGCACGGCAGGCCGTGCAGCTCGCACCGGACGACGCGAACCTGCAAGGCCTGCTGACCACCACACTGGCGTCGGGCAACCGTACCCAGCAGGACGAAGCGCGGCAGCGCCTGGATGCGGCGCTGGCACAGCACCCTGATGACGCGGGGGCGCTGATGCAACGCGGCTACCTCAACCAGAAGGCCCATGAACCGGCGCGCGCACTGGCCGACTTCCGTGCCGCCGAGGCCACCGGCAAGGCACCGAAAAGCGTCGTGCTCGACCAGGCCTACGCCAGCGCAGCCAACGGCGACCATCCACAGGCGGTGACGCTGCTGCGTAGCGCCATTGATCGTGCCGATGCCGGTGAGCTGCCACTGGATGAGCGCCAGCGCTACAACGTGCGCAATGCCATCGCCAATTACTCGCGCGAGTGGGGCGTGATCGCCTCGGCGGGTTTCCGTGGTGCGCGCCAGGCGGCGACCAATGTCGGCGGTGCGGCGATCAGCACACCCGGCGATTCGGTGTTCAGCACGCTGGAGGCGTTCTGGCGGCCCCCGGCTTTCAACGACCAGCACGGCACGCTCGAACTCTACGCACGCCTGCTCAACACGCTGTACGACCAGGGCGGCACCTACGAATCGATCCGCGCAGTGGATCCGTGCACCGGCGAATCGACACCGGATGCACGCGCACGCGCCGAACGTCTCAGCCATTCGCGTTCCACCACTGGCTGGCCGTCCACCATCGCCTCGTTCGGCATGCGCTACGCCTTCGGCCAGACCGGCCTGAGCGCCGGCATCGAGCGCCGCCAGTTCCTCGGCAGCGCCACCCGCGCGGGCGATGTCTATCCCGCATCGGCGGCCGTGCAATGCCGCCTGCAGCTGGCGCTGAACCCACCGCTGGAAGCCAGCACGCTGGCCCGCTACCGCTTGGCCAGCGGTTCCGGTGGCTGGATGTCCTACCTGACCTACGGCTATTACCACGGCACCGATCTGCGCACTGATGTGAACCAGTGGTGGATGGTCAGCGGCTATGCGCAGGGGGGCTACAGCTGGGACGACAACAGCGCCAGCTTCACCCTCGATGCACTCGATGCCAATGGCACGCCGGTGCGGCGGATCGGCGATGCCAACGGGCGCCTGCATCGCGAACAGTGGTTCGCTGCCGGTGAACTGCGCGCCGGGCGCAGCTTCCGTTTCGGTGCCGGACAGACGCATTGGGTGATCACACCCTATGTGGTGGTGGGCGCCGATTGGCTGGACCAGCGCTCGCGCGTGCGCGATATCCGTTACCCGTCGTTCCCTGCGCAGTCGTTCGCGCTCAACGATACGCAGCGCAGCTGGTCACTGGGCGCAGGGCCGGGCGTGGGCGTGCGCTACTGGTTCCGCGAGGACCACTACAACACCCCGCGTTCCTACCTGGACCTGACCGTGCAGTACCGCTTCGCCATCGGCGGCGGTGATACGCAGCGCGCCAAGGGCCTGTTCGCCACCGCCATCCTCTACTACTGAGGCAGGCCCCAGCGTCGCCGCAGCGCTGCGGCCTGCGGTGTGTCCTGGGTCAGCCATGGCTCCAGCGCATAGACCAGCACGTGCTGTGCGCCGCTGTTGCGTGCCCATGCCAGCTGCCGCTGGATGCGCGCGGCATCGGCGGTTTCGCCCTTGAATCCGCTGCCGTCGGCAGGGTCGCCGGGCAGTTCGCGGAACAGTTCAACGATCGCATCGAAACCGATGCCATGTGCGTGGAAATGATCGAGCAACGGCTGAAGCTGCTGCACGTTGCCGGCGCCGGCAACCCCCACGCCGTCCTGCACCATCGGCCGCAGCGTGGCCAGTGCCAGCACCGCCTGCCACAGCGTGACCAGGTTGCCATCGGTCTGCAGGCGGCTGAAATAACAGGAGATCGCACAGTCACCGCCGCGCGTGCTGGCGGCCTGCACCAGCCCATGCAGCCACTGCGCCAGCCATTGCTGGCGGGCCGGATCGGCCCAGTGGTACTGCTCCAGTTCGTAGGGCAGGTACCAGCCCCCGAAGGCCGGCTGCTGCGCCCAGGGCGCCTGTGCCAACCAGCTGCGTGCGTGCGCCAGGCTCTCGGCCAGGAAGGCCTGCAGCGTGGCGTCGTCTGCGCCGATCGCCTGCCACCAGCGTTGCTGGAAGGGCAGGCCGACGCGGATGCGGATGTCGTTCTCGCTGGCGGCGGTGAACAGTCGCTGCAGGCTGCCGTCGGGCAGTGACCAGTCGCCGTCGCTGCCACCGACGATGCCGGTCCATTGCAGCACCAGCTGCCGGCAGCCCAGCGTATGTGCCAGCTTCAACGAACGCTGCCAGTCGGCCAGGCCCCACTGCAGGTGGCTGCGCCAGGGCTGCAGGAAGGTGCCATCCACCTGCACCGGCAGCGAGCAGCCGGGCAGGGTGGTCAGCGCACCGGCCAGCGGTGCCAGCACTGCCGCGCGCAGCAGACGCCTGCGCAACGGCGAACACGGATCCGTAGGAAGGTCAGGCCGAACCATGCCCGCATCATCCCAAAGCCCCGTGCGTGGCGGGTGAACCCCGCCCGGTTGTGCCGGCTGCTGGCCGAAGCGTGCCCCGGTAGTGCCGGCCGCTGACCGGCATCGCCTACCGCTTATTCCAGCGCGTAGCGCAGGGTAAACAGCACCGCCACCAGCCACACGGCCGGATGCACTTCGCGCCAGCGCCCGGTACCGGCCTTCAGCGCGGCATAGGCGATGAAGCCGAACGCCAGACCATTGGCAATCGAGTAGGTGAACGGCATCGCCAGCGCACACAGCGCGGCCGGCACCGATTCGGTCAGGTCGCTCCAGTCCACTTCCACCAGCTCACGCAGCATCAGGCCAGCCACGAACAGCAGTGCTGGCGCGGTGGCATAGCCAGGCACCATCGCCGCAAGCGGCGAGAACAGCAGTGCGGCCAGGAACAGCGCTGAGACCACCAGCGCAGTCAGGCCGGTACGGCCGCCCACCTGCACGCCCGAGGCGCTTTCGGCAAAGGCCGTGGTGCTGCTGGTGCCGAGCATCGAACCGGCCACGATCGCGGTGCTGTCGGCCAGCAGCGCGCGGCCGAAACGCTTCTGCGCGCCCGGCAGCTTCAGCAGGCCGGCGCGGCCGACCACGCCATACAGCGTGCCGGTGGCATCGAAGACTTCCACCAGTACGAACACCAGCACCACCTGCAGCAGTACTGCGATCGGTGCGCCGCCGTCATGGTGCAGCAGGCCTGGCAGGTCCAGCTGCAGGAAAGTCGGCGCCAGGCTCGGCGGCAGCGAGACCAGGCCCTGGTACTGCACATCGCCCAATGCCCAGCCCGCACCCGTCACCGCCAGGATGCCGATCAGGATCGCACCGCGAATGCGGCGTGCTTCCAGAATCGCGATCAGCAGGAAGCCGCCCAGTGCCAGCAGCGGCGGCGCCGTATTGAGCGGACCCAGTGCTACAAGCGTGTCTTCATTGCCGACGATCACGCCGGATTTCTGCAGCGCGATGATCGCCAGGAACAGGCCGATGCCAGCCACGATGGCCGAGCGTAGCGACGACGGAATGCCCGACACCAGCCACGCGCGTACACCGGTCAGCGACAGCACCAGGAACACCAGGCCGGAAATGAACACCGCACCCAGCGCCTGCTGCCACGGCAGGCCGGCGGCACCGACCACGGTGAAGGCGAAGAACGCGTTCAGGCCCATGCCCGGTGCCATGCCGACCGGGAAGTTGGCGGCCAGCGCCATCACCGCCGAACCCAGCGCAGCGGCCAGGCAGGTGGCCACGAACACCGCACCTGCGTCCATGCCGGTGGTGCCGAGGATCTCGGGGTTGACGAAGACGATGTAGGACATCGTCAGGAAAGTGGTGACACCGGCCAGCAGCTCGGTACGCACGGTGGTGCCGTGCTGCTGCAGCTGGAACAGGCGTTCGAGCAGGGACATGGGGCTTCTCGCGAAGGTGTCGCCAGCAAGCGGGCGACCCACAGAAGGAGAAAGGCCGCGCGAGCGCGGCCTTTCCTGTTGCCTTACTTCAGCGCCTTGAAGCGCAGGCGCTTCGGCGCAGCGTCGTCGCCCATGCGGCGGCGCTTGTCTTCTTCGTACTCGCGGTAGTTGCCCTGGAAGAACTCCACGTGCGAATCGCCTTCGAACGCCAGGATGTGGGTCGCGATGCGGTCCAGGAACCAGCGGTCATGCGAAATGACGAAGGTGTTGCCCGGGAACTCCAGCAGCGCATCTTCCAGTGCACGCAGGGTTTCGATGTCCAGGTCGTTGGACGGTTCGTCCAGCAGCAGCACGTTGCCACCCTGCAGCAGGGTCTTGGCCATGTGCAGGCGGCCACGCTCACCACCGGACAGCGAACCGACCATCTTCTGCTGGTCCTGGCCCTTGAAGTTGAAGCGGCCGATGTAGGCGCGCGACTGGATCTCGATGCCGTTGATGTTGAGGATGTCCAGGCCGCCAGCGATTTCCTGGAACACGCTGTGGTTGCCTTCCAGCGCGTCACGGCTCTGGTCCACATAGGAAAGCTGCACGGTCGGGCCAACCACGATCTCGCCGGTGTCCGGCTTTTCCTGGCCGGTGATCATCTTGAACAGGGTCGACTTACCGGCACCGTTCGGGCCGATGATGCCGACGATGGCGCCACCGGGCACCAGGAAGTTCAGGTTGTCGAACAGCAGGCGGTCGCCGAACTTCTTGGAGACGTTCTTGAACTCCATCACCGCGTTGCCCAGGCGCTCGCCCGGCGGGATGAAGATTTCATTGGTCTCGTTGCGCTTCTGGTAATCGACCGACTGCAGCTCTTCCAGGCGGGCCAGACGGGCCTTGCCCTTGGTGCGGCCACCCTTGGCGTTCTGGCGCGACCACTCCAGTTCCTTCTGGATTGCCTTCTGGCGAGCCTTTTCCTGGTTGTCTTCCTGCTTCAGGCGCTCATCCTTCTGGGTCAGCCAGTCGGTGTAGTTGCCCTTCCACGGAATGCCGCGGCCGCGGTCCAGTTCCAGGATCCACTCGGCGGCGTTGTCCAGGAAGTAGCGATCATGGGTGACCGCCACGACGGTACCGGTGTAGCGCGCCAGGAACTGTTCCAGCCATTCCACCGACTCGGCGTCGAGGTGGTTGGTCGGTTCGTCGAGCAGCAGCATGTCCGGCTTCTGCAGCAGCAGGCGGCACAGTGCGACGCGGCGCTTCTCACCACCGGAGAGCTTGCCGACAACGGCGTCCCACGGCGGCAGGCGCAGCGCATCGGCGGCCACGTCCAGCTGGTTTTCCAGGGTGTGCGCATCGCCAGCGGCAAGGATCGCCTCCAGGCGCTCCTGTTCCTTGGCCAGCGCGTCGAAATCGGCGCCTTCCTCGGCATAGGCGGCATACACCGCATCCAGCGCAGCCTGGGCCTGCAGCACTTCGCCTACGCCTTCTTCCACCGCTTCACGCACGGTCTTGGTCGGGTCCAGCTCCGGTTCCTGCGCCAGGTAACCGACCTTGATGCCGGCCTGCGGGCGGGCTTCGCCCTCGAAATCGGTGTCCACGCCGGCCATGATCTTCAGCACGGTGGACTTGCCGGCGCCGTTCAGGCCCAGCAGGCCGATCTTCGCGCCCGGGAAGAAGGACAGCGAGATGTCCTTGATGATCTGCCGCTTCGGCGGGACCACCTTGGACACGCGGTTCATGGTGTAGATGTATTGCGAGGACATGAGGTCTCCGTAGGCGCGGCCCTGCGCCCGACCCGTCACGGGAACATCCCGTTGCGGCAGCGGGCACAGACTGAAAAGGAATACCGCCAATTATAGCCGGAACCGGTTCCGGGCCGCGCCTGGGCGGGGCCGCCGGCTGGCTACGGCCTGAATACTCCGTCACAGTCCCGCAGCGGGAAGCGTTTCCAGCCGGAAACGGTTCAGATCCGGTGCGCAATATGGGCTCACCACCCACCCAAGCAGAGGTCTGACATGCGCATCAATCGAGTAATGGCCGGCGCCGTGGCCTCTGTGCTGGCGCTCGGCGCGGTGGCGCCGGCCTTCGCCGACAACGACCATCGCCGCGACCATGACCGCCGCGAGTGGCGGGAGGATCGCCGCGAGTGGCGCCAGGACCGCCGTGACTGGGAGCGCGACCGCCGCGAGGCCCGGCGCGACTATCGCGAGGATCGCCGTGACTGGCATCGCGACCACGACCGCTACTACCGCCCGGCGCCGCCGCGCGTGGTCTACCGTCCGGCCTATGGCCCGGGCTACGGCTGGAAGGTCGGGCATCGCTACCGCGACTACTACCGCGGACCGGTGTATGTGGTGAACGACTACCCGCGCTACCAGCTGCGGCGCCCGCCGTATGGCCACCAGTGGATCCGCGATGACCGCGGCAACATGCTGCTGGTTGCCATCGCTACCGGTGTGATCGCTCAGTACGTGCTCAACAGCCGCTGAGTTGGCGGCCACATCCACGCATGGCGTGGATCTACCGGTACGCCGGGGCAGCGCAATCGAAACCATACGGAGCCGGATTCCTTCGGGGATGCCGGCCCCGTCCGTTTCGGCCCCAGCAGCCCGGCGCGGGGCTACAATCAAGGGCTGAGTCGTACCCCTTTTCCCTGCCTGCTGGAGTACCCGATGTTCCCGCGTGACGTCCGCATCGAATCCTACGATCCCGAACTGGCCAAGGCCATCGCCGCTGAAACCCAGCGCCAGGAAGACCACGTCGAGCTGATTGCCAGCGAGAACTACACCAGCCCGGCGGTGATGGAAGCCCAGGGCAGCCAGCTGACCAACAAGTACGCCGAAGGCTACCCGGGCAAGCGCTACTACGGTGGCTGCGAGTACGTGGATATCGCCGAACAGCTGGCCATCGACCGCCTGAAGACCCTGTTCGGTGCGGACTACGCCAACGTGCAGCCGCACAGTGGTTCGCAGGCCAACCAGGCCGTCTACTTCGCGCTGCTGCAGCCGGGTGACACCATCCTGGGCATGAGCCTGGCCCACGGTGGCCACCTCACCCACGGTGCCAAGGTGAATGCCTCGGGCAAGCTGTTCAACGCCGTGCAGTACGGTGTGAACGATCAGGGCCTGATCGATTACGACGAAGTCGAGCGTCTGGCCCTGGAACACAAGCCGAAGATGGTCGTGGCCGGTTTTTCGGCCTATTCGCAGGTGATCGACTGGGCGCGCTTCCGCGCCATCGCCGACAAGGTCGGTGCGTACCTGTTTGTGGACATGGCGCACGTTGCCGGTCTGGTGGCAGCAGGCGTCTACCCCAGCCCGCTGGAACACGCCCACGTGGTCACCTCCACCACCCACAAGACCCTGCGCGGCCCGCGCGGCGGCATCATCGTTGCCAAGGGCGCGGCTGAAGACCTGGTCAAGAAGCTGCAGTCCATCGTGTTCCCGGGCATCCAGGGCGGTCCGCTGATGCACGTCATCGCCGGCAAGGCCGTGGCCTTCAAGGAAGCGCTGGAACCGGGCTTCAAGGCCTACCAGCAGCAGGTGGTGAAGAACGCCCAGGCGATGGCCAACACGCTGATCGCACGCGGTTACAAGATCGTCTCCGGCGGCACCCAGAACCACCTGATGCTGGTCGACATGATCGGCAAGGACGTGTCCGGCAAGGACGCGGAAGCCGCGCTGGGCAAGGCCCACATCACCGTCAACAAGAACTCGGTGCCGAACGACCCGCGTTCGCCGTTCGTGACCTCGGGCCTGCGCCTGGGTACCCCGGCGGTGACCACCCGCGGTTACGTCGAACAGGACTGCGTGGATCTGGCCAACTGGATCGCCGATGTGCTCGACGCGCCGAGCGATGACGCCGTCATCGCCCGCGTGCGCGATGCCGTCAGCGCGCAGTGCCGCAAGTACCCGGTCTACGGCTGATCGACGCAGGGGTCGGATCCGTTCCCGCAGGGAAGGGCTCTGACCCCGGCATTGGAGCAACCGCGCATGGATGAGCGCCACCTCAAGTACCTGTACACCGCGCTGGCGGTGCTGTTTGGCCTGCCCAGCCTGGCGATGGGCGGCGCGGCGGCGACGATGCTGCTGCTGATGGGGCTGGGCCAGTTCGGTCATGGCACGCTGGCCTCGATGACGGTGATGCCGCTGTGGGGCCTGGCCGGCATTGCCGGCTGCCTGGCTTGGTTGTGGCTCAGCGCGGGTTTTCTGCTGCAGGGGCGTGCCGGGCTGCACGTGCACCGCCTCTGGTGGTGGATGCTGCTGGCGGGCGGTCTCGCCGCCTTGCCCCCGCTGGGGCTGGCGCTGTGGTGGGGCATCGCCGTGAACGGCGAAGGCATCGGCTTGTTGCTGTTGGGCCCGTCGATGATGGTGCCGGCTGCGATGCTGGTGTGGATCAAACGCCGCGCATGACGTGGCCCATGGAAGGAAATCGAACGCATGGATGAGCGTCTGCACAAACGCTGGATGGCGATCGCCGGCCTGCTGGTGGGCCTGCCCACCGTGGCGGCAGGTGGCACGGGTGCCGTACTCGGGCTGATGGTCGTATGGGACGGCAAGTATCTGACGGGCGACGAGCACAGGCTGTTGCTGCTGTGGTCGTCGGCCGGAATCATCGGCCTGCTGTCGTGGTTGTGGCTGAGCGGCCTGTTCCTGTGGCGTGGTGTTACCGGCCTGCGCCAATCACCGGTTGTCGCCTGGGTGGGCCTGGCGCTGGGGGGGCTGGCCGCGTTGGGCGTGGTTGCCGCCACGCTGTACTTCACCTTCAAGCGCGGGGAGATCTCGACATTGGCCTTCCTTGGCTTTGGCCCGCCACTGCTGGTGATGGCAGGGCATCTGGTGTGGCTGCGCTGGGCACGCGCGGCCTCGGCGCCGCCGGCACCCGGTTGAGCGCACAGCCCTGACCGCGCCGGAGGCTCTGTTCGGCCAAAATGCAGGCACTTCCGCGCACACAGCATTTGCTGCATTGCCCCTTCTCAGGTACCTTTGCGACGCTGCCATGACCGTGGCAATTAGGTCTTCCCTGAGCCAGGCGTTCCATGCATTGCCCCTTCTGCCAACATGCCGATACCCGGGTCATCGACTCGCGCGTCTCTGAAGACGGCGCGACGATCCGTCGTCGGCGTGAATGCGAAGCCTGCGGCGAGCGCTTCAGTACCATGGAAACGGTTGAGCTGAAGCTGCCGGCCATCGTCAAGAGCGATGGCACCCGCGAGGCGTTCGACCAGCGCAAGGTGCGCGCTGGCTTCGACCGCGCGCTGCAGAAGCGTGCGGTGGCCGAAGACAAGATCGAAGCGGCGGTACGCGCCGTGGTCCACCAACTGCGCATCAGCGGCGAGCGCGAAGTGCCCTCCATCAAGGTCGGCGAGTTCGTCATGAACGAACTGCGCAAGCTCGACCATGTCGGCTATGTGCGCTTCGCTTCGGTCTACCGCAGCTTCGAGGACGTGGCCGATTTCCGCGAGGAGATCGAGAAGCTTGAACGCGACCTGCCCTCAAGCACCGAACAGCTGCAGCTGCTGGGCGATGTGATTGCCCTGAGCAAGAAGAAGAAGGGCTGACGGCCTCTGCCTTGGTGGGTGCCAACCTTGGTTGGCACAGCGGCGCCCATCCACGCATGGCGTGGATCTACTTTGCTTCGGTGGGTGCCAACCTTGGTTGGCACTGATGGCATGGATCAACACCGGCGGCGTTACCATGGCCGCATGACCACCCCGTTCTCCGTCCTCGACCACCTGCACATGGCCAACGCGCTGCGCTTGGCCGAGCGCGCCGCCTATACCACCCGTCCCAACCCGATGGTCGGCTGCGTGATCGCCCATGGCGAACGCGTGGTCGGGCAGGGCTGGCACCAGCGCGCCGGTGGACCGCACGCCGAAGTGTTCGCGCTGCGCGAGGCCGGAAGCGAGGCGCACGGTGCCACCGCCTACGTCACGCTGGAACCCTGCGCACACTACGGTCGTACGCCACCGTGTGCGCTGGCACTGATCGAAGCGGGCGTGTCGCGCGTGGTTGCCGCGATGCGCGATCCGTTCCCGAAGGTCGATGGCGGTGGCTTTGACCTGCTGCGCAATGCCGGCATCGAGGTCGCCGAAGGACTGATGGCGATACAGGCGCGTGAGCTCAACAAGGGTTTCCTGTCGCGTGTGGAGCGCAACCGACCGTGGCTGCGGGTGAAGCTGGCCGCCAGCCTTGATGGCCGTACCGCGATGGCCGATGGCAGCTCGAAGTGGATCACCGAGCCGGCCGCGCGCGAAGACGTGCAGCACTGGCGGGCACGCGCCGGTGCGATCCTGACCGGCGCCGATACCGTGCTGGCCGACGACCCGATGCTGACCGTGCGCCTGGCTGATACCGAGGTGATGCCGCCACTGCGCGTGGTGCTCGATTCGCGCCTGCGTTCGCTCGAATGCAGCCGCGTGCGCGAGGGCGGGGCACCGACGCTGTACCTGCACGCTGCGGCGGTGAGCGCACCGGATGCGGCCGACGCAGAATTTGCCAGCGTGCCCAGCGCAGAGGGGCGGTTGGATCTGGGCGCGGTGCTGGCGCTGCTGGCCGAGCGCGGCATCAATGAAGTGCACACCGAAGCCGGCGCGACGCTGGCCGGTGCGCTGCTGCGCGGTGGCTGGGTGGACGAACTGCTGCTGTACCAGGCCCCCACGCTGCTGGGCGACAACGGACGCCCACTGCTGGCCGGTCTCGGCATCGATGCCATGGACCAGCAGCGTCGCCTGCGTGTGGTTGACCAGCGCCAGGTCGGCGACGACCTGCGGTTGCTGCTGCGGCCGTGAGGGAATGACGCAGAGCAGGCGCTACGCCCTTGGCGTCAAGGCCTCTTCGTCGTCTTCTTCGTCGCCGACGGGGCACTGGCCCTTCCACTGCTGCTTCCACAGCACATGCAGGTTGCGGCAGTACGCGCCCAGCGCCTTGCCCGGCAGTTGCCTCGCCTTCAACCGCAGCTGGTGCCGCGTGAAACCGTCGTCGTACTCATGGGGCAGTACCAGCACGGCACACTGATCGTGGTACATCAGGAAGGCGTGGCAGTCGTCGTCTTCGCTCATCCACGCATCCAGATGCCTGTCGCTCAGCTGGGTTGACTCGAAGGCGACCGAGGGTTGGACGACGAAAATCCTGGTGGCTTTGAACCTGGACGCTTCGGCCTGCCAGCACACCATCAGCGCCAGCACTATGATCACGGTCGACGTCATACGGTGTTTCATGCGGTTACCCCGGTGGAAGAGGGCAACAGCATTGACCATGCAGGCCGTGCAGGGCCATGCAACGGTTCTGAAAGTGCAGTCGCATGTATATGAGCCATGCGCCATGCGCCATGCGCCATGCGCCTGCCAGGCTGGCACGCGCATCTCAGGCGTGTCAGGTATGACCGTGCTTCGAGCCATCATCGCGCATGTGATCCTCCTTCGTCGGTAGAGGTTGCGGTGGACGAGCTGCCTGCCTCAGCCTCAATCAGGCGGTCCCAGTCCTGGACAGGCATCAGTCGCACCACCAGCTCGGCGCCGAGAAACCTCAGGTCAGAACTTGCCCACGGCCCGCCGCTGCCGGCTCGGAAGAATCTCGCCTTCCCTTCATATGTCAGATCCGGTGCATCGCGCAGGACGGCCGCGTAGCGATCGAGGAGCCCGTTAATCCGCGCTGGGGTGGCTGTACCTGTCCGAAGCTGCACATGATGTTCGCGGTAATCCTCAAAGTACGCTGAAACATCCGGAATCACACATCGATACTCCACAGTGCCCGGGTAGTAAACGTCGGCTTCGTCGGTGCTTACGTGGGCTGCTTGGCAGTGGACGGCCTTCAGCCTGGTCCGGACGATGGCGGCCGTCTGTTCGCCGAAGCTGGCTATGAACTGCCGAAAGGCGTAGATGTCATCGGCCATGCCGGGCACGGCGGGGAAAACGTCTGGATCGGCCATGCGCAGGCTGTTGGTCAATGTTGTTCTGGCCTGCGTGTCGTTCTGGGTGATGACCTGCATGTAGGCGTCGAACGTATCTTGCAGCGACATTGCTTCGGATGCTGCGGCAGGGGCTGCAAAGGGACCGCCCAGCAGCAGGGCAAGAACTGGCTTCAACATGGCAGGGAAGTGCGCGATAGGATGAATCTGGCAACATCCTGCCAGTTGTCCTCCATGTCCATACAACGAGTCCGAAATCCGATTTGCGGAGATGGTTTCGATGCCGCTGGGCGGAATGTTCCGCCAAGCAGCGGAGAATCGACGAGGTGCTGAGTGGTAGGGTTGATGCGTCGCGCAGCTACACGGCTGTTCGGGAAATCGTCATGTTGTCGTGCTCCGGTGACCCGATCATCTGGAACTGACCGGCGCGCGCTCGCCACTCTGCAGTGCAGGATGGAGCCCAGTTGATTTCAATCGCCATCACACAGCTCGTCTTCCTGCGGCAACAGTGGTTCATCGAACCACAGTGCGGTCGGCATCAGTCGCGACAGAATGGCCTGGTACAACTGCTGCATGCGCTCGGCATGCGCGAACGCATGGCGTGCCTGATACCCGCCGACTACCGGTGTGCAATGCGGTACGGCCGGCGCCTCGCGGAGTAGTGTGGCCCAGTGCTGGAACAGCGCATCGATACGCGCTTGGCGCTCGATTTCCGGCGCGGCGCGCATCGCCAGATAGGCCTGACGCAGCGGCTCTACGTCCGGATGCTGGCACACCAGCGTGTACATGCCGATCTCCGGCGAGCCCAATGGCACGAACTCCCGAGCAGCACAGGTGACCCTCGGCAGCCGCAAAGCCAGTGCCTCGGCAAAGGCTGCAGTGGCGTCGGGCGAGGGCGCTGCGAAGTCCTGGCGTGACAACCACGCCGGAACGTCTTCGATGATGGGGCGCCAGTCCATGGCTTCGCCAGGGTCGAGGCCCTCGCCCAGTGCCCGCAGCAACTGCCGCGCTTCGGCATCGTTCTGCAGCGGCACCCGCGCCTGCAGCGTGTACTCGGCCTGCGGCGAGAGATCGGCAGGCACACCTTCGCCTTCAATGCGCTCATCCCATGCCTGCATCGGCATCAACAGCCTGCGGATGTCGGCATCGAAATACAGCATCTCAATGCTGTCCCATGGTCCGTCGCCGTTCCTGATGAAGCGCATGCTTCCTTCATGCAGCCCATCGGGCGCACTACGCAGCGCCGTCGCGTACGCCGTACGGAAGGACGCGTCATCCATCGGGTCGCCCTTTCCGACCTTCATCCGTTCTCGGCTCCCACGATAGGCCTCGAAGTGCCCGGACATGTCTGGCAGCACGCACCGATAGGTCACGGCGCCAAAGCTGAGTGTTCCGATCTCTTCAACATCGCTGCCGGTTGCCCGGCAGTGAATGGTCTTCCGGCGTACCTGCAGGGCGTCGGCAATCGCCTCGCCGTGTACCTCCGCCAGGTTCTGGAAGGCGCGGCCCTCGACCTTCAGTTCGATGTCGGCCGGCGCCGGCGTGGCGGCGGTCTGCAGGCTGCTGCGAAGCCGCTCCTTGGCGTGCGCATCGTCCTGGAACCTGGCTTGCGCATACGCATCGAAGGTTGCTTCCAGCGAAAGCGCGGCAGGTTCAGCGGCTATTGCCCAGAGCGGCAGGCCCAGCAGCAGAATCACCAGATGCCGGATCGTGAGGGATCCCGACATCAGTCCGTCTTCTCTCTGTTCCACAGCTCCCGGTTGCGCTCATGGACGATCTGGCAGTCGCGCGTCGCCTCCGCGTCGCTCATTCCCTCCACACGCTTGAGCAGATTGCGTTGCAGTACGCCGTTGCCCAGGAAGGGACTCTGGGGATGATGCCGGGCAAAGAACCTCAGCTGGGCGGCCATCATCAGGTCGCAGGTGGGTACGCCGGTAACCACAGGCACGGCTTCCGCTTCGATCCGCGTATTCCATGCGTCGAAGGGCAGTACCTGTTGCAGCAGCGCCGTACCGAGCAGCGGCAAGTCGAGAGCCATCCAGTGGCCGCCGCCTGCGGACTGCAGGAACACAGTGCTGCTCTCATATGAATGATCCGGCGCTTCGCGCAGGGCATTGGCGAATGCCGCGAAGAGCGCCTTGGCGTGTTCGGGATCATCGCCGACGTCGGCGCGTCGCTTCTGCGCGTCCCGGTAGGTCGGAAAGAAGCCCGAGAGATCGGGGAAAGCACACCGATACGCCACGGTCGCCTGCGACGTTGAATGCACCGTCTCCTGGGTGATGTCGGTGATGGTGCAGGACATGGCCTTCTGCCGCATCTCCAGAGCGCTGGCAACCGGTTCCATCGCGGTACCGTTGAAGGCGGCCTTGGGCAGCTGAAGCGCATCGATGGCGTTGACGGTCACCTCAACGCTGTCGCTGTTCGCATATGCACGCAGATGGTGGCGCAGCTTTTCCTTCGACGGGGTGTCGCCGTGAACGATGACCTGCACATAGGTCTCGAAGGTCTCTTCCAGTGAGAGCGCTGCAGGGGGTGCGGCGGCAGCGGTGAGCGGGGCTCCCAGCAGCAGGATGGCGATGGATTTCAGCATGGCGGCACAGGGGCAGTCCGGGAGGGCCCTGAGGATCAGGGGCACCTCATGCAGGGGTCCATGCAACTTGTCTGAAAATGTGTGGCGTTGGGAAAGGCGCGCGCCTGACCCGGTGGCATAGGCTCACGCGAATCTGTCGGTCCGCATCATCGGTGTCATGGCTCGCGGAACCGGACCGAGGAGGCCATGACGTCAACCGCGTCTTCCACTTCTTTGGAACTGTCTGCCGGCAGGATGGCAACCAAACGGACGAAACGCTCATCCGGCCACAGGGCGAGATAGTGGCGGTAGTGGCGTCCGTCGGGTGTTGCTCCATCAACCCGGTGCCCGGCGATACCGCCGAACGGCACGTTCTCCCTTGAGGTGATCGTTCCGCCCTGAATCCTGACGGTCCCTGCAATCAACTGATCGGACACCTTCTCTGGATCGTCAGAGGCAAACGGGAGAGAAAGCTGGGACGCGACAATTACCAGGGGCTGCAGACCATCGGGATCAGTGTCCAGTTCACCGGCCGTAAGTGCCATGGCTGACCCGGACAGGGTGTCCAGCAGGCGGAAAGGGGACACCGGCTCGACGCTGAAAGGCATCGCGGCGATCTTCTGCTCAAGCGTGGCCTGCGGACGCAATGTTACGGTCGCCAAGGCCTGCATCGCCTGCCTGTGCGTCAGTGCATGGTCACGCGGGGCTTGAACTGTGATCATGACGGTGGGGGAGCCTCTGAAAAGCGCCATCCACTTTTCGAAGGTGTAACCGTGCGCGACCTGGCTGCCGATGACCACAGGGATCGTCCGCCCCTCGACGCTGAGCGACTCCAGACGATCGACCTGTACGCCCTGGCTGGCGAAGCGGCTACGCGCAGCGGGCTCATCCACGAACAGTCCGCTGACTGTGCGGCTGGCCTCGGCGGGCAGCTCGGCGACCAGGATGCTGGCACGGCCGTCATCACTGACAAACCCGGAGAAGTTGGGGGCGGGGGCGAACCCGGGTGGTGGCGACAGGCTGACGACGGAGCCGGGTACGGCCATTGACGGCTGTGACGCCTGTGAGCAACCTGCGAGCAGCAAGGCCTGCAGGAGAAGCAGAGTCGCGCGCACGAGACTGCGGAAGTGGGTGAGCATCTGGAATGCCTCTTATTCTGTCCGGACTTGATGAGTGTCTTTCTCTGCTTCAATGCGCTCGTCCCAAGCGGAAAACGGCATCAGCTCCTTCAGTAGATTCAAGCCGAGGAACAGCATGTCTGCACTGCTCCATGGACCATTGTTGCCAAGACGCGAGAACTCCGCCCTCGCTGTGTACGTGGTGTCAGGCGCGTCGCGCAGGGTTGCCGCATAGATGCCAAGGAACGTTCTGAAAGCATCGCCATCAGGGTCCCCGGCACGTGAGCGCGCCAGATTCTCCCGATAGGCGTCAAAGGCGCCAGATACATCGGGAAGCGCGCACTGGTAGTCCACAACGCCACGACGGGCGGAACTGTCCTCCTCGATTCTGACCGCACGGCAGTGAATGGTTTCCCGGCGCGCGTTGATCGCACTGGCGGTGGATTCTTCGAAACCAGCGGCAAGATTTCCGAATGCATAGAGTGCGTCAGCGACGTCTCCGATGTCCGGATAGCCGTCCGGGTCTGCCGTGCGCAGGCTGTTACGCAGCGCCGTCTTGGCATCCTCGTCATTCTGGGTGATGACGCGCGCATAGGCAGCGAAGGTGTCTTCCATTGAAAGCGCTGCAGCATTGGCGGCCAGCGGCGCGAATAGCAGCACGGCGGACAAGGGTCTCAACATGGCGTGGACGGAAGCGGGAGAAGTCCCTGAGGATCAGGGGCGCTCCATGCATTGGTCCATGCAACTTGTCTGAAAGTTACGGATTGCTCTCGTGGCAACAACGTCGGGGAAATTTGAAACTTTCTTCATAGCCGCCTTCGTGACGCGAATGCACAGTGCTGGGTTTCCCAGAGCGGTGATCATCGTGGCGCAGTCCTTCCGGATCCGTATGCTTCCAGCGCTCCTTGCGCTTGGGATGGTTGTTTCGCCTGCCGCCTTCGCAGATGGCGATGAACCCGATGCCGTGCGTACCGTCACAAGCGCGCAGGCATTGCAGGACCTGGCCGCCGTCATCGAGTGCCGGGCTCCCACCTCGGTACGTGAGCCGCTGTCGCGAAATGTGTGGGATGTCGTGCTGGGTAATGGCAAGCGTGCAAAGCCGCCATTCGATGCGTGGATCGTTGTCAAACAGCCCAATTCGTATCTGCATGAGGTCGAGCTGCCCAATCCGATCACTGTATTCGGCTACCCGACCCAGCGCATCGCAGTGCTTTCGGGAGGGACGATGGCCATTCTTGATGATGTCTCCTTTGAGACGATATCCAAGCAGCTGGATATGAGGCCGCTACATGCAACCGCCGCCCCTCACATCCATGTGCGGAACCTGTCCTTGCGCAATGTCAGCGAAATCGGCTTTTCGGTTCGTTCACTTACGGCGTCGCGCGTCTCTACCCACCCCGACTCTGTGCTGGTGGGGTGCGAGGAGCGCTACGACACGCGGATGGAGCAGTTGCGCAGGCGCGGCAAGGAACCTGACGTGGTGTTCGCGCCGGGTGTGGATATCGCCACTGAGCTCGATGACGTGCTGAGCTGCAGCGCCGACGCACTGCGCAATTACACGGCCGATTGGGCGCTGGGCATGTCGGCGTACACCACTGATGCGCGTTTCAAAGGTTGGAAGGATGGGGAGGACGACGAGGGTTATCGCTGGTGGACCCCGCCGGCGCCGGTCATGATCGCCGGCAGGCCCGTCTCGCGCTTGGTCCAGGTGGGTCAGACCTTGTACGCAGAGCTGGACGGGGATATCGCCGAAACGCTGGCCGAAGAATGGCTTCTGCCACCCTACGATGGCTGGAGCGACACTGCTTTCGTAGGCTTCTATGATACCGACACGGCGGCAGATGGCTGGCTGGAAGATCGCGCGCGCATCGTGCGTGCGTGGGCGCCCGGCAAGACCCTGCACGGTTGTGAGTACCAGCAGAATCGTCCGGAATTCGGTGAACATCCGGACGACCATGACAAAGGATGACGGCCGCGTGGTGTCGCCGGGCATGGCCCGGCGCTACCGCTTACCGGCTCACGCGCACGCGTCGGTCCACATCATCTCGGCGATCGGGCGCAGTGCCTTGCACTCCTGCGTCATCTCATCGGCCGACTTGACCTGCGCCTTGACCTTCAGTTCTTCGGCCATCGCATCCACGCCGCTGATCTGGTCCGGTGCGATCTTCGCCACGCAGCTGCGGTGCTGCTGCAGCAACAGGTCGCATCCCGGCACGCCGGTCACCTTCGGTGCGTTGACTGCCTGCGCGTCCTGCATCCAGTCCTCGAATGGCGCCAGTGCACCGGCCACGGTGCCGATCAGATCATCGAAATTGCCGCTGTACCAGTAGCCGTTGTCTTTGGCCGGGTACAGGGTGAAGGTGCCGCTGACCGGCACGCGCACGCCGCTCTGCAGCGCCTGGGTGTAGGCGTCGGTGAACTGCTTGCGCGACGCCGGGCTGGCATTGTCGGCCAGGCTGGCGGCGAACAACGGGCGGACCTTGCCCAGGTCGGGCACCCGACAGCTGAAGGTGATGCGTGCCAGCTTCTGGTCTTCGACGTATTCGTTGTCCTCGATCACGCTCTTGCTGGCGCGGCACTTCGAATCACGCAGGGCCTTGGCATACAGCGCTTCGGTGGCCGCAGCGTCGACCTTGGCGCCGGTGCTGGCCAGTACGGTCTGCCAGGGTTCGGCCAATGCCTTGGCCAGCGCACCCGGGGTCGGAGTCACCGCGTCCTGGCCCTCGAACGCCGGCTTCAATGCGTCGTTGAGGGCGCGGGTGGCGGCAGCGTCGTCCTCCAGCAGGGCCCGTGCATACAGGTCGAAGGCCTGCTCGGGCGTCAGTTGGGCCGGTGCGGCCGAGACGAAAAGAGGGGCACACAGCAGCGTGGTGGCCAGCAGGGTGCGGATCGGGGTCTTCATGACGGTGTTCCTGTTCCAGAGGCGGGCAAGCCTAGCGCACTTGCCATCACATTCGATGGCGCGCCACAGCCAGGCGCGTTGCACGCGACGGCCAACAAAAAACGGGCCCCTTGCGGGGCCCGTTCGATCGCACGACGAGGATCGGGCAATCAGAAGCTGGCGCGGACGCCGGCAGAGTACTGGGTGACATCGCGGTAGCCGGAGATCTCGCCCACCAGACCCCAGGTCTTGGTGAAGTTGATCTGGCCGCCGATGGTGCCGACCCAGGTGCCCTTGAAGTTGTTGCCGCCGTCCATGTAACCGGCCTTCACCCAACCTTCGGTCATGCGCGACGGCTTGCCACGGATGCCCATGGTGACGCGGCCCAGGTTGGTGTGATCCTTCTGGCTGAAACGCAGGCCGTCGTAGCGGACGGTGGCTTCGGCGTTCTGGCGCACCCACGCGGCATCGGCGGTGAAGTCCAGGCGGTCGGTCCACGGCATGTGGTAGCCGATGCCGAGCTCCGGCTGGTTCAGTTCCAGCTTCAGCGAATCATTGCCGTAGTGATTGGTCTTGCTGGTACGCGACCAGCCGCCGAACACGTAGACCTGTTCGGCCACGGCCACCGAGCCACGCAGGTAGCCACCGTCGACCTTCGGGTCGTCCAGTGCGTTGTCGTCAACCTTGACCTGGGTCCAGCCGCCTTCAACGTAGGTGTAGCTCAGGGCGTCGGCCGAAGCCGAGAACGGGGCGGCGGCCAGCAGGGCGGCCACGATCAGGATCTTGCGCATGGGAATTCCTGTGAATTTCAGTCCTTTGGCGGGCCAGCCCTCTCGGCTGCCCGTGGCGACCTCATGTCGTCCGGGGCAGGATTTTAATGAAAGTTTTACAAATTGCGAGCGACGGCCGTCACAGCTGTGGCATCCGACCCCGTTCAGCCCGGGCTGGTACACTAGCCATGCCGGTTCGCCGGTACACAAACGTCTTCAGGGCGGGGTGCAATTCCCCACCGGCGGTAGGTGCGCAAGCACGAGCCCGCGAGCGCTCCGGCCCACGGCCGGGGGTCAGCAGATCCGGTCCAATGCCGGAGCCGACGGTCATAGTCCGGATGAAAGAAGACGGTGCCACAGGGCTCATGCCCTGCGTGCGCCTGTTTGCCTTGCGGCGTTTTTCGCTCACTTTTCGCGGAGAACGTTACTTGTTTACTGGAATCATCGAAGGCGTCGGCCGTCTGGCCGCACGCGAATCCATCGGCGGCGATGTCCGCTTCACCTTCAATGTCGGGAATCTGCCGTTCGACAACGTGCAGATGGGCGAGAGCATTGCCATCAACGGCGTCTGCCTCACCGTCATCGCATTCGACGCGGCCAGCTTCCAGGCCGATGCCTCCACCGAGACGCTGGGCCTGACCACGCTGGGCCAGCTGGGCGAAGGCGCCGTCATCAACCTGGAGCGCGCAATGCGCCCGACCGACCGCCTCGGCGGCCATCTGGTCAGCGGCCACGTCGACGGCCTCGGCCAGGTGCTGTCCATCCACGAAGACGCGCGTGCCCAGCGCTGGCGTTTCGCCGCGCCGGCCTCGCTGCGCCGCTACATCGCCAAGAAGGGCTCGATCTGCGTGGACGGCGTCAGCCTCACCGTCAACGAAGTGGACGATGAAGGTTTTGAAGTCGCCCTGATCCCGCACACGGTGGCCAACACCGCCTTCTCCGCCGCAGGCGTGGGCAGCGCGGTCAATCTTGAAATCGATCTGGTCGCCCGCTATGTGGAGCGCCTGATCAGTGTGCCGGCCAACGGTCTGCACCCACAGGGAGATGCCGCATGAATTTCGCCCCGATTCCGGAAATCCTGGAAGACATCCGCCTGGGCCGAATGGTCGTCATCGTCGATGACGAAGACCGCGAGAACGAAGGCGACCTGATCATGGCCGCCGAGCTGGTCAAGGCCAGCGACATCAACTTCATGGTCACCCACGGCCGTGGCTTGGTGTGCCTGCCGCTCACCCGCACCCGCGCCGCCGATCTGGGCCTGGCGCCGATGGTGCAGGCCAATACCGCGCAGTTCCAGACCAACTTCACTGTCAGCATCGAAGCAGCGGAAGGTGTGACCACCGGTATTTCCGCCCACGACCGCGCACACACCATCCGCACCGCGGTGAAGCCGAACGCCAAGCCGTCGGACCTGCACCAGCCGGGCCACATCTTCCCGCTGATCGCCCAGCCGGGCGGCGTGCTGACCCGTGCCGGCCACACCGAAGCCGGCGTGGACCTGGCCATGCTGGCCGGGCTGGAACCGGCCGGCGTGCTGGTGGAGATCCTGAACCCGGATGGCAGCATGGCGCGCCGCCCGGAGCTGGAAGTGTTCGCCCGCGAGCACGGCCTGAAGATGGGCTCCATCGCCGACCTGATCGCCTACCGCCTGGCCACCGAAAAGACCGTCGAGCGCGTGGACGAGCGCGACATCGACACCGAGTTCGGCCCGTTCAAGCTGGTGACCTACCGCGACCGCATCGCCCACGACCTGCATTTCGCCCTGGTGCGTGGCACCCCGGATGCGGACACCCCCACCCTGGTGCGCGTGCAGGTGGAAAACCCGCTGGCCGACCTGTTGCACTGGCGCCGCGATGATTTCGGCGTGGCGGCCACCGACGCTCTGCGTGCGATCGATGCCAAGGGCAGCGGCGTGATGGTGGTGCTGTCGGCCCCGCGCGATGGCGAAGCCCTGCTGGCCCGTCTGCGCCAGCAGCCGGCGCCGGTGGTGCCGGGCAAGGACAAGGATGTGGGCCAGTGGCGCCGCAACGGCGCCGGCGCGCAGATCCTGTCCGATCTGGGCCTGGGCAAGCTGCGCGTGCTGGGCACCCCCCGCCGCCAGGTCGGCCTGGCCGGGTACGGCCTGGAAGTGGTGGAGACGGTGGGCTGCTGAGGCCCGCGCCCCGGCCATCAGGCCCCTGTAGAGCCGAGCCATGCTCGGCTTGCGCGCGCAGCGCGGGGGGTAGTCCGGCGGCAGAGAGCAGCCGAGCATGGCTCGGCTCTACAGAAAGCCCCTTGGAGGCCCCCGCCAGCCACGGCCTGGGCCCATCCACGGTAGAATCCCCTCCTTAATCGAATCCCCCAAGCCGCATATGAGCCACTTCGAAGGCGATCTTCGCACTCCCGAATCGGCGCGCTTCGCCATCCTGGCCAGCCGCTGGAATGCCCGCATCACCGACACGCTGGTCGCTGGCGCTCGCCAGAGCATGGCCGGCAACGGCATCACCGAAGCCAACATCGACGTGATCCGCGTGCCGGGTGCCTGGGAACTGCCGCTGGTGGCCGCGCGCCTGGCCGCCGCCCATGAGCACGCCGCCATCCTCACCCTGGGCTGCGTGATCCGTGGCGACACCCGTCACTACGAACACGTGGCCGACCGCTGCGCCGAGGGCCTGATGCGCGTGCAGCTGGACTTCGGCGTGCCGGTACTGAACGGCGTGCTGGCGGTGGAACGTGCTGAAGACGCCGAGGCCCGCGCAGGCGGCAGCCACGGCAACAAGGGCGAGGAAGTCGCACTCGCCGCATTGGAAATGGTCAATCTTCTGGAGCAGCTGCCATGAACAAGAACACCCAGGGCAAGCCCTCCGGTAAACCCGTCCGCCGCGATGGCGTCGATCCGGTGCTGCGCTCGCGCGCCCGCCGTCGTGCCGTGCAGGCTCTCTACGCCTGGCAGATCTCCGGTGGCAACGCACAGTCGCTGATCGCCCAGTTCGCCCACGAGCAGGCCCGCGAAATCGCCGACCTGGCGTACTTCGAAGCGCTGATGCATGGCGTGCTCGACAACCGTCGCGACATCGACGAAGCCCTCGGCCCGTACCTGGACCGTGGCATCGAAGAAGTGGACGCGATCGAACGCGCCGTGCTGCGCCTGGCCGCCTTCGAACTGCGCTACCGCCTGGACGTGCCGTACCGCGTGGTCATCAACGAAGCCATTGAATCGGCCAAGCGTTTCGGCTCCGAGCATGGTCATACCTACGTCAACGGCGTGCTGGATCGTGCCGCCGTGGAATGGCGCAAGGTCGAATCGGGTCACTGACCCACCTGTGGTAGTGCCGGCCGCGGGCCGGCAGCTGCAGGGATCCTGAGGTTGCCGGCCCGCGGCCGGCACTACCGCCCACCGCGCAATGCGCGGCACGTACAACAGCGGGAGCGCCCCATGTCCCTGGCCGAATTCGCCCTCATCGACCGCATCCGCGCCCGCACTGCCGAGCGCGACGATATCCTGCTCGGCATTGGTGACGATGCCGCGCTGCTGCAGCCGCGCGCCAACGAACAGCTGGTGGTCACCGCCGATACGCTCAACAGCGGCGTGCACTTCCCTGCTGAAACCGCACCGTTCGATATCGGCTGGAAGACCCTGGCGGTCAACCTGTCCGATCTGGCCGCGATGGGCGCGCGCCCGGCATGGTGCACGCTGGCGCTGTCACTGCCGGAAGCATCCGAAGAATGGATTGAATCCTTTGCCGATGGCTTCTTCGCGCTGGCCGACCAGCATGGCACCGCGCTGATCGGTGGAGACACCACGCGTGGACCGTTGTCGCTGTCGGTGACTGCGATGGGACAGGTTGCGCGCGGCCAGGCATTGCGTCGCGACCGCGCGCAGGTGGGCGATGACATCTGGGTCAGTGGCACGCTGGGCGATGCCGCCGGTGCGCTGCGCCTGTGGCAACAGGGCGCGTTGAACGTGGCCACCGCCACCCTGCTGGGCGATTACGAAGCACTGCGTCTGCGTCTGCTGCGTCCCACCCCACGCGTCACCCTGGGGCTGCGCCTGCGTGCGTTCGCACATGCGGCAGTGGATGTATCCGACGGCCTGCTGGCCGACCTGGGCCACATTGCCGCACACAGCGGTGTCGGCGCGCAGGTTGATTCTGACGCACTGCCGATTTCCTCGGCACTGCGTGAACTGCTTGGCCGCGATGATGCGCGCGATTGCGCGCTGCGCGGTGGTGATGATTACGAACTGTGCTTCACCGCCGCCGCCGACCAGCGCGACTCGCTGCATTACGTTGCCGAATCGCTGGAGCTGCCGCTTACCCGCATTGGCCGCATTGTCGAAGGGCAGGGCGTGCAGGTGGATGGTGAAGCCAGCGAAGGTGGCTACCAGCACTTCGCCTGACAAACGAGAACGCCGGGCAATGCCCGGCGCTCCAGATCAGACCTGCGGTGCCGACAGCCCGAACCGGTTGCTGCCCTGCGTGCTGGGCAGCAGCATGAACACCAATACGATCAGGCCTGCGAATGGCACCAGCAACAGCAGGTACCACCAGCCCGAACGGTCGGTGTCATGCAGGCGGCGCACCGTCACTGCAATCAACGGCACGATCATCGCCAGCCAGAGCATCACGCTCAGACCAGTCGATACCAGGGCCAGGCCCTGCGAACCGCTGTAACCGGCATAAAAGCTCAGCACATACAGCGGAATCGACACCAACACGATGAACAGCTGGAACCACCAGAATTCGCTGCGGCTGGCACGCCCGCTGAACTGCGCGTAGCGCTTCAGCGGCATCGTCAATTTCTGCATTTTCTACATCTCTCTCTACGGTTGGAAAACTGTCGGGCACTATCGATGTATGCGTGAAGATGCACCATCGGAATGCTTGCAAATGCGCGTACCGCGCGCACGAATTGGGCGCTTTTCCGCACTTCCATGCAGAACGCGCGCTCCAGCAAAAGGGGGCAGACCGCAGGTTCAGGCGTTACGGCTGCACCGTTGCCTGCGCGTCGCGCGCGGTGCCGTAGTCATCCAGCCACTGGAACTTCAGGCTGGCGGGCACGGATACATCGACTGGCAGTGGCAGTCGCACCTGTGCACCCGGCGCGATCATGTCCACGGGCACGTTGCTGCCATCGGGCAACGTCAGCGTGCTCAGCGTCACGTGGTAGGCGCTGGGGTTGCGTACCTGCAGCGCCGTGCCATCCAGCTGCCATTGCAATGCTGCGGCAGCATCGCGTGCCTGGCCCGGTAGACCGGCGGGACGGTGGAACAACTTCACCCGGCTGCGTACTGCAAACTGCAGCAGGTTGCTGCCTGCCGCATCGCCGGGCTTGGGCGGAATGTCCAGCAGGTTGAAATAGAACACCGACTCGCGATCGCTCGGCAGCGGTGCATCCGAGGGCCGTGGCGCATAGGTAATGCGATAAGCCTGCCCCTGCTGTGCCTGCAGCAGTCGCGGTTCGGCCGGCGTCAAACGAAACGGTGTGCGCACATCTTCCGGCCGTGCGTGGCTGTCGCCATCGTCAATCCAGACCTGGATCATGACCGGCTGGTCACCCACATTGCTGGCCTTGACCGTGACATCGCGGCCCTGGCGAACGTCGTGCACGATGCGCGTGCCCTGCAGTGTTACCGCCGCCGACGCCGGCAGCGCAATCGCCGCCAGCACAATGGCGTGCATCCACGTCGAAGCGCGCAGATTCATGGAATCACCTCGTTGAAAAGGTGGGCGGCCCGTACCTGGACGCGCCCACCAGAATCGACTTACTTGTAGAGCACCACGAAGTCACCGGATGCATTGGCCGTGCCTGCGGTGGCGTTCTGGGCGGGCGAGGCGTACCACGCGCTGTAATCCAGCTGGCCGCTGCCACCGGCGGCAATGGTCACCCACTGCATCGGGTCGTCACCAATCTTCTGGTGGTTGCCGGCCACGTCGTACAGCGCCACGGCCACATTGGTGGCCACCGACGCAGCCGTCAGCGCCAGATTGCCGGTGGCGCCATCGGTGGTGCCGCCAAAGCGCACGCCCACGTCCTGCGCCGCACCCGAGCCGGTGCAATCCAGGGCAATGCTGAAGTTCTTCTGGCCAGCACGGGTACCAGCATTGACCGAGGCCAGGTCCACCTTGCCCATCGGCACGGTGATGGCGCCACCGACAGCACCCACGGCACAGGTGGAGGTGGTCAGCTCACCGGTAATTTCCAGCTTTTCAGCGAAAGCGGCGGGCGCGGCGAACGCGGAAAGCACACACAGTGCCAGCAGATTCTTGTTGAAGGACATCGGGACATTCTCGTTTGATGGGAAGCGGGCTGCGGCGACGTGTCGCGGCGGAGGCAAGTCTTCCGAAGCGCTCGATCCACATCAATGCAACTTGTTGTAAACGATTTCATGAGCGCGAAATCTGCAACTTGTTGCATTGGTTGCGCATCGCCTTCCCCTTACTGTGCGCAGCCTGGAAAACACGCTGCGTGCTGCACATCAACGCATGCAGCGACACGTCATCGCGCAGTACCAGACACCGTGCTGCCCTCACGCCGAGAGACTTTCGATGCTTCGCAAACGCTTCCGCCTTTCGTGGGCACTGCCCGTACTGTTGCTGAGTGCAGCCACTGTGGAGGCACAGGCCGCCTGCCGGCAGGTCGGGGGCGACGCCTTCATCGACCATGTATTCGATGTGGCCTATACGCCAGTGCCGGATCAGCGACTCGGCGCCACCTCCGGCAGCGTTTTCATCGCGTGCGACAGCCCGGGTGAGACCTACGGCAGCATGCTTCCCACCCTGATGGGCATGACCTACGTGCGTGATGTGTGGCATTCAGACACAGATAGTCTTGCCCCTGCCTATGAATTCGCGCCTGGCTCTGCGCTGCTTGTATTCAATTTCGATTCAGAGCCGTATGACTGCCCTGTCGAATGCGCGATTGAGGAGATCGAACACAGCACGCTCGTGCTTCGCGACGGCGCAGTCTCGCCTCTGCAGCGGATGGGCTCGGAACCCAAGGCGAAAGTAGATGTGCGTATAACCGTCTTTTCCCGTGGCGGCCCGATGGAATCCACCGCCGCGCGCCCGGTAGGCCGTGCAACCACCACCATCAGTGGCGTAACGGCGAATCACCATCTCACCATCGGCACCCGGTTTGTCGCGCAGACCTGCGCTGTGACACCGCAGACCGTCACGCTGGATCCGGTGGACGCACGCACCCTGGAAGCGCAGCCCACCGCGGGCGATAAGACCTTCAACGTAGCGGTCAGCTGCGCCGCATCCGGGCGCCCGGTCGTGCTGGGCATGCAGGACGTTCACGACCCGGGCAGCACCGCCACCGCGCTGGCCCCCGCACCGGGCAGTACCGCCAGTGGCGTTGCCCTGCAGGTGCTGCACCAGGGGGCACCGGTACAGATGAGAAAGCCGTGGGACCACACCGCCACCAGCGGTGCGGCCATGTCCGTGCCGTTCAGTGCGCGCTACCTGCGCACGGCCGGTGCACTGAAAGGCGGCGCCATCCGCGGCGAAGTCACTCTGCTGGCCGACTACTACTGATCTTCCGTGCGCACGCTGCCTGCACCCGATGTCCGTCAACACGCTTTTCTGTTCGAGTCCACGATGAACCTGCGCACCCGTTGCATGCCTCTCCACAGCCTTAGTCACCGCAGCGCCTGCCTGGCATCGGCTATCGCGCTCGCCATCACAGCCCCGGCGGCGCATGCCCAGACAGCGCCGCAGGTCGAGTTCAGCGACGGCTTCCTGATCGGTGGCAAGGCCATCGACATGCGCCGGTATGTGCAGGGAAATCCCGTTGAAGCGGGCGATCACCGTGTGGACGTACGGGTGAACGGCCAGCTGCTGCAGACGCGCGATATCACTTTCGTGGCCGATGCCCACAGCGATGTGGCAGCCCCGTGCATTCCCCTTGAGCTGGCGCAGATGCTGGAACTGCAGCCGCAGTACGCCGCGCAACTGGCTGCAGCGCAAGGGCAGTGCGTGGATCTGCCGGGCGTGATCGACGGTGCTACGGTCAACTTCGACAGCAGCGCGCTGCAACTGCTGCTGACCGTGCCGCAGGCGGCGCAGGCGCGCCAGGCACGTGGCCTGGTAGCCACCGACCAGCGCGATCCGGGCATTTCCGCGTTGTTCTTCAATTACACCGCAAACCACTACCGCAGCAACGGCAACAGCAACAGCTATCTCGGCCTGCGCGCAGGGCTGAACCTGGGCGACTGGCGCCTGCGCCATCGTGCCTCGGTCAGCCATGGCAGGCAGGGCACGCGGCATACGCTCATCAGCAGCCATGCCCAGCGCGATCTTCCCGCCTGGAACAGCCAACTGCTGCTGGGCGAAGGCAACACCGGCGGTGAGCTGTTCGAAAGCGTGGCCTTCAGCGGGGCGCGTGTCTTCACTGATGAACGTATGCTGCCCGATTCCCTTCGCGGCTTCGCACCCACGGTGCAGGGCATCGCCGAGGGTAACGCGGTGGTCAGCGTGCGCCAGAATGGCATCGTCATCCACGAAACCACCGTGGCCCCCGGTCCGTTCGTCATCGACGATATGTACCCCACCAGCTTCGGTGGCGATCTGGAAGTTACCGTGACCGAAGCCGATGGCCGCAGCCAGCGCTTCAACGTCAATTTCTCGGCCGTGCCACAGGCACTGCGTGCAGGCGCATCGCGCTTCAGCGCCACCGCCGGTGTGCTGCGCGATGGCGGTGGGCAGATGGAGCACCTGCGCTTTGCCGAAGGCACCTACGTGCGCGGTATCAGCAATCGGCTGACCACCCTGGGCGGCGTGCAGCTGGCGCAGGGGTATCAGGCCGTACTCGGCGGTGCGGCAGTCAATACCGGCATCGGTGCCTTCGGCGCCGACATCACCCGCTCTCGCGCTCGTACAGGCGCCGGTCCGGCCGTGGCCGGCAACAGCTTCCGGGTGAACTATCAACGCTACGTTGCCCGTACCGGCACCAACTTCGGCCTGGCCGCCTACCGGTACAGCACTCGCGGCTTTCTTTCCCTCAACGACACCGCCCGCGCGCACAACGAAGCATGGGGCTACGGCGGCCGTGCACGCCAGCGCTACCAGCTCAATTTCTCGCAGCGGCTGGGCGAGCGCGGCAATCTGTATCTCACCGGTGGCCACGTTGCCTACTGGGACAGCACTCGCCGGCAGAACGATTTCCAGCTGGGTTACCAGGGCGTGGCCGGGCGTGTGAACTACGGCGTTTCCGCCCTGCGCTACCGGCTGGGCGATGGCCGGCTGGATACCCGCTATGCCATCAATCTGGCAGTGCCATTGGGCCGCAGCAGCAACGCACCCCGGGCCAGTACCCAGGTCAGCCACGCCGCCGGGGGCCAGCAGGTGCAGCTGGGCCTGAATGGCAGCCTGGGCGAGCGACGTGCGCTCACCTACACCCTGTCCACCACCCGTGATGACCGCAGCGGGAGCAGCAGCAATGCCTACGCCAGCTACCTGGGCAGCCACGCCAATCTCAGTGCCAGCTATACCCGCAATGCCGGCAGCAGCAGCCAGACGTTCGGCGCGGCAGGCAGCCTGGTGCTGCATCGCGGCGGCATCAACTTCGGCCAGACAGTGGGCGAGGGCTTCGCGTTGGTACACGCACCCGGTGCACAGGGCGCCAGCGTGGGCTCGGGCAGCGACATCCGCGTGGCGCGCAACGGTTTTGCGTTGCTGCCGCATATCAGCCCGTATCGCTGGAACCGCATCGATCTGGATCCGTCCGGGCTGCCGCTGGAAGTGGAGTTGCTGCAGACCTCGCAACGGGTGGCGCCCACTGCCGGCAGCATCGTGCACGTGCCATTCGAGGTGCGCCGCGAGCGCACCCTCTTCATTGATGCCACCGACCGCCACGGTCAGCCATTGCCCTTTGCCGCACGCGTGCAGGACCAACAGGGCCGCACGTTGGGCGCGGTAGGCCAGGGTGGGGTTATCCAACTGCGCGGCGCACAGGACGAAGGCATTTTGATCGTCGACCCGGACGGCCCGCAGCGCTGCCAGCTGTACTACCAGATGCCCGCCGAGCCCGATGTCCAGGGGCTTTCGTGGAGCGAGGCCGTCTGCGCACCGCCGCCCCTGCCCGGGCTGCAGGCAGACGCAGCCGGCAGCGAACACCCCGCCGGTACGCCAGTGCCGACCGCGCCACGCTGAGCGCGCCCTCGTTCCGCCCCATCCCTTCATTTCCTACTGCAGGAGTTACCCATGTCATACCGCTTCATCCGCACAGTCGCGCTGCTGGTCTGCACTTGCGCTGCACCGCATGCGCTCAGCGCCACGCTCACCATCAACGGTCGCGTGCTTCCCGGCACCTGCACGTTGGCCACGCCGGCCATCACCCTGGACAACGTCAAAGCAGATGAGCTGGTACAGGGCGACAACAAGCTCAAGCAGAGCACCCTGAATTTCACCGGGTGCGTAGGCGTGGCCAAGGCAAAGCTGTCTTTTGATGGCACCGCAGCCGATGGTGATGCCCAGCGCTGGAAGAACACCGCGGCGACCGGCCCCGCCAGTGGCGTATCGGTTTCGCTGCTGGCCGGCGCCACCGGCACGACTTATCTGAAAAAGGGCGATACCGGCATTGAGGTGCCAGTAACCGGCAACACCGCCAACTATGTGCTGCGGGCCGGCTACTACCTGCCGGTGGCGGCAGGGGTGAATGCTGGTGCCGTGCAGACGGCCATCACCATTACCGCCTTGTACGAGTAACCCCACGCGCGCCGGGCAATCCCCGGCGCGGCGCCGCAGTCCATGGGGTGCAAGACAGCGCGTTGTATGGGCGGTGCATCGGGTGGATGCAGGTCACGCGAACTTCAACTGCACATCCACATACTCGGCCAGCCCACGGCAGGCCAGCAGCAGCCCTTCGCGCGCGTCGTCGCCCACCTGCTGATCTTCATCGCCATCCGCGCGCAAGCGTTCGGTCGCATGCAGCAGTTCCAGCAGCAACGTCAGGCCGGCATTGGCGCGGTCGGCGCGGGCCATGGCCACGCGTTGTCCGGATGTGCAGGCCTTGCCGGGCCAGGGCTGGCCGTCGGCGGCGTCCACTTGGCGGATGCGCTGCAGGCATGCTGACAACGTACTGTTGCAGGGCGCGCCGCTGCCGTGCGTGGTACTGAGAGTGGTTTCCAGTGCGCGGGCGATGGCCTCGGGCAGTTCGTTGGCAGCCTCGCCGAGGGTGGCGAACAGGTAGGGGGGGTGTGGCAGTCATGGTGGCTTCCATGTGCGTGCGACGAAGGAGCCACGCTGCCAATGAGAATTGTTGGAAAGTTCGAAAGCGTAGGAATTTCGTCGCTGGCAGGTGGCACAGGGAGCTGCCTGCCGAATGCGACATTCCCTGCAGAGTCGGGCCATGCTCGACTCTGCAACCGCGTCGGGCTACGACTGGACCTGAACGATGTCCTTGCCTGTCGCGATCATCCATTGAATGACTGTGGCAGCGGTGGCGATGCTGTCGGATCGATTTCCACCCGTTGCCTGCATGTCCCCTCCCGAACGTTCCCACAACGCCGCCATCGATGGCCTGCGCGCACTGGCGGTGCTGGCCGTCGTCGTCTTCCACACCAACGCCACGTGGCTGCCCGGGGGCTTCACCGGCGTGGACCTGTTCTTCGTCGTGTCCGGCTTCGTGATCAGCCAGTCGCTGGCCTCCCGCACCCATGCGTCGCTGGGCGCGATGCTGCTCGACTTCTACCGGCGCCGCGTGCTGCGCCTGTTGCCGGCGCTGCTGGTGATGTTGATGGCCACCTTCGTGCTGTCGGCACTGTTCATTCCCCGCGCGTGGCGCAATGAGCAGTTCGACCAGAGCGGCTGGGCCGCGCTGGTCGGCTTCAGCAACATCGTGCTGGCTGGTCAGCAGGACGATTATTTCTCACCCGGCGCGGAACTGAACCCTTTCCTGCATACGTGGACGCTGGGCGTGGAGGAGCAGTTCTATCTGGTCTTCCCGCTGCTGTTCTTCGTGTGGCTGCGCGGGCGTGAGCGCTGGCCGTGGTCGCGTTGGTTGTTGCCGGTGCTCACCCTGCTGTCGCTGGCGTGGGCAGGCTGGCAGGCGCAGACGGCACCGGCGGCAGCGTTCTACCTGCTGCCGGCGCGGTTCTGGGAGCTGGCCGCGGGCGCGCTGCTCTACCAGTGGATGCGCACGCGTACGCCGGGCCAGAACGGTGATGCGGTTGCAGTGATCGGTCTGGTGCTGCTGGGTGCAGGCGTGGTGATCGCACCGCAGCTGGCGATGCCGGTTCCGGGCGTGCTGGCCACCGTGGCCGGTACGTTGATGCTGTTGGCGAGCGTGGCGGCACCGGGTACATCGCGCATTGGGCGCGCGCTGGGCTGCGCACCGTTGGCCTACCTGGGCCGGCTGTCCTATTCGCTTTACCTGTGGCATTGGCCACTGCTGGTGCTGCTGCGCTGGACGTATGGCCTGCATGGCGTCGCGCTGTTGCTGTATCCGGTGCTGCTGCTGGCGGTATCTGCTGTGTCGTATCACTTCATCGAGCGTCCACTGCGGAGTGCGGCGCCACTGCTGCGCCTGGCGCCGGCCAATGTGCTGGCGATGGCGCTGCCGCTGGTGGCGCTCTGTGGTGCGGGTGCCTGGGCCGCCGTGGAGTACCACGAGGAGGTCTCGCTGAGCGTTACCCGCGACGGCTATGCATGGCAGGCACGCCGCTACCCGGCGTGGCGCCCGCTGGAGCCGGTGAGTGCGCCGGCGCTTGAAGGGCGGCGCCTGTTCGTGGCTGGCGATTCGCACGCGGCGGCGTATCGCACCATGACCAGCATGGTCGCGCGCCAGACCGGCATGGAGGTGCGCCAGCAGGATCGTGGTGGCTGCAGCTTCGTCAACCTGCTGCGGGCCAGCCCGGCCGACTGCCAGGACTTCATTGAAGACGCGTTGTCGACCATCGAGCACGAGGCGCGCCCGGGTGACATCGTGCTTCTGGCGGCCTTGCGCATGCCGGAGCTGCGCGGATTCGACTGGCAGCGGCAGGATGCACAGGAAATCTATCGGCAGCTGCTGGCCGAACGCACGCCGGCCCATGCGCAGGCTGCACGCGATGAGGCTGATCGAGTATTGGCGCGGCTGCAGCGGTTGGGGGTGCACGTGGTTGTGGATGCTCCGCTGCCGTTGTTCAAGGCCGGGGCTTACCGTTGTTCGGACTGGTTCAACCGCCACAATCCGGCTTGTGCCGGTGGTCTGAGCATGCCGCGTGCGGATCTGGAAATGCTGCGCGTGCCGCAGATGGCATTGCTGGCCGAGCTGGCAGCGCGCTATCCATCGCTGACGGTGTGGGACCCGCTGCCGCTGCTGTGCGGGCCGCAGACCTGTTCGGCGGTGGAAGAGGGTGAACCGCTGTTCTTCGACAACGATCACCTGAGTGGCCATGGCAACCGCGTGTTGCTGCCGAGCTTCCGGCAGACCCTCATCGACAGCGTAGGCAGCGCGTCCCGGTAGCGCCGGGCCATGCCCGGCGGCGTTCACACCGGCGGCAGCACCTTGCCCGGGTTGAGAATCCCATCAGGGTCCAATGCGGCCTTGATCGCGCGCATCGTCGCCAACGTAGCCGGTGTGAACGCCTGCGCCATGAAATCGCGCTTGGCCAAGCCAATGCCATGCTCGCCGGAGAGCGTGCCCCCCAGCGACAGCGTCAGTTCGAAGATCTTCGGCAGCGCGGCGTGCGCGCGCGCGTTCTCGTCGGCGTCATCCGGGTGATAGAGAATGTTGACGTGCAGGTTGCCGTTGCCGGCATGACCGAAGGTGACGATGGTCAGCGTGTAGTCGCGTGCCAGAGCCTGCACGCCGGCCACCAGTTCCGGAATGCGCGACACCGGCACCACCACGTCTTCATTGATCTTGCCGGGCGCGACGGTACGCAGTGCCGGCGACAGTGCCTTGCGCGCGGCCCACAGCTGGTCGCGTGCGCGTCCTTCCATCGCCACATCCAGTTCGATCATGCCGTCGCCTTCGGCGGCGCTGGCCAGTGCCTGCAGCAGATAGGGCAGGGTGTCGTGGTCACCATCGGCCTCGACCAGCAGCATCGCACCGGCCTCTGGAACATCGGCCCCATTGAGCCGCAGCAGCTCCAGACTGCGGGCATCCATGAATTCCAGGCGCGTGGGCACCACCGGCTGCGACATCAGGCGTGACACCGCGGCGGCGGCGGCATCGGCATCGCGATACAGCACGCGCAGGCCGGCCTGGCTGACCGGCAGCGGGGTCAGCTTCAGTGTGGCTTCCACGATCAGTGCAAGCGTGCCTTCGCTGCCCACCAGCAGGTGGGTGAGGTCGTAGCCGGTGGAATCCTTGGTGTAGGCACCACCGCAGCGGATCACATCGCCGGCGCCGGTCACGGCCACCAGGCCCAGCACGTTGTCGCGGCTGGTGCCGTACTTCACCGCGCGCGGGCCACCGGCGTTGCAGGCCAGGTTGCCACCCACGCTGCAGATCTCCGCGCTGGACGGGTCCGGTGCCCAGAACAGGCCGTGCGGCGCCAGCGCCTGCTGCAGGGTACCGTTCAATACGCCCGGCTGCACCACGGCGCAGCGGTCGCCCGCGCGGATCTCGACGATGCGGTCCATGCGGGTGAACGACAGCACGATGCTGCCCGGCAGTGGCACCGCGGCGCCGGTGGTGCCGGTGCCGGCACCCCGCGCGACCAGCGCCACGCCATGCGTGCGGCAGGCACGCACCAGCGCCTGCACCTGTTCGATGTCGGCCGGTAGCGCCACTGCCGCCGGGCGTTGATGACGCCATGAGTTGTCCTGCGCGTTGGCCTCCAGCGCGCTGTCATCCATGCGCCAGCCCTGCGCGCCCAGCAGGGCGGACAGTTCGGCAACCAACGCGGCAGGCAGTGCGGTACTCATGACGGATCTCGTGGGGAAACCGGGGTATCAACGGGCAGGCGCGTTTGGGTAGGTGCCAACCTTGGTTGGCACGGAAGCACCGACCAAGCTCGGCCGCTAGCGGGGTGCACGCGTCTGGTAGGTGCCAACCTTGGTTGGCACAGAAGCGCCGACCAAGGTCGGCCTCTACCAGAGCAGGCGGTACCCATCAGCAGTCATCCAGCCGGAACGCATCACGCAGCCATCGCAGCTGCGGCGGCTCGCCCGTGGCGTCGACTACATCAAAACGGCAGGGTGCATTGGCCAGCGCCGGGTTGTCCTGCAGGTACAGCTGCGCGGCGTGCGCCAGGCGTCGGCACTTGCGCACATCCACCGAAGCGGCGCCGCCACCGAAATCCGATCGCGCGCGATAACGCACTTCAACAAACACCACGGTGCCGGCATCGTCCATCACCAGGTCCAGTTCACCGCCGCGATAGCGCACGTTGCGCGCACGCGGCTGTAGTCCGGCCTGTTGCAGATGCTGCTCGGCGGCGGCTTCCACCGCCGAGCCACGTTGGCTGCGCTCAGCGACCACCGACGATCGGCATCGGCCGGCCGCCATTGAAGGTGGACCACGCCGGCTGGCGCAGGATATTGCCGTTGCTGTCCAGGAACAGGGTGCCGGTGGCACCGTCCAGGCCGCCCTCGTTGGACAGCTTGTCCAGATAGGCGGTGATCTTCCAGGCATCGGCGCCGAAGGCGAACAGACGGCCGGCCGCACCGCGTGCGCTGGGCAGGGTGCTGGCCACCTGGCTGGCCGACGGCAGGCCGGACACGCTGCGTACGTTCCAGGCTTCGTTCGGGTAGACGATGCCGTCCAGCGCCACGTCTTCTTCCACCTTGCCGCTGCCGACAGTCAGCTGCGAGGTGCCGACGCGGGTCGCGCCACCGGCACCGGCCAGCGCCAGTTGCGGCGCCAGCAGTCGAGCCTGCGGTGCACGCACGGCGAGGAACACGGCATCAACCTGGCCGGCATTGCGCACCTGCGCGCCGACATCGCCGACGGCTTCGCTGACATTGACCGTGGCCACCACCTGGCCGCCGCGCTGGGCGAAGCGCTGGGCGAAGGCGGCAGCGGCGCGGCGGCCGGTGTCGTCGCTGCTGTTGATCACCAGCGCCTTGCTGCGCTCGCGGCCACGCAGGTATTCGGCGGCAACGATGCCGTCGTCTTCCGGTGCCAGCGAGAAACCGGCGCTGCCGGCCGGCGGCGCATCCTTGCCACGGTTCAGTGCGAGCACCGGTACCTGCAGCTGCTGGCGGCCGTAGACCGCGTCCACTTCGTCGCGGCCCAGCGGGCCAACCACGAAGTCGGCACCGGAGGCGACGGCCTTGTCGTAGGCGGACAGGGCCCCGGCCGGGGTGCCGGCGGTGTCGATGAAATTGATGTCCGGGCGGCGGCGGCTTTCACCGTAGTAGGCGCTCAACAGGCCATCGCGCACCGGCTGTGCGGCGGTGGCCAGGCGGCCACTGAGCGGCAGCAGTACGGCCAGCTTGGCCGGCGGACGGTAGCCATCGCTCATGGCCGGCGGGCGCTTGCTGGTGTCGAACTGGGCGGCGCCATCACGATCGAACGGGCGCGGCAGCGGCAGGCCGCGCGCGATCAGTGCACGGCCGGCGAAGTTGTACAGCGGATCGTTGGCCGGCAGTGCGGCGGCACGGCTGCGCAGGGTGGCATCGTCGAGGGTGCCGAGCAGGCCGGCGATGGCGGCCTGGTTTTCGCTGCGTGCGCTGCCGGTCAGGCCGGCATGGGCACGGGCGCGTTCGGTGGCTGCGCCGAAGGCATCGCCGGTGGCCTGCAGAGCATTGGCGCGGGCAACGTACCAGCGTGTGCGCAGGCTCGGGTGCACGTTGTCGCCATGATCCTTCAGCAGGGCCAGCGCCTGCGCCGGCTGCTTGTCGGCCAGTGCCAGCTCGGCGCCGGTCAGCTGGTAACGCTGCAGGCTGGCGCCGTTCACCTGGCGGGCGGTCATCTGGCCCAGCAGGCTGCGCGCGCGTGCGCTGTCGCCGGCCAGATGCCAGGCCCAGGCGGCATCGGCCAGGGCGTTGCTGCGGGCGCCACCTTTCAGGGTTGCGGCCAGCGCTTCCAGCTGCAGTGCGGCGTCGCGCGGCTTGCCCTGTTCGATCAGCGCCAGCGCCTGGCTCTGGGCCGGCGAATCGGGCGTGCTGGTCAGGCTGGTGGTGGCACAACCGGCCAGCAGCATCAGCGACAACGACAGGGCGGAGATCCGTGCGGCGGGCTTGTTCATGATCAGGTCCATGCGATGAGGGCAGCGGCCTTGGCCGGGTACACGCTACGATTCTACCCTTGCCCCGTGAGTACCGCTGAAATGAGTGTCCCAACCCTGTACGTCGTCGCCACCCCGATCGGCAACTTGGCCGATCTGAGCCCGCGCGCGCAGGAGGTGCTGCGTTCGGTGGCGGCCATCTGTGCCGAAGACACCCGCCGCAGCGGCCAGTTGCTGTCCCATTTCGGCATCCAGCAGCCGCTGGTGGCCCTCCACGAACACAATGAAGAGGCCCTGGCCCAGCGCCTGGTCTCGCGCCTGCAGGCCGGCGAATCACTGGCGCTGGTCAGCGATGCCGGCACCCCGCTGGTCAGTGACCCCGGTTTCCGCCTGGTGCGTGCCGCGCGCGCGGCCGGCATCAAGGTCAGCCCGATTCCCGGCGCCTGTGCCGCCATCGCCGCGTTGAGCGTGGCGGGCCTGCCCAGCGACCGCTTCAGCTTCGAGGGCTTTCTGCCAGCCAAGGCCAGCGGCCGCCGCGACCGCCTGCAGGCGCTGGCCGGTGAAGTGCGCACGATGGTGTTCTACGAATCCTCGCACCGCATCACCGAGTCGCTGGCCGACATGGCGGCGATCTTCGGCGGCGAGCGCCCGGCGGTGCTGGCCCGCGAGCTGACCAAACTGTTCGAGACCGTGCTCGATGGCGACCTTGCCGGCCTGCTGGCGAAGGTGGAAGCCGACGACAACCAGCGCAAGGGCGAGTTCGTGGTGATGGTGCAGGGCGCCGGTGATGATGAGGAAGCGCAGCTGGCGCATGGCCGCCAGGTCTACGCGAAGTTGAGCGAGCACCTGCCGCCGTCGACCGCGGCCAAGCTGGCTGCCGAGCTGACCGGCGCACCGCGCAAGGCGTTGTACGGCGGGTAGCGCCGGGCCATGCCCGGCGAGCGCGTAACGCGGCGGATGGATCGTGCGGACCAAGGTCCGCACCCACCAAAGCGGTATGGTTTTCGCCGGCACTGTCCAGTGAATCGGTAGATCCACGCCATGCGTGGATGAAGACGTTCCGAAATGCAGGTAGATCCACGCCATGCGTGGATGGATGAACCGGACGCCGCGATCAGCACGGCAGGAAGGGCGTGCGTAGGCTAGAATATGCGCTGGCGGAGCCGGCCAGACAGTCGCGTCATCCCTTCGGGGGTGCCGAGGAAAGTCCGGGCTCCATAGGGCAAGGTGCCAGGTAACGCCTGGGCGGCGCAAGCCGACGGAAAGTGCAACAGAAAGATACCGCCTACGTCTTCTTCGGAAGGCCGGTAAGGGTGAAATGGTGCGGTAAGAGCGCACCGCGAGTCTGGCAACAGACCGGCACGGCAAACCCCACCTGGAGCAAGACCAAATAGGGATCCTTTGGCGCGGCCCGCGTTGGATCCGGGTAGGTTGCTTGAGCGTTGCGGTGACGTAACGCCTAGAGGAATGACTGTCCACGACAGAACCCGGCTTATCGGCCGGCTCCGCCCCTTCATTCCATCGACAGCCATCCACGCATGGCGTGGATCTACTGTTGCCGGCCAGCGGCCGGCACTACCCGGATGACGGCCGGGCTCAGCCCGGCGTGCGGTACTGCCCGGCGGAAATGAACTGCGAGAAGCGCTCGCACCACACCACCACGGTGGTGAACTCGTCCACGTCCACATCGGCCGGCACATCCACGAGGAAGCGGTTGAAGGTCTTGACCTCGCCGATACGCTGGGCCTTGTCCTTGATCTTCAGGAAGTCGGCCTTGTTGTCGACGAAGTCGTGGACCAGGTAGACCTTGTAGTCCGGGCCCGGGCCCATCTTCCCGTCGAAGGCGACCTGGCGGGCGCTGACGCTGACCTTGCCTTCGGCCCAATGCACCGCGTCACTGCCCTTCAGGTCGCGACGGAACGTGGTGCGGTAGGTGGCGTCGTTCATGGCAGCCTGCACCTGCGCGACCGGCGGGTCATCGGGGGCGATCAGGATCGGCAGGAAGTACACCCCCAGGCCGAAGCCAAGGCCAAGGGCGAGCAAGTGGGTGGCGGCAAGTACGAGAACGCGGCGCATGGGGCCTCCATGTGGATGTGGATCGCGCGGCATGGTGCCGGGCACGACCACCTTGGGAGGTTGCAGGCGGCATTTATAGACACAGTGCCAAACGCAAAAAGGGCACAGTGGGGTGACCGCAGCGGCGCAGGCCCTGTGGTGCGGGCGGAAAGGCGCCGCGTCGGAAAGCTGAATGAAGCTGTTGGCGGCCTTGGATCGCGGCAACGTGCTGCGGGTAGTGCCGGCCGCTGGCCGGCAGCTGCGTGACCCGCCCGAAGATCCGGAGGTTGCCGGCCAGCGGCCGGCACTACCCCACTGGGAAGGGATTCCGGCCAGCGGCCGGTATTACCCCGCTGGCGAGGGATTCCGGCCAATTGGCCGGCATGGCCGGGTCAGAAAATGACGTGACTCTGTCCGCTGGCTGCGCCCTGCGGGCCAAAGCGGCGCTCGTGGATCTGTCCGTGGCCATCGGCGTCGATCAGCAGCACGGTGCTGGCGCGGGTGCCGTAGTCGTCGCCGCGGATGAAGGCCGGGCTCAGCCAGCGCTCGCGTTCCAGGCCGATGCCGGTGTCGGGCAGGTCGCTGTCGGCGGGGCGATGTTCGTCGGCCAGGGCATTCCAGAGTGGGGTCAGCTCTGGGGTCAGATCCGTTTCGCTTTGCGAAAGGGATCTGACCCCGTCTTCCTGCAGCCAGGCTTCAAGGGCCGCCATCAGCCTGCGGGTCTTCGGCCACGGCGCATCCAGCGCACCGTTGGACATGCCGTGCACGCCCGGGCCCAGGCTCTGTCGCTCGGCGGGATGGTTGCCCAGGTACTCCAAGCTGTGGCCGTCGGACAGCAGCAGGTTGAACGGGGCGTAGGCACCGGCCACCCCCGCCAGCCGGTCGATATGCACGGCGGCCGGGTCGCGGCCGCGCAGGAAGTCGGCCACCAGTGCGCCGCGCGAGGGGCCGGTCTGTGCGGCCAGCGGATCGCGGACATTGGTGACCACGGCCATCCGGCCACTGGCACCCACGCCGGCCCAGCCACCGCCGGAGCGCAGGTCGCGCCCGCCGATGACGGAAGTCTCATCTTGCCAGGGGGCCAGCGCGGCCGTCGGGCGGGCGTGGAACTCATCACGGTTGCCGGTCATCACCAGCCGCCAGCGCGGGTGGTGCATCCAGCCAAGAGCGAGCAGGCACATGGCCTCATTGTGCACGGTTTGCGCAGTGTGGCGCCGCTTCCGGCCGGTTTTGGATGAATGCGCGGCCGATGTTTCACGCGCTGTCCACACCCCTGAACTTCCGTTCAATCTCAAAAAATGAGACGGATCAGCAACTTGTGGATAAGCCTTGAACAATTCTCTAAAGGTTGTTGCAAGCCATTGATGCGGCTGGCGATTTCCCCGCTGAAAAGTTGTTGACAACCTTCCGGCCGCTGCTAAGGTGGGCATCAGAGGGAAATCCGGGTGTTTTGTGGGTTTTCGTGGTTCAATGTTTCACCGGGCGAAGGATAGGTGCACGCGTCGTGTTCCAGGGCGAGACGGCCATCACAGTTGACGACAAAGGGCGCATGGCGGTTCCCACCGCTTACCGCGACCTCGTCGCGCGCGCCAGCAACAACCGTCTCGTGCTGACCTACAACCCGTTCGAAGCCGGCTGCCTGTGGCTGTACGCCGAGTCGGAATGGGAACGGGTCCGCGACGATGTGATGTCCAAGCCCAACACCCAGCGCGTCGTGCGCCTGTTGCAGCAGAAGCTGGTCGGTTCGGCCGCCCACCTCGAGCTGGACGGCAACGGTCGCATCAGCATCCCCGCCAGCCACCGCGGTGCGGTGGGCATTGAGAAGAAGGCGGTATTGCTCGGTATGGGCGACAAGTTCGAATTGTGGAGCGAGCAGGCGCATCGGGCCCTGATCCAGCAGACGTTGTCTGATGAGGATCTGGGTGATGGGTTGCTCGACCTGAAGTTGTGAGCCGGGGTGCCCGGATGCGCCCAGAAGCGCAGGCCGGTCACCTTCCGGTGTCGCAGTCGCCGGCGGTGCATCTGCCGGTCCTGTACACCCAGGTCCTTGAAGGCCTGAGGGTGATCGAAAACGGACGTTATCTGGATGGCACGTTCGGTCGTGGCGGTCATGCACGTGGCGTGCTCACCCAGCTCGGTCCCGAGGGGCGCCTGCTGGTCATGGACAAGGATCCAGAAGCCATCGCCGTAGCCGAGCGCGATTTCGCGCCGGACCCGCGCGTGTCCATCTTCCGCGGCAGCTTCGCCCAGCTGCTGCAGTGGGATGCGACGGCTGAAGGCCTGGACGGCGTGCTGTTCGACCTTGGCGTGTCGTCGCCGCAGCTGGACGTGGCCGAACGTGGCTTCAGCTTCGGCAAGGACGGCCCGCTGGACATGCGCATGGACCCGGACAGCGGTGAAAGTGCTGCGCAGTGGATCAACCGCGTCGAAGACCGCGAGATTGCCGATGTGCTGTGGACCTACGGCGAAGAGCGGCAGAGCCGGCGCATCGCCCGCGCCATCGTGGCCCGCCGCGAGAAGCAGCCGTTCACCCGCACCGCCGAGCTGGCCGAGCTGATCGCCTCGGTGATGCCGCGTGGCAAAGACAAGATCCATCCGGCCACGCGCAGCTTCCAGGCCATCCGCATCCACATCAACCGCGAGCTGGCCGATCTGGAAGCCGGGCTGGATGCGGCGGTGGAACGGCTCAAGCCCGGTGGTCGCCTGGCGGTGATCAGCTTCCACTCGCTGGAAGACCGCATCGTCAAGCAGTACATGAACCGTCTGGCCAAGGCGCCGCCGGCCAACCGCCGCCTGCCCGAGGCGGAGGTGTTCGTGCCGACGCTGGACCTGATCGGCGGCGCCATCAAGGCCACCGACGAAGAACTGGCTGCCAACCCGCGCGCCCGCAGCGCGGTGCTGCGTGTGGCCCAGAAGCGGGAGGCCGATGCATGAGCCGGCTGCTGCTGATCATCCTGTTGGCCTCCACCGTGGCCTCGGCGATCGGCGTCGTGTTCGTGCGTCACCGTCACCGGCAGACGTTCATCGAGCTGTCGCGCGCCGAGCGCAAGCGCGATGACATCAATCTGGAATTCGGTCGCCTGCAGCTGGAGCAGGCCACGCTGGCCGAAGCCAACCGCGTCGACCGCATCGCCCGCGAGAAGCTCGGCATGAAGTTCCCCGAGGCCGCCGACATCGTGGTGGTACGCCCATGAGCAAGACCGGCCGCAACCGCCCGCGCAACGCCTTCAACCTGCGCCAGCGCCTGCGCTGGGTCGCGTTGGCGCTTGGCCTGTGCTCGGTGTCGCTGGTCGGTCGCGCGGCCTACGTGCAGATCATCAACAGCGACTTCTACCAGCGCCAGGGCGAAGCTCGTTACCTGCGCGAGCTGCCGATCAAGACCTCGCGCGGCATGATCACCGACCGCAACGGCGAGCCGCTGGCGGTGTCCACCCCGGTTGCCTCGATCTGGGTCAATCCGCAGGACCTGCTGCGTTCGCCGGAGCGCATTCCAGAGCTGGCCCAGGCGGTCGGCATGTCGGTGGACGAGCTGAGCAGCCGCCTGTCGCAGAAGTCCGACAAAGAATTCATGTACCTGCGTCGCCGGATCAATCCGGATGAGGCAGAGAAGGTGGTCGCGCTGAAGATTCCGGGCGTGGCCGCGCAGCGCGAGTTCCGCCGCTTCTACCCGCAGGGTGAGGCGATGGCGCACGTGCTGGGCTTCACCAACATCGACGACCGTGGCCAGGAAGGCCTGGAGCTGGCGTTCGACGAGTGGCTGCGCGGCAAGGCCGGCGCCAAGCGCGTGATCCGCAACCGCAAGGGCGAGACCGTCGAGAGCGATCTGCTGCGTGCCGCCGAGCCGGGCAAGGACCTGACCCTCAGCATCGACCGCCGCATCCAGTACCTGGCCTTCAAGGAACTGCGCAACGCGCTGGTGGCCAACAAGGCGGCCGGCGGTTCGATGGTGATCATGGACGTGACCACCGGCGAGATCCTGGCGATGGTCAACCTGCCCACCTATAACCCGAATTCGGTGGGTGGTGCTGCCCCGGATACCCGCCGCAACCGTGCGGTGACCGACCTGGTCGAGCCGGGTTCGACGATGAAGCCGTTGACCATCGCCACCGCGCTGCAGTCCGGTGCGGTGACCAAGGACACCGTCATCGACACCAACCCGGGTTACATGACCCTGGGCCGTTTCACCATCCGCGACGTGCCGCGCAACAACGGCGTGTTGAACGTGACCGGCGTGATCACCCGCAGTTCGAACGTGGGCGCGGCCAAGGTCGCGGCGAAGATGCCGGACCAGGTGTTCTACGACGGCGTGCGCCGCTTCGGCTATGGCTCGGTACCGCACAGCGGTTTCCCGGGTGAGTCCGGTGGCGTGGTGTTGCGCCCGGCACGCTGGTCGGGCACCACCAAGACCACCATGTCCTACGGCTACGGCCTGAACGTCACCCCGCTGCAGATCGCTACTGCCTATTCGGCGCTGGCCAATGGCGGCAAGTTGATCGCACCGACCTTCGTCAAGGGCCAGCGCAACGAAGGCCAACAGATCATCGACGAGAACGTCGCCAAGCAGGTGGTGGCGATGATGGAAACCGTGGTCACCCAGGGCGGCGCCAAGCAGGCGGCGGTGCTGGGCTACCGCGTGGCCGGCAAGACCGGTACTGCGCGCAAGGCCGGCCCGGGTGGTTACGAGCGTGGCCACTACAACGCGCTGTTTGCCGGCGTGGTGCCCGCCACCAACCCGCGCTTCGCCACCGTCATCGTCATCAACGACCCACAGGCCGGCAAGTTCTACGGCGGCCTGGTGTCGGCGCCGGTCTATCACAACGTGATGGAAGGCACCCTGCGCCTGATGGACGTGCCGCTGGACGACCTGCAGTCGTGGTTGGCCGCACAGCAGTCCGGCAAGGTCGGCCATTCGGCCTCGATCCTGCCCGCGCCGCCGGCCGAGGCCGCGCTGCCGGTCGACGCCGCCGCTGAATTCGATGCCGCGCTGCCCAGCGCGCATGCCCAGACGCCACCCGCTACGGGAGGCACGCAATGAGTCCTTCGATGTTGCTTTCGCAGTTGCTTCCGGACGTTGCTCTTGCAGGGCACGACCCCGTTCTGACCGGCCTGGTGCTGGACAGCCGCGCCGTGCGCCCCGGCAATGCCTTCGTCGCCATCGCCGGTTTCGGCGCGCATGGCCTGGGCTTTGTCGAGCAGGCCCGTGCGGCGGGCGCCGGTGCCATCCTGTTCGAACCGCCGGCACCTGCCGAACTGCCGGCACCGGGCGATGCGATCGCCGTGCCGGGGCTGCGCGCGCGCATGGGTGCGATGGCCGACCAGTTCCATGGCGCACCGTCGCGGGCGATGGCGATGGTGGGCGTGACCGGCACCAACGGCAAGACCTCCACCGTGCAGCTGCTGGCCCAGGCCTGGCACCTGCTCGGAACGCCCAGTGGCAGTATCGGCACGTTGGGCGCCGGACTTTATGGTTCGGTTGAGCCGACCGGTTTCACCACGCCGCTGGTGCTGCAGATGCATGCGCTGCTGGCGCAGCTGCGCGACGCCGGTGCGCGCGCGGTGGCGATGGAAGTCAGCTCGCACGCGCTGGACCAGGGCCGCGTGGATGCCGTGCACTACGACGTGGCGGTGTTCACCAACCTCACCCGCGACCATCTGGATTACCACGGCGACATGGCCAGCTACGGCGCGGCCAAGGCGCGGTTGTTCCATCGTCCGGGCCTGAAGGCCGCGGTGATCAATCTTGACGACGCCTTCGGTCGCCAGCTGTTCGCCGGCTTGCCGGCGGGCGTGCAGGCCATCGGCCTGAGCTCGCGCGGTGCCACCGACGCCAGCGTGCGTGCCGAAGCGCTGCAGCTGGACGGGCGTGGCATTGCCTTCGAGCTGGTCATCGACGGCCAGCGCGCGGCGGTGCAGTCACCGCTGCTGGGCCGCTTCAACGTGGACAACCTGCTGGCCGTGGCCGGCACCCTGCACGCGCAGGGCCAGCCGCTGCCGCGCATCGCCGAAGTGCTGTCGGCACTGCAGCCGATCCGTGGCCGCATGAACCGCCTGGGCGGCGAAGACGGCCTGCCGACCGTGGTGGTCGATTACGCACACACCCCGGACGCGCTGGAACAGGCGCTGGACAGCCTGCATGGCCACCTGCACGGCGCGCTGTTCTGCGTGTTCGGCTGCGGTGGCGAGCGCGATACCGGCAAGCGCCCGCAGATGGCAGCGATCGCCGAGCGCCTGGCCAACCAGGTCATCGTCACCGACGACAACCCGCGTGGCGAGGATGGCGACGTGATCGTGGCCGACATCCTGGCCGGATTCACCGATGCTTCCGCCGTGACCGTGCAGCGCAGCCGCGCGCGTGCGATCGGCCTGGCGGTGAAGCGTGCCGGTGCCGGCGACATCATCCTGATTGCTGGCAAGGGTCACGAGCCGTACCAGGAAGTGAATGGTGTGCGCCATGACTTTGACGACACCGAAGTGGCCGCCGCTGCACTGGCGGCCAAGGCCGGTGTGTTGGCCGCGCAGGCCGGGGAGGGCGCGGCATGAAGCGCACCCTGCTTTCGCTGATCGCACACTGGGCCGGCGGTGAGATCCACGGCGACGACGTGGCCATCGATGCGGTCAGCAATGACACCCGCAACCTCGGCCCGGGCAGCCTGTATGTGGCGCTGCGCGGCGAGCGTTTCGACGGGCATGACTTCGCCGCCGACGCGCAGGCGCGCGGTGCCAGTGCGCTGCTGGTCGAGCGCCTGCTGCCGATCGACCTGCCGCAGGTGCTGGTGGCCGACAGCGAGCTGGCACTGGCGAAGATCGCCACCGGCATGCAGCGCGACCGCGGCACCGAGGTGTTCGCGATCACCGGCAGCAACGGCAAGACCAGCGTGAAGAGCCTGCTGCTGTCGATCCTGCAGCAAGTGGCCCAGCACGCGCACAAGGTGGTCTACGCCAACCCGGGCAACCGCAACAACGAGATCGGCCTGCCGCTGGCAGTGATCGATGCGCCGGAAGATGCCGACTACGCCGTCTATGAGATGGGCGCGGGCAAGCCGGGCGACATCGCCTACCTGACCGACATCGCCCGCCCGCACTATGCGCTGGTCAACAACATCGCCCCGGCGCACCTGGAACGCATGGGCAGCCTGCTCGGCGTGGCGGTGACCAAGGGCGCGATCTATGCCGCGCTGCCGGCCGATGGCGTGGCCGTGATCAATGTGGACGATGCCTACGGCCGCTGGTTCGAACAGCACTTCGTCGGCACCCCGGCACGCTGCCGCGTACTGCGCTATGGCCTGGAACATACGGCGGACGTGACCGCGCGCGACATCCGTGCCGGCGCGCAGGGCAGCCAGTTCACCCTGGTTGCCCCGACCGGCGAAGCCCGCGTGGTGCTGGGCCTGCCCGGCCGCCACAACGTCAGCAATGCGCTGGCTGCGGCCAGCCTGGCGCTGGCTGCCGGTGTCGATCTGGCGCTGATCGCGGCTGGCCTGGCCGAGGCGCAGCCGGTGCCGGGTCGCCAGATCGCCCATCAGCTGCGCAATGGCGCGGTGCTGGTGGACGACAGCTACAACGCCAACCCCGGTTCGCTGGCTGCGGCCATCGAGGCATTGGCCGCTGCGCCGGAAGACGGCTGGCTGGTGCTGGGCGACATGCGCGAGCTGGGTCCGGACGCCGAAGCGCTGCATGCGCAGGCCGGCATCCGCGCGCGCGCCGCCGGCCTCAAGCGCCTGTATGCACTGGGTCCGCTCAGCGCCGCTGCCGCCACCGCCTTCGGCGAAGGCGGCCGTCATTTCGCCACCCATGACGCGCTGTCGCAGGCGCTGAAGGACGAGCTGCACGCCGGCGTGCGCTGCCTGGTCAAGGGTTCCCGTGGCAGCGCCATGGACACGATTGTCAAAGCGCTGCTGGCGCAAGGAGAGGAATCCCCGCATGTTGTATGAACTGGCTCGATGGTTGCAGCAGTTGGAGAGCCTGTTCGGGCTGTTCAACTACCAGACGTTCCGCGCCATCCTTGCCGCGTTGACGGCCCTGTTCCTGTCGCTGTGGCTTGGCCCGGCGATGATCCGCAAGCTCGCCCAGTTCAAGGGCGGCCAGCCGATCCGCAAGGACGGTCCGCAGACCCATTTCTCCAAGGCCGGCACGCCGACCATGGGCGGTTCGCTGATCCTGCTCACCATCACCCTGTCGGTGCTGATGTGGGCCGACCTGCGCAACCGCTACGTGTGGCTGGTGCTGGCGGTGATGCTGTGCTTCGGCGCCATCGGCTGGTACGACGACTGGATCAAGATCGTCCGCCGCGACCCGAACGGCCTGAAGTCGCGCTGGAAGTACCTGCTGCAGTCGATCTTCGGCCTGGCTGCGGGCCTGTTCCTGTTCTACACCGCCGACGTACCGGCGGCGCTGACCTTCTACATTCCGATGTTCAAGTCGGTGGCGCTGCCGCTGGCCGGCATTGGCTTTGTAACCATCGCCTACTTCTGGATCGTCGGCTTCTCCAACGCGGTGAACCTGACCGACGGCCTGGATGGCCTGGCGATCATGCCAACGGTGTTGGTGGCCTGCGCGCTGGGCGTGTTTGCATATGCCTCGGGCAACGTGGTGTTCGCCAACTACCTGCAGATCCCGCAGATTCCGGGCGCCGGTGAGCTGGTCATCATCTGCGCGGCCATTGCCGGTGCGGGCCTGGGCTTCCTCTGGTTCAACACCTATCCGGCCATGGTCTTCATGGGCGATATCGGTGCACTGGCGCTGGGTGCGGTGCTGGGCACGATCGCGGTGATCACCCGCCAGGAGCTGGTGCTGGTGATCATGGGTGGCGTGTTCGTCATCGAAACGCTGTCGGTGATGATCCAGGTCGCTTCGTTCAAGCTGACCGGCAAGCGTGTGTTCCGCATGGCGCCGATCCACCACCATTTCGAACTGAAGGGCTGGCCGGAGCCGCGCGTGATCGTGCGCTTCTGGATCATCTCCGTCGTGCTCGTGCTGATCGGCCTGGCCACGTTGAAGGTGCGCTGAGATGAACGACCTGTCCCGCCAGGCAACACGCCTTGAAGCCATCGAAGGCAGCTACGACAAGTGGCTGCTGGGCGCGATCATCGCGCTCACGGGCATCGGCGTGGTGATGGTGGCGTCCAGTTCGATCGCTCTGATGAGCAGCCCGTTCTACTACCTCAACCGCCACCTGATCTTCCTGGCGGTGGGCATCGTACTGGCGGTCCTTGCCGCCCGCACCGAGCTGAAGTCCATCGAGCAGTACAACCAGATGCTGCTGCTGGGTTGCTTCGTGCTGCTGCTGGCGGTGTTCGCACCGGGCCTGGGCAGCACGGTCAACGGCGCGCGCCGCTGGATCAACCTCGGCATCTCCAAGTTCCAGACGGTGGAGGCGGTGAAGGTGCTGTACATCGTCTGGCTGTCCAGCTACCTGGTGCGCTTCCGCGACGAAGTCAACGCCACCTGGCCGGCAATGCTCAAGCCGTTGGGCGTGGCCGGTGCGCTGGTGCTGCTGCTGCTGCTGCAGCCGGACTTCGGCTCGTCGACGCTGCTGCTGGCGATCACCGCCGGCATGCTGGTGCTGGGCGGGGTGAACATGCCGCGCATGTCGATGCCGGTGATCATCGGCCTGGTCGGCATGAGCGCGCTGGCGATCATCGAGCCGTACCGCATGCGCCGCATCACCTCCTTCCTGGACCCGTGGGCCGACCAGCAGGGCGACGGCTACCAGCTGTCCAACGCGCTGATGGCGGTGGGTCGTGGCGAATGGACCGGCGTCGGCCTGGGCAACTCGGTGCAGAAGCTGTACTACCTGCCCGAAGCGCACACCGACTTCATCTTCTCGGTTACCGCCGAGGAATTCGGCTTCCTGGGTACCTGCGTGATCGTGGCGCTGTACGCGCTGCTGGTCGGTCGCACCTTTTGGCTGGGCATGCGCTGCGTGGAAATGAAGCGCCACTTCTCCGGCTATATCGCCTTCGGCATCGGCCTGTGGATCAGCATGCAGACCTTCGTCTCGATCGGCGTGAACCTGGGCATCCTGCCGACCAAGGGCCTGACCCTGCCGCTGATCTCCTCCGGCGGTTCGTCGGTGCTGATGACCTGCGTGGCGATGGGCCTGCTGCTGCGCGTGTCCTATGAACTCAAGCGTGCCGAGCGCCGCCAGGCAGTGCGCATCGGCGGTGGCGACGAGGCCGTGGCCGATGCACCTGTGGACGCGCCGGCCGCACCGGCTGCGGCCAGCGTGCCGATGAGTGCCGAGCCAGTGGCCGCCGCAGGTCCGGCCGCCGCACGCGGTACCAGCCGCCTGCAGTCACGCATCGAACCGACCTTCGGGAGGCTGTCATGAGCGCAGCCACCGATAACGTGCGCCCGGTGATGATCCTGGCTGGTGGTACCGGCGGGCACATCTTCCCCGGCCTGGCCGTTGCCCGCGTGCTGCGCGAGCGTGGCGTGCCGGTCACCTGGATGGGCGCCGACGGCGCGATGGAAACCCGCCTGGTGCCGCAGCACGATATCGCCATCGACACCCTGGCCATCACCGGCCTGCGCGGCAAGGGCAAGCTGGCCCTGCTGGGCGCGCCGTGGCGGTTGATGCGTGCGCTGCGTGCGGCCGGCATGATCATCCGCAAGCGCCAGCCGTGTGCGGTGGTCGCCTTCGGTGGATTCGCTTCCGGCCCCGGTGGCATGGCCACGCGCCTGCATGGCCTGCCGTTGATCGTGCACGAGCAGAACCGTGCGCCGGGCATGACCAACCGCATCCTGTCGCGCTATGCGCGCCGGCTGCTGACCGGCTTCCCGGGCACCTTCGCCAAGGGCGAGGAGTTCGTCGGCAATCCGGTGCGTGCGGAAATCGCTGCAATCGCGCCGCCGGAGCAGCGTTTCGCCGAACGCCAGGGGCCGCTGCGTGTGCTGGTGGTCGGTGGCAGCCAGGGTGCACGTGCACTCAATACCGGCATGCCTCAGGCCATTGCCGCGCTGGGCGCCGACGTACCCGTGCAGGTGCGCCACCAGAGTGGCGAGAAGATGCATGCCGAAGCGGTCGAGGCCTATGCCAAGGCCGGTGTGCAGGCTGAAATCACCCCGTTCATCGCCAACATGGCCGAGGCCTTCGCCTGGGCCGATCTGGTGGTGTGCCGCGCGGGCGCTTCGACGCTGGCCGAGCTGTGCGCGGTCGGTGTCGGCAGTGTGCTGGTGCCATTCCCCGCTGCCGTCGACGATCACCAGACCCGCAATGCGGAATACCTGGTCGAGCGCGGCGCGGCGGTTTTGCTGAAGCAGGACGGAACGCTGGCCGACGGCATTGCCGCACTGCTGCGCGATCTGTCCGAAAATCCCGCCCGCCGCATGCAGATGGCGCAAGCCGCGCGTGCCCTGGCCAAGGTCGATGCCGCCGAACGCATCGCCGATATCATTCTCGAGGAAGCTGTATGAAGAAGGCATGCCACCGCGCCTGCCCTGCGCGAGGCCGCGCATGATCCGTCGCCTGCACGACACCAACGACCTGGTGCGCGCGTTCCCGCGCGTGCATTTCGTCGGCATCGGCGGCACCGGCATGAGCGGTATCGCCGAAGTAATGCTGACGCTGGGTTACGAGGTGTCCGGCTCGGACAACGCCGACAACGTGGCGACCCGCCGCCTTGCCAGCCTGGGTGCGCGCATCATGCGCGGCCACTCGGCGGCCAATGTGCTGGGCACCGACTGCGTGGTGGTCTCCAGCGCCATCCGCGAAGACAACCCGGAACTGATGGAAGCGCGCAGCCAGCGCATTCCGATCATGCCGCGTGCGGCGATGCTGGCCGAGCTGATGCGCTTCCGCCGCGGCATCGCCGTGGCCGGTACCCATGGCAAGACCACCACCACCAGCCTGACCGCCGCGGTGCTGAGCGAAGGTGGCCTGGACCCGACGTTCGTGATCGGTGGCCAGCTGCTGGCTGCCGGTGCCAACGCCAAGCTGGGCGGTGGCCAGTGGCTGGTGGCCGAGGCCGACGAAAGCGATGGCAGCTTCCTGCGCCTGAACCCGCTGATGTCAATCATCACCAACATTGATGCCGACCACCTGGAAAACTACGGCAACGATTTTGCCCGCGTGCAGGCGGCGTTCGCCGAATTCCTGCAGCGCCTGCCGTTCTACGGCCTGGCGGTGCTGTGCATCGATGACCCGGAAGTGGCTGCACTGGCCGCCAAGACCCCGCGCCACGTGATGAGTTACGGCATGAGCCCGCAGGCCGATGTGCGTGCCGAGAACGTGGTGCAGGAAGGTTCGCGCATGCGCTTCACCCTGCGCCTGCCGCAGGGCACCAGCCAGGAAGTGGTGCTGGCACTGCCGGGCAAGCACAACGTGCTCAATGCACTGGCCGCCGCTGCAGTGGGCTGGCAGCTGGGCGTGGCACCGGATGCGATCGCACGTGCGCTGGAAGCCTTCGCAGGTGTCGGCCGTCGCTTCAATGATCTGGGCGAAGTGACCACTGCCAGCGGTGCCAAGGTGCGCATCATCGATGACTACGGTCATCACCCGAGCGAACTTGAGGCGGTGTTTGCCGCCGCCCGTGGTGGCTGGGCCGACAAGCGTCTGGTCGTGGCCTTCCAGCCGCACCGCTACAGCCGTACCCGGGACCAGTTCGACAAGTTCGCCGCCGTGCTGTCCAGCGTCGATGCGCTGGTGCTGAGCGAGGTCTATCCGGCCGGTGAAGAACCGATCGCCGGTGCCGACTCGCATGCGCTGGCGCGGGCCATCCGTGCGCGCGGCCGTAGCGAGCCGGTGGTGGTAGGCAAGGCTGCCGAGCTGGCCAGCGTGCTGCCGGACGTGCTGCAGGATGGTGACCTGCTGCTGATGATGGGTGCCGGTGACATCGGTGCCGTCGCAAGCCACATTGCGGTGGAAGGTTTCAAGGCGGAGGGCGAGGCGTGAGCACGCTGACCTTCCCGCCGCTGCGCGTGACCGACCCGGCCGTGTTCGGTCGCGTCGCCGTGCTGCTGGGCGGAAGCTCCAGCGAACGCGAGGTGTCGCTGGACTCCGGCCGCAACGTGCTCGAAGCGCTGCAGTCGCGCGGCATCGATGCGTTCGCGGTGGATGGCATTCCGGCGCTTGCCAAGGCGCTGGCTGCCGGTGGCATCGACCGCGTGTTCAACATCCTGCACGGCCACAACGGTGGTGGTGAGGACGGCATCGTGCAGGGCCTGATGGACGCCTTCGGTGTGCCGTACACCGGCTCCAACGTGCTGGGCTCGGCGCTGAGCATGGACAAGATCCGCACCAAGCAGGTGTGGCTGTCGCTGGGCCTGCCGACCCCGCAGTACCGAAAGGTCACCGCCGAGGACGTGCACGCCAATGCCGCCGAACTGGGCCTGCCGGTGGTGGTCAAGCCGGCCAACGAAGGCTCCAGTGTAGGTATCAGCCGGGTGACCGACGATGCCGGTCTGGACGAGGCCGTGGCGCTGGCCGCGCGCTACGACGGCCAACTGCTGATGGAGCAGATGGTGGTGGGCGATGAGCTGACCGTGGCCATCCTCGGTGATGTTGCGCTGCCGTCGATCCGCATCGTGCCCAAGGGCCAGTGGTACGACTACAACGCCAAGTACATCGCCGAAGACACGCAGTATCTGTGCCCGGGCCTGGAGGGTGACGACGAGGAGGAGATCCGGCGCATCGCGCTGGCCGCATTCCGCGCCGCCGGCTGCCGTGGCTGGGGCCGCGTGGACGTGATGCGCGACCGTGACAGCGGACGCTTCTTCCTGCTGGAAGTGAACACCGCGCCGGGCATGACCAGCCATTCGCTGGTGCCCAAGGCTGCAGGCCAGGCCGGCATCCGCTTCGAAGAGCTGGTGTGGCGCGTGCTGGAACAGACCCTGGAGGCCTCGCACGCATGAACGCGGTGCTGCGCATCTTCGTCTGGCTGCTGGCCCTGTCGGTGGTTGCACTGCCGGTGGTGGCCGTGGTCAATGGCTGGGTCGGCGCCGAGCGCTGGCCGCTGGCGAAGCTGCGCGTGCACGGTGAGTTCAAGCGGGTACCGGCCGAGCAGCTGCAGCAGGTGCTGCTGCCGTATGCGCATGCGGGCTTCTTCGCGGTCAAGCTTCAGGATGCGCAGGACGCGCTGGAAAAGCTGCCGTGGGTGGAAAGCGCGCGGGTGCGCAAGCAGTGGCCGGATGTACTCGAAGTAACCCTGGTCGAGCACAAGCCGTTCGCGCGCTGGGGCAATGACCGCCTGGTTTCCGAGCAGGGCAAGCTGTTCCCCACGCCGAAGAAGCTGGCTGACCTGGCGCTGCCCGAACTGGACGGTCCGGACAGCCAGACCGAAGAAGTGATGAAGCTGTACAGCGACTCGCGTGCATTGTTCGCACCGGCCGGCGTGGACGTGCGCCGGGTGACGATGGATGCGCGGGGCAGCTGGTCGCTGGTGCTCAGCAATGGCACCGAAGTGGTGGTCGGCCGCGACGACGCGCGCTCGCGCATGCAGCGCTTCGTCAAAGTGCTGCCGCAGCTCAACCGTCAGGACGCGCCGATCGAACGCGCCGACCTCCGTTACACCAATGGTTTCACGCTGAGCTGGGGTACCCCGGCCACGTCGGCGAAAACGCCGGCGACCCCGGCCAGAAGCACGCAGGAAAGAACATGAATCGCAAGGGTGACAAATCGCTGATCGTTGGCCTGGACATCGGCACCTCCAAGGTGGTGGCGCTGGTGGGCGAGTATTCGCCGGGCAACCCGATCGAAGTGATCGGCATCGGCTCGCACGAATCGCGCGGGCTCAAGCGTGGCGTGGTGGTGGACATCGAATCGACCGTGCAGTCGATCCAGCGTGCGGTGGAAGAAGCCGAGCTGATGGCCGGCTGCGAGATCCGCTCGGTGTATGCCTCCATTTCCGGCAACCACGTGCAGTGCAAGAACTCGCCCGGCATCGTGCCGATCCGCGACGGCGAAGTGACCTGGGGTGACCTGGATCGCGTGCTTGATGCGGCCAAGGCGGTGGCGATTCCGGCCGACCAGAAGATCCTGCACGCGATCCCGCGCGAGTACGTGCTGGACGATTCGCAGGAAGGTATCCGCAACCCGGTCGGCATGACTGGCGTACGCCTGGAAGTGCATGCACACCTGGTGGTGTGCGCGCAGTCGGCCGCGGCCAACATCAGCAAGTGCGTGCAGCGCTGCGGCCTGCAGGTGGACGATCTGGTGCTGTCCTCGCTGGCCTCCAGCGTGGCGGTGCTGACCGCCGACGAGCGCGAGCTGGGCGTGGTGCTGGTCGACATGGGCGCCGGCACCACCGACATCGCGGTGTTCGTGCAGGGCGCGATCTGCCACACCGCTTCGCTGCCGATCGCCGGCGACCACGTGACCAACGACATCGCGCACATGCTGCGCACGCCGACTCCGGAAGCCGAGCAGATCAAGGTGCGCTACGCCTGCGCGCTGGCCCAGCTGGCCACTGCCGAAGAAAGCATCCAGGTGCCGTCGGTGGGCGACCGTCCGCCGCGCCGCATGCCGCGCCATTCGCTGGCGCAGGCGGTGCAGGGCCGTTACGAGGAAATTTTCGAGATGGTGCAGGCCGAACTGCGTCGCTCCGGCTTCGAGGAACTGGTGCGCGCCGGCATGGTGCTGACCGGTGGCGCTTCGAAGATGGAAGGCGTGGTCGAACTGGCTGAGGAAATGCTGCAGATGCCGGTGCGCGTGGGCATCCCGCAGCACGTTACCGGCCTGGGCGAAGTGGTGGGCAACCCGGTGCACGCCACCGGTGTGGGCCTGCTGCTGATGGGCAGCCAGATCGAGCACCCGCGCCGGCCGTCGCTGCCGACCGGGCGCGCGGGAAGCATGTTCAAGAAACTCAAGACCTGGTTCCGCGGCGAGTTCTGACGCGGAACCTGCACTACCCGGGCTCGCCCGGTTGCAATACCAGCAACACGACGCAACACCGGCAACACATAACCCACACAGCCGCAACGACGGCATGCAGCACGAAGGCAGGACGCCCGAATGCCCATGCAATCGAAAGCGGATACAACGAGGACACGGACATGGCGCATTTTGAACTGATCGAAAAGATGGCACCCAATGCGGTGATCAAGGTTGTTGGCGTGGGCGGCGGCGGCGGCAATGCCGTGGCGCACATGGTCAACTCGGCAGTGGATGGCGTGGAATTCATCACCGCCAACACCGACTCGCAGGCCATCAAGAATTGTGGTGCCAAGCTGCAGCTGCAGCTGGGTACCAACGTGACCAAGGGCCTGGGCGCAGGCGCGAACCCGGAAGTCGGCCGTCAGGCCGCTCTGGAAGATCGTGAGCGCATCATGGACGCGCTGCAGGGTGCGGACATGGTGTTCATCACCGCCGGCATGGGCGGTGGCACCGGCACCGGCGCTGCACCGGTGGTGGCACAGCTGGCCAAGGAAATGGGCATCCTGACCGTGGCCGTGGTCACCAAGCCGTTCCCGTTCGAAGGCCGTCGCCGCATGCAGGTCGCGCTGAAGGGCATCGAAGAACTGAGCCAGCACTGCGACTCGCTGATCACCATCCCGAACGAGAAGCTGATCACCGTGCTGGGTCGCAACGCGACCATGATCCAGGCCTTCCGTGCCGCCAACGACGTGCTGCAGGGCGCCGTGCAGGGCATCGCCGACCTGATCGTGCGTCCGGGCCTGATCAACGTCGACTTCGCCGACGTGCGCACCGTCATGTCCGAAATGGGCCTGGCGATGATGGGTACCGGCACCGCCCGTGGCGATGACCGCGCGCAGGCCGCTGCCGAATCGGCCATCCAGAACCCGCTGCTGGATGACGTGAACCTGGCCGGTGCCAACGGCATCCTGGTCAACATCACCGCAGGTGCCGACTTCACCATGGCCGAGTTCGACGAGATTGGCCGCACCATCGATGGCTTCGCCTCCGAAGACGCCACCGTGGTGGTGGGTACCGTGCTCGACCCGGACATGCAGGACGAAGTGCGCGTGACCGTGGTCGCCACCGGCCTGAACCGCGTGTCGGCCAGCAAGTCCCAGCGTCCGGGCGAGCGTGCGCCGATCAAGCTGGTCCGCAACGCCACCACCGGCCAGCCGGAATTCGGCGACTTCGACAATGGCGGCGACGCCGTGTCCAAGGCTGTGGGCGGCATGGGCCTGGGTCTGCGTCGTGCCAGCAGCGACACTGCGGCCGCTTCCACCCCGTCGGCCCCGGTGGCTTCGGCCCCGGCGGCGGCGGAACTGCCGAACGATTACCTGGACATCCCGGCCTTCCTGCGCCGCCAGGCGGACTAAGCGGGGCGGCCCGGGGCTTGTCCTCCCCGGGTTGCGCCACCATGTCCTGAAAACGCGGGCGCCGGGCCAGGATGGGCCCGGCCGCCCTGCTTCACGCGCGTCCCATTGGCGCGCCGGTGTGTCCTGCCGGCGTTTCAGCAAGGGTAGGGGACCCTGCGTGTTAATCTAATGTGTCACTTCCGGTCCATCCCCCATGATCCAGCAACGCACCCTCAAGAACACGATCCGCGCCACCGGCGTTGGCCTGCACAGCGGTGACAAGGTCTACATGACCCTGCGCCCGGCACCGGTCAACCATGGCATCGTGTTCCGCCGCGTGGACCTGGACCCGGTCGTGGAAGTGCCGGCCAAGGCCGAACTGGTCACCGAAGTGACCCTGTGCACCGGCCTGACCTGCAACGACGCGAAGATCCAGACCGTCGAACACCTGATGTCGGCATTGGCCGGCCTGGGTGTGGACAACATCATCGTCGAACTGTCCTCGGCCGAGCTGCCGATCATGGACGGTTCGGCCGGCCCGTTCGTGTTCCTGCTGCAGTCGGCAGGCATCGTGGAACAGGAGGCGCCGAAGCGCTTCATCCGCGTGCTGAAGACCGTGGAAGTGACCGAGGGCGACAAGGTCGCCAGCTTCACCCCGTACGAAGGCTACAAGCTGGGCTTCACCATCCAGTTCGACCACCCGATGATCCCGGCCAAGCAGTCGCGCCAGGAAATCGAGTTCTCGACGCTGGCCTACACCAAGGAAATCTCCCGCGCGCGCACCTTCGGCTTCATGCGCGACCTGGAGTACATGCGCGAACGCAACCTGGGCCTGGGTGGCTCGATGGACAATGCCATCGTGCTGGACGAGTTCCGCGTGCTCAACGAAGACGGCCTGCGCTATGCCGACGAATTCGTGCGCCACAAGATCCTCGATGCGATCGGCGACCTTTATCTGGCCGGCGGCCAGGTGCTGGGCGCCTACGAGGGCTTCAAATCCGGTCACGCGCTCAACAACAAGCTGGTGCGGGCGCTGATGGCCGACGCCACCGCCTGGGAATGGGTCAGCTTCGACTCGCCGGCCACCCCGGATCCGGTCGAGTACGCGACTCCGGCGTACGCCTGACCTTTATAGGTTGTTGAATTGAAAGACAAAAGCGCCGCCTTCAAGGGCGGCGTTGTCGTTTCAGGCGCTCGCCGCGCATTCAGTGCGCTTGAGGAGCGTCAAGGCGGGTTCGAGATCACGGTTTTGTGAACCTGTTGGATCGGAAGCCTGAATTTAACGTAGTTTTAACACCAATCTAACGACAGGGCCCCGGATGGCAGCTAGGATGCGACCCGGCCCCCGAAATGTTTCACGCCGTGGTGACACGCGCGACGGGGAGCGGAGCCGGATGCTCCGTTGTCATCAGGACCGCTTCTTCGGCTTTGAAGGAGCGTCCTGCAGGCAAGCCAAGGCGTCGCGTAGCCCTTTGTGCGTGGCGGCTGAAACTGCGTGGGGTCCATTCCGGTTGTCGAGCGCTGGGGAGCGCGTGGGAGTGGGAGACGCAGTCTTGATGGTCACCTTGGTGGCCTTCAGCCCGATGGAACGGGCCGCGTCGAGCAACTGGGCTTCGGCAAGCCGCAACTTGGCATGCCAGACCGGGGACTCGACGAGAAAAACGAGGTGTTCCCCGTCCACATTGGCAAGCCGGCAACGGCTGCGAAGAGGGGGCGGCAACTGGGGGCGCAACTGACGGTCCAGCGCGTCGAGCCACAAGGCACGCCGCAGCGGGTTCCCGCTTTTGTCAGCCATCACCGCATCCAGCGCCGGTTTCGGCATGGAGGCGGGGCGAACGCTGGATTTCGGCTCAGACATGAAAACTCACTGATGGCATTCAAAAAGATCGTAATCAAAACGCGTGAAGGACAGGCCAAATCGTCGCCCATCGCGCGTTTGCGGTTCTATTTCGAGGACCGCCCCCGCGCCCTGCTGGGCAGCGTGCTCGGGGTAGGCTGCATTATCGGCCTTGCCGGCGGCATTGGCGCGAGCGCGCTGAATGATTCGCGCCTGCAGGCCAAGGTCGAGCGACAGGACGCGGAGCTGGCCAAGGTCCGGCGCGACGCGCAGACCCAGGTCAACGCGCTGGCGGCCCGCCTCGGCGAGCTGCAGGCCCAGGCTACCCGCCTGAACGCCCTCGGCGAACGGCTGACCCAGATGGGCAAGCTGGAAGACGGCGAATTCGACTTCAACGAGACCCCCGGCCTGGGTGACGGCGATGCTGGTGGCCCGACCACCGACATCCCGGTCAAGGACGTCAACGCCGACTTACAGGTGCTGGAGCAGCGCTTCGCTGCTTCAGGCCGCCAGTTGTCGGTGATGGAATCGCTGATGTTCGACCACCAGCTGCAGCAGAACGCCGTGCCGTCGCGCATGCCGATCCGCAACAGCTATGTGACCTCCGGCTTCGGTACCCGTGCCGACCCGTTCGGCCGCGGTGCCGCCACCCACAAGGGCATGGATTTTCACGCCAGGGTCGGTGACCCGGTGATGGCCGTGGCCGAAGGCGTGGTCAGCTTCTCCGGCGTGAAGGGCGGCTACGGCAACGTGGTCGACGTCGACCACGGTAACGGCTACGTCACCCGCTACGCGCACAATTCGCGCCTGGTGGTGAAGGTGGGCGACCTGGTCCGTGCAGGGCAGGAAGTGGCCAAGGCCGGTTCCACCGGCCGTTCGACCGGCGCCCACGTGCACTTCGAGGTGTGGGAAAACGGCAACGTGGTCAACCCGCGCAAGTTCCTGGGCGACGGCGGCAACACGCCGGTCGGTCGCATCAGCCGCGGTTGATCCCTGCTTGGTAGTGCCGGCCGCTGGCCGGCAATGCCTGTGGATGACCTAACGAGGTTTCCGGCCAGCGGCCGGCACTACCCCCTACGGGGTTGAAACCCCTCGCGCCCGTCCCAAGCTACAATGGGTGTTGCCATCGACAGGGCGCCAGGCGCCCTGTTTCGTTTGCGGCGGACGGATCCCAAGGGGGAGGCCGGGCGTCGTGTCCATCCAACCCGGTTCCTTCAATGATCAACAGCCTGCTTACCCGCGTATTTGGCAGTCGTAACGAACGACAGCTGCGCCAGCTCAACCGCATCGTCGCCAAGATCAATGCGCTGGAGCCGGAGATCGAGAAGCTTTCCGACGAGCAGCTTCAGGCCAAGACGCCGGAGTTCAAGCAGCGCATCGCCGATGGTGAAGCCCTGGACAAGGTGCTGCCGGAAGCGTTCGCGGTCTGCCGCGAGGCCGGTCGCCGCGTGCTGGGCATGCGCCACTACGACGTGCAGCTGATCGGCGGCATGGTGCTTCACCTGGGCAAGATCGCAGAAATGCGCACCGGTGAAGGCAAGACCCTGGTGGCGACCCTGCCGGTGTACCTCAACGCGCTGGAAGGCAAGGGCGTGCATGTGGTCACCGTGAACGACTACCTGGCCCGCCGCGATGCCGCGCAGATGGGCAAGCTGTACAACTGGCTGGGCCTGAGCGTGGGCGTGGTGTACCCGGGCATGCCGCACAGCGACAAGCGCGAAGCCTATGCCTCGGACATCACCTACGGCACCAACAACGAATTCGGTTTCGACTACCTGCGCGACAACATGGCGCTGTCCAAGGCCGACCGCTACCAGCGCGGCCTGCACTACGCCATCGTCGACGAAGTCGACTCCATCCTGATCGATGAAGCACGCACCCCGCTGATCATCTCCGGCCCGGCCGATGACTCCCCGGAGCTGTACATCCGGGTCAACCGCGTCGTGCCGAACCTGGTCAAGCAGGACGTGGAAGACGGCGAAGGCGACTTCTGGGTCGACGAAAAGGGCAAGCAGGTGCACCTGTCCGAAGCGGGCATGGAGCACGCCGAGCAGCTGCTGGTCGAGGCCGGCATCCTCAATGCCGAGACCGAAGGCCTGTACGCACCGCAGAACCTGACGGTGGTCCACCACCTCAACGCCGCGCTGCGCGCGCACGCGATCTACCAGCGTGACGTGGACTACATCGTGCGCGACGGCGAAGTGGTCATCGTCGATGAGTTCACCGGCCGCACCCTGTCCGGCCGTCGCTGGTCCGATGGCCTGCACCAGGCGGTGGAAGCGAAAGAAGGCGTGCCGGTCCAGCGCGAGAACCAGACGCTGGCCAGCATCACCTTCCAGAACCTGTTCCGCATGTACAAGAAGCTGTCCGGCATGACCGGTACGGCCGATACCGAAGCGTTCGAGTTCCAGAGCATCTACGGCCTGGAAGTGGTGGTGATCCCGACCAACCGCCCGACCATCCGCAAGGACAGCCCGGACCAGGTGTTCCTCAACCGCAAGGGCAAGTTCAATGCGGTGCTGGCCGACATCGAAGAGTGCGCCAAGCGCGGCCAGCCGGTGCTGGTGGGTACCACCTCGATCGAAACCTCGGAAATGCTGTCCGAGCACCTGAGCAAGGCGGGCGTGAAGCACGAAGTGCTCAACGCCAAGCAGCATGACCGCGAAGCGACCATCGTCGCCAATGCCGGTCGTCCGGCCGCGGTCACCATCGCCACCAACATGGCCGGCCGTGGTACCGACATCGTGCTGGGTGGTTCGCTGGAAGCGGAAATCCACGAACTGGGCGAAGACGCAACCGACGCGCAGAAGGCCGCGGTCAAGGCCGAATGGCAGAAGCGCCATGACGCGGTGAAGGCTGCGGGCGGCCTGCATATCGTCGGCACCGAGCGCCACGAGTCGCGTCGTATCGACAACCAGTTGCGTGGCCGTTCCGGTCGCCAGGGTGACCCGGGCTCGTCCCGTTTCTACCTGTCGCTGGAAGACAACCTGATGCGCATCTTCGCCTCCGACTGGGTGCAGAAGGCCATGCGCATGATGGGCATGAAGGAAGACGACGTCATCGAAGACCGCCTGGTCAGCCGCCAGATCGAAAAGGCGCAGCGCAAGGTCGAAGCCCACAACTTCGACATCCGCAAGAACCTGCTGGACTTCGACGACGTCAACAACGACCAGCGCAAGGTGATCTACGCCCAGCGCGACGAACTGCTGGACGCCGAGTCGGTGAAGGACAACGTCGACGGCATCCGCGACGACGTGATCTTCGACATCGTCGCGCGCTTCGTGCCGCCGAACTCGATCGACGAGCAGTGGGACCTGCGTGGCCTGGAAGCGACCCTGGAGTCGGACTTCGGCCTGCAGATGTCCTTGACCGACCTGGTCAAATCGCACGAAGAACTGGATGCCGAAGCCATCACCGCCAAGGTGCAGGAACGCGTCAACCAGCACTTCGCCGAGAAGGAAGCCGGCGTGGGTGAAGAGACCATGCGCGCGCTGGAGAAGCACGTGATGCTGACCGTGCTGGACCAGAGCTGGAAGGAGCACCTGGCCCGCATGGATTACCTGCGCCAGGGCATCTACCTGCGCGGTTATGCGCAGAAGCAGCCGAAGCAGGAGTACAAGAAGGAAGCCTTCGAGCTGTTCTCGGACATGCTGGAGAACGTCAAGCGCGAAGTGGTGACCCTGCTGTCGCGCGTGCGCATCCGCAGCGACGAGGAAGTGCAGGCCCTGGAAGCGGCCGAGCGCCAGCAGGTCGAAGCCCGCCTGAGCCAGTCGCAGTTCCAGCACCAGGACGTTGGCAGCTACAGCGCCGACGAGGAAGCTGCGCAGGTGCAGGCCGCCCAGCAGGGCATCGCACAGGTGCAGCGCGACGAGCCGAAGATCGGCCGCAACGATCCATGCCCCTGCGGCAGTGGCAAGAAGTACAAGCACTGCCACGGCCAGCTGAGCTGACCTCGAAGAACCCCGCGAAAGCGGGGTTTTTCTTTGGCCGCGGAGGATCCCGCCGGTACCGTGATTGCGCCGGTCGCCCTGTTCTGGGCATTCTTCCCCCATGCCTTCCCCCACCCGATCGATCCACGTTGTGGCCGCCGTCATCACCGACGCCCGTGGCCGCGTGCTGCTCAACCGCCGTACCGAGAACCGCGACATGGCCGGCCTGTGGGAATTCCCCGGTGGCAAACGCGAATCCGGCGAAACCTCCGAACAGGCGCTGGTGCGTGAACTGCGCGAGGAACTGGGTATCGAGGCCGATGTCGGCGAGTGGCTGATGGACGTGCCGCAGCGTTACCCGGACAAGCACCTGACCCTGGAAGTGCGCCATGTGCGCAGCTGGAAGGGCACCCCCCGTGGGCGCGAAGGCCAGGCGATCACCTGGGTGGCACCGGACAAGCTGGGCCGCTACTCGATGCCGCCGGCCGACCTGCCGGTGGTGGCTGCGTTGCGCCAGCCCGACAGCTACCTGATCACGCCGGCGCCGGCCGACGATGGCAGTGGCGTGCAGCATTGGCATGAGCAGCTGCAGCGCGCAGTGGGCGCGGGCCAGCAGCGCATCCAGCTGCGCTTGCCACCGGCACATCCACAGCGGCAGGCGATGCTGGAACAGGCCCTGCGCACGCATCGGCGCAGCGGCGTGCAGTGGCTGCTCAATCGCGATATTGAACTGGCGCGCGCACTGGGCGTGGGCGTGCACCTGGGCAGCGAACAACTGTTGGAGCTGGACAAACGCCCGCTTCCCGAGGGGCAGCTGGTTGCCGCGTCCTGTCATGACCTGCAGCAGCTGCAGGCCGCGCAGCGGCTGGGTTGTGATTTTGCGGTGCTGGGCCCGGTACAGGCCACGGCCAGCCATCCCGATGCCGTGCCGCTGGGCTGGGATGCCTTTGCCGAGCTGCGTGCGCAGGTGTCATTGCCGATCTACGCGCTGGGCGGCATGGGCAGCGGCCACATCGCCGAGGCGCGCCGCCACGGCGGGCAGGGCATCGCCGCGATTCGCGCGCTGTGGCCGGAGTAAGGCTGCTTCGCTCGCCGGGCATGGCCCGGCGCTACCGTGTGGAACGAAGGCAGTAGATCCACGCCATGCGTGGATGGATGTTCGCGATCACAGCGTGATCCAGAAACACCCATATTGCCGCCGCAGCCCCAGCACCGTGGACGCACGCGCCGCGCTGCCGGGCAGCGTCTGCTCCAGGCGCAGGCCGATCGGATGCCGCGCCACAGAGGCCACGGGGTCGGATCCCTGCGCACCAGGGCTCTGGCCCTCATCCTGCGATTGCGGCAGCGCCTGCGAGGGATACACCGGTGCCACGTCCACCAACGGCCGTCGCGCCAACGATTCCAGTTGGCCCAGGATGCGCTGCGCGCCGGCGTCGGAGACCGCGCCCCACAGGTACAGCGAGGACAGCCGGTTCACATCATTGCCGGAAATACCGTTGCGCAAAGCCTCCACCAGCTCGCTCAGCCGGCGCGGGCAGCGCGCGCCCAGCGTGTCGCGTGGCAGGGTGTTGCCGGTGGCTGCGGGCGGTGGCAACCGGGACCGCGCACCCAGGCTGTCGCAGGGCCGGTCGGTATACACGCTCTGGCCCTGGGCATCGGCGCAGCGGTTCAGGCGCGTGGACTGCGCATGGACAGTGCTCGACAGCGACCACAGCAGCAACAGCATCAGCAGGAAGAAAAACCGGTTCATCGACGCAGGGTAGCGCCGTTGAAGGCTGCGTGGCGTGCTTTCAGCCCTGCAGCAGTTTCAGCACCGAGGTGGTCGGCTTGGCCAGGTTCAACGTGTAGAAGTGCAGGCCGGGCGCGCCGCCTTCGATCAGGCGCTGGCACAGCCTGGCCACTACTTCAGCGCCGAAGGCGCGCACCGATTCGGTGTCATCACCGTAGGCCTGCATCTTGCGGCCGATCCAGCGCGGAATTTCCGCACCGCACTGCTCGGAGAAGCGACGCAGCTGGCTGAAGTTGGCGATGGGCATGATGCCGGGAGTGATCGGCACCTGCACGCCGAGCCGCCGCACTTCGTCGACGAAGTGGAAGTAGGCATCGGGGTTGAAGAAGTACTGGGTGATCGCGGCGTCGGCGCCGGCATCGATCTTGGCCTTGAAGTGCTTCAGGTCGGCCAGCGCATCGGAGGCCTGCGGATGCGTTTCCGGGTAGGCGCCGACCTCGATGCGGAACGCGTCGCCATGTTCGGCGCGGATGAAGGCGATCAACTCGGCCGCATAGCGCATGTCGCCAGGGAAACCCATGCCGGAGGGCAGGTCGCCACGCAACGCGACCAGGCGGCGGCAGCCGATGGCGCGGTAGAGCTTGAGCAGCTCGCGGATCTCCTGGCGGGTGCCGCCGACGCAGGACAGGTGGGGGGCCGCGTCGAAGCCATGGTGCTGGTTGAGATGGCGCACGGTCTCGGAGGTGTAGCTCAGGGTCGAGCCACCGGCGCCGAAGGTACACGACACGTACTCGGGGCCGTAGTCCTTCAGCTTGGCCGCGGCGCGGTCCAGTTGGCTGCGCTGCTCGTCGGTCTTGGGGGGATAGAACTCGAAGCTGATGGCAGTCATGGCATGGGCGGCAGCGGCGGGTACGGGTGAGTATATCGCTCCATCAAGATGGATGTGCAAATGACGCGCAAGCGGCGCCGTCCGCAGCACGCAACCGTTCGCCCCGGCGACCGGCCGCTGCTCCGAAATCGCAACCGGGGGTACTGGGCCGGCAGCACGCTGTTCCCATTCCGGCACCACCCACCCGACGAAGGAGTAGACGATGAAGATCTTCCTGGCACTGTGGTACGCAATGAAGGCGCTGGCCCGGCTGGCGATGATCGGCATGGCGATGGCCGTGCTCGGTTCCGGCTCGGCGCATGCCGCCCCTGCCAGCGCCCCGGCCGCTGGCCAGGTGCAGGTCGAGGTGGTCGGCAAGGGCCGGCCGCTGCTGATGATTCCCGGACTGAACAGCAGCGCCGAGGTCTGGCGCGAGACCTGCCTGGCGTTGAAGGACGTGCAGTGCCACCTGGTGCAGTTGCCCGGCTTTGCCGGTGCCAGCGCCGCCACGCCGCGCCCGGCGGATTTCCTGTCGACCATGCGCGACCAGCTGCTGGCCTATGTACAGGGCCAGCAGCTGGACCATCCGGCGGTGATCGGCCACAGCCTGGGGGGCGTGCTGACCCTGCAGATGGCGCTGAAGGAGCCGGATGCGCTGGGGTTGTTGGTCATCGTTGATGCGTTGCCCTTCTACGCGGGCATGCAGAACCCGCAGGCCACCGCGCAGAGCGTGCAGCCGTTGGCCGAGCAGATGCGCACGGCCATGCTGGCCGCGGACACGGCCAGTTACCAGGCACAGGCCGAAGCCGCGCTGGGCCCCTTGACCGCCACCACTGCGCGCCTGCCTGAACTGAAGCGCTGGGGCCGCGACAGCGATCGCACCACCACCGCCGATGCGATGTACTCCCTGCTGGTGCACGACCTGCGCAGCGAAGTGGCCGGTATCCGTTCGCCCACGCTGGTGCTGGGCGCATGGGCGTCCTACAAGGCCTTCGGAGCGACCGAGGCCTCTGCCCGTTCGATCTTCCAGGCGCAGTACGCAGCGCTGCCCGGTGTGCGCATCGAACTGAGCGCGGCCGGCCACCACTTCCTGATGTGGGATGATCCGCAATGGCTGCGTGGGCAGGTGCAGGCGTTCCTCGACAGCCACCGCTGAACCTCCCGTCCGCACCGGTCACTGCCATGCCCGAATCGACGTCCACGCTGCGCTTCTGGTTGATCAACACCCTCGGCTGGGCGCTGTTCTGCGTAACCAGCCTGGCCATGACCGGCGCGTTCGGTGGCGGCAGCAGTGGTGGCACACTGATCAGCGTCGGCCTCGGCGTGCTGCTGTATGGCATCAGCGGCGGCGTGCGTGCGCTGGCATTGCGGGGCCGCTGGTGGCGGCTGGAACTGGGCGCGCTGGTGCTGCGGCTGGCACTGGCGGTGCTGCTGGGCGCAGCACTGGCGCAACTGCTGCTGACGGCGGTGCTGCAGCCGGCGCTGGCGATGGGGTGGGTGGATTTTGGTGGCCGATCGGGTGATTTCCGCCCGGTCGCACGCCTGCTCTACTGGCTCAACACCGTGCTGATGCTGGGGCTGTGGACCGCGTTGTGGGCTGGCCTGCACGGCGTGCGCAGTGCGCGCCAGGCCGAACTGGCCCGACTGCGTGCCGAAGCCGAACGCAGCGCCCTGGAGCGTGACGCGCTGCGTGCACGGCTCAATCCGCACTTCATGTTCAACGCACTGAACAACCTGCGCGCGCTGATCCTGGAAGATCCTGAGCGTGCGCGCGACATGGTCACCCGCCTGTCGCGCACGCTGCGCCAGGCGTTGGCGCACAACCGCAGCGAGCAGGTCATGCTGGTCGAGGAACTGGCGGTAGTGGACGATTACCTGGCCATCGAAGCGATCCACTTCGAACAGCGCCTGCAGGTAAGCCAGCACATCGATGCCGATGCCATGCAGGCGCAGTTGCCGGCGATGGCGCTGCAGCTGCTGGTGGAAAATGCGATCAAGCACGGCATCGGCAGCCGCCCGGGCGGCGGTGAGGTGCAGATCCGCGCCACGCTGGACAATGCTGTGCTGCGTCTGCAGGTGGACAACCCGCTGGGCACGGGCAATGAACCCAGCCATGGCCACGGCGTCGGCCTGGCCTATCTGCGCACGCAGCTGGGCACGTGCGGTCGTTTCACGCTGCAGCCGGTCGGCGACCGCATGCAGGCCCTGCTGGAGATTCCACAATGAGTGCCATGCTGCGTGTGTTGATCGTTGATGATGCGCGGCTGGCGCGGCAGGAACTGCGTACGCTGTTGTCGGCGTTGCCGTGGGTGCAGTGCGTGGGCGAGGCCGACGATGTGCCCGCCGCGCGCGAGGCGATCGCCACACTGGCGCCGGACCTGGTGCTGCTGGATGTGCAGATGCCCTCGGGCAGTGGCTTCGATGTGCTGGACGGGCTGGAGACGGTGCCGGCGGTGGTCTTCGTCACAGCCTACGACACCTACGCGGTACGCGCGTTCCAGGCCAACGCGCTGGACTATCTGGTGAAGCCGGTCGAGGCACCGCGCTTGCTGGAAGCATTGCAGCGGGCGCGCCAGCGCGAGGTGGTGGCGGGCGAAACGCCGGAGACGCGCAGCACGCTGGGCGCGCAGGACCAGGTGTTCGTGCGCGAGGGCGAACGCTGCTGGTTCGTCGCGGTGTCCGAGATCCGCCGGTTGGTGGTGGATGGCAACTACACGCGGTTGTGGTTCCGCGACCAGAATGCGCTGCTGACCCGCAGCCTGAGTGCGCTGGAAGCACGCCTGCCGCCGGAGCTGTTCTTTCGCGCCAACCGCAACACGCTGGTCAACCTGCGCCGTATTCGTGGCGTGACGCCCAGCGTCGCTGATGGCTACGACCTGTCGCTCGATGATGGCAGCGAGGTGGAGGTGTCGCGGCGGCAGGCGCGTGAACTGCGCGAGCGGATGGCGTTGTAGCCGCCGCTACAGCTCGGCACTGACCGGGCTGGTGATGAAGCCCCACAGCAGGCGTGCCATCACCGCCGGCGAGCGTGCCTGCGCACGGGCATAGGCAAGCAGTGCATCCAGCCGTGGGCGGTCGTAAAGATGACCCGCCAGCAGCACCGCATGCACGCGCCGGGTATTGGCGGTGTCGTGGAGCGGGTTGCCATCAAGCAGCACCAGGTCTGCGGCTTTGCCGACCTCGACGCTGCCATGCGATGCCTGCAGCTGCAGATGACGCGCGGCCTGCAGCGTTGCCGCGCGCAGCACGTCCGCCTGGTTCAGGCCTGCCTGTCGCAGCCACTGCAGTTCATCGTGATAGCGGAAGCCGCCCAGCGCGGTATCGGTTCCCACCAGCACGGTGACACCTGCACGATGTGCGGCACCGGTGAGCGCCAGCCCATGATCGAAGTACACCTTCAGCGCATCTTCGCCGCGCTGGCCTGGGTAGCGATCGGCGGTGGCCGTCAGATCATCGCGCCATGCCCAGCGCGAAAGCGGATCCAGATAGACCAAGCGCGCATCATCGACGAACGCCGGATCGCGTGCTCGTGCATCCTCTTCGCGGGTGACATGGGTCGGCACGAACGCGGCACCGCTTGCCTGCATCAAGCCGAATGCGTGGTTGCACACCGAAGGCTGGTAGCCACCGACCATGCGTTCGGCCAGTGCGGTCGGGTCTTCGCCATCCAGCATGCCGCCACGCCATGCGGCGGCGTTGTCGAAGCAATGGCGCACGAACAGGTGCGCATGTTCGAAGCTGCGTTGACCCGCCTGCAGGGCGTCTTCCAGCGGCACCGCCCTGGGCAGATGGCCGACCAGCGGACGACGCAGCTGCCGCGCCTCGATGGCCAGCCGCTGGTAGGTATCCGCGCGCAGGCGGTTGTAGACCTTCAAGGTATCGACACCGCGCGCGCTGTACACGCGTGCACGCTGTGCCGCGGTGTCCGGCGCCAATGCTGGATCTTCGAAATAGAAGCTGGCGATCTGCACGAAGCGCGGTGCGACCTGCTGGCCGGCAACGGCCTGTGCGGTCCAGCGGCGCTTGTCGGCTACGCAGGCGATCAGCGGATCGGTGGCCTGCGGGCAGTCCATCATGTCGCGGGTGCCAGTGATGCCGTTGGCCAGCATCAGCGGGAACTGCAGCTGCGGCGACAACTGCAGTGCATGGGTGTGCATGTCCCAGAAACCGGGCAGCAGCCAACGGCCACCGGCATCGAGCACCGGCAGGTTGGTGTCCCGTGGCGTTTCGCCCATGGCGGTGATCGTGCCGTTGCGCACCGTCACCGTGGTGGGTTCGCTGACCTGGCCGCGCGCGACGTCCACCACCCGCGCGTTGACGATCACGCGGCTGTTGCCTGGCTCGGGCAACGGTGGTGCCGACAGCGGCCAGAGCAGAGCGGCGGTGAACAGCACTGCGGGCACCAACACGAGGGCAGCGAGTACTTTCAGTAGACGCTTCATGGGCCGCACTGCTGGCTGCGAAGCTGCGCGTGAACGCCACCGTCATTGGCCTGTATGTCCAGATGCAAGCCGTGGTGGTCGCAAAGCCGGCGCATGATCTCCAACCCCAATCCGCTGCCGCTGCTGTCTGCGCGCTTCTGGAAGGGGCGGGGCGTGGGCCAGCTGCCCAGCGAAGGTGTGGCGGAAGCGGTGTTGTGGACCTGCAGAACGCCTGCTTCGAACGTGATCAGCACCGTGCCCTGCGGGGTGTGCGCGAAGGCGTTGCCGATCAGGTTGGCCAGCACCACCTGCAGCGCAGCTTCTGGCGCGTGCAGTGCTGCGTCGTGGGGCACCGAGAGTTGCACGTCCACCGGCCGCGAGGCCAGCAGTGGGGACTGTTCAACGATCACCCGCTCAAGCAGCGGAACGAGCCTGACCGGCCCGCAACGTGTGCCTGCAGGTTCTTCGCGAGCCAGCGCCAGCAATGCGGTCATGGCTTGCTGCAGCTGCAGCGCCGACAGGCGGATGTGCTGCAGATGCTGTTGCCCGCGTGCGGACAGCCCCGCCTCGCCGAGCAACTGGCTGGCCGCGCTGGAGATGACGCTCAACGGTGTACGCAGTTCGTGGCTGGCATCACGGGTGAAGGCATGCTCCCGTTCGATGAACGCGGCGACCCGCTCCGACAAGCCATCCAGCGCGCGCGCAAGTACCCCGATTTCGTCATTGCCGAAACGGTCTGCCAGGTGTGTGCGCTGTCCAGACGGTGGTTGCAGTGATTCAACCTCATGGACCAGCGCATACAGGGGGCGTGTGGCGCGGCGTGCCAGCCACAGGCCGAGCAGGATCGCGACCAGGATCATGGCCAGCGCCGTACCTCCCAGCAGAAGCACCACTCTATCGCGGATCGGACGCACCACCAGCTGTTCGCTGACTTCGTACACCAGCCATGCGGGAGGCGCGGACGGGGAAGCCTGCAAGCGCTTGACGTGGTAGTGGCGGCCCTGCTCGCCGCCGAACTCCGAGCGCCAAGGCTCCTCGGCGAAATCTGCCCGCAGGTCGGCGGGAAATGTGGCAGATGAGTCATGCAGCTGGACTGCTGCATCGGCGGGCAGGCGCCAGCGCCCCGTGCGGGCTTGGTAGGCACGCTGCACCGCCGCTTCGCGGTCCAGCTGGGCGTTGAAGATGCTGTCCTCCACTGCATACATGAAGACCAGCGAATACACTCCAAAGACCGAGGCAACCAGCAGTGCGAAAACGGTGAACGCCACCACCAGACGCCGGCGTAGACGATGGACCGGGCGTGGCCTCATGGCGATGCTTCCAGACGGAAGCCGACACCATGCACGGTGCGCAGCATCTCGCTGTCGAACGGCCTGTCCAGGACCTGCCGCAACAGGTACAGATGCGAGCGTAGCGGGTCCGACGGTGGCGCTTCATCACCCCACAAGCGCTGCACCAGTTCACTGCGGGTCACCGTGCATGGCCACGCTTCGGCCAGTTCGAGCAGGATGCGCTGGGCCAGCTGTGGCATCTCCAGCGCAACGCCATCACGCCACGCCTGACCCGTGCGGCGATCGATGCACAGTGGGCCGATCTGCAACCGGTGGGGCTGGTTGAGACGATGGCGGCGCGCCAGCGCCAGACAGCGTGCCAGCAGTTCGGCATCGTCGAACGGCTTGACCAGGTAATCATCGGCGCCGGCGGCGAAGCCCTGCAGTTTGTCGACCAGTGCGTCGCGTGCGGTCAGCATCAACACAGGCACGTGGCGGTCGCAGCCATCGCGCAGGCGACGGCACACCGTGGTCCCATCGATTCCCGGAAGGCCCAGGTCGAGCAGCACGACGTCCGGCGGATTGGCCAGGACCATCCGCAGGCCGAGCTCGCCGTCGGCGGCGAAATCCACCTGGTGGCCCTGCGCCTGCAGCATGTCGACGATGGCCGAGGCCAAGGGCAGGTTGTCTTCGATCAACAGCAGGCGCAGGCGTTCGGCGTCCATGGTCAAGGCTGCATGCGGGCTAGAAGTGCCTTAGCTTCTTCCAGTGCAGGCTGCTTTTCCAGCACGGCCCGCAGTTGGGTGCGGGCGCGCGTGGCATCGCCCAGCCGCCAGTGCGCTTCGGCCATCGCCACGTCCAGCCGCGGTTCGTCCATGTGTGGACGGGCCAGCTGCATGATTGCCAGCGCATCGGCGATCGCTACAGGCGTCTGCGCAGCCTGCAGCTGGTAGAAGCCAAGGATGCCGATCAGTTCGACGTGGTAATCCGCAGGGCGCCGCGCCAGCTGCTGGACGGCCTGCGTGTCGCGTAGTTGCAGGTGCCGCTCCACCAGCGCCATGCTGCGCTCGTCGCGCCAGGGTTCACGGGCCACCGGTACCTGCCCGCTGGCACGCACGAATGCCTCGGCCAGCGCAGGGGTTGAATACGGGTTCTGCCCGGTCACGAGGCGTCCATCCACCACCACCTTGGGCATCATCAGGGGCGCTTCCTGCCAGCGGGCCCCGAGTTCACGCATGCGCGGCTCCAGCTGGAAGGCAAATTCCTTCGCCCAGCGCTTGCCGAACAGCAGCTCCTCCTCCTCGCTGAAACCGGTCATGGAGCGGCCTTCCACCAGCGCGCGGCCATTGCCGAGGCGGACGCCTGCCAGCGCCGCCGGGCCATGACAGACCGCTGCGACGATGCCGCCTTGTTCCCATATGGCGGCAATCGTGCGTTGCAGCGCGCTGTCAGCCGGCAGATCGAACATGGCGCCCTTGCCGCCGATCACCAGCACGCCGCGATAGTCGCCTGCCCGCAGTTGCGCCGTTGGCAGGGTACCGGCCAGCGCGCGGACGGCCAGGGGATCAGCCAGAGCCGCAGCGTTGAAGGATTCCGTGGCGTTGTACTTGTCGGCCTCCACGGCGCCGCCGCGTGGGCTGGCCACATCGATCTCGAAACCGTTGCGGCGAAGTATCAGCCAGGCCTGGGCGAACTCGTCCATCTCGAAGCCCGGTCGGGTGCGGCCCTGGTCGCGGCCTTCGCTGCTGACCACCAGCAGCACGCGCGGGGGCTGTGCGGGAGCGGCGGTCGAGGCGGCCACGGGACCGTGGAGGATGGCCATCGCGCAGGCCAGCAGCAGGGAAGGGAAGCGGTTCATGCAGAACTCTCCGGGAGATGTGCGGGCACTGTGACCGGCAAATGTGAAGCAGACTTCAAGCGCATCGACCGTTACCCTGAGGGCCTGTTCCCGTTCGTGCATGCCATGTCCATCGTCCTCACCGATTTCGCCCGTCCCCGTCTGTTCCCACGCGTGCCGCGCGGCAACACCATCCAGGACTGCACTGCCGAGCAGTTCCAGGTACACCTCAATGCGCATGCACCGTTGAAGGTGCTGGACGGCTACGCCCCGTTCTGCAAGCTGTTCGTCTATGAGAACTGGACGAGCACGCGCTGCCTGACGGTGCCGGTCACCGACACCAACCGCCACCAGCTGCGGAGTAGCTACGAGGCGCGCAACCGCGAGGAACTGCCGGTACTGGTGCGCTGGTTCGAGGGTGTGGAGTCGCCGCGCGCGAACTATCTGGTGGTGATCCTGTACAGCGCCGAGCAGCTGGCGAAGGAAGGTTCAGCGATCGAGGCCGACTGGGGCATCGTCGGCTGCATCTACACCGCCGCGCCGGAAGAGGTGCCGATGGCACCGATCACGATGATGCGCAACGCGCTGGGCGTGGAAGAAGGCGGTTCCGGTGTTCCGCTGGATCGCGAAGCCTACCGGCGTTCCGTTGAGTTCTGGGAGAACAACGCCAACTGGAGGCCGTAGGCGGCCCGGGTCAGATCCCCGCACCGAGGGGCTCTGACCCGATCATCCGGCCCCATGCGCCCGCTATGATCGGGCCAGGCAGACCCCAAAAGGACAGGGCATGGATACCTGGGCAAGGATGATTCCGGTGTTGCTGGCAGGCGTGTTGCTGGCGGCCAAGCCCGCTGCTGACACCGCGTGCGCGCCATTGGCGGCCCTGTCCGGGCTGCGCGATGCGGGGGTGACTGCACTGTCGATGCAGCCCAGCGACGGTCGTTGCCTGGTCGAGGTGACGGCGACCAATGGCAAGGCGCTGCTTCGGCAGCAGCAGATGCTGGCCGCACTCACGCAGCATGCCTGCGCGGCGCCCGCGGAGGTGACGGTAGACAACCTGCGGCCATCACTGTTGCTGCGCACACCGAAGCGATGTGCTGCGCGTAGCAGCCAGGACCTGTTCGTCGGCGAAGGTGTTCCCTGGATGCAACCGCGCGGAAAGTTGCCGCGCTATCCACGCGAAGCCATGGAGCAGGGGCTTTCCGGGCGCAGCCTGCTCAAGGCGCTGATCGACTCGCACGGCGTAGTGGCTGCGGTGATCGTGGAGACCTCCAGTGGCCATGCGGTGCTGGACGAGGCGGCTGTGGATGAGCTGCATGGTTGGCATTTCGTGCGTGGCGATGCAAAAAGCACGGTGCCCGCGCTGACCATCGTGCGTGTACCCATGCGGTACGAGTTGGTGGAGTGACCGCCATCCACGCATGGCGTGGATCTACTGGGCAATGCCGTCCACGTGTGGCGTGAATGTACCGGGGCAATGCCGTCCACGTGTGGCGTGGCTGTACGGACCGCAGTAGAGCCACGCCATGCGTGGCTGCATCACGGTCAGAGGGCACTCCACTCCCACCACGGGTAGTGGTACTCGCGGTCGATCGCCTGCCAATGCTGGCCGCAGTGCGTGCAGGCAACGGTATGGCAATCACCCCAACTCCCTTCGGCCTCCTGCAACGAGAGCAGCTGTACCTGCCCTTGTTCGATCAGGCGACGCGGATCGAAGAACGGGTAGCGGGGATTGAGTGCGCACAGGCAGCCTTCATGCGCCTGCCAGTAGCGCAGTCGTTGCAGCGCAGCTTTGAGGTGCGCCTGGTTGCTGATCAGCATGCCGCCAAGGGCGATGCCCTGGCAGCCGCATTCGATCAGATCCACATGCGCGGCCAACGCGTCCAGCGATGAGGCACTGAACAGGCGCGCGACCGTACGGGCGGCATCGGTAATGCGCGAGGCGTCGCGCGACAGCAGGTCCTGCAGCAGCACATCGGCCTGCGCATCGTCGAGCCGGGGTATCGGCGCTGCGGACCACGGCCAGCGCATCAGCGTGACCTGCCGACGGCAGCGTAGTGGCCGGCGGTGAGGCGCAGCAGATCGACCGGCGCCAGTTCCACTTCCAGGCCGCGGCGTCCGGCGCTGACATGCAGGCTGGGCAGCGCTTCGGCGCTGGCGTCCAGGAAGGTGCGCAGGCGCTTTTTCTGCCCGAGCGGGCTGATGCCACCGACCAGATAGCCGGTCGCGCGCTGTGCGGCATCCGCAGCGGCCATCTCGCATTTTTTGCAGCCGGCCGCTTCGGCCAGCGCCTTCAGGTCCAGCTGGCCGGCCACCGGCACGATCGCCACCAGCAGTTCATGTGATTCCGTGCTGGCGAGCAGGGTCTTGAACACCTGGGCGGGATCGAGGCCGAGCTTGTCGACGGCTTCGCCGCCATACGATTCGGCGTGGGCGTCATGCACGTAGCTGCGCACGGTGTGGGCGATCTTCTCGCGCTTGAGCAGGTTGATGGCCGGAGTCATGTGGGCATCGTAGCGCGCGCTGGTCGCGTTGCCTTGACCGAGGCTATTGTCCTCGGCTCCGGTGGGGAACATCCACGCATGGCGTGGATCTACTTCGGGTTGGCAGGGGAACATCCACGCATGGCGTCCGTTTTGAAGGGGCCAGATCAGATCTACCTTGGAACGGATGGACGACATCCACGCATGGCGTGGACACAGCAGGTCAGGCGATGTATGCAGTAGATCCACGCCATGCGTGGATGCGTGGTGTACGGCCACACGCAAACGCAGAACGGGCGCCCGAAGGCGCCCGTTCCGTGTGTTGCATGCACCAGTAGTGCCGGCCGCTGGCCGGCACCCCGCAGGCATCAGTAGCGGTAGTGGTCCGGCTTGAACGGGCCTTCCACCGGCACGCCGATGTAGTCGGCCTGTTCCTGGCTCAGGGTGGTCAGCTTCACGCCGATCTTTTCCAGGTGCAGGCGCGCCACTTCTTCGTCCAGCTTCTTCGGCAGCAGGTACACCTTGTTCTCGTAGCTGTCCTTGTTGGCCCACAGGTCGATCTGGGCCAGGGTCTGGTTGGCGAACGAGTTGGACATCACGAAGCTCGGGTGGCCGGTGGCGCAGCCCAGGTTCACCAGGCGGCCTTCGGCCAGCAGGAAGATCGCATTGCCGTTCGGGAAGATGTACTTGTCCACCTGCGGCTTGATGTTGACGTGCTTGACGCCGGCGAACGACACCAGCGCATCGACCTGGATCTCGTTGTCGAAGTGGCCGATGTTGCAGACGATGGCCTGGTCCTTCATCGCGCTCAGGTGCTCGATGCGGATGATGTCCTTGTTGCCGGTGGTGGTGACGTACAGGTCGGCACGGCCCAGGGTCGATTCGATGGTGTTGACTTCATAGCCTTCCATCGCCGCCTGCAGCGCGCAGATCGGATCGATTTCGGTGACCACCACGCGCGCGCCGTAGGCACGCAGCGACGCGGCGCAGCCCTTGCCGACGTCGCCGTAGCCGCAGACCACGGCAACCTTGCCGGCCAGCATCACGTCCATCGCGCGCTTCAGGCCATCGGCCAGCGACTCGCGGCAGCCGTACAGGTTGTCGAACTTGCTCTTGGTGACCGAGTCGTTGACGTTGATCGCCGGGATCAGCAGGGTGCCGGCCTGAGCCAGCTGGTACAGGCGGTGCACGCCGGTGGTGGTCTCTTCGGAGACGCCCTTCCAGTCCTTGACCACGCGGCCCCAGTAACCCGGACGCTCCTTGGCAACGCGCTTGAGCAGGTTCTTGATGACCTGTTCTTCGTGCGAGGCGGCCTTTTCGTCAACCCAGGTGCTGCCGTTTTCCAGCTCGTAGCCCTTGTGGATCAGCAGGGTCACGTCACCGCCGTCGTCGACCACCAGTTCCGGGCCGGTCAGGGTGCCGTCGGCCAGGGTGAAGGTCAGCGCGTCCAGGGTGCAGTCCCAGTACTCTTCCAGCGACTCGCCCTTCCAGGCGAACACCGGGGTGCCGGTGGCGGCGATGGCGGCAGCAGCGTGGTCCTGGGTGGAGAAGATGTTGCACGAGGCCCAGCGCACGTCGGCGCCGATGTCCTTCAGGGTCTCGATCAGCACCGCGGTCTGGATGGTCATGTGCAGCGAACCGGTCACGCGCACACCCTTCAGCGGCAGGCTGGCGGCGTGCTTGCGGCGGATCGACATCAGGCCCGGCATCTCGTGCTCGGCGATGTCCAGTTCCTTGCGGCCCCAGTCGGCCAGGGTGATGTCGCGGATCTTGTAGTCGCCTTCGGTGGAGAAGGACTTGGCAACAGCATTCATGCAGTAGCTCCGGTTGTGGGCGAGCGGGTGCTCGCATCTGGCCGGGCGCCGTTGTTGCAATACCGCCTGCCGAGCCTGGCCGGTCTCAGGGGATCCGGTCGCAGCGCCCCTCGGCAGGGGAGGACGGCCATTATATCGCGCCCCCGGTGTGACACGCCGATGACCCAACCATCGGCAGGTGGGCAGGCGCGCATGGCCTGCTAAGGTCGGTGGTTTCACGCATCACACAGGTTGAAGAATGAACATGCACGCGCGCCGCGCACGGCGCTGGACCGGTCTGGTCCTGTCGATGGGACTGCTGGCGGTGGCCCCGCTGGCGTGGGCGGCAGCCCCGCAGCCCGCTGCGGTACAGGTCCAGGGCGTCGGCGGCTACGAGCTGCCCTCGGCGGCGCTGCAGGCGGTGGTCGACGCCCCGCGCGCGCCGTCGCTGTACCTGTCGCCGCGCCGCGACGTGGCCGCGCTGATGCAGATGCCGTCGCTGCCGTCGATCCAGGTGGTGGCGCAGCCGGAACTGAAACTGGCCGGCCTGCGCATCAACCCGCGCACGTTCTCCGACAGCCGCTTCAGCTTCGGCGAGAAGCTGTGGCTGATGAACGTGGCCGACGGCAGGGAGCGGCAGATCAGCGGTCTGCCGGCCACGCTGTCGATCGCCAGCCTGATGTGGTCGCCGGACCAGAAGTGGCTGGCCTTCAACCAGGTCGATGCGGGTACCGGCGCCAATGAACTGTGGCTGGTGGATGTGGCCGCTGGCAGTGCGCGCCGCCTCGTCGCGGGCCTGAACACGGTGATCGGCAGCGGCTACCAGTGGCTGCCGGACAGCCGCGGTCTGGTGGCGTTCACCCGCCCGGCCAACCTCGGTGCAGCCCCGGCCGCCGACGGCATTCCGACCGGCCCGGCCGTGCAGCAGACCAGCCAGGGCGGCGGCGTGGTGTCGATCCGTACCTACCAGGACCTGCTGAAGAACGAAGCCGACGCGCGCCAGTTCGATTACTACGCCACCACCCAACCGATGGAAGTCAGCCTGGATGGCAACACCCGCGCGATCGGCGCGGCCGGCATCTTCATGGGCTTCTCGGTGTCGCCGGATGGCCGCTTCGTGCTGCGCCAGCCGGTGCAGCGACCGTACTCCTACGTGGTGCCGGTGAGCAGTTTCCCGCGCCGCATTGAAGTGATCGACCGTGCCAGCGGCAAGCTGGTGCACACCGTGGCCGTGCGCCCGCTGGTGGAAGGCCTGCCGACCGGCAACGACGCTGAAGTGACCGGCGTGCGCGACATCAGCTGGCGCGGTGATGCCGATGCCACCCTGGTCTGGGCCGAAGCGCAGGACGGCGGCGACCCGAACAGGGAGGCCAAGGTGCGCGATGCGGTGCTGATGCAGGCCGCGCCGTTCGACACGCCGCCGGTGACGCTGGCCCAGCTTGGCAGCCGCCTGGCCGGCATCAGCTGGGGCCGCGGTGACCTGGCCCTGTTGACCGAATCGTGGTGGAAGACCCGCAAGACCAAGACCTGGCTGATCGCCCCGGACAACGCCGGTACCGAGCCGCGCCTGCTGTGGGATCGCGATGCACAGGACCGCTATGCCGATCCGGGCCGCGCGTTGCTGGCCAGCGACGAACGTGGTCGCTCGCTGCTGCAGACCAGCGCTGATGGCAGCAGCCTGTATCTGGCCGGTGCCGGTGCTTCGCCGGAAGGTGACCGTCCGTTCGTGGACCGCTTCGACATCGCCAGCGGCAAGGCCACCCGCCTGTTCCACTCGCAGGCGCCGAGCTATTCGCTGCCGGTGGCACTGCTGGACAACCAGGGCAGCTCGCTGCTGCTGAGCCGCGAGAGCCCGGACGAGCCGGCCAATTTCTACGTGCAGTCGCTGGCCGATGCGGGTACCGCAGCGCGCGCGCTGACCCACTTCGCCCATCCGCTGCCGCAATTGAAGGGCGTGCAGAAGGAGCAGATCCGCTACAAGCGCAAGGATGGCGTGGACCTGACCGCGACCCTGCTGCTGCCGCCGGGGTACGACCCGAAGCGCGACGGCCCGCGGCCGCTGCTGATGTGGGCCTACCCGGGTGAGTTCAAGAGTGCCGCTGCGGCCAGCCAGGTGACCGATTCGCCGTACCGCTTCAATGCGGTCAGTTACTGGGGCCCGCAGGCATTCCTGGCCAAGGGCTATGTGGTGCTGGCCAGCCCGTCGATGCCGATCATCGGTGAGGGCGACAAGGAGCCGAACGACACCTACATCGAACAGCTGGTGGCCAACGCGCAGGCAGCGGTGGATGAAGTGGTGCGCCGTGGCGTGACCGATCGCGATCACATTGCCATCGGTGGCCATTCCTACGGTGCGTTCATGACCGCCAACCTGCTGGCGCACACCCGCCTGTTCAAGGCCGGCATCGCCCGCAGCGGCGCCTACAACCGCACGCTCACCCCGTTCGGCTTCCAGGCCGAGGAGCGCAACTACTGGCAGGCGCAGGACGTCTACCAGAAGATGGCGCCGTTCAACTACGCCGACAAGATCAAGGATCCGATCCTCTTCATCCACGGCGTGGATGACAACAACTCCGGCACGTTCCCGATGCAGAGCGAGCGTATGTTCGCGGCGGTGAAGGGCCTGGGTGGCACCGCGCGGCTGGTGATGCTGCCGAACGAATCGCACGCCTATCGCGCGCGCGAATCGATCATGACGATGTTGGCCGAGAGTGAGCGCTGGCTGGAGCAGACCATCGGCCCGGCCGCGCAGGGCAAGGCGAAGAAAAAGCGCTGACCGGACCCGGTAGTGCCGGCCGCTGGCCGGCAACCTCATGGAGCCATGCAACCTGAGGTTGCCGGCCAGCGGCCGGCACTACCAGATGAAACCATTTTTGCATCGCAGCACGACGCCCGTTCTGGTTTAGGCTTGGGGTCTGGATCCGTTGACCGAGGCCTGTGCGTCGCCGATGAACGAGTACCGCAGCAGCATCGAGTTTGCTTCTCCCGATCTTCCGCTTCGCGATGACGTGCGCCGGCTCGGCGCGCTGGTCGGCGACCTGCTGGTTGAACAGGTTTCAGCCGCTTTCCTCGACGATGTCGAGGATGTGCGCACCCGCGCCATCGCCCGCCGCGAGAACCAGGCACCGCTGTCGGAGCTGGCCGAAGGGCTGGCCGGGCGCACGCCGCAGCAGGCCGAGACCATGGTGCGGGCCTTCAGCACCTACTTCCAGGTGGTCAACATCGCCGAGCGCGTGCATCGCATCCGCCGCCGCCGTGACTACCAGCGTGCCGGTACCGCAGGTGCGCAGCCTGATGGCCTGCAGGATGCGCTGCAGCACCTGAAGGCACAGGGCGTGGGCCTGGACGAACTGGCGCAGTGGCTGCCACGCATCGATATCGAACCGGTGTTCACCGCGCACCCGACCGAGGCCGTGCGCCGCGCGCTGCTGGAAAAAGAGCAGCTGATGGTGGCCAGCCTGGTCGACAACCTCGACGGCCAGCGCACGCCGGGTGAGGCCGCTGCCGATGCCGCGCGCTTCCGCATGGCGCTGACCGCTTCGTGGCAGACCACCGATTCCTCGCCGGTACGGCCTACCGTGGATGACGAGCGCGAGCACGTCGGCTTCTACCTGGTACAGGTGCTGTATCGCGTGATCCCGGTGCTGTACGAATCGCTGCAGCAGGCGCTGCGCGATACCTACGGCGAAGAGCTGCCGCTGCCACGCCTGCTGCGTTTTGGCACCTGGGTGGGCGGAGACATGGACGGCAACCCGAACGTGGATGCCCACACCATCCGCAATACGCTGGATGCGCAGCGGCAGGCGGTGCTCGCGCGCTACCAGAAGGAGCTGCTGCAGCTGGCCAGCCTGCTCAGCCAGTCCACCGAACGGGTGGGCGTAAGCGATGCGCTGCAGGCGCGCGTGGCGCACTACCAGCAGTTGCTGCCGCAGGTGCAGTCGCGCCCCCGCCATGCCGACATGCCCTACCGCCTGCTCAACGACCGCATGCGCGCACGTCTGCAGGCGACGCTGGATGATGGCGAGGGCGCCTACGCCGGCCCCACTGAACTGATCGACGACCTGCAGCTGATCCTGGACAGCCTGCACGCCCATCGCGGCGAGCATGCCGGCGGCTTTGCCGTGCAGCGCCTGCTGTGGCGGGTGAAGACCTTCGGCTTCCATCTGGCGCGGCTGGATGTGCGCCAGGAGTCGAGCGTGCATGCGCGCGCTCTGGCCGCCGTACTGGGCGGCGAAGAAACCTGGCAGGCGCTGGACGCGCTGGGTCGTGCACGCCTGCTGGGCCCGCACGCCAGCGGCGAAGACGCGCTGCCGAAGGCCGACGACGAGGGCAACCAGCGGCTGGATGCGGTGTTCGCCGCGCTGGCCGATGCACGCGCGCGGCATGGCAGCGATGCGCTGGGCAGCTACATCATCTCGATGGCGCACGACCGCAGCGATGTGCTGGCAGTGCTGGCGCTGGCGCGTCGTGGCGGCCTGGTGGAAGAGGGCGGAGCGGTGCCACTGGATATCGCCCCCCTGTTCGAGACCGTGGATGACCTCAAGCGCGGCACCGCGACCCTGCGTGACCTGCTGGACGACCCGATCTATCGTGCGCACCTGCAAGCACGCGACAACGTGCAGATGGTGATGCTGGGCTATTCGGACAGCAGCAAGGATGGCGGCATCGCCGCTTCGCGCTGGGGCCTGCAGCGTGCGCAGGTGGAACTGCTGGAGGTGGCGGCCGAAGCCGGCATCCGCCTGACCTTCTTCCATGGTCGTGGCGGTTCGATCAGCCGTGGTGGCGGCAAGACCACCCACGCGGTCGATGCGTCGCCGCGCGGCAGTATCGACGGCCGACTGCGGGTGACCGAGCAGGGCGAGGTGATCCATCGCAAATACGGCATCCGCGCGCTGGCCCTGCGCTCGCTGGAACAGGCCACGGGTGCGGTGCTGCGCGCCAGCTTGCGCCCGCGTGCGCCCGAGCCGCGCGAGGATGACTGGCGGCCGGTGATGGAAGCCGTTTCATCTTCCAGCAGCGAGGTGTATCGCGGCTTCGTTGGCCAGGCCGGTTTCATGGATTACTTCCGCACCGCCACACCGATCGACGTGATCGAGCGGATGACGCTGGGCTCGCGGCCTTCGCGCCGGCTCGGCCAGGACGCGGCACTGGGCAACCTGCGTGCGATTCCCTGGGTGTTCGCCTGGAGCCAGGCGCGTGCCGTCATTCCCGGCTGGTACGGCGTAGGCAGCGGCCTGCAGGCGGCGGTCGATGCCGGCCACGAACAGACCCTGCGCGAAATGGCGCGTGACTGGCCGTTCTTCCGCACGTTCCTGGACGACATCGCAATGGTGCTGTCCAAGGGCGATATCACCATCGCCGAGCAGTTCTCACTGTTGTCGGGCGCCCTGCACGGGCGCTTCTTCCCGCAGGTGCAGCGCGAACTGGAGCTCACCCGACACTGGCTGCTGGCATTGATGGACCAGCAGACGCTGCTGGACCACGATGCGCGGCAGGCGCTGTCGATCCGCCTGCGCAATCCCTACGTCGATCCGATCAGCGTGCTGCAGGTGGATCTGCTGCAGCGCTGGCGCGAAAGCGGGCGCGAGGACGATGACCTGTTGCGCGCGCTGGTGGCCTGCGTGAACGGTGTTTCGCAGGGCGTGCAGAACACCGGTTGACCTTCTGCATCCGCCGGGCGTGGCCCGGCGAATTCGAAATGGTAGTGCCGGCCGCTGGCCGGCAACCTCATGATGTTCGGCAGCACGCGCGAGGTTGCCGGCCAGCGGCCGGCACTACCTCATTCTTCCGGCGACGGCGGATTCGATGCCAGCAGTTCCAGATGCCGCTGCTCCATTTCCTGGCGCAGCTGGCGGCGGATCAGCGCGGCCGCCTGGCGACGCTTTTCGTCTGACGTGACCGGCTGCAATGACGGCACCGGCGTCGGCCGGCCTTCCTCGTCCACCGCCACCATGGTGAAGAAGCAGCTGTTGGCGTGGCGCACGCTGCGTTTGAGGATGTCCTCGGCCACCACCTTGATGCCGATCTCCATCGACGAGGTGCCGGTGTGGTTCACCGAGGCCAGGAAGGTGACCAGCTCGCCCACCGCGATCGGCTGGCGGAACATCACCTGGTCCACGGACAGGGTGACCACGTAGCTGCCGGCGTAACGGCTGGCGCAGGCGTAGGCAACCTGGTCAAGCAGGCGCAGGACCGCACCGCCGTGGACCTTGCCGGAGAAATTGGCCATTTCCGGCGACATCAGCACGGTCATGGACAGCTGGTGGGTTTTGAGTTCGGTCGACATGGGGCGATTGTATCGGCAACCGGTAGTGCCGGCCGCTGGCCGGCAACCACGCGATTGTTTCCGGAGGCCATGAAAAAGCCGGCCAGCGGCCGGCTCTACCGAAAGCAGAAGGGCCGCGTGAGCGGCCCTTCGTGTTTCTTACTTCAGCTTCGCATCGGCGCGCAGGGCGGCGGCGCGGTCGGTCTTCTCCCAGGAGAAGGCCGTGGCGTTGACGGTCTCGCCTTCGCCGTTGAGGTAGCTGAACTCCTTCGGCTTGCGGCCGAAGTGGCCGTAGGCCGCAGTCTGCTGGTACATCGGGTGCACCAGGTCCAGCATCTTGATGATGCCGTACGGGCGCAGGTCGAAGTGCTTGCGGATCAGCTTCTCGATCTTGTCGTCGCTGATCTTGCCGGTGCCGAAGGTGGTGACCGAGATCGAGGTCGGCTCAGCCACGCCGATGGCGTAGGAGACCTGCACTTCGCAACGGTCGGCCAGGCCGGCGGCAACCACGTTCTTGGCGACGTAGCGGGCCGCATAGGCCGCCGAACGGTCGACCTTGGACGGGTCCTTGCCGGAGAAGGCACCACCACCGTGACGGGCCCAGCCGCCGTAGGTGTCGACGATGATCTTGCGGCCGGTCAGGCCACAGTCGCCCACCGGGCCGCCGATCTCGAACTTGCCGGTCGGGTTGATGTGGAACTTGGTGCCCTTGTGCAGCCACTTGGCCGGCAGCACCGGCTTGATGATCTCTTCGCGGACGGCCTCGATGAGGTCCTTCTGCTTGATGCCCGGGGCGTGCTGGGTCGACAGGACCACCGCGTCGATGGCCGAGACCACGCCGTTTTCATAGCGCAGGGTGACCTGGCTCTTGGCGTCCGGGCGCAGCCACGACAGCGGCGAGTTCTTCTTCTTGCGGATCTTGGCCTGCTGCTCGACCAGGCGGTGCGACAGGTGGATCGCGGCCGGCATGTAGCTGTCGGTTTCGTTGGTGGCGTAGCCGAACATCAGGCCCTGGTCGCCAGCACCCATTTCTTCGGGCTTCTTGCGATCCACGCCCTGGGCGATGTGCGGCGACTGCTTGCCGATCAGGTTCAGCACGCCACAGGTGGCGCCGTCGAAGCCGACGTCGGAGCTGTCATAGCCGATGTCCACGATGACCTTGCGGGTCAGCGCTTCCAGGTCGATCCAGGCGCTGGTGGTGATCTCACCGGCCACGATGGCAACGCCGGTCTTGACCATGGTCTCGCAGGCCACGCGGGCGCGCTGGTCCTGGGTCAGGATCGCGTCCAGCACCGCATCGGAGATCTGGTCGGCAACCTTGTCCGGATGGCCTTCAGAGACCGACTCGGAGGTGAAGAGGTAGCTGGACATCAGGCTTAATATCCTTTGATTCGGATGGAAAGATGGGCGCGAATGATACACGGGGTGCGCCGCCTGTGCATTGTGAACCTGTACCGGTTGCCGGTGGTTAAGCCCATGTCGGTCCGCAGGGCCCGCTGCTGCGGGATTGAGGCCCAGACTCGGCGCCCAGTGTTCCACCAGCGTGACAACGGTGCGGGTCCCGCCCGGCCCCGGCCGCGCAGCCCGCGCTCACGCTCCTGGGGGAGGGCCGTCATCGTTCTGCCCCGAAACCGCCATCTGGTTGCCGCCTGCCCGGCGCAGGCTGTCGGCCAATCCGGCCGCCGGGCACGAGCGAACTCGCCATGCAGGAACTCGAACAGCGTCTCCAGCAACGCTTCCCCGATTGGTTCCACGGTCGCCGAGGCCAACTGGCGCGGCCGCTGCTGCGCAGCGTCGGCCGCTGGTCACGGTTGGACCAGATCGAAGCGTTCCTGAAGCGCAGCGCGGGATTGCGCGGATTCGGCTTCGTCGCCGCCGGCCTGGAATTCATCGATGGCCAGTACCAGGTGGATCCGGCCGCGCTGGCGAAGATCCCGGCCACGGGCCGCCTGCTGATCGTCGCCAACCACCCCTCCGGGGCGCTGGATGCCCTCGCATTGCTGGACGCGGTCGGCCGCATCCGTCGTGACGTGCGGATCGTGGCCAATGATCTGTTGGGGGCGATCGCGCCACTGCAGGACCTGCTGCTGCCGGTGCGCATCCTGGGTGGCAAGGCCCAGCGTGGCAGCCTGCACGCCGTCGAGGAGGCGTTGAACGCCGAGCAGTGCGTGATTGTGTTCCCGGCGGGTGAGGTCTCGCGCCTGTCGCTGCGCGGTATCCGCGATGGCCGCTGGCAGCGCGGGTTCGTCCGCTTCGCCCGTGCCGCCGGCGCGCCGGTGCTGCCGGTGCGGGTGGAAGCGCGCAACTCGGCGCTGTTCTACGGCGCCTCGACCCTGTTCAAGCCGGCCGGCACCGCGCTGCTGGCGCGCGAGATGTTCACCCGCCGCGGGCGCCCGCTGCGGCTGAGCATCGGTGAGCCGATGCAGCTGGGCAAGGGCGGCGACCCGGGGGCACAGCTGCTGGCGGTGCGCCGCGCGCTGTACGCACTGGGCCGCAATGGCGTGGCCGGCAATGCCGCTGCCCTTCACGGTCCCGAGCCGCTGGCCGCGCCGGTGCCGCCCTCACAGGTGGCCGCGGGTATCGCGGTGGCCACGCAGTTGGGCCAGACCGCCGATGGCAAGCAGATCCTGCTGGCGACCTGTAGCGCCGATTCGCCGCTGCTGTTGGAACTGGGCCGCCTGCGCGAACTGACCTTCCGCCAGGTGGGCGAGGGCACCGGGCGCAGCCGTGACCTGGACGATTACGACCCGCAGTACGAGCACATCGTGATCTGGGACGCTGCCGCGCAGCGCATCGCCGGCGCGTACCGGATCATGCGCGGCGCCCATGCGCTGGCCCGGCACGGACTGTCCGGGCTCTACAGCGCGTCGCTGTTCCGCTATTCCGACGATGCCATCACCCATATCGCCGAGGGCCTGGAACTGGGCCGCAGCTTCGTGGTGCCCGACTATTGGGGCAGCCGCAGCCTGGATTACCTGTGGCAGGGCATCGGTGCCTACCTGCAGTGCCGGCCGGGCATCCGCTACCTGTTCGGCGCGGTATCGATCAGCGCGGCACTGCCACGTGATGCACGCGAGCAGCTGGTGGCGTACTACCAGCGCTACTACAGCGGTAGTGCGGGTCTGGCCGAATCGAACCGGCCGTTCCAGTACTTCGCCGCGCCGCCGAGTTTCGGCGAGCTGGATGCAGGCGCCGCGTTCGATGTGCTCAAGGCCAACCTGGCCGCACTCGGCACCGGGGTACCGACGCTGTACCGCCAGTACACCGATCTCTGCGAACCCGGTGGCGCCCGCTTCCTTGCCTTCGGTGTCGACCCGGATTTCAGCGATTCGATCGATGGCCTGATCGAAGTGGACCTGTGTGCGATCCGTCCGAACAAGCGCAAACGCTACCTGCGCGACGCGGGGACGCCGGCATGAGCGCGCTGGCGAACCTGTCGCCGCACCGGCGCGCAGTGTTCGTCTCCGATGTACACCTGGGCTCACGCCACTGCCACGCCGCCGAGCTGGCCCGGTTCCTCTCACAGTTGCGCTGCGAACGGCTGTACCTGGTCGGTGACATCATCGACCTGTGGTGGATGGCCCACCGCCGCGCCAACTGGCGGCAGTCGCACAGCGAAGTCATCCAGGCCCTGCATGCGCTGCGCCGTGCAGGCACCGAGATCATCTACATTCCCGGCAACCATGACGCCTCGCTGCGGCAGGTGTGCGGGCTGATGCTGCCGGCGATGCAGGTGCGCCGCCGTGCCATCCACGTGACCGCCGATGGCCGCAGGCTGCTGGTCGCACACGGCGACGAGTACGACGGCGTGACCCACTTCGGTGGCCTGCAGGAGAAATTCGGCGACTGGCTGTACTACCGCATCCTGACCGGCAACCAGGCGCTGAACGCGGTGCGGCGCCTGCTGGGAATGCGCTACTGGTCGTTGTCTGAATTCCTGAAGAAGCGCAGCGGTGCCGCCGAACGCTACATCGAGCGCTTCGTGCAGGCCGGGCTGGACGATGTCCGCCGTCGCGGACTGGATGGCATCGTCTGCGGCCACATCCACCGCGCCGCGTTGATTGAACGCGATGGCCTGGTCTACGCCAATGATGGCGACTGGGTGGAGAGCCTGACCGCACTGGCTGAGGATCACGACGGCGCGCTGCGCCTGCTCGACCACAACGGGCAGACCCTGGTGGAGCTGCCCGGCGCGCGGATGTCGCAGGCGGCGTAGCCTGCCTTTTGTAGAGCCGAGCCCACGCTCGGCTTGCTGTTACACGCAACGAAGAGCAGCCGAGCATGGGCTCGGCTCTACGAAGAACCCCACAAACGTGTGGTCATCGCGCTAGCATCGGCCGATGGATTCCCTGACCCAGATCGTGCTCGGCGGCGCCGTCGCCGCTGCCATCGCTCCGCCCGGCCATCGCCGCGCGGCTCTGCTCGCTGGTGCGGCGCTCGGCACCCTGCCGGACCTCGATGCGCTATGGCTCGGCTTCACCGCTGCCGACCCGGTGGCGAACATGATCGAGCACCGCAGCTTCAGCCATTCGCTGCTGGTGCTGCCGTGGGTGGCTGCACTGATCTGGTGGTTGTTCAAGCGCTTCGGCAACGGCCGCGTCGCGCAGTCACCGGTGCGCTGGTTCTGGGCGATCCAGCTGGCGCTGGTTACCCATCCGCTGCTGGATGCGTTCACCGTCTACGGCACCCAGCTGTGGTGGCCGTTGCGGCCACACCCGACCATGGGCTCCAGCGTCTTCATCATCGATCTCGGCTACACGGTGTGGCTGCTGCTGGGCTGTGTGCTGGCCTGGTTCGGCCGCGCTCGGCCCTGGGCAGGCAAGGTGCTGGGTGTGGCGTTGCTGGTCAGCAGCGGTTACCTGGGCTGGGGCTTGATCGCAAAGGCGCAGGTCGACCGTGCTGCCCAGCAGAGCCTGGCGGCGATGGGCCTGGGCGATGCGCCGCGCTTCTCGGTGCCGATGCCGTTCAACACCCTGCTGTGGCGCGTGGTGGCGATGACGCCGAACGGCTACGTGGTGGGGGATCGCTCACTGGTGGCCGACCACGGGCCGATGCAGTTCGAAGGCCACGCGTCCAACGTGCAGGCCTTGCGCGAAGCAGGGGGCATCCCGGCGGTGCAGCAGTTGACGTGGTTCAACCGTGGCTTCATGCGTGCACAGGTGGTGGACGGCCGGCTGGTGCTGAGCGACCTGCGCATGGGCCTGGAGCCAGACTACACCTTCAACTTCGCCGTGGCCGAGCAGGTCGATGGGCAGTGGCGACCGATTACGCCCGAACAGGTGCGGGCGGATTACAGCAGTCCCGCCGCGCGTGCTGATGCCGGGCGCCGGCTGGCGGCGATGTGGCAGCGGATCTGGCACGCGCCCATAGCCGGCGCCGTTGAGTAGATCCGCGCCGTGCGTGGATGGCGGGAACATCGGCACCGCAGCGTCGCATCAGTAGATCCACGCCATGCGTGGATTGCGGGAACATCGGCGCTGGCAGCCACGCATGGCGTGGCTCTACTGGCAGTGCCGCGTCGGCTCAGTACACCGTGGCGCGAGCCGGTGCCGTCGAGTAGTTCCACGCCATGCGTGGATTGCGGGAACATCGGCGCTGGCAGCCACGCATGGCGTGGCTCTACTTGCAGTGCCGCGTCGGCTCAGTACACCGTGGCGCGAGCCAGTGCCGCCGAGTAGATCCACGCCATGCGTGGATAGCGGGAACATCGGCGTTGGCAGCCACGCATGGCGTGGCTCTACTTGCAGTGCCGCGTCGGCTCAATACACCGTGGCGCGAGCCGGTGCCGCCGAGTAGATCCACGCCGTGCGTGGATAGCGGGAACATCGGCGCTGGCAGCCACGCATGGCGTGGCTCTACTAGCAGTGCCGTGTCGGCTCAGTACACCGTGGCGCGAGCCCATGCCGCCGAGGAGATCCGCGCCATGCGTGGATGGCGGGAACATCGGCACCGCAGCGTCGCATCAGTAGATCCACGCCATGCGTGGATAGCGGGAACATCGGCGCTGGCAGCCACGCATGGCGTGGCTCTACTTGCAGTGCCGCGTCGGCTCAATACACCGTGGCGCGAGCCGGTGCCGTTGAGTAGTTCCACGCCATGCGTGGATTGCGGGAACATCGGCGCTGGCAGCCACGCATGGCGTGGCTCTACTGGCAGTGCCGCGTCGGCTCAGTACACCGTGGCGCGAGCCGGTGCCGCCGAGTAGATCCACGCCATGCGTGGATAGCGGGAACATCGGCGCCGGCAGCCACGCATGGCGTGGCTCTACTAGCAGTGCCGTGTCGGCTCAGTACACCGTGGCGCGAGCCCATGCCGCCGAGGAGATCCACGCCATGCGTGGATAGCGGGAACATCGGCGCTGGCAGCCACGCATGGCGTGGCTCTACTAGCAGTGCCGTGTCGGCTCAGTACACCGTGGCGCGAGCCCATGCCGCCGAGGAGATCTACGCCATGCGTGGATAGCGGGAACATCGGCGCTGGCAGCCACGCATGGCGTGGCTCTACTGACAGTGCCGCGTCGGCTCAGTACACCGTGGCGCGAGCCGGTGCCGCCGAGTAGATCCACGCCATGCGTGGATAGCGGGAGCATCGGCGGTGGCAGCCACGCATGGCGTGGCTCTACTGGCAGTGCCGCGTCGGCTCAATACACCGTGGCGCGGCCCTGCACGAACGAGTAGAAGAACACCGCGTTCGGGTCGTTCTGCACCAGGCGGAACTCACGGCGCATGCCTTCCACGGTTTCCTCGTCCACCGAGCCGGCCTGCAACAGCGGGTCGGCGGCCGACAGCAGCAGCTGTTCCCAGAACGCGATCATCGTCTTTCGGCGTGCCGGTTCGCGGTTGTCCAGGTGGATGGTCTTGATCTCGGTGTGTACGTCGCGGAAGCCGCCGGCCAGCAGCAGGTTGCCCAGCTTGGCACCAACGAACGGGTCGCCACCGTGGTCGTACTGGAAATCGTTGAAGGCCATCCAGTAGCGCCAGATGTGCGGCGAATACGGGTCGAGCAGGAACGAGGCATTCATCACTTCGGTGATGTACACCGGCGAACCCGGCGCCAGTACCCGGCGCACTTCGCTGAGCACGCGCGCCGGAGACGGCACATGTTCCAGCACCCAGCACAGGAACGCCGAATCGAAGCTGCGCGCCTCGAACGGCAGTTCACCGGCGTCCGCCTGCTGCAGGGTGTAGCGGTCGCTGCACCACGGTGTGCGCGCCAGGTTCTCGCGCGCGGTGGCCAGCTGTGTTTCGCTCAGGTCCACGCCGGTTACGTGCAGCTCGGGGAAGCGGCGCAGCAGGATCTCGGTCTGTGCACCGACGCCGCTGCCGACTTCCAGCAGGCGCCGCGCGCCGCTGTAGTCGATCTGGCCGAAGATGCTCGATTCCAGCAGGCGCGCCTGGGTCATCAAGCGTTGCTGCTCGGTGCCGGAAAACCCGTGCAGGTAGGTTGGGGAAGAGATCGGCGGTGTCATGGTGGGCTCTTGTAGCGTCGAACGTGCTCGACTGCTCTGGAAATTCAGTCGAGCAAGCTCGACTCTACGGTTTGAGGAATCGAGCACGCTCGAATCTACGGAACGAAGTGGTCGGTAAGATTGCGGGCGGTACGATCAGGCGGCCGACGGCAGCGCCGGTTCCCCGGCGATCAGGCGGTCGAAGTACTCGGTGGTCAGCGCGATCTGGCTGGCCGGATCCTCGGCGCGGTTGACCACCGCCCGGAACGCGGCATTCTCCGGCCGGTCCTTGGCATACCAGCCCAGGTGCTTGCGCGCGATGCGCACGCCCTGCGGCTCGCCATAGAACGCGTGCAGCGCATGCAGGTGGCCGAGCAGGATGTCGCGCACTTCGGCCAGCGAAGGCGGTGGCAGTTCCTCGCCCGTGGCCAGGTAGTGCGCCACTTCGCGGAAGATCCACGGCCGGCCCTGCGCGGAGCGACCGATCATCACCGCGTCCACGCCGGTTTCCTTCAGGACGTAGGCGGCCTTCTGCGGCGAATCGATATCACCGTTGGCGATCACCGGAATACGCAGCGCGGCCTTGATCTCGGCGATGGTGGCGTACTCCGCCTGGCCGGTGTAGTGCTGGTCGCGGGTGCGGCCATGCACGGCCAGCGCCGCGATGCCACTCTGTTCGGCAATGCGTGCGATCAGCGGGCCGTTGCGATGGTCGCAGTCCCAACCGGTGCGGATCTTCAGGGTGACCGGCACGTCCACCGCGTTGACCACGGCCTCCAGGATGCGCGCCACCAGCTGCTCGTCGCGCATCAGTGCCGAACCGGCCCAGGCATTGCACACCTTCTTGGCCGGGCAGCCCATGTTGATGTCGATGATCTGCGCGCCGTGGTCGACGTTGTAGCGTGCGGCCTCGGCCAGCTGCTGCGGCTCGGTGCCGGCGATCTGCACGCTGATCGGCGCGGGCTCACCGTCATGGTCCATGCGGTGGATCGACTTGCGCGTGTTCCAGAAGCGCGGATCACTGATGGTCATTTCCGAGGCAGCCAGACCCGCGCCCAGCCGTTTGCACAGCAGGCGGAAGGGCTTGTCGGTGACGCCGGCCATGGGTGCCAGCACGACGTTGGGGGCAATGGTGTACGGGCCGATCTGCATGCGCCCATTGTAGGACGCGAGCGGCGGCACGGCCGCGTCAGGCCGGCCCCGGTTCAGGCCGATCGGCACCGACCTCATGCCGTACCGGCATCAGCAGATGCTTGACGGTTGCTTCCACCGTCCCCAAGGGCGGGCGATGGTAGGCGGCTATCCCAGGCTCTGCCAGGCCTGGCGGGCACCCAGCGCGAAGGCCAGGCCCAGGCTGAGGCAGACCAGTGAGCTGACCACCCAGAAGCGCCGGCCGTTGTAGCCGGGCCGGAGCCGCGCCAGGCCGAAGCCCATTGCCGCGCGCAGCAGCAACAGCAGGGCGATGCCCGACAGGACCAGACGACTGGCCGGCAGCGGCGAGTGCCAGCCGGCGGCTGCCAGTGCGTACAGCGCCCAGGCCACCAGCAGGGCGGTGATGCCGGCGGTCATCAGCGGCGGCCACCAGTGCCCGGCCTGCGCCAGCCGGACCATGCGCGGGCCAGCGCCGAAGTACTTGTACCAAGGGGCGCCGAAGGCGATGCAGCCGATATGCAACAGGGCCGCGATGGCACTGCCGGCGGCGGCAACCAGCAACCAGGGGAATCCGTCCATGTCCTGCCCACGCTGAGACGCTGCGCGGATGGTGGGCGAGGGGCGCGATGCGGACAATGCGACCGGCAGTCGCAGCCGTTCGATGCGACTGCCGGTGATGGCGCTGCGCTCAGCGCGGCGGATCGATCTGCAACCCGGCGCCGAGACGATCCAGGGCCACGTCCACGCGTGGCAGCCGCTGCCGGCCCTGCGGCCACAACAGGCGCAGCGGCAGGCCGCGGCAGTCCAGCGACGGCAGGATCGAGACCAGGCTGCCGCGCGCCAGTGCGTCATCGACCAGCCAGGTGGCCAGTTGCGCGATGCCGAAGCCGGCCTCGACCGCCGCCACCTGGGCCTCGGCGCTGCCGACCACCAGGCGCGCGCGGGCCTGCAGCGGTGTACTGCGCTGCCCGCCATCGGCCACCTGCCACGGCCCGATGCTGCCGTCCGCGCGTCCGAACAGCACGCCGTCATGCCCAGCCAGCTCGGCGGCCGAGCTGGGCTGGCCATGCCGAAGCAGGTAGGCCGGGGAGGCACAGAAGCGCAGGCATTCGTAACCGAGCAGGCGGTTGCCCAGCGTGGTGGGCAGCGGCTCGGGACCGCCGATGCGCACGGCGAGGTCGACGCTGTCCTCGGTGAGGTCACTGAAGCGGTCGCTGAAGGTCACCTGCGGGTGCAGCTGTGGAAATTCGGCGGCCAGCTGCAGCAGCAACGGCCAGACTTTGAGGCGCCCGAAGGTGGCCGGCGCATCCACCCGCAGGCGGCCCACGGGCGCGTCTGCGTGCGAGACCAGCACGGACTCGGCATCGGCCAGTTCGCCCAACACCCGCACGCAGGTGCGGTAGAAGCCCTCACCGGCCTCGGTCAGGCGAAGGCGACGCGTGCTGAGTTCGAACAACCGCGCTCCCAGCCGCGCCTCCAGCCGTGCGATGGTCTTGCCCACCGCCGAACTGGTCAGGTGCAGGCGTTCGGCGGCAGCAGTGAAGCTGCCGGCATCGGCGGTAGCGACGAAGGCCTCGATGCCGCGCAGGCGCTCGGTGGGAAGCATGGGGAATTTCTGTCCGGAATCGGTGGAAAACATAGCAGTAATCGGAATTTGGGGAGGAAATAGGCTGGCGACCCCTGTTCTGATGCCCGCTCATGTCCTCCCTCGATTCGGCCGTGGCCGCTGTCCACGCAAACGCTCGCGCACGTCTTTCGGTCGTCCTGCTGGCGGTGTCCGCCTTCGTCATCGTCACCACCGAGTTCCTGATCGTCGGCCTGTTGCCCGCGCTGGCGCGCGACCTTGGCCTGGGCATCGCCCGAGCCGGGCAGCTGGTCACCTTGTTCGCGTTCACCGTGATGCTGGCCGGGCCACCATTGACCGCGCTGCTGTCACACGTCGGCCGGCGCCGCCTGTTCGTGGTCATCCTGCTGTTGTTCGCGGCTTCCAATGCGCTGGCCGCGATGGCCACGCAGCCGTGGCTGCTGGCGCTGGCGCGGGTGCTGCCGGCACTGGCCCTGCCGGTGTTCTGGGGCACCGCCAGTGAGACCGCTGCGCAGCTGGCCCCGGCAGGGCAGGGAGGTCGTGCGGTCGCGCGGGTCTACCTGGGTATCACCGCCGCAATGCTGTTCGGTATCCCACTGGGTACGTTGGCCGCCGACGCCCTCGGTTGGCGCGGCAGCTTCTGGCTGTTGGCGGCCCTGTCGCTGTTGATGGCGGGCGCGCTGGCGCTGTGGATGCCGGACACCATGGCCGGACCGCGGCGCGCTCTGGGCGAACAGGCACGTGTACTGCGCCAGCCGCAGTTGCTGGGCCATGTGCTGCTGTCGGTGCTGGTGTTCACCGCGATGTTTGCTGCTTACACCTACCTGGCCGATGTGCTGGAGCGGCTGATGCAGGTACCGGCGGCAGAGGTGGGCTGGTGGCTGATGGGCTTCGGCACGGTGGGGCTGCTCGGCAATGCACTGGGTGGGCGCTGGGTCGATCGTGCGCCGCTGGCCGCGACCCTGGTGTTCTGCGCTGTGCTGGCGCTGGGCATGCTGGCCAGTGTCGGGCTGGCCGGCCACGGCACGTTCGTGCTCATCGCACTGGCCCTATGGGGCGTGGCGCATACCGCGTTGTTCCCCTTGTGCCAGGTACGGGTGATGCGTGCGGCGCCACAGGCGCAGGCGCTGGCGGGAACCTTGAATGTGTCTGCGGCCAACGCCGGAATCGGCCTGGGCGCGCTGCTGGGAGGTGGAGCCATCGAACGCTTCGGCTTGGCTTCACTGGGTGTGGTGGCCGCTGCCGTGGCGCTGCTGGCAATCGTCGCGGGCCTGCTGCTGCGGCGGCTTGCCCGGTCTCGTACATCCACGCATGGCGTGGATCTACCACATTGAATGCGCCGCCGTGATGCTTGCAGTAGATCCACGCCCACGCGTGGATGGAAGGCAAAAAAAGCCCGGGTGTCTGCACACCCGGGCTTCTTCATCCACGCATGGCGTGGATCTACTTCATCCGCGCGAGGCGTGGAATTACTTTGCTTCAGCGTCGGCCGGGGTGAAGCGCGGCATCGCCGCAGCGGCGCCTTCCTTCTCGGTCGAACGACCGGCGAACTGGTTGGCGAAGCGCACGTGGCGGGCGAACGGGGCGTCGGTCACCTGCGCCAGCGACGCGGCCAGCGCGCCGTTGAAGGCATCACCGGCACCGGTGGTGTCGATCGCCTGCACCTGTTCGGCACCCACGCGGTAGTACGGCTGGGTATCGCCGCGCAGGTTCTCGTCGGCATGCGACACGAACACGCCCACCGAACCCAGGGTCACCACCACGGTGCCGTTGCCGACCAGCTTGCGGCACAGCGCGTGCAGGCTGGCGCCATCCAGCGCGGCGACGTCGTTGGCATCCACGCGCTCGCCCACATGGCGGCCGAGCAGGGCGGCGAACTCGGTCTCGTTCGGGGTGATCACATCGGCCAGCTTGAGCAGGCCGATGGTCGAGGGGGCATCGGCCGGTGCGGTATTGAGCACGGTGGTGACACCGGCCTCGCGGGCCGTGGCCAGTGCCGCTTCGATGGTCTGCACCGGCGATTCCAGCTGCACCAGCACCACCTTGGCACCGGTCAGCAGCGCCTGCTGCTGTTGCAGGAAGTCGGTGCTCAGCGCGGCGTTGGCACCCGGGCCGATCACGATGGTGTTGCGGCCACGGGCATCGACGTAGATGCCGGCGGTGCCGGTCGGCTCGCTGCTGGCTTCGGCGATCAGCCCGAAGCCATCCTGCGCAGCCAGCTCACGCGCGGTGGCGCCACCGGCGTCATCGCCCAGCGCGCACACGAAGCGGGTGTCGGCACCGGCGCGGCAGGCGGCAACGGCCTGGTTGAAGCCCTTGCCCCCGGGGCCGGTGCTGTAGCGGCCGGCAATGGTCGCACCCGGTGCCGGCAGCGACTCGCACCGCCACACGTGATCGACATTGAAGGAACCGACGACAACGACACTGCTGCTCATAGGGAATCTTTTCTCAACCAAGGGTTCAACTGAAGTGCGTCAGCACGCCGGCGATGGTCGCCGTCATGAAGGTAGCAATGGTACCGCCCAGCACGGCGCGCAGGCCGAACTTGGCCAGGTCGTGGCGGCGTTCCGGGGCCAGGCCACCAATGCCGCCGATCTGGATCGCGATCGAGCTGAAGTTGGCGAAGCCGCACAGCGCGTAGGTGGCGATCAGACGACCTTCGTCGGACAGGTTCATGCCTGGTACCTGGCCGTTCACGATACGCGACAGTTCGGTGTAGGCCACGAATTCGTTGATCACGACCTTCTGGCCGATCAGCGAACCGACGGTGGTGGCATCGGCCCACGGGGTGCCGATCACCCAGGCGATCGGGGCCAGCACGTAGCCGAAGATGGTCGACAGGTCGGTCGGCTTGCCCAGCACGGCAGCCAGGCCGGTCACGTCGCCCAACCAGGTCAGCGGGGCATTCAACAGCGCGATCAGGGCGATGAAGGCCAGCAGCATCGCGCCGATGTTCAGCGCCAGCTTCAGGCCGTCACCGGCGCCGGCAGCGGCCGCGTCGATGATGTTGCTGGAGGTCTTTTCGACTTCCATCTTCACCGTGCCACGGGTGAGCGGGGTGCCGGTTTCCGGGATCAGCAGCTTGGCAACCACCAGGGTGGCCGGGGCCGCCATGATGCTTGCCGCCAGCAGGTGCTTGGCGTAGAACGCCTGCTGCACCGGGTCGCCACCGCCAAGCATGCCCACATACGCAGCCAGCACGCCGCCGGCGATGTGCGCCATGCCGCCGATCATCATGGTCAGCAGCTCGGACTGGGTCATCTTTGCGATGTACGGGCGCACGGTCAGCGGCGCCTCGGTCTGGCCGATGAACACGCTGGCGCAGACGCTGGTGGTTTCCGCACCCGACACGCGCATCACCTTGGTGATCGACCACGCCATCACGCGCACGATGCCCTGCATGACGTTGAGGTGGTACATCACCCCCATCAGCGCCGAGAAGAAGATGATGGTCGGCAACACCTGGAAGGCGAAGATGAAGCCGTAGTTCTTGGTGTCCATCAACGAGCCGAAGATGAAGCCCGAGCCCTCGTTGACGAAGCTGAGAATCTTGACGAAGCCCTTGCCCAGCGCGTCGAACACGTCGCGTCCGCCGGGAACCAGGATCACCAGCGCCGCGAAGGCGATCTGCAGGGTGATACCGGTGGCAACCAGCTTCCAGTCAACCGCGCGCTTGTTGTTGGAAAACAACCAGGTGATGCCGATCAGCACCGCCAACCCGAACAGGCCGAAGCCGATCCTGCCCAAACCTTCGACCATGTGAGTGACTCCCCTGGGGCGTCGCGAAAAACGGGAAGCCTAGTGCAGGGCAGGGGCCGGGGCAAGGAAAAGCAGCGTGCGCGCGGCCATCGGTACCGATCAGGCCAGCAACGGCAAGGGGTTGCGGTCGGCAGGGGCGGGTAGAATGGCGCCTCGATCCCGGCCCGGATGCGGGCCCGCAGCAGGAGATTCGCATGCAATACCGCCGCCTGGGCTCCACCGGCCTGCCGATTTCCGCCTTGTCCTTCGGCGCCTGGGTGACCTTCGGCGACCAGATCCCGCGTGATGAGGCCCGCAACCTGGTGGCCGCCGCCTGGGATCATGGCGTCAACTTCTTCGACAACGCCGAGGGCTATGCCAACGGCCGTGCCGAACAGGTGATGGGCGACGTGATCACCGACCTGCGCCTGCCACGCGACGGTTTCTGTGTGTCCAGCAAGGTGTTCTTCGGCAGCGCCAAAGACCCGTTGCCGACCCAGCGCGGGCTGTCACGCAAGCATGTGACCGATGCCTGCCACGCCGCGCTCAAGCGCCTTCGGGTGGACTACCTCGACCTTTATTACTGCCATCGCCCGGATCCGGACGCACCGATCGCCGAGACCGTGCACGCCATGGATACCCTGGTCCGCCAGGGCAAGATCCTCTACTGGGGCACCTCGGAGTGGTCGGCGGCGCAGATCCAGCAGGCGCTGGACATCGCCGAGGCGCACAACCTGCAGGGCCCGTCGATGGAGCAGCCGCAGTACAACCTGCTGCACCGCGAGCGGGTCGAGGTCGAATACGCGCCCCTGTATACCGGCGCCGGCCTGGGCACCACCATCTTCTCGCCGCTGGCGTCGGGCCTGCTCACCGGCAAGTACGACCAGGGCATCCCGGCCGACGCGCGGCTGGGTCGAGAGGGCATGGAATGGCTGCAGAACCTGGTGCTGGGTGCTGACGCCGAAGCCCGCCTGGGCCAGGTGCGCCGCTTCAGTGAAGTGGCAAGCGCGCTGGGCCAGGCCCCGGCCACGCTGGCCATCGCCTGGTGCCTGCGCAACCCGAATGTTTCCAGCGTGATCCTCGGCGCCAGCCGGGTCAGCCAGCTGCTGCAGAACCTGCAGGCACTGGACGTGCTGGAGCAGGTCGACGCAGCCGGCTGGGCCCAGGTCGAGGCCGTCTTCGCCTGACAGCCCTTTGTGGAGTCGAGCCATGCTCGACTCCGCGCGCAGCGCGGGCGCCTCCTGGCGACGGCGCCTCTGTTTGATTGATGCAATCTATCGAATTTACGAATTCGATCATTAATCTCATCAATGAAATTGAGAATGGTTGTTGATTGTCAACTGAGAATCATTATCATTTAACTCGTCCCTCGCACGAGTCCAGATGCTCATGAATGCTCAACCTGTACTGCTGCGCCCCGAAACGCTGACCCTCCGCGATCGTCCGGTCCGCGTCGTTCCGCCGGAAGAGGTCATCGACAGCGAAGCCCTGCTCAAGGGCCGTCGTGAAATCCTGATCCAGCACGGCGACCGCTTCTATCGCCTGCGGCACACCAGCAACGACAAGCTGATCCTGACCAAGTAATCGCGGTCTGGTCGCCCGCCTCCCTCCCTCCTGCCGGCAGCGCCGACAGGGTGGGCGACCCGTCCGCTCCCGCTCTCTCCCCCTCGGTCTACCGCGTGCACCCTTTGGGTGTGCCGGTAACCGGGGGTTCCCCTGCCTGACCGAACGAGCCCGATGACCCGCCATACCGCCCTTTGCCTTGCCGTCTGGATGGCACTGCCGCTGTCCGCCCACGCTGCTGCCACTGCCGCACCCGATGCGCGCGAATTCGATCGGGTGCAGGTCACCGCCACTCGCACCGAGCGGGCCGTGAGCGACGTGGCGGCCACCGTGGACGTCATCGACCGTGAGCAGATGGACCGGCACCTGGTGCAGGACATCAAGGATCTGGTGCGCTACGAGCCGGGCCTGTCGGTCACCCGCAGCGCGACCCGCTTCGGCCTGGATGGTTTCCGCATCCGTGGCCTGGACGGCAACCGTGTACGCATCCAGACCGACGGCATCGTCATGCCGACCCGGTTCGACATCGGTTCGTTCGCCAGTTCCAACCGCAACTTCACCGACCTCGACACGCTCAAGCGGGTGGAGATCGTGCGTGGCCCGGCCAGTTCGTTGTATGGCTCCGATGCACTCGGCGGCGTGGTCGCCTTCGTCACCAAGGACCCGGCCGACTACCTCAAGGACGGCAAGAACAGCTACTTCGGCCTGAAGTTCGGCTACGACGGTGAGTGGAAGGGCCTGCTCGGCGGTGCCACCGCCGCCTTTGGTGGCGACCACTGGAGCGGCCTGGTCAACGTCAACCACCACCAGGGCCAGGAAACGGACAACAAGGGCACGGTGCGCAGCGACAACGACACCCGCACCGCGTCCAATCCGCAGGATCGCGACGGCCGCAGCCTGCTCAGCAAGCTGGTCTATGCACCGAGCGAAGACCAGCGTTTCCGCTTGACCGTGGAAGGCAACGAAGACACCACCGATACCAATGTGCTGTCGGCGATCGCCAGCGTTGCGCCGCCTCCGCGCGCACTTGCCGCCGCCACCGGCATGAAGTCCCACGACACCCAGAAGCGCAACCGCGTGTCCTTCGCCCACGAGATGGATGCGCTGGACCAGCCGTTCGCCGACAGCCTGCATTGGCAGGTGTACGCGCAGAACAGCGAAACCCGTCAGCAGACCGACGAGACCCGCACCGATGGCACCCGCCGCCACCGCGTGTTCTCCTTCGACCAGCATGCCTATGGCCTGCAGGCGCAGTTCAACAAAGCTTTCAGCACGGGCAGCGTCGAGCATGCGCTGACTTACGGCTTCGAAGGCACCCGTACCGAGATCCGCCAGAAGCGCGACGGCTATCAGGTCAGCAAGGCTGGCGTGGTCAGCAACACGGTGCTGCCGGACACCTTCCCGGTGCGCGACTTCCCGATCAGCAAGACCACCGAGCTGGGCCTGTATGCGCAGGATGAGATGCGCTTTGCCGATGGCAGGCTGTCGCTGGTGCCGGGCGTGCGCGTGGACCGTTACGAGCTGAAGCCGGAAGTGGACAGCATCTTCGCCGAAGACAATCCGACCACGGCTGTGGCGCAGCTGAAGAAGACCAGCGTGTCGCCGAAGCTGGGCATGGTCTGGCGCTTCACCGACGAATGGTCGCTGTTCGCCGGTTATGCGCGTGGCTTCCGTTCGCCGCCGTACAACGACGTCAACATCGGCCTGACCAATGTCGCCTTCCGCTATACCGCTATCGCCAATCCGGACCTGAAGCCGGAAACCAGCGACGGCTACGAACTGGGCCTGCGCTTCATCGCGCCGGCGGCGTACGTCAGCGTCAGCGGCTACTACAACGACTACAAGGATTTCATCCAGTCCAACGTCGATACAGGCCTCAACGCGCAGGGATTGACCGTGTTCCAGTCGCAGAACATCGCCGACGCGCGGATCTACGGCGCGGAAATGAAGGCGGGCATCGAGTTCGGTGAACTCAGCCCGGCGCTGAAGGGCTGGGCGCTGCGCAGTGCGTTGGCGTGGTCGCGTGGTGACAACCGGACCGATGACGAACCGTTGGCCTCGGTCGATCCGTTGCGTGGCACGCTGGGCTTGATGTACGACACCGATACCTGGGGCGTCGAACTGGCCGGCACCTTCGTACAGCGCAAGAAGCGCCTGCCGCCGCCCGCTGCGCAGACCAATCCGAACCTGCCGGCACCGTTTGTCTACCAGCCGGCCGGCTACGGCGTGCTGGACCTGATGGCGCACTGGAATTTCGCACCCGGTGCCACCTTCAATGTCGGCGTGTTCAACCTGGCCGACAAGCGTTACATCGAATGGTCGTCGATCACCCCGAGCCTGATCAGCAATCGCGCACTGAGCGATCGTTTCAGCAGCCCGGGCCGCACCTTCTCCGCCAGCCTTGCCGTTTCCTGGTGACCTCATGAGCCGAGCACTGTCCGCACGCAGGAATGACTCCATCGCCGCGCCGCACAGCGCGGCCTGGCCGACCCCGGCACAGCTGGCCACGCTCGGCACCGTGTTGTGCCTGTACCACGCCGACGGCAACGAGCTGGGCGGTTGGCGCCAGGCGGTGCGTGTACATGCCTGCCAGGGCGTGGACAGCGAGGGCCTGCGCGAAAGCCTGTGCTTCCTCGATGGCCGCGGCCGCTGCGTGTGGCGCCTGTACCTGCTGCCGGACAGTGACTTCCTGGCCTGGGACCGGCTGGTGGCCGCGTTGCCGCCGGGCCCGGAACACGACAGCGAGGCGAGCGTTGGCGAGCGTCTGTGGCGGCGCCTGGCCGGCCATCTCGGTGGACAGCGCTGGCGTCTGTGCGCGCTGCGCCTGCATGCCGCCGACGACGGCCGCACCCTGGCCGCCAGCCTGTCCACGCTGTCCTCGCTGGGGGCGGCCACTGCGCGCCGCATCGCGCGGCTGGAAAGCGCCGAGGGCGAGCTGGCGATCGACGACTGCTGCTGTGCCGACGCTGCCCGGCGTCCGGCGCCGCGTGTCCCCGGCGATCTGCCACTGATCCGCCTGTGATCCTTTCCTGATGGAACGCCCGTTGGCCACGGATGGCCTCTCAATGAATCTGCAACCCCGAAGGAAGACCCCGATGAAGCTCCAGACAGCCAGCGTCATGCTGCTGCTCGCCGCCAGCGGCGTGGCCAGCGCGCAGCCCTCCGATATCGCCCGTGACCACGACAGCATCCTGGCCATGCAGGGTGAGTACACCGTGGACTTCGCCTTCGACGAGACCGTGCTGCTGAAGCCGGGCTACGAGCGAGCACCGGCGATGCGCAGCGGCGGCAGCGAAGTGGTCATCGTGGTTGAGGACACGCCGAAGCGCATCGTGCTGCAGCACCTGCTGCTGGATGAAAAGAGCGGCCACATCACCAAGCACTGGCGCCAGGACTGGGTCTACGAAGCACCGAACCGTTTCGAGTTCAGTGCCGACCAGACCTGGCGGGTGCGCAGCATTCCGGCAGCGGTGAACCAGGGCGCCTGGACCCAGTGCGTGTACGAAGTGAGCGACGCGCCGCGCTACTGCGGCACCGGCACATGGACTTACACCAACAACGTGCCGAGCTGGACCAGCGACCTGAGCTGGCGCCCGCTGCCGCGCCGTGAGTACACCAAGCGCAGCGACTACAACGCGCTGGCCGTGGTCAACCGCCACACGCTGACCCCGAACGGCTGGACCCACGAACAGTTCAACACCAAGGTGCAGCGCAACGCCGATGGCAGCCAGGTGGAGATCGCACGCGAGTTTGGCTTCAACGACTACGTGAAGACCACCGAGGTCGACTTCACCCCGGCGCGCAACTACTGGAAGGCTACTGCCGGTTACTGGTCCAAGGTGCGCCAGCGCTGGGACGGTTTCCTGGGCCAGGCCCCGGGCGTGCACCTGAAGACCAAGATCGACGGCATGGCGATGATCATTCCGCTGTTCACCCAGGCCGAAGAGATCCAGTCCGGCAAGAAGGTGAAGGACACGCAGATCGACGAAGTGTTCGCCAAGTACGTGGAAAAGGCGCCGAAGGAAGGTTGATCGCGGCCTGGGTCCTGGTGGGTGCCGGGCTTGCCCGGCACCGCATGCACGTATGGCGTGGATCTAGCGGACGTGCGCTGCTCTGGCGGGTGCCGGGCTTGCTCGGCACCGCATCCACGCATGGCGAGGATCTACCAGGCCCTGCTTACGGATGTCTGCAGTAGATCCACGCCATGCGTGGATGCCTTTGCTACACGACCGCGTCAGGCCTCGCGCAGCGCCAGTGCCGGCGGCGTATGCAGGATCCCCCGCGTACCCCACCAGCCCGCCAGCAGGCTCAACCCGATGCCGACTACGCCGCCCAGCAGCAGGCCCGGCCACGGCGGCAGCAGCGGCAGCTCGAACACCTTCTGCGAGACCACCACACCGATGGCAGCTGCCGCGCCCACCGCCAGCACCGCCGCCAGCGTGCCCAGTGCGCCAAACTCCACCAGCACCGCGCCGCGCAGCTGGCGCCGGGTCGCGCCCAGCGTGCGCAGCACCGCGCTGTCGTAGCGGCGCTCGCCGGCGGTGGCCTGCAGCGCGGCCAGTAGTACCAGCACGCCGGCCAGCAGGCTGAACACCATCACCAGCTGCACCGCCTGTGCAACGCGTTCCATCACATCGCGCACCTGCGAGATCACCGCGTCCACGTCCAGCAGCGACAGGTTCGGTTGTGCGCGTACCAGTTCGCCCAGCCCGGCCGCCTTGCCGGCCGGCAAATGGAACGCCGACAGCAGGTTGTGCGGCGTGTCGCCCACCGCATTCGGGTTCAACAACACGAAGAAGTTCGGCCGGAAGGTGTTCCAGTCGGCCTTGCGCACACTGGTGACAGTGAACTCGCGCTCCTGTTCGCCCACCGCAATGGTGATGCGGTCACCGGGGTACACGCCGTAGCGCTTGGCCCAGCCGATTTCCACCGATGCCTCGGCGATGGAGCTGTCAGCCTTCCAGAACGTGCCGTTGACCAGTGTGTTGGCCGGCGGGAAGCTGCTGCGCCAGCTGAAGTTCAACGGCCGGTTCTCGTCGTCGTCATCGCGCTGGCCTTCGCCCTGGGCTGGTTGCCCGTTCTGTCCGGGCGTTCGGTCCACGCGCAACGGCGGCTTGCCGTTGATCGCGATCAGGCGGCCGGTGGCCATCGGTTCGATGCTGGCGTCGTTGGCACCCAGCCCGCGCAGCGCCGCCAGCACGCTGTCGCGCTGCTCGGGCTGGATGTTGATCAGGAAATAGTTCGGTGTATCCGCGGGCAGGCGCTCGCGCCATTGCTGCAGCAGGCCGGGACCGGTCACCGCCAGCAACAGCAGCGCGCACAGCGACAGCGACAAGCCCACCAGCTGCATCACCGCCAGCATCCGACGCCGCGTGAGTGCAGCAAGGCCCAACCGCCAGTTGCCATGCAGACGGTGCTGCAGGCCACGCAGCAGTTGAAGCAGGACGAAACCGACCACGCCGGCTGCCACCGCCAGCGCGGCCAATCCACCCAGCACCCACAGCGCCAGTTTCAGGTCGCCGGTGACCTGCACCGCCAGCACCAGGCTGGCCGCCAGTGCCGCCACATAGGCCAGCAACGAGGCGGGGGGCAAGGCCGCGAACGAACGGTTGAGCACGCGCATCGGCGGCACCCCGCGCAGGCGCAGCAGCGGCGGCAGGCCGAAGCCGAACAGCAGCAACAGGCCGATGCCTGCACCGGTCAGCGCAGGCATCGCGTCCGGCAACGGCAGACGCTGCGGCACCAGGCTGCCCAGTACCTGCACCAGTCCCTCCTGCGCGGCCATGCCCAAAGCGATGCCGAGTGCGCAGGCGGGTACCGCCAGCATCAGCAGCTGCAGCGCCAGCCCGAACAGGATGTCGCGCTGGCGCGCGCCCAGGCAGCGCAGGATCGCCACCTGGTCGATGCGGCGCAGGGCGAAGCGGTTGGCCGCCAGTGCCGTGGCCACGCCGGCCAGCAGCACCGCCAGCAGCGCGCTCAGGCCGAGGAAGCGCCCTGCCAGATCGAAGGCCTGGCGCACGCCACGCTGGGTGTCGTCCACGCTCAGCAGGCGCAGGCCCTTCACCTGGGGCAGCAGCCATTGCCGAAGTGCCGCGATCGGTTCTGCTGCTCCGGCGAACATCAGCCGGTAGTTGATGCGGCTGCCGGGGCCGAGCAGGCCGGTGCCTTCCACATCGGCGCGGTTGACCAGCAGGGTGGGGGACAGTGTGAGCAGGTCGCCGCCGGCATCCGGCTCGGCATCGATGATGCCGGCGATACGCAGCGTGCCGGCGCCGAATTCGAGGTCATCGCCGGCCTTCAGCCCCAGCCCCTGCAGCAGGCGCGGGTCGGCATAGGCCTGGCCCTGGGGCGGCATGCCGGCCTCGGCGATCAGGGCGCCGCCGGGTGTGGCCCGCACACGCAGCGTGCCACGCAGTGGATAGCCCGCCTGCACTGCCTTGATGCTGGCCATCTGGCTGGCATCGCCGTTGAACAGCACGCTGCCGAAGCTGGCGATGCGGGTGTGTGCTACGCCACGACGTTGCGCTTCTTCGGCGAAGGCTGCCGGCGGGTCATCGCGTCCGGCGATGCCAAGGTCGCCGCCGAGCATTTCCGCAGCGCTGCCAGTCAGCGCCAGATTGACCCGGTTCACCAGCGTGCCGACCGCGGTCATCACCGCCACGCCCAGTACCAGCGCGGCGAACACGGTCAGCAGGTCGCCGGCCAGCGCCTCGCGGCGCAGTGCGCGCCACGCGTGCCGCAACAGGTTCATGCCTGGGCTCCGCGTTCGACCGGCAGCAACCGGCCGTTGTCGATGCGGTGGATGTACTGGCAGCGCTGGGCCAGGCGCAGGTCGTGGGTGACCAGCACCAACGTGGTGCCGCTGCCGGCATTGAGTTCGAACAGCAGGTCGCTGATGTGCTGCCCGGTAGCCTGGTCCAGCGAACCTGTGGGCTCATCGGCGAACAGGATGCGCGGGCGGGTGACGAAGGCACGTGCCAGCGCCACGCGCTGCTGCTCGCCGCCAGACAACTGGCGCGGGTAGTGGCGCGCGCGATGGCCCAGGCCGACCTGGGCCAGTACCTCGTCCACCCGCGCGCGGTCCTCGCGCCCGGCCAGCTCCAGTGGCAGCGCCACGTTTTCGGCGGCCGTCAGCGCCGGCAGCAGGTGGAAGCTCTGGAAGACGAAACCGACCTCGCGTGCGCGCAGCTGCGCGCGGGCTTCCTCATCCAGTGCCGCCAGATCCTGGCCGGCCAGCGCAATGCCGCCGCGGCTGGGCAGGTCCAGCCCGGCCAGCAGCCCGAGCAGGGTGGTCTTGCCGGAACCGGAGGCGCCGACGATGGCCGCGCTGGTGCCTTCATGGACGGTCAGGGTGATGTTGTCCAGTATGTGGACTTCACCCTCCGGGCCCTGCACGGATTTGCCGACCTGGTCGACGGCGATGGCGACGGGCGCGCTGCGGGGGGACAGGCTGTCGATGAGGAGACTCCAATGTGCAAGACGGGATGGAGCCGGCGAGCCGGCGCGATGATGGTGCTGCTGCTAGCGTTCCTGCTGCTGCCTGGGCTGGCCTGTGCCAAAGGTCCGGCGGGCACCGTGCTGGTGCTCGGCGACAGTCTCAGCGCTGCCCACAATATCCCTGCCGACGCCGGCTGGGTCAGCCTGCTGCAGCAGCGGGTCAGGCAGCAGTCGAAAACACCGGCACGCATCGTCAATGCCAGCATGAGCGGGGAGACCACCGCCGGTGCGCTGACCCGGCTGCCAGGCCTGCTGGCCAAGGAGAAGCCGACCGTGGTGGTGATCGCGCTGGGCGGCAACGACGCGCTGCGTGGACTGACCCCGGCGCAGGTGCAGGGCAATCTGGAAAAAATGGTGCAGGCCAGCCAGAAGGCCGGTGCCAAGGTGCTGCTGCTGGGCATCGACGTGCCGCCCAACTACGGGCCGGCCTACCGGCAGCGCCTGGCGGCGGCCTACAAGGCGCTGGCCACGCAGTACAAGGTGCCGCTGCTGCCGTTCCTGTTGGAGGGCGTGGCCCTGCAGCCGGGCATGATGCAGGCTGACGGCCTGCACCCGACCGCGCAGGCGCAGCCGAAGGTGCTGGACAACGTCTGGCCACTGCTGCGACCCCTGCTCTGAACGATTTACATCCCTCTTGACGGAACTTCACATCGCGTCCACCGTCGATCCGGCATGTTTCACAAAGCTGAAGTTAGAGGGAATCACATGCGTCAGACGAAGGAGACCTCCGGCTTGGTGCTGGTGGTCGAAGACAACCGCAACATCTCCGAGATGATCGGGGAATACCTGGAAGGTCGCGGCTTCGAAGTCGACTATGCACAGGACGGCCTGGATGGCTACCGCCTTGCGGCGGAGAACAGCTATGACGTCGTGGTGCTCGACTTGATGTTGCCGCGCCTGGATGGCATCGAAGTGTGCCGTCGCCTGCGCAACGATGCGCGCAAGTCCACCCCGGTGCTGATGCTCACGGCACGCGACACGCTGGATGACAAGCTCACCGGCCTCGGTTTTGGTGCCGATGACTATCTGACCAAGCCGTTCGCGATCCAGGAGCTGGAAGCACGCCTGCGTGCGCTGATCCGTCGCGAACGTCGCCAGGTCGGTTCGGAAGTGCTCAAGGTCGCCGACCTGGTGCTCGATCCGGTCAGCATGCGGGCTACGCGTGCCGGCACCGAGCTGCAGCTGTCGCCGATCGGCCTGCGCCTGCTGACCATCCTGATGCGCGAATCGCCGCGCGTGGTCACCCGCCAGGAGATCGAGCGCGAGATCTGGGGCAATGGGCTGCCGGATTCGGACACCCTGCGCAGCCATCTGTACAACCTGCGCAAGATCATCGACAAGCCGTTCGACCGCCCGCTGCTGCACACCGTTCAGAGCGCCGGTTACCGTATTGCCGATATCGCCCAGCCGATGGCCTGAGCAGGGCCACCACAGGTGCAGGAACAGGCGTGGCCGGACTATGGCCACGCACCCGGGCAGGTGATGACCGGTCGGCAGCGCCGCCGGTCAGCCCCCGTCCACGACTACGGCGCGGTGCGCTGCCTATAATCGCAGCGCTCTGACCGGGACCCCGCAATGCCGCACGGCCTGCCGCGCAAGATCCGTATCGCTTTCATCCTGCAGGCAGTGCTGGCCAGCCTGGGCATCCTGCTCGGTGCCTGGCTGGTATCACTGGTGATCAAGCACAGCCTGGTCGGCGCGGCCCTGCGCGAAGAAGCGGCGTACTTCTGGACCCTGCACGAGGCCTCGCCGGTGCAGCCGCCGCCCAACACCCAGAACATCCGTGGCTACCTGCTGGAAAGCGGGCAGTCGGCGTTGTCGCTGCCGGCCAACCTGCGCAACCTGGAGCCGGGCTTCCACGAGCTGCGCGGGGACGACCAGCTGGTGCTGGTCGATGTGCGCCCGGCCGGTCGCCTGTACCTGGTGTTCCTGCGCTCGCGCGCGGAGATGCTGGCGTTCTGGTTCGGCATCGTGCCGGTGCTGCTGACCCTGCTGGCGGTGTACGGCGCCAGCTGGGTGACCTATCGGGCCTCCAAGCGGCTGGTGTCGCCGGTGAACTGGCTGGCACGCCGCGTCTCGCGCTGGGACCCGGGCCACCCGGAGGCGGCCGATCTGGAGCCGAACAAGCTGCCGGCGGACATGCAGGGCGAGACCCGCCAGCTGGCCGCGGCACTGCATTCGCTGGCCAACCGGGTCAGCGCGCACGTGGCTCGCGAGCGCAACTTCACCCGCGACGCCAGCCACGAACTGCGCACGCCGCTGACCGTGATCCGGGTGGCCAGCGACATGGCACTGGGCGATGACAGTCTGGAGCCGCGCCTGCGCCGCAGCCTGCAGCGCATCCAGCGTGCTGGCCGTGACATGGAAGCGGTGATCGATGCGTTCCTGATCCTGGCCCGCGAGGCCGATGTCGAGCCGCAGATCGAGCTGTTCGACGTCAACGACATCGTCCGCTATGAAGTGGACAACGCCAACGAGCTGCTGGGTACGCGCCCGGTGTCGGTGCACCTGCACAGCGACGGCCCGGTGCAGCTGCATGCGCCGCCGCGGGTGCTGCAGGTGGTGGTCAGCAATCTGGTGCGCAACGCCTGCAGCTACACCGACGAAGGGCGCATCGACGTGCATGTGTACAACGACCGGGTGGTGGTGCGCGACACCGGCATCGGCATGTCGGCAGAGGCGCTGTCGCGGGCCTTTGAGCCGTTCTACCGCGCCGAGCCCAGCCGCCCGCAGGGCACCGGCCTGGGCCTGTCGATCGTGCGCCGGTTGTGTGACCGCTTCGGCTGGAAGGTCAGCCTGGCCAGCGAGCCGGGCAAGGGCACCGAAGCCACGGTGGTGTTCCGGTAGATGGCTTTTGCCGGGCTGCGCCCGGCACCCGCCGAGGCAACATCAACATCAAAAGCGGGCATTCCGTGGAATGGCGGGGCGGTGTGGGTTTGCAGGACACGCCGTAAACCCCCCTCCGGGGTCCGGCCCAGCCGCTGGCGGCTGTGCGTTCGGGCGCTTGCGAAGCAGTGCTTCGCAAGCAAAGCGCCCTCACCCATGGGGGCTCGATGGCGCCATCCATGGCGCCAACGGTCCTGCAAACCCACACCGCCCCGCCTTCGACAGTTTCCCGCGATCCGCAGTAGATCCACGCCATGCGTGGATGGGGTTGCGGTAGCGCCGGGCTCAGTTGCAGTTGACCTTCGGCGCCAGCGCCTTGGTCCAGATCGCGTAACCGGCCGGGGTCATGTGCAGCATGTCTTCGCGGAACAGCGTCGCGTCCGGCTGGCCATCGGCGCCGAGCATCGGCGTATAGACGTCGGTGAAACCGGTGTTGGGCAGCTTGGCCAGCGCGGTCTTGATCAGCGTGTTGGCCTCGTTGATCGCTGGCAACAGATGCGCCCGCGACGGGCTCGGCTTGATCGACAGGTATTCCACCTTGGTTTTCGGCAGATCTCGGTGCACGCGCTGAACGAAAGCGACCACATCGTCACGCACCTGCACGGCACTACGGCCACTGTGGAGGTCGTTGTCACCGGCGTAGAAGAACACCTTGCACGGCGCATACGGCACCACGATGCGGTCGGCGTACCAGGTGCTGTCGCGTACTTCCGAGCCGCCGAAGCCACGGTTGAACACCGGTTGGCCCGGGAAGTCGGCCGCCAGGCTCTGCCACATGCGGATCGAGGAACTGCCGATGAACTCGATGCCGCCCCGTGGCGGAGGGCTGGCCTGGTCGGCGCTGGCGAAGCGGGCCATGTCGCCGGCCCAGGCGACGTTGGAGACCTGTTCGGGCACCTGCGGCGGCTTGGCAGGGCTCAGGGCCTGTGCCAGCGGTGCGGCGGTCAGCAGGCCCAGCGTCAACAGGCAGGTACGGCGACGGGACATCAGGCGCTCCAGCAGGGAAGGGGGCATCCATCATAGGAGCTGGGGCAGGCCCGGGCTTGCCCCAGGCAGGCCATTCGCCAGGGCCGCCCGGCGTACGGCTGGCGGCCTTGTGGCAAAATGGCGGCATCTGCCTATCCCTGTGCACCCATGATTCCCTGCCGTGCGTCTGAGCGGTCGCTGCGCCGCGCCCCTGTTGCTGGATGTTCCACCCGTGGCTGATCAGTTCGGCCACATGCCCCGCGGCCCGCGCCGCATCTTCCAGGCCGCCCGCTGGTCCTGGCAGGGTCTGCGCGCCGCCTGGCTGCACGAGTCCTCGTTCCGGCTGGAGGTCTACCTGCTGGTGCTGCTGGCCCCGCTCGCGGTCTGGCTGGGCCAGACACCGGTCGAACGCGCGCTGCTGATCGGCTCGATGCTGCTGGTGCTGGCGATGGAACTGGCCAACTCGGCCATCGAGGCGGTGATCGAGCGCTATGGCAGCGAGATCCATGAGCTGGCCGGCCGTGCCAAGGACATGGGCTCGGCGGCGGTGTTCGTGTTGATGATGAACGTGCTGCTGTGCTGGGGCCTGGTACTGGTGCCGCGGTTGTTCCCGGCCAACGCCGGCTGATCCTTCTTCCTCCCCCTTGTTGAAGACTTCCCATGTCCCTTGAGTTTCTTGCCGATCCGAATGTCTGGTTGACCCTGTTCACGCTGAGCGCGCTGGAAATCGTGCTCGGCATCGACAACCTGGTGTTCATCTCCATCGCCGTCAGCAAGCTGCCCGAGCACCGCCGCCCGTTCGCGCGTCGGCTCGGCATCGCGGTGGCCTGCATCACCCGTATCGGCCTGCTGGTATCGCTGGCGTACCTGGCGCACATGCAGGCGAACCTGTTCACCGTGGCCGGCATGGGCATTTCCATCCGCGACCTGGTGCTGATCGTCGGTGGCCTGTTCCTGATCATCAAGGGTTGGATGGAGATCAAGGAAATGATCACCGGTGGCGAGGATGAAGACCCGACCACCACCAAGACCTCGGCGGTGTTCGGCTATGTGATCGCGCAGATCGCAATCATCGACATCGTGTTCTCACTGGACTCGGTGATCACCGCAGTCGGCATCGCCGATCACGTGCCGGTGATGGTCGCCGCGATCCTGCTGTCGGTGGCGGTGATGCTGCTGGCCGCCAACCCGCTGGGCCGCTTCATCGACGCCAACCCCACCGTGAAGATGCTGGCCCTGGCCTTCATCCTGCTGATCGGTGCGGTGCTGATCCTGGATGGCCTGGACGTGCACGTGCCCAAGCCGTACATCTACGCTGCGATGGGTTTCTCGGTGCTGGTGGAATGGCTGAACCTGCTGATGCGCCGCCGCGCACGCGAGCACCACGTGCCGGGTGCCGGCGACTGGTAAGCGCGTCACCCCGAACCCCCGGCCCTGCCGGGGGTTCTTCGTTTCGGGGCCACTGCGCTCGCCGGGCATGGCCCGGCGCTACCGTGCGGGGGGCCGCTGTCCCGCCGGGCATGGCCCGGCGCTACCGTGCGGGGGGCCGCTGCGCCCGCCGGGCATGGCCCGGCGCTCCCGTTCGTGGCGTGGTCTGGTAGCGCCGGGCCATGCCCGGCGGGGCGGTTCCCGCCAACTGTGAATTGAGATCAACAGTGTTTTCCCGGGGCGAGGCTTAATCCTGGCCGGCAAAGCGCGCAGGCTACGCGCTCTTTTCCAGAACCTGCCCCATGCAGGATGACCCCATGAACGCCAGAGCCGCCTTGTTGGCCCTTGCCGTCGGCGCCTTCGCCATCGGCACCACCGAATTCGCCCCGATGGGCCTGCTGCCGGTCATCGCCGACGGCGTTGGCGTGGGCATTCCCACCGCCGGAATGCTGATCACCGCCTACGCCGTCGGCGTGATGCTGGGGGCACCGGTGATGACCCTGCTGATGGGCCGCTTCGGCAAGCGCACCGCGCTGATGCTGCTGATGTCGATCTTCGTCGTCGGCAATCTGTTGTCCGCGCTGGCCCCGAACTACGGCCTGCTGTTGCTGTCGCGTCTGGTCACCAGCCTCAATCACGGTGCGTTCTTCGGCATCGGTGCGGTGGTCGCCGCCAGCCTGGTACCGAAGGAAAAGCAGGCCGCCGCCGTGGCGACCATGTTCATGGGCCTGACCATCGCCAATATCGGTGGCGTGCCGCTGGCCACCTGGGTCGGCCAGCAGCTGGGTTGGCGCCTGTCCTTCGCCGGCACCGCGGTGCTGGGCGTGGTCGCCATCATCGCGTTGGCGATGGCGTTGCCCGCGTCCGCTCCGGGGCCGCGCCCGGACGTGCGCCGTGAACTGAAGGCGATCCTGCAGCCGCAGGTGCTGCTGGCGATGGCCACCACCGTGCTTGGTGCGGGCGCGATGTTCACCCTCTACACCTACGTGGCGCCGGTGCTGACCGAACTGACCGGTGCCTCCAATGCGTTCATCGCGATGTCGCTGGCCCTGATCGGCATCGGTTTCACTTTTGGCAACGGCATCGGCGGGCGCATGGCCGACTGGTCGCTCGATGGCGCCACCCGCATCCTGCTGGCGGTGCTGGCCGCACTGATGTTCGTGCTGCCGCTGGCCTTCATGCATCAGGCCACCGCGGCGCTGGGCGTGCTGTTGTTCGGCGCGGCGACCTTCGCCATCGTGCCGCCGCTGCAGATCCGGGTGATGCAGGCGGCAAGCGAGGCGCCGGGGCTGGCGTCGTCGATCAACGTGGGTGCATTCAACCTGGGCAATGCGGTGGGTGCGGCGCTGGGTGGTGCGGTGATCAGTTCGGGGCTGGGTTACGCGGCGATTCCGGTGGCCGGTGGCCTGTTGGCGGCCGCGGGGTTGCTGCTGGCGTGGTTGGGGCGTCCTCGCACTGCGGTGGCTGAGGTTTGCTGAGGGGGAGGGTTTCCGGCAGGGCTTGCAGCCCTGCACCCGCTAAAGGCGAGGGCAACCGCCGAAGCAACAGCAACCGCAACAGCCGGCGCTGGTTTTCTGAGGGTTGGGCGGGGCGGTGTGGGTTGGCAGGACACGCCGTGAACCCATCCATGGGGGCTCGATGGCGCCCTCCATGGCGCCAACGGTCCTGCCAACCCACACCGCCCCACCTCCGACAGATTGCCGCGATCGGTCGGAACGGCGTTCTGCTTTGGTAGGTGTCGACCTTGGTCGACACGAATGCCTGAAGAACCGGCTTTTGATTTTGATTTTTCTTTTGATCTTCCCGCGGTGCGCAGGAAATTGTCTGTGGCCGGGAGGTTGGGTTGGCTGGGGGCGTGAGCCGCATGGATGCGGCGATCGAGCTTACATGGATGTACTTGCAGCGCCCCCCAGCCAACCCAACCTCCCGGCCGACCCCGATAACGCTTCCTCGCCAACCACCGCGGAGGGGGCGGCGCCCGATGGCCGGTCTTTCACCCGAACCATGGCATGCTCGGCGCCAAGCCCACCCGGAACCTCCGCCATGCGCCTGTTCACCCGTGTCCTGCCCTTGATGCTGCTGGCCTCACTGCTCTCAGGCTGTGGCTACAACGCCATCCAGCAGAAGGATGAAGCGGTCAAGGCCAGCTGGTCCGAAGTGCTCAACCAGTACAAGCGCCGCGCCGATCTGGTGCCCAACCTGGTGCAGACCGTGAAGGGCTTCGCCAGCCAGGAAGAGCGCGTGCTGACCGAAGTCACCAACGCGCGCTCGCGCGTCGGCCAGATCAACGTCAACGCCGACGACGAAGCCTCGCTCAAGCAGTTCCAGCAGGCCCAGGGCGAACTCGGCAGCGCGCTGTCACGCCTGCTGGTGGTGACCGAGAACTATCCGGTGCTCAAGTCCGACCAGAACTTCCGCGATCTGCAGGCGCAGCTCGAAGGCACCGAAAACCGCATCACCGTCGCCCGCGGCCGCTACATCCAGCAGGTGCAGGACTACAACACCTACATCCGTTCGTTCCCGCAGCTGATCACCGCAAAGATCTTCGGCTATCAGCCCAAGCCCAATTTCAGCGTGGAAAACGAAGCACAGATCTCCAACGCGCCGGCGGTTGATTTCGGCACCGCGCCGCAGCAGCAGCCGGCACCGCAGCCGGGCCACTGACCGATGCGCCTGGCCACTGCGTTGCTGGCCCTGCTGCTGTGGCTGCCGCTGGCGTCGCAGGCGCAGCAGCTGGCGCCGATTCCAGCGCTGGATTCGCCGGTGGTCGATACCACTGGCACGCTGGATGCCGCGCAGCAGCAGGCGCTGGTGCAGCAGGCGCTGGACCTGCAGCAGCGCAAGGGCAGCCAGCTGCAGGTGCTGGTGGTGCCCAGCACCCAGCCGGAAGACATCGCGCAGTACACCACGCGGGTCTTCGACCAGTGGCAGATCGGCCGCAAGGGTGTGGATGACGGCGTATTGCTGGTGGTGGCCAAGGACGACCGCCGCGTGCGCATCGAGCCGGGCTACGGCCTGGAGGGCGCGATTCCCGATGCCATCGCCAACCGGGTCATCCAGGAGTATCTGGTGCCACGCTTCCGCGCCAATGACTATGCCGGTGGCATCACCGACGCCACGGCGGTGCTGGTGAAGATCATCGACGGCGAACCGCTGCCGGCGCCGGTCAGCGGCCAGCGTGGCCGCGAGCCCGACGGCGGTGGCGATGCCTGGTTCCTGGCGCTGTTCATCGGCGTGTTCGCCGGCAGCATCCTGCGCGGGGTGTTCTCGCGCGTGCCGCGACCGTTGCGTGGCCTGCTCGGCGGTGCGGGTGCGGCGCTGGCGGCCTTCCTGTTCACCTCCACCCTGCTGGCCAGTGGCCTGGCGGGCATCGTGGGCCTGATCGTGGCCATGCTCTCCGGCCACCCTGGGCGCTTTGCCGGCGGCGGTGGCTGGGGCGGCGGCAGCTGGGGCGGGGGAGGCGGCTTCGGTGGAGGCGGTGGATTCGGTGGCGGTGGCGGCTGGGGGGGCGGCGGTGGCCGCTCCGGCGGCGGCGGTGCTTCGGGGGGCTGGTGATGATCCAACGTCTGTGTCGCCACGTATTTTCACCGTCGGTGCGGCGCGCATTCCCGCCGGCCACGCTGCAGGCGATCACCGAGGCCATCGCTGACGGTGAGCGGCGCCATGGTGGACAGGTGATGTTCGCGGTCGAAGCCGACCTGCCGCTGGACGCGCTGTGGCACAAAGTGACCCCACGTCAGGCCGCCGAGCATGCCTTCGCGCGCCTGCGTACCTGGGACACGGCCCACAACAACGGCGTGCTGATCTACCTGCTGCTGGCTGACCACGCCATCGAGATCGTCGCCGACCGGGGCCTGCACGGCCGGGTCAGCCCGGCGCAGTGGCAGCGGGTCTGTACCCACCTGCGCGAGGGCCTGCGCGGTGCCGACCCGGTGGGGGCCCTGCGCGATGCGATCGACGAGGTTTCGAGCCTGGTGGAAGGGCACTTTCCAGCCTCGACGCGGTCGAACGATGACGCGTTGCCGAACTCGCCGCAGATCCTTGGTTGAGCCGGGGCGGCACTGGCCCGAGAATAGACGTTCAACCGCAAGGCACCTTCCATGATCTATTTCCACGACATCGACCCCATCGCCCTCTCGCTGGGGCCGATCAAGGTGCACTGGTACGGCATCATGTACCTGCTCGGCTTCACTGCGGCCTGGCTGCTGGGCCGCAAGCGCATTGCCGATGGGCGCCTGCCGGGCGTCGATGCCAACGGCTTCTCCGACCTGCTGTTCTACGCCATGCTCGGCGTGGTGCTGGGCGGGCGCATCGGCTACATGCTGTTCTACGCGCTGGGCGATTTCCTGCACAACCCGCTGCTGCTGTTCAAAGTGTGGGATGGCGGCATGAGTTTCCACGGCGGCCTGCTGGGCGTGATTGCCGCCTGCTGGTGGTGGTCGCGCAAGCACAAGCTGCATTTCTTCGACACCATGGACTTCATGGCGCCGCTGGTGCCGCTGGGCCTGGGCTTCGGGCGCATCGGCAACTTCATCGGTGCCGAGCTGTGGGGCAAGTACACCGACGGCAGCTGGGGCGTGGTGTTCCCGTCCGGCCTGCCGGCACCGCTGAACCAGCTGGACCACGCGACGCTGCAGGCGCAGTTCGCCAGCGGCGCGTTGAACCAGTTCGCACGCCATCCCTCGCAGCTGTATGAAGCGCTGCTGGAAGGCCTGGTGATGTTCATCGTGCTGTGGGCCGTGTCGGCCAAGCCGCGTCACCGCTATCTGGTGGGTGGCCTGTTCGCGCTGATGTACGGCCTGTTCCGCTTCGCGGTGGAGTTCGTGCGCATGCCCGACAACGGCGTCTACGTAGCCTTCGACTGGCTGACGCGCGGCCAGATCCTCAGCCTGCCGCTGATCGCCTTCGGCCTGGTGCTGCTGGTGATGTCGCGCCGCGCGCCGGTGCTGCAGCCGCAGCTGCCGGTGGCTGTCGAGGGCAAGGCATGAAGGCTTACCTGGACCTGCTCTCGCACGTGCTTGAGCACGGCGCGGAGAAGAGCGACCGAACCGGCACCGGCACCCGCAGCGTGTTCGGCTGGCAGATGCGTTTCAACCTGGCCGAAGGCTTCCCGCTGGTCACCACCAAGAAACTGCACCTGCGCTCGATCATCCATGAGCTGCTGTGGTTCCTGAAGGGCGACACCAACATCGGTTACCTGAAGGACAACCAGGTACGCATCTGGGACGAGTGGGCCGACGACAACGGCGACCTCGGCCCGGTGTACGGCAAGCAGTGGCGCAGCTGGGCCACCGCCGATGGCCGCGAGATCGACCAGATGCAGTGGCTGGTGGACGAGATCAAGCGCAACCCCGATTCACGGCGGCTGGTGGTCAGTGCCTGGAACGTGGGCGAGCTCTCGCAGATGGCGCTGATGCCGTGCCACAACCTGTTCCAGTTCTACGTGGTGGACGGCAAGCTCAGCTGCCAGCTCTACCAGCGCAGCGGCGACATCTTCCTCGGCGTGCCGTTCAACATCGCCAGCTACGCGCTGCTGACCCACATGGTGGCGCAGGCCACCGGCCTGGGCGTGGGTGATTTCGTGCATACGCTGGGCGACGCGCACCTGTATTCGAACCACTTCGAGCAGGCGCGCGAGCAGCTGTCGCGTGAGCCGCGCGCGCTGCCGACGCTGTGGTTGAACCCGCAGGTGACCGATCTGTTCGGTTTCCAGTTCGACGACATCCGCATCGATGGCTACGATCCGCATCCGGCGATCAAGGCGCCGGTGGCGGTGTGAGCGCGATGAAACTGTCGATGATCGTGGCGCTGGACCGCAACCGGGGTATCGGCCAGGGCAATGCCATGCCCTGGCACCTGCCGGATGATTTCAAGCACTTCAAGGCACTCACCCTGGGCAAGCCGATCCTGATGGGGCGCAAGACGGCCGAGTCGATCGGCCGCGTGCTGCCAGGACGGACCAACCTGGTGCTGACCCGCAGCGGCCAGGTGCCGTTCGAAGGCATGCGCGCGGTGGCGTCGCTGGACGAGGCGAAGGCGATTGCCGAAGGCGAGGGTGCCAGCGAGCTGTGCATCATCGGTGGCGGCGAGATCTTCCGTCAGCTGCTGGACCAGGCCAGCGATCTGTACCTGACCTGGGTGGATGCCGAAGTGCCCGCCGATACCCATTTCCCCGAAGTGGACGTGCAGGACTGGCGGGAAGTGAGCAGCGAGCCGCACCCGGCCGACGAACGCCACGCCTACGCGTTCCGCTTCGTGCATTACGTGCGCCGCTGAAGATGGTTTCCTGTAGAGCCGAGCCATGCTCGGCTGCTGTTGCCGGACACATCCCGTAGCCGAGCATGGCTCGGCTCTACAGGATTGCCTACGGCATCCGGTAATGCCCGATGATCGTGTGCCGGAACAGCAGGTTCTCTTCCCGCGTGCCACGCGCGATGTTGTGCAGCACCAGCGGCGTGCCGTCGGCCAGGTGGCGGTCGGAGACGATGCCTACATGCAGCAGGCCGTTGCCGTTGAGCTTCCAGGCGACGATGTCGCCGGCCGCGTAGTCGGCGGCGAGGGCCGTGATCGGTTGCTGCCAACCCTGCCGTTGGAACCAGCGCATCAGGTTCGGTACGCGACGATGATCGATGTTGCGATCCGGCCGTGACAGGCCCCAGATCGTGGGATAGGCGTTGAAGTTGCCGCGCATGTCTTCGTGCACGCGGGCCTGCAGGTCCAGCCCCTGGCTGCGCAGGGCGCGCACCACCACGTCGGTGCACACACCGCGATCAACCGGGACGTCTCCGCCGGGATAGGCCAGCACCTGATAGGCAGGGTCATAGCGGGTGGTGACGCCGATCTGTGCGCGTGCCGCGGCCACCAGTGGCGGCGAAGGCGCCTGCGGTTGCGATGGCGTGTGGCCGGCGTTTCCGCCGCCGGTGGGGGCAGGGGCCGAAGTGGGCTGGCAGCCGCTGGCCAGGGCCAGCGTCAGCAGCAGCACCGTCCATGGTGCCCAGCGGCGCCGCGTCATGCCTGCGGCGGGGGACTGTTGTTGTTGGGAGCGCCGGAACCACCGCCGCCGCCTCGACGGCGACGACGACGCGGGCCACGATTGCCCGGGTTGGCAGCGGGGGCACTGCCGCCGCCCTGTTCCTTGCCCTGCGCCGGTGCAGCCGGGCGCTCGTGCGCCGCTCGTGCGGGCGGGCGGGCGTTGGGCACGGGGGCGGGCACATCGCGGCCCGGCACCTGCACTACACGCAGCTCATCGGTATCGAGCTGGATCGCGGTGAGCTTGCCGCCCCACACCGCACCGGTGTCGATGGCGTGCACGCCCTGGGTGATGGTCAGGCCGAGCGCCGACCAGTGGCCGCAGACGACCTTGAGGTCGCGCTCGACCCGGCCCGGCACTTCGAACCAGGGGTACAAGCCCTGTTCCTGCGTGCCCGGCGTGCCCTTGTCCTCGATGCCGATGCGCCCGCGCGGGGTGCAGTAGCGCATGCGGGTGAGCACATTGATGATCGCGCGCGAGCGGTCGTAGCCGGACAGGTTCGGTGCCCAGCTCGGCTTGTCGCCGTACATGTTGCGGAACAGCTTGCGGTAGCCGGCGCCATGCAACTGCACCTCGACTTCAGCGGCATGCCGCTCGGCCATCTGCGTGGTCCACTTCGGCGCCAGGCCGGCATGCACCATCATCCAGCCCAGCTCGCGGTCCACGTGCACCAGCTTCTGCAGGCGCAGCCAGTCCAGCAGTTCGTCGCGGTCCTCGGCCTGCACGATGCGCAGCAGGTCCGGGTTGACCTTGCGCTGTTCCTCTTCGGTGCGCGCACCGACAGCCAGCAGCGAAAGATCATGGTTGCCCAGCACCACCACGCTGTGTTCGCGCAGCGAGTGCACCAGCCGCAGCGTTTCCAGCGACTGGCCGCCGCGGTTGACCAGATCGCCGCAGAACCACAGGGTGTCCTGCGCCGGGTCGAAGCGGATCTTCTCCAGCAATCGCCGGGTGACGTCATAGCAGCCCTGCAGGTCGCCGATCGCCCACACACTCATCGTTCGGCCTCCGTGTCAGTGCAGGGTGCGCGGAATGGCCAGCACGAAAGGTGCGACCGCCGCAGCGAATTCGGTGCCATCGTCGGCAACCATGTCGTAGTGCCCCTGCATGGTCCCGTGATCGGTCCCCAGCATGACACCTGAGGTGTAACGGAAGTCTTCACCGGGGCGCAGGCGCGGCTGTTCGCCGATCACGCCATCGCCATCGACGTGCTCGACACGGCCATTGGCATCGGTGATGCGCCAATGGCGTGCGATCAGGCGCGCGGCGACCTGCCCCTGGTTGTGGATGCGGATCGTGTAGGCGAACGCATAGCGACCGTCTTCCGGCGCGGATTGATCGTCGAGGAAGCGCGGTGCGACTTCGACGGAGATGGCGTAAACGTCAGCGTCTTCCATACCGGCAGTGTAATCAGGAGGCATTGGCCAAAGCGATGAATTCGGCCACGTCCAGCTGTTCGGCACGGGCATCGGGACGCACGCCGGCGGCAGCGAACTGCTCGGCGGACACCACGTTGTTCAGGGCGTTGCGCAGGGTCTTGCGGCGCTGGCCGAAGGCGGCCCTGACCACTTCGGCAAAGCGCTTGTGATCGCGGATGTTGATCGTGGCCGGGTCGCGCGGGACCAGCCGCACCACCGCCGAATCGACCTTCGGCGGCGGCCGGAACGCACCCGGCGGCACCACGAACAGGGAGGTCACCTCGCAGTACGCCTGCAGCATCACGCTGAGACGGCCAAACACCTTGCTGCCGGGACCGGCCGCCATGCGGTCAACCACTTCCTTCTGCAGCATGAAGTGCATGTCGCGGATCACTGCGGCATGTTCCAGCGCATGGAACAGGATCGGCGAGGAGATGTTGTAAGGCAGGTTGCCGACCAGGCGGATCGGCTGGCCGTCGGCCAGTTCGGTGAAGTCCACGCGCAGCACGTCACGGTGGACGATGGTCAGCTCGCCCAGCGGCTCGGCTGCCGCGGTCAGCGGCGCGATCAGGTCGCGGTCGAATTCGATCACCGTCAGCTTCGGGTGCACGCGCAGCAGCGGCAGGGTGATCGCACCCTGGCCGGGGCCGATTTCGACCAGACGGTCACCGTCTTTCGGGTTGACCGCCATCACGATCTTGTCGATGTAGTGGCGGTCGGCCAGGAAATGCTGGCCAAGCTGCTTCTTGGCTGGTGCGGTGAACACCGGGCCGGAGGGGGAATGCGGGGAATTCATGCGCTCAGTGTACGTTGCCGCGCAAGCTGCGCACACAGTGCTGTTGCCGCCTGCAGGCTGGAGGGATCGGCGATGCCGCGGCCGGCAAGGTCCAGCGCGGTGCCATGGTCCACCGCCACGCGCGGGTAGGGCAGGCCCAGGGTCAGGTTCACCGCCTGCTCGAAGCCGGAATACTTCAGCACCGGCAGGCCCTGGTCGTGGTACATCGCCAGCACGGTGTCGAACCCGGTCAGTTTGGCCGGCAGGAAGGCGGTGTCGGCCGGCAGCGGCCCGATCAGGTCCATGCCCTCTGCGCGCAGGCGCTGCAGCAGGGGAATGACCAGGTCCAGTTCCTCGCGGCCCAGATGGCCGTCTTCGCCGGCGTGCGGGTTCAGGCCCAGCACGGCGATGCGAGGCGCAGCCAGGCCGAATTCGCGGCGCAGCGCCGCATGAACCGTGCGCAGGGTGTGTTCCAGACCGGGGGCGGTGATCGCATCGGCCACTTCGCGCAGCGGCAGGTGGGTGGTGGCCAGCGCCACACGCACGATGTGATTGGCCAGCATCATCACTACCTTCACCCCAGCCTGGTCGGCCAGCAGTTCGGTGGTGCCGCTGTAGGCGATGCCGCCTTCGTTGATGACGGCCTTGTGCACCGGGCCGGTGACCACGCCGTGCAGTTCGCCTGACAGGCAGGCCTGGCCAGCACCAAGCAGGGCGCCGATGACCGCACCGGCATTGGCCGGGTCGGCCTGGCCGAAGTGGCTGGGCACGGTATTGGCCACAACGCGCAGGCGCAGGTCGCCGGGGACGCGTGCTTCGGCGTCCTCGGGCAGTAGTTGCAACGGCAGGTTCAGCGCGGCAGCAGCCGCGCGCAGGGTATCCGGGTCGGCAAACGCCAGCAGCCGGCAATCTTCACGCGGCTGCTGGGCGAGGCGGACACACAGCTCCGGGCCGATCCCGGCAGGCTCGCCCGGTACCAGAGCGAGCTCGGGGCGCATCGGTCAGGACTGCGGCGGTGTCGCGGTGTTTTCCGCGCGGTCGCCGCTGCGGAAGCTGACGTAGGCTTCGCCACGCAGTTCCTGCAGGAAGCGGTTGTACTCGTCTTCCAGCTTGCGGCGGCCGATGGTCTCGCGGACCTGGGCACGCTGGTTGTCGCTGGTCACATCGGTCTGGCGGGTGGCCACGCGCTGCACGATGTGCCAGCCCGCATCGGTGCGGAACGGCTGGCTGATGCCGCCATCCTGCACGCCTTCCACCTGCTGGCCGAAAGCCGGACCGAACGCATCGGCCGGGAACCAGCCCAGATCACCGCCCTGGCCCTTGGTGTTGTTGTCCTCGGAGGACTCCTTGGCCACGGTCTCGAAGTCGGTGCCACCGGCGATGCGGGCACGCAGGGTATCAATCTTGGCCTTGGCGGCGGCGTCGGTCTGGTGGTCGTCCACGCGCACCAGGATGTGGCGGCCGTGGTACTCGGTGACCGTGTGTTCACCCGCACCGGCGGCGCTGGCATCGCGCACTTCCACCAGCTTCAGCAGCTGGAAGCCGCTGGGGCCACGGATCGGGCCGACCACTTCACCGGCCTTCATCTTTGCCATCGTCTGCGCGAATGCGGCCGGGATTTCATCCAGGCTGCGCCAGCCCAGGTCGCCGCCTTCCAGCGCGTTGGGGCTGTCCGAATAGCGCACCGCTGCCGCGTTGAAGTCCAGCTCACCCTTGTCCAGCAGGGCCTTCACGCCGTCGGCCTTCTTCTGGCCGGTGGCAATCTGATCGGCATTGGCGCCGTCGGGCACTGCGATCAGGATGTGGGCCAGGTGGTACTGGTTGCCGGCCGTGGCCTGCTGCTTCAGCGCGGCATCGACTTCACCCTCGCTGACGCTGATGCGACTCTGCGCGAAGCTCTGGCGCAGGCGCTGGACGGTGATCTCGTCACGCACCGAAGCGCGGAAATCGTTGAAATCGATGCCGTCGTGGGCCAGGCGCTGGCGCAGCGCGTCCAGGTTCGAACCGTTCTGCTGGGCGATGGCATTCATCGCCTGGTTCAGTTCCTGGTCGCTGACCCGGATGCCGCTGCCCTGGGCGCGGGCTACCTGCAGCTTGACCAGCACCAGGCGCTCAAGCACCTGACGGCTGAGCACGTCTTCCGGCGGCAGCTGGTTTTCACGGCCGACGTACTGCGCCTTGATGTTGGCGATCGCACGCTGGAGCTCGCTCTGCAGGATCACGTCCTCATCGACGACGGCGGCGATGCGGTCAAGCGGCTGCGCCTCCTGGGCAAGCACCTGCAGGGGGGCGGACACGCTGGACACCGCCAGCAGCGAGGCGAGAAGAACGGGGAAGCGCTTGGTCATGGGATCAGATTCGGATCGTAGTCATCGCGGGTCACTCCGGTGTTGCTGGGCGGCACGAGATAGAGGTCGTCGCGGTTGTAGCCGAGGATAGCACGGCGCAGAGTGCGGTCCGTGTCCTGGCCGATGGAGCTCAAGCCCTTGAGCACGAACTCGAGCTGGATGGAGTTGTTCATGTCGCCTTCGCGGTTGCGCACGTAGCGGCGGGCCACCGCGCGCACAGCCAGGCAGCAGCTGTCCCACTGGACGCCGGCGATGATTTCCAGCGGTTCCTTGTCCTGCAGCGAGTAGTAATAACGGCCCACCAGGCTCCAGCGTGCATTCAGTGGGTACAGGAACGACAGGTCGGCCTGCTCCAGCAGGGTCCGGTCATGCTTGTTCGCGGTTGCCGGGGCGCCTGCGTTGATGCGGTAGCGATAGCTCAGGTTGACCACGCCATCGTTGGGCATCAGGTAGCGGGCGCGGACGCTGGCCAGATCCTCGCGCTTGTACTTCGGGTCCCACTGGTAAGTGGCGCCCAGCGTCCAGCGGTCGTTGATCATGTAGTTGCCGTCGGCGATCCAGGCCGACTTGCCCTTTTCCACCGGTGCCCCGCCGGGCGTGGTGCTGACCCGCGATTCATCGAAGTACTGGATCTGGCCGATTGCGGCCGAAAAGCGTTCCTTGCCGGTGGTCTGGTCGATGAAGCGGGTGCCCAGTGCCAGAGTCAGCTGGTTGGCATCGTTCTGGCGGTCGGCGCCGGTATAGCGCGAATCGCGGAACAGCTGGCCCCAGCTGAAGGTGAAGTCGCGGGTATCGAAGATCGGCAGCTCGTCCTGGTTGCGGTAGGGCGTGCGCAGGTAGAACAGGCGCGGCTCCAGGGTCTGCAGGAATGACTTGCCACCGATCGACGTCTCGCGATCGAAGAACAGGCCGGCATCAAGGCTGCCGATCGGCAGGCTGCGGCTGGGCGAAGTATTGCCGCGCAGCTGTTCCGGGGTTGCCGTGGCCGGGTCGATGCCCTGCGAACGCAGGATCTGGCCACGGATGCCGTTGACGCCGTCGACCAGGCCGCGGTCCAGCTGGTAGGCCGTATAGCGGTAGGCCAGGGTCGGGGTGATGTACCAGGCTGCGCCACTGATCGGGAACGACACGTAGGGCTTCACGTCCAGGCGTGAACCACCACTGATGCCCAGACCGGATGTCTGCTGGATGCCGTTCCGCGTGTACTGCAGATCCGGCCCCCTGTCCGTTCCGTACTTGAAGTTGACGTCGTCGTGGGTGAAACGCACCGCCTCGGTGTAGACGCCGGTCTCCAACCACGGCAGTACCGGCTTGTTCCAGTTGAAGAACAGGCGCGGTTCGCGGTTGTAGGGCAGGGCGCGCTCGTCGAGCGTGTAGTCGGTCAGCTGCCAGCGGTCGGCCATGATCCCGGCCGTCCAGTTCTGGCCGGTGCCGTACAGGCCGATGGTGCTCTGCAGATTGGAGGCGGTCACGCCCACCAGGCGGTTGGCGAAGTCCTCGACATAGCGCTCGTCGCTCACCCAGGCCAGGTTGGCACGGGCCTGCCAATGGGTGTTCACGTTGTGATAGCCGTCGAACATCACCCGGCCGCGGTCGCGGTCGCGCAGCTTGTCGTTGGGCATGTAGCTGGTCAGCACCTCGCCACGGCCGCCGTTGTAGAGGTAGCGGAACTCGTTGTCGAGCAGCAGGCCGCGCCGGCTCATGTAGCGTGGGGTCAGGGTGTCGTCGTAGTTCGGCGCCAGATTGAAGTAGATCGGCTGCGCGTAGTCGACACCGTTGCGGCCGGACATGCCCAGCTGCGGGAACAGCAGGCCGGTCTTGCGGCGGTCATCGATCGGGAACTTGAAGTACGGCGCCCACAGCACCGGCACCTTGCCGATGCGCAGCACGGCGTTGCGGGCCGTGCCGAAGCCTTCGTCGTTGTCCACTTCGATCTGCGGCGCCGACAGCTTCCACACCGGCTGCGACGGGTCGCAGGTCGTATAGGTGGAGCGGTGCATCTGGCCGACCGCGCCCTGCAGGTCGACCGATTCGGCATCGCCGTTGCCGCGGCGCGACACCAGCTGGTACTTGATGTCGGAGATCTTGTGGGTGTCGCTTTCCTGGTTGCCCTCGGCACGCTTGGCGATCATCCGGATCGAGCCGTCCTGGTAGCGGACATTGCCGTCGGCGATGTAGTTGCCGGTCTCGGTATCGAAGCTGAGCTTGTCGGTGCCCACGAACTGGTCGCCCCGGCGCAGCGCCACGTTGCCTTCGTACTGCGGCACGGTGGTGGTGCCCAGCAGTTGGTCGCCCTCGATGTCGGTCGGCTGCTGCGCGCGCGCGGCGCTGGCAGCGGCCTTGTCCTGCGCCGGGACCGGGGTGGGGGCGTCGGTGAACGCGGGAATGACGTCGGTAGCCGGGCACAGGCCCCAGTTGAGCGGCTTGTCATCGGCCATCGCCGGCAGGCAGATGGCGATGCTCAGGGGCAGGGGAAGCAGGCGGAGGGCTCGGCGCACGCGGTTCGGATTCGGGCGAAAACGGACGGTAGCTTGCCCCATCCCTTGCATAGGGGCAATGAAGGGCGCCGGATCCTGCCGGTTCGGGTTCATCCGGCGGCGGTACCGGCAGCCGGTGACATCAGGGCCTGGACATGGGCCACACTGCACTCGGCCAGGGCCTGCAGGTCGTAGCCGCCCTCCAGCATCGAGACCACCCGGCCGGCCGCGTGGCGGCGTGCCAGCGCGTGCAGTTCACGGGTGATCCAGGCGAAATCGTCGGTCTCCAGCATCAGGTCGGCCTGCGGGTCGCGCAGGTGGGCGTCGAAGCCGGCCGAGATCAGCAGCAGCTGCGGACGGAAGTCGTCGATGGCCGGCAGCATCTCGTCGGCCCAGACGTTGCGGAAGCGGAAACCGCCACTGCCCGGTGGCAGCAGGATGTTCATCAGGTTGCCGGCACCACGGTCGCGGCGCAGGCCGGAATTGGGGAACAGCCCGGCCTGGTGGGTACTGTAGTAAGAGACACGGGCGTCGTGCTGGAAAATGTCCTGGGTGCCGTTGCCGTGGTGGACGTCGAAGTCGACCACCGCGACCCGTTCCAGTCCATGACGGTCGCGCGCGTAGGCCGCGGCGATGGCGATGTTGTTGAGCAGGCAGAAGCCCATCGCCGTGCTGCTGGTGGCGTGGTGGCCGGGTGGGCGCACCGCGCAGAACGCCAGGGGATCCTCGCCCAGCATCACCGCATCGACCGCAGCCACGCCGGCGCCGGCTGCATGCACGGCGGCGCTGGCCGAGCCTGGTGAGGTCCAGGTGTCCATGTCCAGCTGGCGCAGCGGCGCGGTCTGCGGCTGCAGCACGAAGTCGAGCAGTGCGCTGTCGTGGACCCGGCTCAGTTCGCCGAACTTGGCCGGCGGCGCCTCGCGCCAGTCGAGCTGGCCCGGGAAGGCCGCATGCAGTGCGTCGAGTACGTACTGCAGGCGCTGCGGGCACTCGGGATGGCCGGGGCCGGGGTCATGCAGCAGGCAGGAAGGATGGGTGTAGACCAGCATCGTGCCGACTCAGCGCTGGCGCTGCTGTGGCTGCCACAGCGCTTCGCCCTGGCCATCGGCGCGTGCCAGCACCCGGGACAGCACGAACAGCAGATCGGACAACCGGTTGAGATACTGCAGCGCCTCGCTGCGCACCGCCTCGTGGCGGGCCAGGGTGACCGTCTCGCGCTCGGCGCGGCGGACGATGGTACGCGCCAGGTGGCAGCGTGCGGCGGCCTCGCCGCCGGCCGGCAGGATGAACTCCTTCAGCATCGGCAGACCGGCGTTGTAGTGGTCCAGCTGCTGCTCCAGCGCAGAGACATCGGCGGCGTGGATCGCGGCATGGCCTGGGATGCACAGCTCCGCGCCGAGGTCGAACAGCTGGTGCTGCAGGTGCACGACCAGCGCGCGCACGTCCTCGGGCAACGGGGCGGCCAACAACAGGCCGAGCGCGGCATTGGCCTCGTCGACCGTGCCGTAGGAGGCGACGCGTGCGTCATCCTTGGCCACGCGCTGGCCGTCACCGAGGCCGGTGCTGCCGTCGTCGCCGGTGCGGGTGTAGATGCGCGAGAGGCGATGACCCATGGCGCGGCTCAGTGGCGGATGTCGCGGCGGGCCTGCTGCAGCTTCAGCACCTGCTCCACGGCCAATTGCAGGGCGGCGGCCAGCGCCACGTAGATCGCGGTGGTGCGCAGGTACGGCCCGAACCACTGCGCGTAGTTCTGCGCCCAGCCGGCCAGGGTGGGCTCGGCCACGTTGCGGGTGGTCCAGTAGAAGCCGCCCTGCGCCAGCAGGTGGCAGACCGCCACCGAGGCGACCAGCAGCAGCGCGCCCTTGGCCAGCACCGACCAGCGCGCACTCTGGTAGTTGCGGCCCAGCAGCATGCCGCCCGCCCACAGCGAGAAGTACGCCGGCAGCAGCAGCCAGTAGCCCGGTGACACACAGTAGTGCTGCCAGAAGTCCAAACCACTGCTGCGGATCACGATCCAGTCGACCAGCACAGCGAACACCATCAACAGCGGGAACGCCCAGCGTGTCCAGCGGGCCAGGTAGAAGCCACCGATGAAGAACACGGCCCAGGAGGCATCAGGGATCGCCGCGAAGTGGTTGACGCGGGTCGCCGCCAGCAGCAGTACGAGTACTGACAGGGCAAAGGCGCGGTTGGCGGTGTCGGACATGGCGGCGGGCCCGGAGCGGATTCAGGTTTCATTCTAGCCCGCCGCGCGGGTTGGCGCAGGCAGGGGGCTCGGGGCTTATCCGTCGGGGCGAGCGCGTATCATGAGCCCATGAGTGAACGACATGACGTACTGATCGTCGGTGGCGGCCTGGTCGGTGCCAGCCTGGCCATTGCCCTGGACCGCCTGGGCCGCGACGTGGGCCTGCTCGAGGCCAGTCCGGCCGGTGAACTGCCGGCGGTGTTCGATCAGCGCAACCTCAGTTTCGCTGCTGCCACCGTCAATGCGCTGACCGCGCTGGGGGTGATGCAGAAGCTGGCGATGGCGCCTGGGCCGATCCGTCGGATCCATGTCAGCCGTGCCGGTGATTTCGGCCGCGTGCAGCTGGATGCGGCCGATTACGACCGACCGTGGTTCGGCCAGGTGGTGGTCGCGCGCGATTTCGGCCAGGCGCTCGAAGCGCGCCTCCAGGAGCTGCCGCGGCTGCGCCGTTACCGGCCGATGCGGTTCCTGGGGCTGGGCGAGGTGGTCGATGGCTACCGTCAGGTGCGGGTGGCCGACGAGGCTGGTGAACATGTGCTGCTGGCGCGGCTGGTGGTCGGTGCCGACGGCACCACCAGCGGCGTGCGTGGCGCGCTGGGCATCGAGGTCGACCGCCATGATTTCCAGCAGACCCTGTTCGTGGCCCGCGTGCGCAGCCAACGCGCGCCGGACGGCACCGCCTGGGAACGCTTCACCGATACCGGCCCAACCGCGCTGCTGCCACGAGGTGACCGCCACTTCGGCACGGTGCATGGCGTAGCGCGTGACCAGGCCGATGCGGTGATGGCGCTGGACGATGCCGCCTGGCTGCAACGCCTGCAGAACGCGATCGGCTGGCGTGCCGGTCGCCTGCTCGAATCCGGCCCACGCAGTGCTTATCCGCTCATCCAGGTGCTGGCGCGCGCGCTGGCCGGTGAACGCACGGTGCTGCTGGGCAACGCCGCGCAGACCATCCATCCACTGGGTGCGCAGGGCTTCAACCTGGGCCTGCGCGATGCGCTGACCCTGGCCGAACTGCTGGAGGATGCGCAAGGTGATGCCGGCAGTGACGCACTGCTGCAGGCTTACGTCGCGCGCCGCGAGGAAGACCGCCGGCAGACGGTGGCCTTCTCCGGCGGCCTGGCGCGCCTGACCAGCAATCCGGCGCCGCTGATGCGGCCGTTGCGCAGTCTCGGCCTGGTGGCCGCACAACGCGCCTCGGTGCAGTCGATGCTGGTCGGTGGCGCGATGGGCTTCCGTGGTGACGTGCCGCGCCTGTGCCGTGGGGAGGCCGCATGAGCCGCCGCATGCGTCTGGACGTGGCCATCGTCGGTGGTGGCGTGGTCGGTGCGGCGTGTGCACTGGCGCTGGCCGATGCCGGCCTGTCGGTTGCGCTGGTCGAAGGCCGTGAACCCACCCCGTGGCAGGCCGCACAACCGGACCTGCGGGTGTTCGCTTTCGCCGCCGACAATGTGCAACTGCTGCAGCGCCTGGGCGTGTGGCCGGCGATCGCCCAGGCCCGCGCCTGGCCCTACCGGCGCATGCAGGTGTGGGATGCGGCTGGTGGCGAGGATCTGCTGTTCGACGCCGATCGCTTCGGTCGCCGCGAGCTGGGCTACATCGTCGAAAACGGCCTGCTGCAGGATCGCCTGTGGGCGGCGCTGCCGGCGGCGGGCGTGCAGCTGCACTGCCCGGCTCGGGTGGAAGCGCTGGAACAGGATGATGACGGCGTGCGCCTGCGCCTGGACGATGGCCGCCGCCTGGAAGCGGCGCTGGCGGTGGCCGCCGACGGTGCCGAGTCGACCCTGCGCCAGCTGGCCGGGATTGAAGTAGAGCGGCATGATTACCACCAGCGTGGCGTGGTGGCCTACGTGGACAGCGATCTTCCCAACCAGGCCACGGCCTGGCAGCGCTTCCTGCCGACCGGGCCGTTGGCGCTGCTGCCGGTGGCCGAGCGTCGCAGCTCCATCGTCTGGACCCTGCCCGAGGATGAAGCGGCTCGCGTGCTGGCCTTGGACGAAGATGCGTTCAACCGCGAACTGACCCGCGCCTTCGCGGCGCGCCTGGGTGATCTGCGGCTGGCATCACCGCGTGCAGCCTTCCCGCTGCGTCGCCAGCTGGCCCGTCACTACGTGGCCGGCCGTGTGCTGGCATTGGGTGATGCCGCGCATGTGGTGCATCCGCTGGCCGGGCAGGGCGTGAACCTGGGCTTGCGCGATGTCTCCGCGCTGCAGCAGTGGCTGGCGCCCTCGGCCGAACGTCGTGGCCAGCCGCGGCTGTCGCCGCAGCGCCTGCAGCGCTGGGCACGCGAGCGGCGCAGCGACAACCAGATCGCCGCCTACAGCTTCGATGCGATCAACCGCCTGTTCTCCAACGACGAAATGCACCTGACCCTGGCCCGCGGCCGTGCGCTGGGCTGTGTCGGCAAATGGCCGCCGCTGGTGCAGGCGTTCTGGAAGCGCGCCGCCGGGGTGTAAGCGGAATACAAACCGCACGACGTTGCGGGCATCACTGCCGAATTGCCCACCGCAGGATGCCGCTCTGGTAGGTGTCAACCTTGGTTGGCACGTCTGTCAGGTAACGTCGGCCCAGATGGGGCGACGGCGTTTCCGTTGTTGTGCCAACCAAGGTTGGCACCTACCAGAAGCGGGCTGCGCTACCGCCGTTGATCCAGTAGATCCACGCCACGCGTGGATGAAGATCGCGCCGGTGGATCAATCAACCAGCCAACCGGCCAGGTCGGCACGATCCAGCTTGCCGCGACGCTTCACGTCCAACGCATTGAACTCATCGGCCAGCGCCGGGTTGGCCTGCGCTTCTTCGCGGCTGATGAAGTCATCGCCGTTCACATCCAGCGCGGCGAAGTGGATGCGGTACTGGCCGACCACGCTGCTCGGTTCCAGCGAACGCACGGTCACCTGCGCCTCGCCGACCGGCTGTGCAATCTCGACGCTGCCACTGACCCGGCCAGCATCCAGCGGTTGCTGGCGGATTGCGCCGCCGGTCGGGCCCAACGGTTGGCTCTGCGCCGGCATGGGCGGCAGCTGCTGTGCAATGGCCGGTGCGGCTGCCAACAAGCTGATCAGTATCGGAATCGAGCGGTATCGCATGGTTGCCATTCCCAGGTAGCGCCGGGCCATGCCCGGCGGGCGCGATGGCCTCAGCGCAGCGGCGAGGCCAGCACCGTGATCTCCTCACGGTCGTGATAGAGCTGCTTGGCACGCACCACCAACGGCTTGCCGGCCTGTTCCTGGAACAGGTCCAGGCACAAGCGGGTTTCATCCCAGCGCTTCTTCATCGGCAGTTTGAGGTTGAAGATCGCGTGCCTGCACCAGCCTTCGCGGAACCAGGTAGCCATGCGTTCGGCCACGCGGCGCGGCTGCTCGACCATGTCGCAGACCATCCAGTCCAGCGATTGTTCCGGGTGCCAGTGGAAGCCGTCGGCACGCAGGTGCTCGACCAGACCGGTGTCCAGCACGTGCTGGCGCAGCGGGCCGTTGTCGATGCTCAGCACGTGCATGTGCTGGCGGGTCAGCACCCAGGTCCAGCCACCGGGTGCGGCCCCCAGGTCGGCCGCACGCATGCCAGGCTTCACCAGCGTCTCGCGCTCTTCCGGGGTCAGCAGGGTCAGCAGTGCTTCGTCCAGCTTCAGCGCCGAACGCGAGGGGGCCTCGGGCAGCAGCTTCAGGCGCGGGATGCCCAATGCCCACGGCGCGCTGTCGGCCGGGTCGGCCACGCAGACGAAGGCATGGGTGCCGTCGACGAACACCACGTGCAGGCGCGGCAGGCGGTCGTTCGGCTTGTCAGTAAGCTTGCCGGCCTTGCGCAATGCCGGGCGCAGCGCATTGCCGAAGGCGCGGGCCAGCCCGGACAGCGGCTTGCCGGCGTCCGAGTCGGGGTGTTCCACCCACAGGTCGCCGAAGCGCGGCGCATCGGCCAGCACCGCCAGCATTGGGGTGATCCGGTCCGCCGGGTCCAGCTGCGGCAACTCGGCCAGCACCACCAGCTTCTGCCGCGCGAAGATCAACTCGCGCCAATGCAGGCGCGGCGCCAGCGCGGCGGCTTCGTCGCACATGAACAGCACGTAGCCGTCATTGCGCTGGGTACGCGCATAGCCGGCGAAACCGGCTTCGCCGGCACGGAACTGCAGCTCGCCGGCCAGCTCGGGCTCGAAGCCCTGCCGGCACAGGCACAGCAGGCCGATGCCGGTCTCAGTAACGGGCGCCATCGCTTTCCCCATAAGCACGCAGCACGCTGCGCGCGGCGTCGCGGTTCAGGCCTTGCACCACTTCGATGCCACGCTTGTTGAGTTCACCCACCCAGTCGGCCGGCAGCGGGCCTTCATCGAACGGGGTCAGCTCTTCGACGTCGGCCGAGTTGGCGCCGATCAGCAGGCGGTCGATGCCGGCCCACACGGTCGCGCCATAGCACTGGCAGCACGGCTGCGAACTGGTGGCCAGGGTGACCGGCGACAGCACCGCGTTCAGGCGCGGGGTCTGCAGGCGCTGCTGGGCCAGCATGTAGGCCATGTTCTCGGCATGGGCCAATGAGGTCGAGTGCGGCATCACCCGATTCACGCCGGCAGCGATCACCTTGTCGTCCGGGCCGAACACTACGGCGCCGAACGGACCGCCACTGGCGTGCTCGACGTTCAGTCGCGACAGCTCGATCGCCAGCGCGACCTTGGCCTCATCGCCTGGATATCGACGATCCAGCTCGATCTGGTCGTGGATCCAGGCGGGAAGGGTCAGGTGGACTTGCGCGTACAGCATCGCGGGGGTGCCTCGTAGTGGGATGGAAGAAAGTGCGGTTGCTTGGGAAACCGGCGCGCAGTGTAGCCGCACCGGCCTGTATCGGGTGTGGCGGCGGGTCAGCCCGGCGAGCCGGTGCGGATCACCACGTACTGCTTGCGGAATTCCAGGCCGGCCTGCGGCCAGCTGGCCGCGTAGGTGCGCAGCAGGGGCAGGGCGGCGGCGAAGTCGTGGCCATTGACCCGGCAATCGGCCTCGCACAGGCCGTCGGCATCGCGCGAGGCGAACAGGCGGATGGCCAGGAACTGGCGCGCCTTCAGCAGGTCGTCGAAGGCCTCCATGCTTTTGGTGAACAGACAGCACGGGCAGGAGCCGTGGTCGTCCTCGCTGCAGGTGGACGCATCCACTTCCTGCGCGCGGTAATGGGCCAGCGGCCCCAGCACCACGGTGCGTTCGTGCTCCTCCCCGTCGTCGCCAGCCGGATAGGTCAGGCCCATCATCGGCAGGCCCTGTGCATCTTCGGCGCCGATCGCGGTCTGCAGGGTCGCCAGGTCCACCCGCACCCAGGTCTGGAACCCGGACAGCAGCGAGGCCTGCTCATCGGCACCGTTGGCGTGCTGGTACTCGAACAGGCCATCGGCGAACAGCGTGGGGTGTTGTACCTCGATGACGGTAGAGGTCTGCCAGCCGCCGTTGTCGCGCGCGTTCGCGGCCATCGCATGCGGGGTCAGGCGCAGGCCGCTGTCCAGCAGCAGCGCGTTGCCGTCGACGCGGCTGGCGGTGCCGGCATCCTGCAGGACCTGCTGCAGCAGCGGGAGGAGCGCGGTGGACGGTGTGGTCATGTCAGGCCTGTGGATGGATGGGGCGGAACATCCAGGCGGTGCCTGGGACTAGCGGTGGAGTGCGTCGAGTTCGGCGCGATATCGCTGCGCGTCGGGCTGCTGCTGCGGATCGTTGCCGTGGTCGCGCAGCCAGGTTTCCAGTTCGCGGCGATAGTCCGCGCGGAAATCGGCATTGCCCGGGCTGAAATGCAGCTTGCGTGCCGCTACCGCCACGCGCTCGCGCGCGCTGGCCCGGGACTGGGCGATACCGTGCGGTGATTCGTCGGTGAGGATGACGAAGTTTCGCGGGAAACCCGGTGTGTACTTCACCACGAACGGCTGGTCCTGCGCCGGGATGCGGATGGCATTCTCCAGCGGCCACAGCGAGGCGGTATTGGTGTGGAACACCACCTCCACGTCGCGGCCTTCGGCAGTGCGCAGCACCGCTTCGTAACGCCAGATGTACTGTTCGTTGAGCGTGGAGTTGGTTTCCTCGGCCTTGACGATCACCGCTTCACCGCGCTCGCCCACCGCGTTGAGAAAGGTGGCGTTGAGGAAGTGGCCGAGGAAGATGTTGAGCATCGCCAGCGGGAACACCACGATGGCGTAGCCCGGAAAGCGCCGCCACCATGAGACCAACCCGGCCAGCACCATCGCTGCAAAGAACGTCAGCAGCGGATGCTGCGAGATGAACCAGAGCAGGGCGGACAGGGCGGTGATCATGGTCGCGGTCGTGCGGGCGCCGTCCTGGCGCCCGCGCAGGTCCTCAGGCCGACCAGGTGTCGCGCAGGGTCACGCTGCGGTTGAACACCGGCTTGGCTTCGGTATGGTCGCGGCGGTCTGCGACAAAGTAGCCGGTACGCTCGAACTGGAACGACTGCTCCGGGGCGGCGCTGGCCGCGGCCGGCTCGACGTAGCCGGTGACGGTGCGGCGCGATTCCGGGTTGAGGTAGTCGCGGTAGGTCTTGCCTTCCGATTCGTCGTCCGGGTTCGGCACCGAGAACAGGCGGTCGTACAGGCGGATCTCGGCCGGCACGCCGTGCACGGCGCTGACCCAGTGGATGGTGCCCTTGACCTTGCGATTGGCGCCTTCCATGCCCGGACGCGATTCCGGATCCAGCCAGCCGCGCAGTTCGGTGATGGTGCCGTCGGCATCCTTGATCACTTCATCGCAGCGGATGATGCCGGCGCCGCGCAGGCGCACTTCGCCACCCGGGATCAGGCGCTTCCAGCCCTTCGGCGGCACTTCGGCGAAGTCCTCGCGGTCGATCCACACTTCGCGTGCAAACGGCACTTCGCGGCTGCCGAAGCTCTCGTCCTTCGGGTGGTTGCTGAAGGTCAGCTTTTCTTCATGGCCTTCCGGCAGGTTGGCCAGCACCAGCTTGACCGGATCGATCACCGCCATGCGGCGCGGCGCTGCACTGTCCAGGTCTTCGCGCAGCGCGCCTTCCAGCACGCTGAAGTCGATCAGCGAATTCTGCTTGCTGATGCCCACGCGCTCGGCGAACAGGCGCATCGCCGCCGGGGTGTAGCCGCGGCGACGCAGGCCCTGCAGGGTCGGCATGCGCGGGTCTTCCCAGCCGTCCACCAGCTGTTCGGTGACCAGCGCCATCAGCTTGCGCTTGCTCATCACCGTGTAGTTGATGTTCAGGCGCGAGAATTCGATCTGGCGCGGCTTGGCCGCTTCGCGCGGCAGGCCGGCGTCGACCAGCGGCTGGGTCAGCGTGTCGTCATGGGCGAAATCGACGTTGTCCACGCACCAGTCGTACAGCGGGCGGTGGTCTTCGAATTCCAGCGTGCACAGCGAGTGGGTGATGCCCTCGATCGAATCGCCCAGTGCATGCGCGAAGTCGTACATCGGGTAGATCGGCCACGCGTTGCCGGTGTTCTGGTGCTCGACGTGCTTGATGCGGTACAGGGCCGGATCGCGCAGGTTGATGTTGCCGCTGGCCATGTCGATCTTGGCGCGCACGGTGCGCGCACCGTCCGGGAATTCACCGGCACGCATGCGGCGGAACAGGTCGAGGTTTTCCTCGACGCTGCGGTCGCGCCACGGCGACGGGCGGCCCGGCTCGGTCAGGGTGCCGCGGTAGGCGCGCACTTCCTCGGCCGACAGGTCGCAGACATAGGCCTTGCCCTGCTCGATCAGCTTCTCGGCGGCGAGGTAATAGGTCTGGAAGTAGTCAGAAGCGTGGCGCAGCTCGTTCCAGCTGAAGCCCAGCCAGCGCACGTCGTCCTGGATCGCGGCCACGTATTCCGGATCTTCCTTGGCCGGATTGGTGTCGTCGAAGCGCAGGTTGCAGACGCCGCTGAATTCACCGGCGATGCCGAAGTTCAGGCAGATCGACTTGGCGTGGCCGATGTGCAGGTAGCCATTCGGTTCCGGCGGAAAGCGGGTCTTGATCGCCTGGTGCTTACCACTGGCCAGGTCCTCGCGCACGATCTGGCGGATGAAATCGCGCTTCTCGTGGCTGTCGGCGGGGGTCTCGGGGCTGGCGGGGGTGTGCTCGGACATGAGTCGGCGAAAGTAAGGCAGAAAGATTGCCAGTCTAACGCTTACCGGGAAGGGCTGCCCGGGCTGCCGCTACGCTCGCCGGGCATGGCTCGGCGCTACCGGTGCGGGATGGTAGCGCCGAGCCATGCCCGGCGAGCGCGGCGGCGGCATTCAGCCCCCGGGCGTATGCTGGACCCCTGTCCCGAGGAGCTGCCGCATGCACATCGTGTACAAGGCCGACAACCTGTTCGACGCCCACCTGGTCAAGCACGCGCTGGAGGATGCCGGCATCCCGGCCTTCGTGTTCGGCGAGTCGTTGCTGGGTGGCATGGGCGAGCTGCCGCTGTTCGGTGTGCTGCGGGTGGGTATCCCCGATGCGGCGCGGCCGCAGGCGGAGGACATCGTGGCTGCACTGGACTTGGGCCACGCCCCGGACGACCCCATTTCAGATGCAGACGACATTGCCGGTCTTCCGGCGTAGGAGCGCATCATGTTGGGAATTGGACAGGGCATTCTTGGCATCGGCGCCTTCAAGCAGCGCCTGCCGCGCCCGGAAGAAGCATTGCCGGGGCGTGACCAACCGTTGCCGCTGCACAGCAACCAGCACTTCGTGAACAGCCATCCGCTGAAGGACCGTTTCGCCGGCCTGCAGCAGATCCGTTTCGCGCTGGGCTGCTTCTGGGGCGCAGAACGCAAGTTCTGGACCGAGCCAGGCGTATACAGCACCTCGGTGGGCTATGCCGGCGGCATCACCGCGAACCCGACCTATGAAGAGGTCTGCTCGGGCCTGACCGGCCATACCGAAGTGGTGCAGGTGGTGTTCGACCCGGCGGTGGTGAGCCTGGAGCGGCTGCTGCAGCTGTTCTGGGAAAGCCACGACCCGACCCAGGGCATGCGCCAGGGCAACGACACCGGCACCCAGTACCGTTCGGCCATCCACGCCACCGACGAGGCGCAGTACGCCGCCGCGCTGGCCAGCCGCGAGGCCTACCAGGCGCAGCTGGATGCGGCCGGCTACGGCCCGATCACCACCGAGATCGTGTACCCGGCACCGGAGTACTACTACGCCGAGGACTATCACCAGCAGTACCTGGCGAAGAATTCGAACGGCTACTGCGGCATCGGCGGCACCGGCGTGAGCTGCCCGATCGGGTTGGATGTGGGGGCGCCGCGCTGACGCGCGGTGGTCCGCCTGCGGCGGGCAACGTCAACGGCTGAAAGCCAAAGCCAAAGCGGCTCTGGGTTTCTGCAGATTGGGCGGGGCGGTGTGGGTTGGCAGGACACGCCGTAAACCCGTCCCTGGGGGCTCGATGGCGCCATCCATGGCGCCAACGGTCCTGCCAACCCACACCGCCCCACCCCCGACAGTTTCCCGGTGACGGTTGGCAAGAGCAGTGGGTTACTGACGAACTGATGGAAAAGAAAAAAGGACGTGGCTTTCGCCGCGTCCTTTTTCGTTCGTGCTCTTGCTTCTGCTTCCTGTAGAGCCGAGCCATGCTCGGCTGCGAGCAAGCGAAGCGCGCGACCCGCCGTTGCTCTTCTTTCCTTCTTCCGTGGCGGGCGGCCACCGGAAACTGTCAGAGGGCGGGCGGGTTGGGTTCGCGGGAGTGTCCGCCGCATGGATGCGGCGGCCAAGCCTCCAGGGATGGATTCACGGCGTCTCCCGCGAACCCAACCCGCCCGACCCAGCGCGGCTTTTGCTCTTCGCGACCAACCGACCCGCCACGAGGGGCTCAGCCGTTGGCCGGAATCACAGTTCCGAACGAATACGCTCGCGCAGCGCCTGCAGATCCTTGGCAAACGCATCGATACCGGTCGCCAGCTTCTCGGTGGCCATCGGATCGGCCGCCAGATCCGCTGCGAACTTCGCCGCATCGATCGGGGTCACCGCCGCGCCATCTGCCGCACCGGCCACCAGCTTGCGCGGCAGCTCGCCGTGGTCAGCGTCCAGCTTCTCCAGCAGGTCCGGCGAAATCGTCAGGCGGTCGCAGCCGGCCAGCGCTTCGATCTGCGCGGTGGAACGGAACGAGGCGCCCATCACCACCGTCGGCGAGCCACGGCGCTTGAATTCGGCATACACGCCGCGCACGAACACGACGCCCGGGTCTTCATCGATGCTGGCCGGGGTCTGGCCGTTGGCCACGTACCAGTCCAGGATGCGGCCGACGAAGGGCGAGATCAGGAACGCGCCGGCTTCGCTGCAGGCCAGCGCCTGGGTCGGGTTGAAGATCAGGGTCAGGTTGCAGTCGATGCCTTCGGCCTGCAGGATGCGCGCGGCTTCCACGCCTTCCCAGGTCGCGGCGATCTTGATCAGGATCTTCTCGCGCGGCACGCCGGCATCGGCGTACATCTGGATGAACTGGCGGGCCTTGGCCACGGTGGCGGCGGTGTCGTAGGCCTGGTCGGCGTCCACTTCGGTGGACACGCGGCCCGGCACCAGCGTGCTCAGCAGCGCGCCGACGCCGATGGTCAGGCGGTCGGCCACGGCGTGCACCACGGCTTCACGGTCGCCACTCTGCTGGCGGCCCCAGGCCAGTTCGCGCTCGATCAGCTCGGCGTAGACCGGCAGGTCCAGCGCCTTCTTCACCAGGGTCGGATTGGTGGTGCAGTCCACCGGCTGCAGGCGCTTGATTGCCTCGTAGTCACCGGTATCGGCAACGACCACAGACAGTTCGCGCAGCTGGGACAGTTTGGACGGGGTACTCATTACGGCTCCTGGTGCAGGGGGATCGAGTCGCGCGCGGTGCGCAGCGGTAATCAGGGGCGGTCGTTGTGGACCGCGGTCACGCGCAGGCGCAGCTTGCGGCCGCCGGGCGCATTCCAGTCGATGCTCTGGCCGATCGAAAGGCCGAGCAGGGCACTGCCGACCGGGGCCAGCACGGAAACCTTGCCTTCATCGACGTTGGCTTCGCGGGGGAAGACCAGGGTCAGGACGTGCTTCTCGCCCGACACTTCATCTTCGCACTCCACGCGCGAATGCATCATGACGATGCCTTCGGGAATCTGGTCCGGTGCCAGCACGGTGGCCCGGTTGAGTTCTTCAGCAAGCGCGAGCGCGGCAGGCGTCTGGCTCAGCGCTGGGGATTCGAGCATGGCGTCCAGGCGGTCCATGTCGAAGGTGGAAACGGTGATCGACGGCGGCAGGCCGCTGGCGGTGTTCATGGTGAAGCTCCTTGGTTGAAAGCCATGCAAAAGGCGGCACCTGCTGGCGCCGCCTGTCTGTATTGTGGGGACAAATGCGACCGGAATCGACTCCTGCCGATTCCGGGCCAGTCCTGCGTAGGTTCAGCCGTTCAGCACGAGGCCGGGCAGGGCGCTGGCGTCGCCGCCGGCACTTACCGCCTCCAGGGTGAACAGTGCCTGTGGCAGGCGCTTGAACTGATCGGCCAGTTCCATCAGGAAGTCGTTCATGGCCGAGCTGCGGCGCCAGATCATGGCAATGCGACGGCTGGGACGGCCTTCGCCGGTGAAGTCGAGCAGGCGGATGTTGTTCGAGCGCGGTACGGGCGGCTGCACCGACAGGCTCGGTAGCAGGGTGATGCCAACGTCGGCGGCGACCATCTGCCGCAGTGTCTCCAGGCTGGTGGCGCGGAATTCGGACTTCTCGTTGGCGCCGAACAGCCGGCACACTTCCAGTGCCTGGTCGCGCAGGCAATGCCCGTCTTCCAGCAGCAGCAGCTTCTGCGTGGCCAGTTCCTGCACGTCCAGATGCTCACGCCCGGCCAGCGGGTGGCGGCCCGATACAGCCAGCAGGAAGGGTTCCTCGAACAGGAACTCGGCGTGCAGCTGATCGTCGATCACCGGCAGGGCCAGCAGCGCGGCATCGAGCTTGCCTTCGCGCAGGCGGTCCAGCAGCACGTCGCTCTTTTCCTCGACCAGCAGCAGTTCCAGCTCAGGGAAGCGCTCGCGGATGCGCGGGATCACATGCGGCAGCAGGTACGGGCCCAGGGTCGGGAAGATGCCCAGGCGCACCGTACCGGCTTCCGGATCGCGGCTGCGTCGCGCCGCTTCCTTCAGCTGTTCCACTTCGGACACGATCACCCGTGCCCGTGCCGCTGCTTCTTGGCCGGCCGGGGTCAGCATCACCTTGCGCGGCGCGCGTTCCACCAATGGCAGGCCCAGCTCTTCTTCCAGCTTGCGGATCTGCGTCGACAGCGTGGGCTGGCTGACGAAACAGGAAGCGGCAGCCCGGCCGAAATGCTTGTGGTCGGCCAGGGCTACCAGGTACTTCAGATCACGTAGGTTCATCCTTACACCCCAGGGGTAACGGACCGGCTGACGGCATGGTTACCCGACAGGCAGACAAGGTTCCCGGTGATCTGGGAACGGTGGATCAGGCAGCTTCAGCAACGGCACCCGTGCTGCTGCTCACCGACGAGCGGATCAGGTGGTCGAACGCACTCAATGCGGCGGTCGAACCGGCACCCATGGCAATGATGATCTGCTTGTAGGGTACCGTCGTGCAATCGCCTGCGGCGAACACCCCCGGCAGATTGGTCTGGCCGCGATCATCGATGATCACCTCGCCACGCGGCGACAGCGCCACGGTGTCCTTCAGCCATTCGGTGTTGGGCAGCAGGCCGATCTGCACGAAGATGCCTTCCAGCTCGACGCGGTGGGCATCGCCGCCGACACGGTCCTTGTAGACCAGGCCGGTGACGCGGCTGCCGTCGCCCAGCACTTCGGTGGTCTGCGCGCTGGTCAGCACGGTGACATTGGCCAGGCTGCGCAGCTTCTTCTGCAGCACTTCATCGGCGCGCAGGCTGGAATCGAACTCCAGCAGGGTTACATGCGACACGATGCCGGCCAGGTCGATGGCTGCTTCCACGCCGGAGTTGCCGCCGCCGATCACCGCCACACGCTTGCCCTTGAACAGCGGACCATCGCAGTGCGGGCAGTAGGCCACGCCCTTGTTGCGGTACTGGTCTTCGCCCGGCACGTTCATCTGCCTCCAGCGCGCGCCGGTGGACAGGATCACCGAACGCGACTTCAGCACTGCGCCGTTCTCCAGCTGCACCTGCACCAGGCCGTCTTCGCCGGCCGGCACCAGCGCGCTGGCGCGCTGCAGGTCCATGATGTCCACCTCGTACTCGCGCACGTGCTGTTCCAGCGCCGTGGCCAGCTTCGGGCCTTCGGTCTCCTTCACCGAAATGAAGTTCTCGATCGCCATGGTGTCCAGCACCTGGCCACCGAAGCGTTCGGCGGCGATGCCGGTGCGGATGCCCTTGCGTGCGGCGTAGATCGCCGCTGCTGCGCCGGCCGGGCCACCGCCCACCACCAACACATCGAAGGCGTCCTTGGCGGCGATCTTCTCGGCATCGCGCTTGCCGGCATTGGTGTCCAGCTTGGCCACGATCTGCTCGAGGGTCATGCGGCCCTGATCGAACACCTCACCGTTGAGGTACACGGTCGGCACCGACATGATCTCGCGCTTCTCGACTTCGTCCTGGAACAGGGCGCCGTCGATGGCCACGTGCTGGATGCGCGGGTTGAGTACCGCGGCCAGGTTCAGCGCCTGCACCACGTCCGGGCAGTTCTGGCAGGACAGCGAGAAGTAGGTTTCGAACTTGTACTCGCCTTCCAGGTTCTGCACCTGCTCGATCAGCTCGGCGGTGGCCTTGGACGGATGACCGCCCACCTGCAGCAACGCCAGCACCAGCGAGGTGAACTCGTGGCCCATCGGCAGGCCAGCGAAGGTCAGGTGGATGTCCTGGCCCGGGGTGCCCAGATCGAAGGACGGCACGCGGCCCTGGCCATCGCGCAGCACCTGCAGCGAAATCTTGTCCGACAGGCTGTCCAGGGTCTGCAGCAGTTCCAGCATTTCCTGCGACTTGGCGCCATCGTCGGCGTGCGCGGTGATCTGGATCGGGCGGGTCACGCGCTCCAGATAGGTCTTCAGCTGCGACTGCAGGTTGGCGTCCAACATCGGGTCATCTCCTGGCTTCAGGCAAACAGGGGGCGTGGCACCGCTGTAGAAGGTAGCGGACCAGCAGGGGGTAGGGGTGAACCCAAGACAGCGACCATGGAAGGGGCTGGCTGGCCAAGGCTGGCGTGCGTTGGCTGTCTTGGGTTCACCCCCACGCCGGCGGGGGGACCGGCACGGGGATGAAGGGCTCGCTGTGGCGTGGGGCCACGGCAGGCCGGTACTGCTTTAGATCTTGCCGACCAGGTCCAGCGACGGGGTCAGGGTCTTCTCGCCTTCCTTCCACTTGGCCGGGCACACCTGGTTCGGGTTGGCGGCGGTGAACTGGGCAGCCTTCAGCTTGCGCAGGGTCTCGGACACGTCACGGGCGATCTCGTTGGAGTGGATCTCCAGGGTCTTGATCACGCCTTCCGGGTTGATGATGAAGGTGCCGCGCAGGGCCAGGCCTTCTTCCGGAATGTGCACGCCGAAGGCGTTGGTCAGCTGGTGGGTCGGGTCGCCGACCAGCGGGAACTGCGCCTTGCCCACGGCCGGCGAGGTTTCGTGCCAGACCTTGTGCGAGAAGTGGGTGTCGGTGGTGACGATGTAGACCTCGGCGCCGGCCTTCTTGAATTCGGCGTAATGGTCAGCGGCGTCTTCGATCTCGGTCGGGCAGTTGAAGGTGAAAGCGGCCGGCATGAAGATCAGGACCGACCACTGGCCCTTCAGGGTGCTGTCGGAAACCTTGATGAACTCGCCATTCAGGTAAGCGTTGGCTTCGAACGGCTGGATCTGGGTGTTGATCAGGGACATCGTTTTTCCTCTGGGTGAAGGGGTGGGTGAATCGACAGGACCTAGATTACCGACTCGCTATCGATAAGGACAATCCATTGATTGCATCTATTTGATAGATGGAGTCTATCAAAATGTACTGAGCAGGCACTGAACCCGGCCGCTTTCATCCTGCAACTGCCTGTGTGACAAGGAAAATCTCCCGGGGCCGCTGAATGGGGCCGATAGCCCCTCCTTATTCCCTCCCGCAGAACCTGAACGGATTGCAGCTTTTTGTAGAGTCGAGCCACGCTCGACTGCGGCTCTACAATTGCGGCATGTCTTTCCAAACCGAACCCTCCCTGCGCCAGACCGTGGCTGAGGCCAGTGCCCGCCTGGGCGGCGTCGAGGCCCGCCACGAAGCCGAACTGCTGCTGCTGCACGTACTGGACCGCCCGCGCAGCTGGCTGTTCGCACACGCCACCGACCCGCTGGCCGCCAATGACCAGGCCGCCTTCGATGCATTGCTCGCCCGCCGCGTGGCCGGTGAGCCGGTGGCCTACCTGACCGGCCGCCGCGGTTTCTGGACGCTGGACCTGGAGGTCGACCCGGCCACGCTGATCCCGCGCCCTGAAACCGAACTGCTGGTCGAGTTGGCACTGGAGCGCCTGCCTGCCGATTGCGACCTGCATCTGGCCGATCTCGGCACTGGCAGCGGCGCGATCGCCCTGGCGCTGGCCAGCGAACGGCCGCAGGCGCAGGTGCTGGCCACTGATGCCAGCCCGGGCGCGTTGGCCGTGGCTGCGCGCAATGCTGCCCGCCATGAACTGCGCAACGTCCGCTTCGCCGAGGGCGGGCACGACTGGTATGCACCGCTGCAGGGTGCACGCTTCGACCTGATTGCCAGCAACCCGCCGTACATCGCCAGCGACGACCCGCATCTGAAGCAGGGCGACCTGCGTTTTGAACCGGCCACGGCGCTGGCCTCCGGCGTGGACGGCCTGGATGACATCCGCCGCATCGTCGACGGCGGCCAGGCCCACCTGCTGCCCGGCGGCTGGCTGCTGATCGAGCACGGTTGGGATCAGGGCGCGGCGATCCGCGCGCTGTTCGACGGCGCCGGTTTCGCCGAGGTGCAGACCGTGCAGGATCTGGAGCAGCGCGACCGGATCACCCTGGGCCGGCGTCCGGCCTAGAATGGAGGTTCTCCTGCCCCGGCAGGGCATCACCCTGGAGCTGCAAGCATGCGTACGCTGTACCCCGCCATCACCCCCTACGACGTCGGCACCCTGAAGGTCGACGACCGCCACACGCTGTACTTCGAACAGTGCGGCAACCCGGACGGCAAGCCGGTGGTGATGCTGCACGGTGGCCCGGGCGGCGGCTGCAGCGACAAGATGCGCCAGTTCCACGACCCGTCCAAGTACCGCATCATCCTGTTCGACCAGCGCGGTGCCGGCCGTTCCACCCCGCACGCGGACCTGGTGGACAACACCACCTGGGACCTCGTCGCCGATATCGAAAAACTGCGCGAGCACCTCAAGGTCGATCGCTGGCAGGTGTTCGGTGGCAGCTGGGGTTCGACCCTGGCGCTGGCCTATGCCGAAACCCACCCGCAGCGCGTGACCGAACTGGTTCTGCGCGGCATCTTCATGCTGCGTCGCTGGGAGCTGGAATGGTTCTACCAGGAAGGCGCCAACCGCTTGTTCCCGGATGCATGGGAGCACTACCTGAAGCCGATTCCGTCGGTGGAGCGTCATGACCTGATCTCGGCCTTCCACCGCCGCCTGACCAGCGAAGACGAAACCACCCGCCTGGATGCGGCCAAGGCCTGGGCGGTGTGGGAAGGCGCGACCAGCTTCCTGCATGTCGATGATGACTTCATCAACAGCCACGAAGACCCGCACTTCGCGCTGGCCTTTGCCCGCATCGAGAATCACTATTTCGTCAACGGCGGCTTCTTCGAAGTGGAAGACCAGCTGCTGCGCGATGCGCACCGCATCGCCGACATTCCCGGCGTGATCGTGCACGGCCGCTACGACGTGGTCTGCCCGCTGGCCAATGCCTGGGACCTGACCAAGGTGTGGCCGAAGGCAAAGCTGGAAATCACCCCGGCCTCGGGTCACTCGGCATTCGAAGCGGAGAACGTGGACGCGCTGGTGCGCGCCACCGATAGCTTCGCCTGACCGGTAGTGCCGGCCGCTGGCCGGCAACGCCTTACCGGTAGCGCCGGGCCATGCCCGGCGGCATTCCATTCCGCCGCCCGATGTGGCTCGCCGGGCATGGCCCGGCGCTACCAACCCTCATCCACGCATGGCGTGGATCTACCACGCGGTGCTGCCGATCAGTAGAGCCAGGCCATGCCTGGCTGCTTCTGCTTTGGAACCTCATCCACGCATGGCGTGGATCTACCACTGCCCGGCCAGCAAGGCGTCGGCCAGCACCTGCAGCTTCGGCGAATGCTGGCGCGACGGCGGGTAGATCAACGACAGTTCGCGGCTGCGGCCCTCGAATGGCTGCAGCACGCGCTGCAGGCGGCCGTCGGCCAATGCATCGGCCACCGCGAAATCCATCACCTGCACGATGCCGATACCAGCGATCGCTGCTTCCACCAGCGGATCGCCGCTGTCGAACACCATCCGCGTCGGTGGCGTGACCTCACGCAGGTGCCCGTCCTGCAGGAACTGCCAGTCCACCAGCCGGCCACTGCGCAGGTTGCGCACCGCCAGGCACGCGTGATCCTGCAGCGCGGCTACATCGCCCGGTGCGCCACAGCGGGCCAGATAGGCGGGGCTGGCCACGGTCACCCAGCGCAGCGGCCGCAATGGCCGTGCGACGATGCGCTGGTCGGCGATGACGCCGGTGCGCAGCGCGGCATCGAAGCCTTCCTCGACCAGATCGACCAGACGGTCGCTGAGCACCGCTTCCACCTGCAGCTGCGGATGCCGTTCCAGCAACGGCGCCAGCATCGGCACCAGCACCTTGCGCCCGAACATCGACGGCGCGCTGATCTTCAACGTGCCCGAGGGCGTGCACGGGCGGTCGGCCAGTTGCCGCTCGGCATCGTCCAGGCCGGCCAACAACGGTGCCACCTGTTCCACGAACTGGCGGCCATCCGGGGTCAGCGCCACGTTGCGGGTGTTCCGCTGCAGCAGCTTCACCCCCAGCGACACTTCCAACCGCCCGATCGCACGCGACAGGCCGGACTGGCTCAGGCCCAGCTGACCGGCAGCCACGGTGAAACTGCGGGCTTCGGCTACCTGCACCAGCATGCGAACCGCATTGAGGTCCATCGAGGCTGCATTCATGCGAAAAATCATGACAGAAATGGTGGGTGGGGGGTTTATTGATTCGGTCGCATCAATGAGACTGCGTTTCCCCACCGTTCCAGACCGCCGATGCCTCCCCTCAAATACCCGCGCTGGGCGCTGACCCTGCTGGCCACCGCCCAGCTGATCATCGCCCTGGACGCCACCATCATCTTCGTCGCCCTGCACGACATGGGGCGCGCGCTGCAGATCAATGCGCAGCAGCTGCAATGGGTGGTCAGTGCCTACACCGTCGCCTTCGGCGGCAGCCTGCTGCTGGGAGGCCGTGCCGCCGACCTGATCGGCCGCCGCCGCTTCTACCGGCTGGGCATGCTGCTGTTCGCGCTGGCATCGCTGCTCGGTGCCCTGGCACCGAATGCCACCCTGCTGATCATCGCGCGTGCCGCGCAGGGCATCGGTGCCGCACTGCTGTTCCCGGCCACGCTGGCGCTGATCAACACGCTTTACGCGGAAGGTCCAGTGCGCAACCGCGCGCTGGCGATCTGGAGCATGGCCAGCGCGGTGGGCCTGGCGCTGGGCACGCTGCTTGGTGGCGTGCTGACCCAGGCGTTCGGCTGGCCGGCGGTACTGGCGGTGATCGTGCCGCTGGCCACCGCTTGTGCGGTCGCCGCAGGCGCGTGGTTGCCGGCTGATGGCCCGCGTGCGCAGGGCCGCTCGTTCGATCTGGCCGGCTGCATCACCGTCACTCTCGGCGGCAGCCTGCTGGTCACCACCCTGGTGCAGGGCCCGGAATGGGGCTGGCTGGCGCCGGCCACGCTGGGCTGCCTGCTGCTGTCGGTGCTGCTGCTGGTGGCGTTCGTGCAGATCGAACAGCGCAGCCGCGATCCGCTGATGCAGTTTGCGCTGTTGCGCCTGCCCGGCCTGCGCGCGGCACTCGGCCTGACCTTCGCCTTCATGAGCAGCTATGGCGTGCAGTACTACTTCCTGGCGCTCTACTTCCAGGACGGCTACGGCTGGAGCCCGCTACAGGCCGGCCTGGCGTTCCTGCCGGCCACCGCGGTGTGCACGGTCGGCATCCAGCTGGCTGAGTGGACGCTGCAGCGTTGGAGCGCACGCAAGGTGCTGGTGGTCGGGCAGTTGGCCGGGGCCGTGGGCATTGCCGGAGTGGCGGCGGCATTGCCGCACGCAGCGAACTTCTGGCCGCTGCTGCCCGGTGTAGTGGTGCTGAGCATTGGCCAGGGCATGACCTGGACCGCGATGTGGATCGTGGCCGGGCAGGGCGTGCCGGCCGCACAGCAGGGTGTCGCATCTGGCATGGCCGCCACCGCGCAGCAGATCGGTGGGGCGCTGGGCCTGGCGGTGCTGGTGATGGTGGCCAATGCCGGTGCCGGCGCTGCAGGCTCGCCCAGTGCGTTGGCCGGACTGGTGCGCGCCGAGTACGGCGCCGCGCTGTTCGCGCTGTTCGGCGTGGTCATTGCGCTGGGCCTGCGCCCGGCGCCGGTAGACTCGGTAGCGACTGCTTGCCTGAGCACCGACGCATGATCGAACTGCTGGACCTGCAACAGACGCTGCACGCGTTTGCCGCCTGCAATGATGACTACGACGTATCCATGTCCTTCGGCTGGGTGCACGCCACCGACGGCGAGCCGATGCACGCGCGCTTCTGGTTGCCGCCCGATGAGGACACCGCCTTTGATGACGACGGCGAGGTGCCGGCCGAGGCGCGCGCGCTTGGGCTGCGCGGGTATCTCGAACCTGGCAACTTTGCAGGTGTGATTTTTGTACAGAAGCGCCAGCGTCCGCTATCCACTGTGGAGGAGTACGCAAAGGCTCTGGAGCACTATTGCGAGCACGACGCGTTCCTGGAAGTCGAAGGTGTCGACGAAGCGCTGGGGGAAGCTACGGCGGCTGACCGACTGGCCGCGCGCTATGCCGGGGTAGGTGCGGACATCTTTACGTCGTTCGACCTGTGGTTGCTGGCGTGTGCGGATGAGCAGCTGAAGGCCGCCGCGCAGCATGTGGCGCACGTGCACCAGGTACCCGTGGGTGAGGCGCTGGCACGCTGCCGTGCGTTGCCGCTGGTGCTGGGTGAAGCGCTGGATCGCAACCGCGCGCAGGTCATCAAGGATCAGTTCGGTGCGATCGGCGCGACCTTGCAGGTGCACGGGTTCAAGCCGTTCCCGTGGATGGATGCGCCGGTATTGCGTTGAACAACACCATCCACGCATGGCGTGGATCTACTGGGAACCGGCCTCGTTCGTTTTTCGCCGAATGCGGATGTCCGTCGGCGCTGCAGTAGATCCACGCCATGCGTGGATGGCGGTCACCCGGCCGCCAACAACCCCGGCTGCAACGCGCTGAAAATCCGCGCCAGCCGCTCCGCCCACGCCTGCTGCCCGGCGGTATCGGCGATCAGGTCCTGGCGGATCTCCAGTTCCACATGCACCAGGCCCCGGCCTTCGCCGTGCACCGGTACCGCGTAGTCGCTGGTACTGCTCACCGAATACGGTTCGTTGTCACCCACCACCAGGTCGCCTTCATCGCGCAGTGCCTGCAGCAGCGCATGCGCAAAGCGCGTGTCCTGGTGGTACAGCACACCGGCGTGCCACGGACGTTGCATCCCGTTCATCGCCGGGGTGAAGCTGTGCATCATCACCAGCAGAGTGGGGCGGCCGGCATCACGGCGTGCATCAAGTTCGGCCTCGATACGCGCGTGGTAGGGCGCGTGGATCGAATCGATGCGTTGCTGCCGCTGCGCCGCCGACAGTCCGGTATTGCCCGGTACCACAGTGTGGTCGCTCATCTCCGGAATCAGCGTGGGCGAGGCCAGCGGGCGGTTGCAGTCGATCAGCAGCCGCGAATAGGTCTGCTCGATCGCCCAGGCATCCAGCAATGCCGCCAGCGCACGGGTGGTGCCACCGATGCCGATATCCCAGCCGATGTGGCGGTCCAGCTCGGCCTGGGCCAGGCCAAGCCCGGCCAGCGCGCGCGGTACCTGCTGGCCGGCATGGTCAGCCAGTAGCACGTACGGCGACACGCCCTGCGGCTGATGGATGGTGTGGATCGCCGGGTCACCGGCGCCCAGCAGTGCTGGCAGCACATGCAGGTCGGCGTCAGCCACGCGGGCGCCCGTCCAGGTGGTGCTCGATCATCCACAGCCCGGCCCAGAGCTTGGCGTCCAGCGCGTAGCCTTCCCCCATCTTCTGCACCAACCACGCTGCCGCCTGCGCACGCGGGACCTCGTGCACAGTGATGTCCTCGCTGTCATCGCCGCCACCTTCGCCGATCCGACGCAGGCCGGTGGCGCGCACGAAGGCGATCTTTTCGCTGCTGGCGCCGGACGACGTCGGGCCGATCATCAGCACTTCGGCGTGATCGGCGGTCCAGCCGGTCTCTTCCTCAAGCTCTCGCACGGCCGAGACTTCAATCGACTCGCCTGCATCGATGTCGCCGACCAGGCCGGCCGGCATCTCGATGGTCGGTGCCTGCAGGGGCACGCGGAACTGTTCGACGAACAGCACGTTGTCCTCGGGGGTGACGGCGATGATGATCGCCGCCAGGCCACCGGCGTGGGTGCGTTCGCTGTACTCCCAGGTGCCGCGCACGACCATGCGCTGGTACTTGCCTTCATAGACGACACGCGGGGCTTCGGTATTTCTCTGGCTCATGCGGGCTCGCTGGAGGAGGGAAGGGGATTGTCGGGGCCGGCCGCGGTGGCCGAACCGGGATCGTTCACGCCTGCGGCGCTGAACAGACGCCGGCGGGTCAGCGGGCCGAAGCGCAGGGCCTGGCACAGGCCGCCCAGCAGCTCCGGGTCGGCCGTCTGGCGCAGCAGGCCGGGCTGGCAGCCTTCCAGCGGCGCGTCCAGCGCGATGGTGGTCAGCTGCCGCCAGAGCTGGGCATGCTCGCGCTGCTCGCGCAGGCGCACCGCCATCTGTGCGGCACCGCGCAGGCGCAGGAACGGCACTTCGTCCAGCCGTTCGTAGAGCACGTCCATGCTGCCGAAATGGGCCAGCAGCACCGCAGCGGACTTGCTGCCAACGCCACTGATACCGGGAATGTTGTCCACCGCATCGCCGCACAGCGCCAGGTAGTCGGCAATCTGGTGCGCGTGCACGCCGTGCCGCGCCTTCACCCCGGCCACGTCCCAGCGCTGGTTGCGCGCGTAGTCCCACTGCTCGTCGTGGTCCACCAGCAGCTGCGACAGGTCCTTGTCGGCGGAAATGATCAGGCCGCGATGGCTGTGCCGGTGCTGGTGCAGGGCACTGCCGATCAGGTCGTCGGCCTCGTAGTCATGATGGGCCAATACCACCAGGCCCAGCGCTGCGCACAACGCCTTGCAGTGCACGAACTGGCGCTTCAGCGCTTCCGGCGCCGGGTCGCGGTTGGCCTTGTAGGCCGCGTACAGGCGGTGGCGGAAGCCACTGTCCAGCGCCTCGTCGAAGGCGATGGCGATGTGCCGGGGGCGTTCGCGCTCGAGCAGGTCCAGCAGGAAGCGGGCAAACCCGTGTACTGCGTTGGTCGGCCAGCCCTGGCTGTCCTGGAACTCGTCCGGCAGCGAATGCCAGGCGCGGAACACGTAGATGCTGGCATCCACCAGGTACAGCGGTGGCAGCGGCACGGCATTCACGGCGCTCACTGGCCGGTCCAGTCCTGCAGCAAGGCCGCGGCGTCCGGCCGCTCGCGCTCAGGCACCTCGGCCTTGGGCGTGCCGATATGGATGAAGCCGGCGATGCCCTCGCCCTCGGTGAGGCCAAGGTGCGCCTGCACGACCGGGTCGAAGGCCATCCATGCAGTCAGCCACTGAGCGCCGAAGCCCAGCGCCTGTGCGGCCTGCAGCAGGGCGAAGCAGACACAGCCGGCGGTCATCAGCTGTTCCTGCTCGGGCACCTTCGGGTCCGGGCGTGGGCTGGTCACCACCACGATCACCAGTGGTGCATGGCTGAAACGCTGGCGGTCTTTCTCGATCACGGCCTCGCCGGCGTGCGGGTCACGCTGGCGGCTGCGCTCGGCCAGGAAGTCGCCCAGAGTGTGACGCGCATCGCCGGCAATCTTCAGGAAGCGGAACGGCACGCGCTTGCCGTGGTCAGGCACGCGTACTGCTGAAGCCAGCATCCGCTGCAGAGTGGCCGGATCCGGTCCGGGCTCGCCCAGTTGCCGCGAAGGCACTGAGCGGCGGGCATCCAGGGCAAGCAGGGCAGCGGGGTCGGGCATGGAGTCTGAACCGGTCGTCACGGGTGTTTGATTATAGTCGGGGTGGCCAATGGCGCCGTCTGTGTCGCGTCCGGACCCTGAATATCAAACTGTGATGAACATCATGCCACTGGCGGGAAACGGAGGACCGCTTCCCCTCGCCTCATGGGCCTTGCACCGCTTACGATACCTATCTTGCCGGGCCGCCGGTCATGAGGTTTGAAGTGAGGACTGTTTCACTGTCCGTGACGGGCTGGCCGGCCTACCATCGACGTACCGGTACATGGGGTGTGCCGGTCGTCGCGATGTCCATGCTGTCTGTCGTACCAGAGAAGGTGGGGAGCCTTCCCGAATGATGAGCGCGCCCACACCGATGGGATCGCCGGGCCGTGACCCGGCACAGCTCCAGCGTGCCCGGGACATGGTCCTGCCCGCCCTGTGCCAGGCCTTCGGGGCCGCACTGGCGCGTTTCGACGATGCCCTGTTCGACCGTGCCGGCAATGCCGGCTCGTCGCAGCTGCTGTTCCTGGATGCGATGCGCGAACTGCGCCGCCGCCGCGAGGACATCGCTGCCGCCTTCGCCGGCCATCTGCAGCAGGCCTGGGATGCGCTGGCCAGTGGTGAGCCGCTGTCGGCCGAGGCAACCCTGTCGGGCCCGGCCGAGGACAGCCTCAGCCTGCTGGATGAGCACGTACTGGAATCGCGGTTGGCGGTGCGCAACTTCGCCACCGTGCTGCTGCGTGATTTCAAGCCGGTGCTGGCACGGCTTGATCGCCGGCTGGGGCGGCTGATCGGTGGTGCCGAGCTGGATGCCGACCACAACCCGATCAGCCCCGAGCACCTGGGCGTTGCCATCCACGAAGCCTTTGCCGGCTGCGAGCTGGCGCCGGAAGTACACCTTGTGCTGATCAAGCTGTGCGAACGCGACCTGCGCGCGCCGGTGGGTCGCATCTACGAAAAACTGGACGAACAACTGGCCGCAGCCGGCGTGATGTCGCAGATGGGAGCGCCGCAGCGACCGCTGTCAGCCGCACCCGATCCGCGCATGCCCCCGGGCCTGGACGATCTGGTCGAACAGCGCCAGGGCGCGGGCTTCGACGGCGAATCCGGCGATGACGAACAGGCCGCACCGGCCTGGGCACAGCGCTTCGCCGCACGCTGGTCCGAGCGCCGCGGCCACATGCAGCAGCACCTGGGCGCTGAAGACAGCGGTGGCACCGGCGAGGCCTACGCGGGCCAGCAGGGCATGCTGCTCGAAGCGCTGCATGAACTGCTGCAGCAGACCCGCCATGTGCGCGAGGACGCAACGTCGGCCGCGCAGGTCGCCGTCGGCCAGCATCGCCCGCTCAGCCAGCGCGAGATGATGTCGGTGTTGTCGCTGCTGCAGGCCACACCCAGCGCCACGCTGCGTGCAGCGATCGGCGAGGACGGCGAATCACTGGCGCAGCGGCTGAAGAGCGAAGTGCTGTCCAGCGCCACACGCCTCGGCGTGGATCCGGGCCAGACCCGACTCGATCCGCAGGACGAGGATGCGATCGATCTGGTTGGCATGCTGTTTGACGTAATGCTGGACGAGCGCGAACTGGAAGGTCGCTCGCGCGAGCTGATCGGCCGCCTGGTGGTGCCCTTCGTCAAGGTCGCCATGCTCGATCGCCGCATGTTCGTGCAGAAGACCCACCCGGCGCGCAAGCTGCTCAATTCGCTGGCCGAGGCCTGCGAAGGTAATACCGGCGAAAGCCAGGCCGAGCGCATGCTGATGGCCAAGGTGGAAGAGATCATCGAGCGCCTGGTGGCCGAGTTCAACGAGAACCTGGCGATCTTCCTGACCCTGGAAGAAGAATTCCGCGAATTCCTGGTGCAGCATCGCCGCCGCGTGGAAATCGCCGAGCGCCGTGCTGCCGAAACGCAGCGCGGCCAGGAAAAGCTGGAAATGGCCCGCAGCCGGGCCGGTGCCGAACTGGATCGCCGCATCGGCGATGCCACCCTGCCGTCGGCCATCGCCGAGTTCCTGCGCCAGCCGTGGCAGCACCATCTGACCCTGGCGCTGCTGCGCGAAGGTGAGGACGGGGCATCGGTGGCCGAGGCGCTGAGCCTGGGCGATGGCCTGCTGGAGGAAGTGGCCGAAGCGCGCCGCCAGATCGTCGGCAAGCCGTGGCTGCAGGCCTGGCAGCCATTGCTGGCCAAAGTGTTCGCCAGCGTTGGCGTGCACGGTGATGCGGCCACCGCCGCCATCGATGCGCTGCACGATACCTTGCAGGGCATTGCTGAATCGCGGCCGGAACTGCAGCGCGCGCTGCCGGAACTGCCGCAGGTCGCGCTGCCGGCACCGCCGGTGGCCGAATCGCCGGCGGTGGAGTTGAGGGGTCAGATCGACGCCGATGACTTCGACAATGCCGACGCCGATCGCTTCCGTCGCATGGAGATCGGCAACTGGCTGGACTTCGTCGACAAGGACGGCAAGGTCCAGGCCGGCAAGCTGTCCTGGGTCAGCCCGATTTCCTCGCGCCTGTTGTTCGTCAACCGCCGCGGCGTGCGCTTCTGCGTGGCCTCGCCGGAGGAACTGGCGGTGATGGTGCGGCTGGGCCGCCTGCGCGCCCACGTTGACGATGGCGCCTTCGACAGCGCCATGCAGGGCGTGATCGATCGGCTGGACCCGGGCAGCGCCACCCTGCACTGAGGGGTGGCCGCCTGCTAGGATCGGGAAAACACACCGATCAGCGGGGACCTGCATGGCCGTGGCGTTGCTGGGGATCAAGGAGACCGCGCCGGGCGAACGGCGTGTGGCACTGACGCCGGAGACCGCGCGCAAGCTCGGTGCGCTGGGCGTCACCGTCTGGTACGAAGCCGGTGCTGGCCTCGCCGCGGGTTTCACCGATGCTGCCTATGACGATGCCGGCGCGCGCGTCTTCGACGCCAGCCGCTGGAGCGAAATCGACATCCTGCTGTGCGTGCAGGCGCCGCCGGCTGCGGTGCTGGCCCAGTTGAAGCCCGCCGCCAGTGTGGTCGGTCTGTTGACCCCGGCCAGCGATCCAGCCCTGGCCGCGTTGGCCAGCGACGACCGCCTGTACCTGTTCCCGCTGCAGCAGCTGCCGCGCACCACCCGTGCGCAGGCGATGGACGTGCTCAGTTCGCAGGCCGGCATGGCCGGTTACAAGGCCGCGCTGATCGCCGCCGAGCGCGCACCACGCTTCTTCCCGATGCTGACCACCGCGGCCGGTACCGTGCGCCCGGCCAAGGTGCTGGTGATCGGTGCCGGCGTGGCAGGCCTGCAGGCCATCGCCACCGTGCGCCGCCTCGGCGCGCAGGTGGAAGGCTTCGACGTGCGTCCGGAAACCCGCGAGCAGATCCAGTCACTGGGCGCGCGCTTCCTCGATCTCGGCGTGAGCGCGGCCGGCGAGGGCGGCTATGCGCGCGCGTTGACCGACGAGGAGCGCGCCGAGCAGCAGCGTCGACTGGCCGATCACCTGCGCAGCGTGGACGTGGTCATCTGCACCGCTGCGGTACCGGGGCGTCCAGCACCGACCATCGTGACCGCCGCGATGGTGGAGGGCATGGCCACCGGCAGCGTGATCGTGGACCTGGCCGCCGAGAGTGGCGGCAACTGTGCACTGACCCAACCGGGGCAGTGCATCGAGCATCAGGGCGTGACCATCGATGGCCCGCTGGGCCTGGCCAGTCGCGGCGCGACGCAGGCCAGTGAGATGTATGCGCGCAATCTGCTCAACTTCGTCGCGTTGTTCGTGCGCGAAGGAGCGCTCGGTTTCGATTGGGAAGACGAACTGCTGGCCAAGACCCGCTGGCAGGCGTGAGTCGGCAGCGCCGGTTGTCTTCCCGGTAGATCCACGCCATGCGTGGATGAACGGCCCAGTGTGCGGACCAAGGTCCGCACCCACCATGCGGATGCCGGCGTTACCGCGGCTTCGCCGGCGGCGGGTTGTCGCGCACCCAGTCCTTGCGCTGTTCCGGCGTCATCTGCGACCAACGCTCGCGCAGCGCGTCGCGCTGGGCCGGCGGCAGTTCCCGCATCTGACCGAACAGGGCGCGCGCCTGCTCGCGCTGTTCCGGGCTCATGTGCTCGAAGCGGCGCAGGCCACGGCGGGCCTTGTCGCGTTCTTCCGGGCTCATCGACTGCCAGCGCTGGCCATGCGAGAGCATGCGCTGGCGCTGGCCGGCATCGGCGCTGTTCCAGCGGTCGCGCAGCGGCGCCAGCAGGGATTCGCGCTGGGCTTCGCTCAGTTGCTCCCACGCCGGCAGTGGTGCTGCCGGTGCAGGGCGTGCGGCAGGCGCGGGCGCGGTGCTCTGCGCCAGCGCCGGGACGGCCGGCAGCAGCGACAGGATCAGCAGCAGCGGCAGGGTATGCAGTCGGGACATGGGTTCACTCCATCGCCAGGTCGTTGTCGCCCAGCCACAGGTACAGATCGGGATTCTCGTCGTACAGCGCGCTGTTGTCTTCCACCGATGCAAGTATCGGCGCCGGCGCCGGGCCCGTCAGCGTGTCGTGACCGGTGAACTGCAGGCCGATACCCAGTGCCACCACCAGTGAACAGGCGCTGGCCAGCCACCAGCGCCCGCGCCCGCGATGGGCAGCCGTGGCGCCATGTCGGGCCTGGCGCAGCCGTGCCAGCGTCGCCGGCGGCAACGCCTGCAACGACTGCGCGTGCAGGCTGCGCAGGGTGTCATCGGAAGGCAGGGAACGGTTCACGGGTGGGTCTCCAGGTAGTCCTGCAGCGCCTGCCGGGCGCGTGCCAGATGGGTTTTTACCGCGCCTTCGCTGCAGCCCATGGCACGGGCGGTGGTGGCCCCGTCCAGGTCCTGCAGCACGCGCAGGGTGAAGGCTTCGCGCTGGCGTGCAGGCAGGGTTCGCAGCGCCTCCACGAGTTGCTGGTACTGCTGGCGTTGTTCATGCGCCTGCGCCGGATCCGGGCCGGGATCGGCCCAATCGATTTCGCCGCCATCGGCATCCTGGTTGTCACGCCAGAACGGCAGGCGGAAGCGTCGCCGGCGCTGCAGGTCGATCACCCGTCGGCGCAGGATGCTCCAGAACAGTGGTGCCCATTCGGCGGCCGGCTTGTCGGCGTAGTCCAGCATGCGCAGCAGGGCATCCTGCACCGCGTCCAGCGCATCCTCGCGCTGGCGCAGGCCGGCCTCTGCGAAGCGGAACGCACGCGGGCCAACGCTGGCCAGGAACGCCTCCAGCGACGCCGGCAGGGCATCGGTCTCGGCGCTCGGGGGGAGGGGGCTGCTCACCAGCACAGGGTACGGTTCCACACTCGGGGTCACCATCGACAACGCGTGAGCGCGGCTTCGGTTGACGGCGGACGCGCGCCGGGTTCAGCCCATGGTTATGATGGGGCGACGAAGACAGAGCAGGAGCGTTGCCAGTGAGTAACGGGTTCGTAGCGCTGTACATCTTCATGCTGGCCGCCATTGCCGGCCACGTGATCATTTCGCGGGTGCCGGTGATCCTGCACACCCCGCTGATGTCAGGTTCCAATTTCATCCACGGTATCGTGCTGATCGGCGCGATGGTGGTGCTGGGGCACGCGCAGACGCCGCTGGAAAAGGCGCTGGGCTTCCTCGCCGTGGTGCTCGGTGCCGGCAATGCCGCCGGTGGCTACGTGGTCACCGCGCGCATGCTGGAAATGTTCAAGCCGAGCGCCCCCAAGCGCGGCAAGGACGAACCGAAGGAGCCGCAGGCTTGAACATCAGCACCGTCGAACTGCTCGATTGGCTGGTCAAGGCCAGCTACCTGGTTGCCGCCACCCTGTTCCTGCTGGGCCTGCAGCGCATGGCCTCGCCGCTGACCGCGCGCAGCGGCATCCGCTGGGCCGGGCTGGGCATGCTGCTGGCTACGGTAGCGACCTTCTTCCTGCCCGAACTGCACAACGTGCCGCTGATCCTGGTAGCACTGCTGCTGGGGGCCGGCCTGGCCTGGTGGTCGGCGGGCAAAGTGGCGGTCACCGACATGCCGCAGATGGTGGCGCTGTACAACGGCATGGGTGGCGGCTCGGCGGCGGCCATCGGTGCGGTGGAACTGCTGCGCTACGCCTTCCTGTCCAATCGCGATACCACTCACTGGAGCCCACAGGCGCTGGCCGACCTGGCCGCGCGCCAGCCGTCGGGCACGGTGCTGCTGCTGGCAGTGGTTGGTGCGGCCATCGGCGCGGTGTCGCTGTCCGGTTCGGTCATCGCCTGGGCCAAACTGGATGGTCGCCTCGACAAGCGGGTGACCTGGCCGGGCCAGCAGGTGATGAACCTGCTGGTCGCGCTGGCGGTGGTGGTGCTGGGCATCATCGCGGCCACCACGCTCAGCACCTGGGCCATCGTCGCCTTCTTCGTGCTGGCACTCGCCCTGGGCGTGCTGATGACGCTGCCGATCGGTGGCGCCGACATGCCGGTGGTGATCTCGCTGTACAACGCATTCACCGGCCTGGCGGTGTCATTCGAAGGCTATGTGCTGGGCAACGAGGCGCTGATCATCGCCGGCATGATGGTTGGCGCGGCGGGCATCCTGCTGACCCGGTTGATGGCCAAGGCGATGAACCGGCCGATCCGCAATGTGCTGTTCTCCAACTTCGGCGGCGCCGCGGCAGGCGAGGCGCAGGCGATTTCCGGATCGCAGAAGCCGATCGAAGCGGCGGACGTGGCGGCGATGATGGGCTTTGCCGAGCGGGCGGTGATCGTGCCGGGCTACGGCATGGCGGTGGCCCAGGCCCAGCACAAGATCTGGGAACTGGCGCAGCGCCTGATCACCCGAGGGGTCAAGGTGAAGTTCGCCATCCATCCGGTGGCCGGGCGCATGCCCGGGCACATGAACGTGCTGCTGGCCGAGGCCGGCGTGCCCTACGACCTGATCGCCGACATGGACGACATCAACCCCGAGTTCGCCAACACCGACGTGGTGCTGGTGATCGGCGCCAACGATGTGGTCAATCCGGTGGCACGCACCGACCCGGCCAGCCCGATCTACGGCATGCCGGTGCTGGATGTGGTCAACGCGCGCAACGTGGTGGTGATCAAGCGCGGTAAGGGCACTGGCTTCGCCGGCATCGAGAATGCGCTGTTCTATGCCGACAACACCCGCATGCTCTACGGTGATGGCGCCGAAGCGGCGGCGTCGCTGGTGAGCGAGCTGAAGGCGCTCGACGGCGGGCATTGAGGCCGTACCGGTAGCGCCGGGCCATGCCCGGCGGCTTTTCGTGCGGACCGCTGCGCTCGCCGGGCATGGCCCGGCGCTACCCCCATCCACGCGTGGCGTGGATCTACGGCGGGCATTGAGCGGCGGCTGCATCCGGTAGGTGCGGACCTTGGTCCGCACGCTTCTGCCGGCCAGCGGCCGGCACTACCGCCCATCCACGCGTGGCGTGGATCTACGCGCTCAGCGCGCCAGCCAGGCGCCTACGGCCACGCCCACGGCCAACCACAGCCATTCCACGGCGCCATTGGCCAGTGTGATCAGGGTCCAGGCCAGATGCGGACCCATCCGCATCGTTGCGTCCCACAGGCCCAGCCCGATCGAGCCGCCCATCCAGGCACTGGCGATGGTCCAGTTGGCCACCGCAGCCACCAGCAACGTGCCCAGTACCACCAGGGCGATGCGCAGGCGGCCCGGACCCAGCGTACCCATGCGCAGCATGAACACCAGCTCCAGTGCGGTCACCACGGCCATCCAGCCGACCTGCCGGCCGGTCATCAGGGCCAACACCATCCAGGCGAGGGGAGCAACAAGCAGGCCCAGCAGCAGCATGAGGGGCCAGAGCCAGGTCACGGTCCTGGCACGCGCGGCATTGGAGGACATCGAAGCTCCCTGAAAGTCATCCACAGGATACTGTGGTTTGCCGCAGTGCACCGGCGAGGGTAGGGCGGCTGGGCTAGAATGCGTTCTTGCGTGGCCTTGGCCACGGCCCCATATCGGTCCCCATGTATTCCCGTAGCAGCGAACCTGTCCACTTCGAACGCGATTGCGAGGCCGTGATGGTCCCGCAGGGCGATACCGTGACCCTGCCCGCCGGCAGCTATGGGTATATCACCCAGGCGCTGGGTGGCAGTTATTCGGTGTTCGTGGAAGGCAACCTGTTCCGCATCGCCGGCAAGGACGGCGACGCCATCGGCAAGGAGGCCCCGGCACCGCTGGAGCTGCCGGCCGATGCGACCGACGAGCAGGTGGAGCAACTGGTGTGGCAGCAGCTGCGGACCTGCTTCGACCCGGAAATTCCGGTCAACATCGTCGAACTGGGGCTGGTCTACGAGGTCGAGATCAAGCATCTGGACGAGGGCCAGCGCGAGATCGATGTGAAGATGACCCTGACCGCACCCGGCTGCGGCATGGGCGACATCCTCGTCGACGACGTGCGCAGCAAGCTTGAAATGATTCCGACGGTGGCCGAGGCCGACGTCGACCTGGTGTTCGACCCGCCGTGGAACCAGCACATGATGTCCGAGGCGGCCCGGCTCGAGACCGGCATGCTTTGACCCAGGGCCCGCAGTGACGCGGGCCCGGCATTACCCGCAACCAGAACAGGAAATCTCCGGTGTCCCAGTCCATTCCCAGCTTCGCCGTCACCCGTTCGGACCACCCGCGCAGCGCTGAAGAGCGCGCCCAGATCCTGGAGAAGCCGGGCTTCGGCCTGCACTTCACCGACCATATGGTGGAAGTGCGCTGGGACAAGGACACCGGCTGGCACAACGCCAACGTGCGTGCCTACGGCCCGCTGCAGCTGGATCCGGCCGCGGCCGTGCTGCACTACGGCCAGGAAATCTTCGAAGGCATCAAGGCCTACCGCCATGCCGACGGTTCGATCTGGACCTTCCGCCCGGATGCCAACGGCCGCCGCCTGCAGCGTTCGGCGCAGCGCCTGGCGCTGCCGGAACTGCCGGTGGAGATCTTCGTTGAATCGCTGAAGCAGATGATCGCCGTCGACAGCGCCTGGGTGCCGTCGGCCGACGAGTCGAGCCTGTACTTCCGTCCGTTCATGATCGGCGATGAAGCCTTCCTCGGCGTGCGCGGCGCGCACAAGGCCGGTTACTACGTCATCGCCAGCCCGGCCGGCCCGTACTTCGCCAAGGGCGTCGCCCCGGTGTCGATCTGGCTGTCCACCGAATACGCACGTGCGGCCAAGGGCGGCACCGGTGCGGCCAAGTGCGGTGGCAACTACGCCGCTTCGCTGCTGCCGCAGCAGAAGGCGCAGGCGCAGGGCTGCTCGCAGGTGCTGTTCCTCGACCCGGTCGAAGGCAAGTACCTGGAAGAACTGGGTGGCATGAACGTGTTCCTGGTCTACAAGGACGGCACCCTGGTCACCCCGCAGCTGTCGGGCAGCATCCTTGAGGGCATCACCCGCGAGAGCATCCTGCAGCTGGCCCGCGACCGTGGCATGAAGGTCGAAGAGCGCAAGGTGACCATCGATGAGTGGAAGCAGGGCGTGACCTCCGGCGAGATCGCCGAAGTGTTCGCCTGCGGTACCGCTGCGGTGGTGACCCCGATCGGCCAGCTGAAGGGCGAAGGTTTCTCGGTGGGCGACATCAACGCCCCGGCCGGCGAAGTGACCATGTCGCTGCGCAAGGAACTGACCGACATCCAGTACGGCCGCCTGCCGGACCGCCACAACTGGCTGGTCAAGCTGGGCTGATCGCCCACGCCCGTCTGTAGAGCCGAGCCCACGCTCGGCTGCGTTGTTCCTGGAAAGCCCGTCCCTGTGACGGGCTTTCTGCGTTTTGGTCAGGTCGGTGGGGTCAGATCCCTTTTCCGTGGGAAAAGGGATCTGACCCCATCCACCTCCGACCCCAAATCGGCGGACGCCGATGTCGGCAAAGTCATTGCAGGACACGTGATGACCCAGTCAGGTGCGTGCAGGGCACGAGAAAGTTCCTTCACCTTCACAAACCCTCGACCCGGGAAGTCTCAGAACGAACATTTCATCTTGCTGAAAAGACACTGAAAATCTTGTGGTGTCCGGTTTTGGTCTTTAGCGTCATCTGCACGGCGGATCGGAAGGGGGATCCGCTGGCTCTCCGGACTTCGAACCTCGCCATTGCAAGCCAGCCCACGGTTCGGGCCGGTGCTTCTGCCGATTCCGGCATTCACACCACTAGAAAGGGAAATACGATGTCCCAGGTAACGCAACCGCGTGTGCGTCGAGTGTGGGTGGTCCTTGGTGCGTCCGTTCTGTCATCGCTGCTGCTGGCCACGCCTGCGCTGGCCGGTGATGTCCAGCTCAGCGGCCTGCAGTCCGCACAGACCCACCAGCGTTTCATCGTGAAGTACCGCGACGGCAGCGCACCGGTGGCCAACACCACCGCACTGGCCTCTTCACTGAAGAGTGCCGCCGCCGGCCTAGCCAGCAGCCAGGGCCGCGCGTTGGGCCTGCAGCAGGTCCGCAAGCTGGCCGTCGGCCCGACCCTGGTCAGGACCGATCGTCCGCTCGACCAGGCCGAATCCGAGCAGCTGATGCGCAAGCTGGCCGCCGACCCGAACGTGGAATACGTCGAAGTCGACCAGATCATGCGCGCGACGCTGACCCCGAACGACACCCGCTTCAGCGAGCAATGGGGCTTCGGCACCTCCAATGCCGGCATCAACATCCGGCCGGCGTGGGACAAGGCCACCGGTACCGGCGTCGTGGTGGCGGTGATCGATACCGGCATCACCAACCATGCCGACCTCAACGCCAACATCCTGCCCGGCTACGACTTCATTAGCGATGCGGCGATGGCGCGCGACGGCAACGGCCGCGACAACAACCCGAACGATGAAGGTGACTGGTACGGCGACAACGAGTGCCAGGCGGGCTACCCGGGTTCGAACTCCAGCTGGCACGGTACCCACGTCGCCGGTACGGTGGCGGCGGTGACCAACAACAGCACCGGCGTGGCAGGCACCGCGTTCAACGCCAAGGTCGTGCCGGTGCGTGTGCTGGGCAAGTGCGGCGGCTACACCTCCGACATCGCCGACGCGATTGTGTGGGCCTCCGGCGGCAGCGTCAGCGGCGTGCCAGCCAACGCCAATCCGGCCGAGGTCATCAACCTCTCGCTGGGCGGCGGTGGCAGCTGCTCGACCACCTACCAGAACGCGATCAATGGCGCGGTCGGCCGTGGCACCACCGTGGTGGTCGCGGCAGGCAACAGCAACACCAACGTGTCCTCGTCGGTGCCGGCCAACTGCCCGAACGTGATCGCGGTGGCGGCCACCACCTCGGCCGGTGCGCGTGCCAGCTTCTCCAACTATGGCAACGGCATCGATATCTCGGCACCGGGCCAGGGCATCCTGTCCACCCTCAACAGCGGCACCACCACTCCGGGCAGCGCCAGCTACGCCTCGTACAACGGTACCTCGATGGCGGCACCGCACGTGGCCGGCGTGGTTGCGCTGATGCAGTCCGTGGCCCCGAGCCCGCTGAGCCCGGCGCAGGTGGAGAGCATCATCAAGAGCACCGCACGTCCGCTGCCGGGTGCCTGCTCGGGTGGTTGCGGCGCCGGCATCATCGACGCCGACGCGGCCGTGGCTGCAGCGATCAACGGCGGCGGCCCGAACCCGGGTGGCAACGTGCTGCAGAACAACGTGCCGGTGACCGGCCTGGGTGCCGCCAGCGGCGCTTCGCTGAGCTACACCGTCAACGTTCCGGCTGGCAGCACCCAGCTGCGCGTGGCGATCAGTGGCGGCAGCGGTGACGCCGACCTCTACCTGCGTCAGGGCAGTGCCCCGACCGACACGGTGTACACCTGCCGTCCGTACCTGAGCGGCAACGCTGAAACCTGCACCGTCAACAGCCCCGCCGCCGGCACCTGGCATGTACGGGTGAAGGCGTACAGCACCTTCTCGGGCCTGACCCTCAACGCCCAGTACTGAGCCCAAGCCCCTCTCCATGGGCACGCCCCGGCTCCGGCCGGGGCGTTTTTCTTCGGGCAGGTGCCGACCTTGGTCGGCACGCTGTTCCTCAAACCGACTCGAAGCGGTTCGCGGCCACGTTCTTGCGCACATGCTGCGGATCGAAGATCCGGCCATTCATCGCGATGTACACGCCGCTCGGCAGCGACTGCACCGCACCGATCGCACAGCCGATGTTGAACTCGGCATCCGACCCGCGGAAACGCGCCGGGCTGAGTGCGCCGGTCATCACGATGGTCTTTTCCGGAATCGTCGCCAGCACCTGGCCGGTCTGCACCATCGAATCGGTGCCATGGGTCACCAGCACGTGGCGGGTCGGCTGTGCGGCGATGGTGGCGCGGATCAGCTCGCGATCCTCATCGTTGATGTGCAGCGAATCCTTGCGCAGGATCGGAATCACGTTGAAGCGGAACGTCACGCCCAGCTCGCGTAGGATCATGCCGATCTGAGGGTCGCCGATCTGGTAGTCCGACTTGTCGTCGAAATAGATCTTGTCGATCGTGCCACCGGTGGTGACGACCAGGAGCTCTTCCATCATGTGCATGCGCGAAACCAGGACAGGTACAGCGGCGCGGGGCCAGGAACACAGATGATACGGCCCGGCGGCCGCAGCGTCAGCGTCGCTTGCCGAAGCGGGCACGCAGCCCGGGCAGGCTGGCACTGAAGATCACCAGCAGCGCCAGGGAGATCTCGATCAGGGCCAGCCAGCGCGTTTCCGGGTGGCTCCAGGCGCTCATCACGCCGTGGCTGAACCAGCCCAATGCCAGTACCGATGCCCAGAAACCGGCCTTGCGCCAGCCCAGGCGCAGCGCCACGGCCAGCGCCAGCGGCGGCGCGGTGAACACCAGCTGGGTGGCCAGCCAGTGCTTGTCATTGATGAACCAGCCGGCGAACAGCGCGGCCAGCCCCATCAGGGCCAGCAGCAGGACCGTGCGCGGCGGGCGGTTCATCGGGCCAACCGCTGTGCGATGTCGGCCACCCGGCGGCCCAGCGCGCGCGCCAGCACTGCCTCGTCGTCGGTCGGCTGCGGATCGTCGGCCGCGCCGGCCACATGGCTGGCGCCATACGGCGTGCCGCCACTGGTGGTATGGCTCAATGCCGGTTCGGTGAACGGGATGCCGACGATCACGCAGCCATGGTGCAGCAGCGGTACCTGCATCGACAGCAGGGTCGATTCCTGGCCGCCATGCATCGAGGCGGTGGAGGTGAACACGCCGGCCGGCTTGCCGGACAGGGTGCCGTTGACCCATTCGGCGCCCAGCCCATCAAGGAAGTGCTTCACCGGCGCGGCCATGTTGCCGAAGCGGGTCGGGCTGCCCAGCAGCAGGCCCTGGCACTCGACCAGGTCCTGCACGCTCACGTAGGGGGCGCCATCGTCGGGCACCGGCGGCTGCGCGGTCTGGGTCACTGCGGCCACCGGCGGCACCGTGCGCAGGCGCGCAGTCATGCCCGGCACTTCGCCGATGCCCCGCGCGATCTGGCGCGCCAGCCGTGCCACTGAACCGCCCCGGCTGTAGTACAGCACCAGAATCTCGCCCATCGTGACCGCTTCTCCTCGTCGTGTGAGTACCAGTATGGCTATCCTGCGAACATTCCGCATCGGGTACCCTTTCGCCGATGGAACCTTTGGATACGCTCAACCTGTGGATGGAGCGCGCGCGGGATCGCGCACGCGCCATCAGCTTCGGCCGCTTCCTGTGGCATCGCTTCCTCGACGACCGCCTGTTCCAGGCAGCGGCGGCGCTGGCCTACACCACGGTGTTCGCGCTGGTGCCGCTGGCCATCGTGGTGTTTGGCGTGCTCTCGGCCTTCCCCGTCTTCGACCGCTGGAGTGACCAGCTCAGCGATTACGTCTTCTCCAACTTCGTGCCCAATGCCGCACGCGCGGCCGAAGGCTACCTGCGGCAGTTCTCGGCCAGTGCCGGACAGCTCACCGCCGCCGGCTTCATTGCGCTGGTGGTGTCACTGCTGATCACCCTCAATAGTGTTGAAGAAACCTTCAACCAGATCTGGCGCGTGGGCTCGACCCGGCCCAAGTTGACCCGCTTCCTGGTCTACTGGACCGTGCTGACCCTGGGCGCGATGCTGGCTGCGGCCTCGCTGGCGGTGTCGGCGCGGGTCTTCGCGATGCCGCTGTTCGGCACCCAGGAAGGCCGCTGGCTGGCCGACCTGGCGCTGCGGCTGGCACCGATCCTGATCGAATTCGTCTGCATCACGCTGATGTTCCGCGTGGTGCCGCACCACACGGTGAAATGGCGGCACGCGGTGCCTGGTGCGATCCTCGCGGCGGTCATCCTGGAACTGGTGAAGTGGGGCATCGGCGCCTACCTGGGCAGCTTCCAGTCCTACCAGAAGCTCTACGGCACAGTGGCCTTCGTGCCGATCCTGCTGCTGTGGATCTACCTGTGCTGGGTGGCGGTGCTGTTGGGTGCATCGTTGTCTTCGTCGATGGCAGCCTTCCGCTACCAGCCGGTAGAGTTGCGCCTGCCGCAGGGCTACGAGTTCTATGGCCTGCTGCGCCTGCTCGGCCGCTTCCACCATGCCCGTGCCAAGGGCAAAGGCCTGGCCGACGACGAGATCCTGCGGCTGGAGCCGATGCTGACCGACTCGCTGCTGCAGGACCTCATCTGCAACCTGCAGGAGATCGGCCTGCTGCGCCGCGATGAGCGCGGCGAGTGGCTGCTCGCGCGCGACCTGGAGCAGGTCAGCCTGGCCGATCTGTACGAATGCACCCAACTGCGCATTCCAGTGGCCGAGCAGCACCTGCCGTATCGCGACGACACCCTGGGCCGTGCCGCACTGGCGGCACTGGACGACCTGCGACTGCCCCTGCGCGAACGCCTCAAGCGCAAGGTCAGCGACATCTACACCGATTCTGGAGACACGCCATGACCCGCAAGCCCCCGTTGCCGCTGCTGCTCCCGCTGGCCCTTGTGCTGGCGCTGGCCGCCTGCAAGCCCGCGCAGGAACCGACGCCCGCCAGCAGCCAGCCGCCAGCACAGGCGCCGACGCCGACTACGCCGGCGCCGGTGGATGAGACCCCGGCCGAGCGCACCACCGCCGAGTTCCCGACGCTGAAGATGAAGGCGGTGGACGGCAGCGATTACGATCTGGCTGCGCATCGTGGCAAGTGGGTGGTGGTGAATTTCTGGGCGACCTGGTGTGCACCGTGCCGCAAGGAGATGCCGGAACTGTCAGCGCTGCACGCGATGCGCAGCAACATCGAAGTGGTCGGCCTGGCCTATGAAGACATCGAGGTGCCGGAGATGCAGTCGTTCCTGACCAAGCATCCGGTGACCTATCCGATCGTGATCGTGGACCCGTTCGATCCGCCGGCCGACTTCGCCACCCCGCGTGGCCTGCCGTTGACGCATCTGCTGGATCCGCAGGGCAAGCTGGCGCACAGCTTCCTTGGCCCGGTGACGGCCGCCGACATCGAAAAGCAGATCGCTGCTGCCAAGTAGTGGGGTTGTCGGCAGGGCCTGCGACCCTGCACCTGCTACGAACCAAGGCAACAGCAACAGCCGAAGCAAAAGCGGGTTACCTGTGGGTAGGCGGGGTGGGTCCGGTTGCGGGGGGCGCTGCAAGTACGTCCATGTAAGCTCGGTCGCCGCTTGCTCGTGCGCGCAGTCCTGCGCACACGGCAAGACCGGGGTTGGGCGTCCTGCCCAACTCGCCCGAGGCATGCCTCGGGCCCATGCGGCTCACGCCCCCGCAACCGGACCCACCCCGCCTTCGACAGTTTCTCGCGACCTGCAGTAGATCCACGTCATGCGTGGATGCTCTTCGTTCCATTGTCGAAATATTCGATTTCGATTGAGATTCATCCACGCATGGCGTGGATCTACTGTGTCGACCAAGGTCGACACCCGCCAACAGCTGCCGGAATCTGTCAGGGGTGGGGCGGTGTCGGAGTGCGGGGTGTCCGCGGCATGGATGCCGCGGCCAAGCCCCCATGGACGGGTTCACGGCGTCCCCGCACTCCGACACCGCCCCACCACCCCACGGAATACCCGCCGTTGCTGTCGCTGTCGCCTTTGCTCTGGCTTCGGCAGGTGCAGGGCGCAGCCCTGCCGAACAACCCTAATCTTCGACCGGGAAGTCCTCGATCGGCTTCAGCACATCGTAGTGCTCGCGATGCAGCTTGCCCTTCAGCTTCGGCAGCTCCGGCAACGGTGCATCCACCCGCGTATCCGGCAACCGGTCCAGCAGGTTGCGCACCAGGGTCAGCCGGCCCAGCCGCTGGTCATTGAAATCCACCAGCGTCCACGGCGCTGCCTCGCGATGGGTCGCGCGCAGCATCGCCTCGCGGGCCTCGGTGTACGCGCTGTATTTGCTACGCGATTTCAGGTCCACCGGGGAGAGCTTCCAACCCTTCAGTGGATCGAGGTGGCGCTCGGCGAAGCGTTTTTCCTGCTGTTCCTGGTCCACGCACAGCCAGTACTTGAACAGCAGGATGCCGTCGTCCGCCAGCAGCTGTTCGAACACCGGCGCCTGGCGCAGGAACTGCTGGTACTCGGTTTCGCTGCAGTAGCCCATCACCCGCTCGACGCCAGCGCGGTTGTACCAGCTGCGGTCCATCAGCACGATCTCGCCGGCGGCGGGAAGATGCGAGGCGTAGCGCTGGAAGTACCACTGCGTGGTTTCACGGTCGGTGGGTTTGGGAAGTGCCACCACCCGGCACTGGCGCGGGTTGAGATGCTGGCTGATGGCCTGGATCGCACCGCCTTTGCCCGCCGTATCACGGCCTTCGAACAGCACCAGCAGGCGCTGCCCGCTGTGCTGCACCCAGCGCGCCATCGCGGTCAGTTCCAGCTGCAAAGGCAGCAGCAGTTCGTCGTAGTCCTTGCGCTTGAGCTTGGCCATCGTCACACCACGCGGGGAGGAAGCCCGAGCGTAGCGCAGGGGGCGCTCAGGCGATGTCGAGGCCCTGCCAGCCATGCTCGCCGGCCAGCCGCTGCAGCAGCGCCGAAAGGTCGTGGGCAAATCCAGCCATGTCGAACAGGCCACTGTCTTCGCGTGCCTTTGCCAGTTCAGCGCGCAAGGCCGCCAGCGCTGCAGGGTCGTTGCCCAGCGCGCTGGCAGTGGTGATGAACGCCGCATCGTCGGCGACATTCATCCGCGCCAGCCCCAGATGATGGTTGAGGCTGCCGGCCACGCGCGCAGCGAAGGTGTCGCCGGGGCAGGTCAGCACCGGGCAGCCGGCCCACAGCGCGTCCGATGCCGTGGTATGGGCGTTGTACGGGTGGGTATCGAGGAACAGGTCGGCCAGCTGATACCGGGCCAGGTACTGCGGATGCGGCAGCTTGGCCATGAACACCAGGCGCGCCGGGTCCATGCCAGCGGCCTGTGCGGCGGTGCGCAGGCGGGCATCGGCCCGGCCGGGGCCGGACAACAGCCACAGCACGCTGCCAGGCACTGCCTGCAGTACGGCGAAGGCACGGCCCATGCTGCGTGGGTTGAGCTTGTAGCTGTTGTTGAAGCAGCAGAACACCACGCCGTGCTCGGGCAGTCCGCAGTCCGCGCGTGTCGGCGCGTGTTCCAGCGCGCGCGTGTTGTCCGACGGCTGGAAGGCGCGCGGCAGGCGCAGCACGCGTTCGCTGTAATGCGGTTCCAGCGACGGTGGTAGCGCGAAGTCGTCGCCCATCACCGCATCCATCCACGGTGCGCCGGACGTGCCGGGGTAGGCCAGCCAGTTCAGCTGCAGCGGGGCAGGGCGCATCGCCAGAACTTCCGGCGTGCCGCCGCCGCCCCATCCGCGCAGGTCGAACAACAGATCGATGCCCTGTGCGCGGATGCGTGCCGCCGTATCGGCATGGCGCAACCCCACCACGTCATGCAGCTGGGTGGCGTTCTGCAGGCGTTGGCGGATGCGGCTGCCATCATCGGCATTGAGCGCGAATAGATGCAGTTGCAGCGCCGGGTCCAGCCGCAACTGTTCGAGCAGGGCCACGGTCAGCAGGCCGGTGGGATGGGCGCCGAAACCATTGGAGAGGAAGCCCACGCGAAGTGGACCTCGCTCGCGCAACCTCGCCGGGGGGAGCGGCCGTACCGATGCGGCAACGGCGGCTGCGCGCGCACGCGCGCAGGCCAGCTGTTCAGCCGCGCTGGCGTCTTCGCTGAGAAACGCGAAGGGCTCAACCACGCCCTGGCCCGATGCCAGCGCGCCGCGCACCTGTGCAGCCAGCGCATCCACATCCTGCCAGTCGCACAGGCGGCGCTGCCAGGCCAGCCGCTGGGCGGCGATATAAGGCTCAGCCGGCATCAGTGCATGCGCGCGCCGATAAGCCGCCGACGCGCCTTCGGCATCATCGGCATCTTCCAGCGCATGGCCCAGCCACAACGCGATGCCCGGGTGCTGCGGCGCCAGCGCCGAGGCCTGGCCAAGCAGCTTCGCTGCGTCGGCATGCGCGCCGGCCATCCACGCCACGCGGCCCAGCCGCGCCAGCGCTTCGGGATGATTCGGCCGCAGCTGCAATGCGCGGCGTGCCGCCTGCTCGCCGGCGGCGATGTCGCCAGCTTCCAGCTCAAGATCGGCCAACATCACCCAAGCGACGAAGTCGCCGGGTTGGCGAGCGATCGCCTGTTGCAGGTGTTGCCGCTGCTGCCAGGCCGACATCGTCGTCAGCCCGCCGACAGCTGGGCCAGGGCGTCAACCTGGTGCTCATGGCTGAGCCGCAGCAGCAGCGGATCGAGATCGCCGGCCAGGATGTTGGGCAGGTCGTACAGGGTCAGGCCTTCCACGCGGTGGTCGGTGATCCGGCCCTGCGGGAAGTTGTAGGTGCGGATGCGCTGGCTGCGGTCGCCGCTGCCGACCTGCAGGCGCCGCGACTCGGCCTGTGCCGCATCCTGGCGCTGGCGCTCGGCGTCCAGCAACTGCGCCTTCAGCCGCTTCATCGCCTTGTCGCGGTTGGCATGCTGGCTGCGCTCGGTCTGGCATTCCACCACCACGCCCGTGGGCACGTGGGTGATGCGGATGGCTGATTCGGTCTTGTTGACGTGCTGGCCGCCGGCACCCGAGGAGCGGAAGGTATCCACCCTCAGGTCGGCCGGGTTGATGACGATGTCATCCACTTCGTCGGCTTCGGGAATGATCGCCACGGTCGCCGCCGAGGTGTGGATGCGGCCCTGCGATTCGGTGGCCGGTACCCGCTGCACGCGGTGCGTGCCCGATTCGAACTTCAGGCGCGAGAACGCGCCACGGCCGACCACGCGCGCCACCACTTCCTTGTAGCCGCCATGCTCGCCGGGGTTGTCGGATTCGATCTCGACTTTCCAGCCCTGGCGCTCCGCATAGCGGGCGTACATGCGGAACAGGTCGCCGGCGAAGATCGCCGCTTCGTCACCGCCGGTACCGGCGCGCACTTCCAGGAACAGGTTGCCGTCGTCGCGCGGGTCGCGCGGCACCAGCAGCAGGGCCAGTTCCTGTTCCAGTTCCTGCAGGCGGGCCTGGGCGGCGGCGATTTCCTCGTCGGCCAGTTCGCGCAGGTCAGGGTCGGCACGCATGCCTTCGGCCGCGGCCAGATCGGCCTTGGCGCGGGTCTCATCGGCCAGGGCGGTGGCGATCGGCTCAAGTTGGGCGAATTCGCGCGAAAGGTCGCGGAAACGGGTGTTGTCGGCGACCACATCGGGTTCGGCGAGCAGGCGTTCCAGTTCTTCGCGGCGCTCGGCCAGCGCTTCCAGCTTACGGCGCAGGGTCGGCGTCATCGGGTCTCACGGGTGGGTGGCGGTAACCCGGCGTGGCCGGGAACAGGCGCTCGGCGGCGCGGGTCAGGTCGGCGTCGCCACTCAGCGCGGCAGCGCGCAGTGCAGCGGTCGGCGGATGCAGCAGGCGGTTGGTCAGGCCATGGGCAAGCAGTTCCAGCACTTCGTCAGCCGGCTTGCCGTTGGCCAGCTGCTGGCGTGCGCGCTCCAGCAGTTCGGTGCGTGTGGCCTCACCGAACGCGCGCAGCTGCCGCAATGGCGCCTGGTGAGCGCTGGCCTGCTGGGTTTCGACGAAGCGCGACACCTGCAGGTTGATGATCGCTTCGGCCTCGGCGGCGGCCTCACGGCGGCCACGGCGGTTGTCTTCCACCGCACGTTCGAGATCGTCCACGGTGTAAAGGAAGGCATCGTTGAGCGTGGCGACCCCCGCTTCGATGTCACGCGGCACGGCCAGGTCGAACAGCAGCATCGGCTTGTGCCGTCGCGTGCGCAACGCCTTGGCCACCATCTCGCGATGGATCACCGGCTCGCGTGCGGCAGTGGCCGAGAACACCACGTCGGCCTCGCCCAGGTGGCGGTCCAGTTCGGTCAGCGGCAGTGCCACGCCGCCGTGGCGGCTGGCCAGCTCCTGTGCATGGGCGAGGGTGCGGTTGGCGATCAGCAGCCGCCGCACCTTGCCTTCACTCAGGTGGCGTGCAGCCAGCTCGATGGTTTCGCCGGCGCCGACCAGCAGCACGGTGGAATCGTCCAGGCGCGCGAACGCGTTCTGCGCCAGTCGCACTGCAGCCGAGGCCACCGACACCGGGTTGGCGCCGACCTGGGTATCGGTGCGCGCGCGCTTGGCAACCGAGAAGGTCTGCTGGAACAACCGGTCCAGGCGCTGGCCAAGCAGGCCGTGGTCGCGCGCGGTCGACCAGGCATCCTTCACCTGGCCGAGGATCTGCGGCTCACCCAGCACCATCGAGTCCAGCCCGGTGGCGACCCGGAACAGGTGGCGCACGGCCTCGGCATCGGCATGCTGGTACAGGTAGCCCTGCAGATTGCCGGCCTGGGCGTGCAGCCACTGATCCAGCGCCTGCGCCGAGTCGGCCACCGCATACAACTCGGTGCGGTTGCAGGTGGACAGCAGCACCGCCTCGGCGATCTGCGGGGTATCGCGCAGCGAACCGAGCGCGCGCGGCAACGCCTCACCGGCGAAGGCTGCGCGTTCGCGCAGTTCCACCGGTGCGGTCTGGTGATTCAGTCCGAGCACCCACAGGGTCATTGTTCAGTTGCTTGCGATAAGCTGCTGGCCATTGGACGACATTTTAAGGCCCCGATGCCGACGATGCCCGCATTGATTCGCATCCCCAGTGTTCTGCTGCTGTCCCTGGCCTGCAGCCAGACCCTGGCGGCGGTGCCGGCCAAGGCCCCCGTACGGGCCCCGGCCACTGAGGAACTGGCGCTGGAACCGGTGATGGCCGGTGAGTTCGCCCTGCAGGCCGGAAAGCTGGCCGAGGCCGCGCGCTGGTACCTGCAGGCGGCCCAGCAGACCGACGGCGACGCCGGCCTGGCCGAGCGCGCCACCCGCATTTCCATGCTTGCCAACGACGATGCCAGCGCCGCCAAAGGCTTGGCCTTGTGGCAGCAGCGCGCCCCGCGCTCGCTGACCATGCGCAGTGCCGCCGGTGCGCTGGCCATGCGCCAGGGCGATGTGAAGGCTGCCCGCAGCGAGCTGCAGGCGCTGCTGGCCGACCCTGACGAGCGTGGTTGGAAGTTCGCCCTGGCCGCGCTGATCGGCGGCGGCCGCGACCCGGCGGTGCCCGCGCAGGTGCTGGGGGAGCTGGTCGACGCCAATGCCATTCCGTCGAAGATCGAGGCCTGGCAGGAGTTCGGCCGCCTCGCCCTGCGCATGGACAAGCCCGAACTGGCGCGGCGCATGATCGACGAAGTGGTCAAGCGCTTCCCCGAGGAGCCGCGCGTGGCCCTGCTGCGTGCCAGCCAGCTGCAGCAGGCTGGCGAGACCGGCAAGGCGCTGTCGCTGCTGCATGACGTCGAACCGAAAACCCGCCAGGACCCGGAACTGCGCAACGCGGTGGCCATCGCCTACGACAGTCTCGGCCAACCGTCCGCGGCCGAGCGCGTGCTGGCCTTCGGGCCGCAGGATGTGCAGACCTGGGGAATGCGCGCCTCGCTGCTGGCCAAGCAGGGCGACAAGGCCGCGCTGTCCAACCTCTACAACGAACTGTCGCGGCAGGCGGCCAAGCCGGACCCGGCGCAGCGCCTGCTGCTGGGCAAGATCGCCGAGTACCTGAAGCGTTACCCCGAGGCGGTGCAGTGGTACCACAGCGTGCCCGGCGGCGATGAGCTGAGCGAGGCACGCCTGCGCGCTGCCAATGCCCAGGCCCTGGCCGGGCGCCTGCCGCTGGCGCTGGATGAAGTGCACGCGATCCAGTCCGATGCGGTGGTCGACGACGACGTGCGCCGCGACGCCTACCTGCTGGAAGCGGAACTGCGTCAGCGCGCCGAGGACAGCGCGGGTGAACTGGACGCGCTGGCCCGTGGCCTGGCGGCCTATCCCGATGACAACGGCCTGCTGTACGCCCGTGCACTCACCTGGGAGCGCCGCGACGACATCCCGCGTGCCGAGGCCGACCTGCGCAAGATCCTGGTGACCGACCCGGAAAACGTGCCGGCGCTGAACGCGCTGGGCTACACCCTCGCCGACCGTACCGGCCGCTTGCAGGAAGCGCTGGAGCTGATCGACCGCGCCCGCGTGGCCGAACCGGACAATGCCGCCATCGTCGACAGCTATGGCTGGGTGCTGTATCGCCTGGGTCGCAAGGACGAGGCGCTGGTGCAGCTGCGTCGCGCCTGGACGCTGGCCAAGGATCCGGAAATCGCCTCGCACGTGGGTGAAGTGCTGTGGGTGCTGGGCAAGCATGACGAGGCACGCCATTTCTTCGACGAAGCGGCCAAGCTCGATCCCGAGAACCGCGCGCTGCTGCGCGCCCGTGAGAAATTCAATCCATGAGTGTTTCCCTGATCCGGCCGCTGTTGCTGGCGGCCGCGACCCTGGCGGTTACCGCCTGCACCACCGTGGGCACGCAGAAGACTCCGGCACCGGCCGTGGTCGAGATCGTTTCGGCCGAAGCGGCGCAGGCCGAGGCCGCACGCGTGGCTGCGTTGCAGGCACAGCCGGACTGGACCTTCCAGGGCCGGGTCGCGGTCAGCAAGGGCAAGGACGGTGGCAGCGGTCGCATCGACTGGAAGCAGGAAGGCCGCCGCTACGTGGTCGAACTGAGCGCGCCGGTGACCCGGCAGAGCTGGAAGCTGACCGGCGATACCCATTCCGAAGCGGGGCGTCTGGAAGGTCTGGCCGGTGGCCCGCGTGATGGCGAGGACGCCCAGCAGCTGCTGCTGGAGGCGACCGGCTGGGACATCCCGGTCAACCAGCTGCCGGACTGGATCCGCGGCCTGGTGGCAGGTGACGCAGCGGGTCCCGAGAAGATCGAACGTGACGGTGAAGGTCGTCCGCGTCGCATGCAGCAGATGGGCTGGCAGGTGCAGTACCTGGACTGGTACCCGGCCGAAGCCGGGCGCCCGGCCGTGCCGCGGCGGATCGAAGCCAGCAATGGCGACGCCAAGGTGCGCCTGCTGGTGGACCAGTGGGGGCAGGGCACCCCATGAATGCCGTGGTCGATGACGCGGGCTGGTCCTGGTGGCCGGCCCCGGCCAAGCTGAACCTGTTCCTGCACATCACCGGCCGCCGCGCCGATGGCTACCATGAGCTGCAGACCGTATTCCGCCTGTTGGACTGGGGCGATCGCATCGGTCTGCGCGTGCGTGAAGACGGCCAGGTGCGCCGGCAGGGCGAGGGCCTGGCCGGCGTGGCCGAGGTCGATGACCTGGCAGTGCGTGCCGCGCGCCTGCTCAAAGAAGTGGTGAATGTCGCGCAAGGTGCAGACATCATCGTTGAAAAGCATGTTTCGGCTGGCGGTGGCTTCGGTGGCGGTTCGTCCGATGCCGCCACCGTGCTGGTGGTGCTGAACCGGCTCTGGCGGGCCGGTCTGGACGAAGATGCGCTGGCCGCGCTGGGCCTGCGCCTGGGGGCGGATGTGCCGGTGTTCGTGCGCGGGCGCAATGCCTGGGCCGAGGGGGTGGGCGAGCGGCTGCAGCCGATCACGCTGGCGCCGGCCTGGTATGTCATCGCCGAGCCTGGTGTTCATGTTCCCACCCCGGCGCTGTTTGCTGATCCGGATTTGACGCGCGACTGCCCACAGGCGAAAATAGACGACTTCGCTTCCGGTGCTCTGGTCGGAAACGTGTTCGAGCCGGTTCTGCGCCGCCGCGAGCCTGCCGTAGAGGCGGTGCTTGCCGCGTTGAGCGGTATTGGCAGGGCACGTTTGACCGGGTCTGGAAGTGGTTGTTTCGTCGAGTTCGATTCGCAGGCTGCCGCAGAGCAGGGGCGAGCGAAGTTGCCGAAGGAGTTGCGGGCAAGGGTGGCAGCGGGCGTTGCACGTTCGCCACTGCTGGATGCACTCGAGCAACACTGATTCATCAATGCAGGGGCGTCGCCAAGAGGCCCAAGGCACCAGGTTTTGATCCTGGCATTCGGAGGTTCGAATCCTCCCGCCCCTGCCAATGCGGCTGTGTCCGCGCCATCCAGCGCATCGACCGCGCGGGACGTGGAAACAACCGCGGTGTTGTAAGCAGCAGGGGCCGAAGCGGTCCTTGCCGCTACCGGATCCCCGCCACTCGTCCCCGCCCGAGACAATCATGATGCAAGAGTCCCCGAACCTGCTGGTCTTTTCCGGCAACGCCAACAAACGTCTGGCGCAGAACATCTGCAAGGAACTCGGAGTACGCCCGGGCAAGGCACTGGTCTCGCACTTCTCCGATGGTGAAGTGCAGGTGGAAATCGAAGAGAACGTCCGCAAGCAGGACGTGTTCGTGATCCAGCCGACCTGCGCGCCGAGCGCGGAAAACCTGATGGAACTGCTGGTGCTGATCGACGCGCTCAAGCGCGCATCGGTGGCCAGCGTGACCGCCGTGGTGCCGTACTTCGGCTACTCGCGCCAGGATCGCCGCATGCGTTCCTCGCGCGTGCCGATCACCGCCAAGCTGGCGGCCAAGATGTTCAGCACCGCTGGCGCTGATCGCGTGCTGACCGTCGACCTGCACGCCGACCAGATCCAGGGCTTCTTCGATATCCCGGTGGACAACGTGTATGCGTCCCCGCTGCTGCTGGCCGACATCTGGCGCGCCTACGGCACCGAGAACCTGATCGTGGTATCGCCGGACGTGGGTGGCGTGGTCCGCGCCCGTGCGGTGGCCAAGCGCCTCGACGACGCCGACCTGGCGATCATCGACAAGCGCCGCCCGCGCGCCAACGTCTCCACCGTGATGAACATCATCGGTGACGTCGAAGGCAAGACCTGCGTGATGGTCGATGACATCGTCGATACCGCCGGCACCCTGTGCGCCGCTGCCGCAGCCCTGAAGGCGCGTGGTGCGCTCAAGGTCGCCGCCTACTGCACCCACGCGGTGCTGTCGGGCCCGGCGGTGGACAACATCACCAATTCCCAGCTCGACGAGCTGGTGGTGACCGACACCATCCCGCTGAAGGACGCAGCGCGGGTGTGCAGCAAGATCCGCCAGCTGAGCGTGGCGGAAATGCTGGCCGAGACGATGCGCCGCATCGCCTTCGGTGAGTCGGTCAGCTCGCTGTACGTCGACTGATTTTTCGTCCCCGCCGGCAACGGCAGGGACACACCGGGCACTTCTGGTCGCGGAAGTGCCTTCAACCGCCAAGCCGCAAGGCAAGGCAACAACCTGAGTAGTCGAAAATGTCGAAGACCCATGAAATCAAGGTCACCAAGCGTGAACTGCAGCGTAAGGGTGCGAGCCGCCGCCTGCGTCACGCCGGTGTGATCCCGGCGATCGTGTACGGCGGCAACGCCGAGCCGGTCGCCATCAGCCTGGACCACAATGAAATCTGGCTGGCCCAGCAGAACGAGTGGTTCTATGCCTCGATCCTGGACCTGAACCTGGACGGCCAGGTGCAGAAGGTGCTGCTGCGTGACATGCAGCGCCATCCGTACAAGCAGCTGATCATGCACCTGGACTTCCTGCGCGTGAACGAGAACGAGAAGCTGACCGCTTCGGTTCCGCTGCACTTCGTCAACGAAGACACCTCGCCGGCTGGCAAGGCTGCCGACGTCGTGGTTGCCCACGAACTGAAGGAAGTGACCATCAGCTGCCTGCCGAAGGACCTGCCGGAGTCGATCGAAGTCGACCTGGGCGAGCTGAAGGCCGGTGACATCGTCTACCTGTCCGACATCAAGCTGCCGAAGGGCGTGGAAATCCCGGCGCTGGCGCTGGGCAAGGACCACGACGACGCCATCGTCACCGCCAAGCACGGCAAGGAAGACGCTGCCGACGCTGAAGCACCGGCTGCCGAGTAATACAGTGGCGGTGCCTGCCTGCGGGCAGGCACCGTTCTGGAAGGAACCATGGCAGGACTGCGACTGATCGTCGGTCTGGGCAACCCCGGATCGGAACACGCCCGGACCCGGCACAATGCCGGGTTTCATTTCGTTGAGGCCCTGGCTGAAAAAGCCGGTGCGCGATGGAATGTGGACAGCAAGCTGTTCGGCGAGACCGCCAAGGTCGACATTGCCGGGCAGACGGTGTGGCTGCTCAAGCCCGCCACCTTCATGAACCTCAGTGGCAAGTCGGTCACCGCCGCACAGCGGTTCTGGAAGATCGAGCCGGAAGAGACCCTGCTGGCCCACGACGAACTGGACCTGGCGCCCGGCGTGGCGCGGCTGAAGTTCGACGGTGGCCACGGTGGCCAGAACGGCCTGCGCGACACCATCCGGTTGCTCGGCCACGGCAAGTTCCATCGCCTGCGCGTGGGCATCGGCCACCCCGGCCACAAGGATCGCGTGGTGGGCTGGGTGCTCGGCCGCCCGTCGAAAGATGACGATGTGCTGATCGCGCGCGCCATCGATGATGCGATCGACGTGATGCCGCTGGCGGTACAGGGCGATTTCAGCGAAGCGATGAAGCGGCTGCACACCCCGAAATAACCGGTCCGGTGGGTACCGACCGTTGGTCGGTACGGAAACAACCAGACCGGTAGGTGCCGACCGTTGGTCGGTACGGAGAATGATTGGAAAAGCAGCGCCCACCTCGCTGCTTCCCCAATCACTTTCACCCCAGAGAGCTGTCACCCATGGGTATCAAATGCGGCATCGTCGGCCTGCCCAACGTCGGCAAGTCGACCCTGTTCAATGCGCTGACCAAGGCGGGTATCGCCGCGGCGAACTTCCCGTTCTGCACCATCGAGCCGAACGTCGGCATCGTGCCGGTGCCGGATCCGCGCCTGAACGAGCTGGCAGCGATCATCAACCCGCAGAAGGTCATCCCGACCGCGGTCGAGTTCGTCGACATCGCCGGCCTGGTGGCCGGTGCCGCCAGTGGTGAAGGCCTGGGCAACAAGTTCCTGGCGCACATCCGCGAAGTCGATGCGATCACCCACGTGGTGCGTTGCTTCGAAAACGCCGACGTCATCCACGTCAACAACAAGGTCGACCCGATTTCGGATATCGAAACCATCGATACCGAGCTGGCGCTGGCCGACCTGGACAGTGTCGAGAAGGCGCTGAACCGTGCCGAGCGCGCCGCCAAGGGCGGTGACAAGGACGCAGCGGCGCGCAAGCCGGTGCTGGCCAAGCTGCAGGCTGCGCTGTCGGACGGCAAGTCCGGTCGTTCGGTCGGCCTGGACGAGGAAGAGAAGGCGCTGGTACGTGACCTGTTCCTGCTGACCCTGAAGCCGGTGATGTACATCGCCAACGTGCTGGAAGATGGCTTCGAGAACAACCCGCACCTGGACGCGGTGCGCGCCCACGCCGCCGCCGAAGGCGCGCAGGTGGTGCCGGTGTCGGCCGCGATCGAAGAAGAGCTGTCCCAGCTTGATGACGAAGACCGCGACACCTTCCTGGCCGACCTCGGCCTGAGCGAGCCGGGCCTGAACCGCGTGATCAACGCGGCCTACAGCCTGCTCGGCCTGCAGACCTACTTCACTGCTGGCGTGAAGGAAGTCCGTGCGTGGACCGTGCGCAAGGGCGCCACCGCCCCGCAGGCTGCTGCGGTCATCCATACCGACTTCGAGAAGGGCTTCATCCGCGCTGAAACCATCGCGTATGACGACTTCATCAAGTACAAGGGCGAAGCTGGCGCCAAGGAAGCCGGTCGCCTGCGCCTGGAAGGCAAGGAATACCGCGTGCAGGAAGGCGACATCCTGCACTTCCGCTTCAACGTCTGATCCAGCGGCATCGGATCGACCCCGGACGCCCCGCCTTGTGCGGGGCGTTCGCGTTTCCGGTGATGGACAAAAAAACACCACGTTGCGAAACGCTTGCGGTGTGATGTTCGCCGGCACTTGTCCACAGCAAACTCCCATCGCTTTCCACGCTGGATGTGGAAAACCGGGCGTACCTCTGTGGAGCCGAGCCCACACTCGACTCAGATTGCCATCAGCCGAGCATGGGCTCGCCCCTACAGGACTTTCCCGCGCAGCATGGACAAATTTTCACCACACTTCGAAACGCTTGCGTGGCAGCACTCACAGCCACTTGTCCACACCTAGTTCCCATCGCTTTCCACGGTGCATGTGGAAAACCCGGATTCTGCCTGGACAATAAATGGCCACCCTTCGAAACCATTGCCGTGCATGGCTCGCGCGGACTTGTCCACACCAAACCCCCATCGCTTTCCACGACGGATGTGGAAAACACGCAGATGCCTGCGACAGGGTGCTGGCTCGGATGACGCCCGGAAGAGTGCGCAATGGATCGGCTCAGTGGGCGGCACGCACCCGATCGTGTCGTACGATGGAGCGGCATCGCCGCGCAACATCCCCACTGCTTCCCTGCAGGAACACTCGATGGAGTTCCCCATGTTCAGCCACATCACCGTGGGTACCAACGATCTGGACAAAGCATCCACCTTCTACGATGCCCTGCTGACGCCGCTTGGCATGCGTCGCCGTCCGGTTACGCCCGATGGTGGACCTGCCGCCGCGTGCTGGGTGACTGCGCACGCGGCACTGCCGCGCTTCTACGTCTACTCGCCCTATGACCGCGAGCCGGCAGGCCACGGAAACGGCAGCATGGTGGCCTTCCTCGCACCTTCCCAGGAGGCGGTGGATGCAGCCCATGCGGCAGGTGTTGCCGCAGGCGGGACCGACGATGGTGCACCAGGGCTGCGGCCGCACTACGGGCCAGGCTACTACGGTGCCTATCTACGCGATCCCGACGGCAATAAATGCCATGTCGTCCATCGCGGCGATCTGACCTAGATCGCCGCTGGGCCAACGTCCGGCGCCCTGCTGCAGCCCACGTCCTGGCACGCTCCCTACCGGTCGTCTTCCTGCGTCTGCGCCTTGCGGATCATCCACTCGCGCGGAATCCGTTTCCAGCGATAGTGCTGCAGCTGCAGCGCGTGGATGGGAGCAGCCGCGGCAATCTCCAGACGCTCCGGCTCACGGTCACGCTCCCATTCCAGGGCGGTACCGTAAGGGGATGTGGCGTCGGCAGCCGTTGCGTCCCGAGGCGCATGGGCCAGGGCGATGGGTATGTTCCTTCCCTGCGCATCCAGTGCGGTGGCCGTGGTCCACACCCCCTCGCGTTCGGTCTTGTCCACCGCCGCCTGTACGAGCGTGGCCCGCCGGTCGGAACCCCACGTGATACGCATCCGCGTGTTTGTCTTTGACTGCTGGCCGCGGGGTACACGTTCTCCTGCATCCTTCGTGTAGCGCTCCAGGTCAACCGCGAGGCGGATGGCCGACAGCCCTTCCAGCTGCTCGGCGCGCGTATTGATGGATAGCCGGAATGGGAAGCCGACGTCGTTTTCATCGGTACGTGGTGCCCCGGCGATCATCCAGCGCTGTACGACCGGCACCGGCTGCAACCCTGGCAGCGGCCTACCCTTGGCATCGAGCAGCTCGACGCCGCGCAACCAGGCCATCATCGGGAACCATTCACTGTCCGCCGCAGCGTGGCGTTCATGCTCCGGCACCGGCATGTGCAGCCGGATCACCGGGCGGGCTGCACGGTGGTCGTCGTCGGTGGAAAACCGCAGGCCCGCTTCAAGTTCCGCCAAGGTGGTGCGGTCAAGTGTTCCGGCAGGGATCGGCTCTGCTGCCACCTGTGGATAGGCCGCCGGGTCGTTGCTGGGCGAGGAGAAGGGCGGACGTTCGATCAGTTCCTGCAGCAGCGCGTCGTAGCGCTGCCTGGACTCACGTTCATCGGCGTCGAGCAGCGGGTCGGTACTCACCCTTGCCACATACAGATCCCTCTCCAGAGCTGGCGTGTCGCCCTGCTCGTCCACCGAAAGTGCATAGCGTGCCTCAACCGGCATGCCATCGCTGCGCTGCAGGACCTGGCGCCCCTTGCCGCTGACCCGCGAACCGGAAACAACGACATCCAGAAGCACGCTGCGCTCGGTGAGCGCGAGCACCTGCTGTTGGATGGTCATGTCGCCCAGGTCGGTGGATGTGTCCTGGCGGACGATCTTCTGGCCGATCCGCAGGGGAACCGGCAGGTCCGTTGGCACGAGTCCGCCAACGCGACGTTGTGACGCCAGCTGGGCGGCCAGTTGCGGAGCGTGCTTCACGGCGTGCTGCCAGGCCGATGGATCGACCGCGTGTACATCGCGTACCGCACCATCGGCGGCGAGCGTCATTTCAAAGCCGGTGTCGAGCAGCGCCGTGATCGATCCGTCGTCAGCGGCCGTCGGATCGAGCCGCAATGAGTTTGCGGAGAAGCCGGTGCCGCGCTGCTCGCTCCAGATGACGCGGGTCCGCAGTCGCCGCTCGCTGCCGACTGCACCGTCCATGCGGAGGGCGGTGAACGATCGATCTTCGAATGCACCGGCTCCGCTGTCGGGCAGGCGGATGTTTGAGGCAGCAAAGTAGATCGCCTCTTCGCTGGCGGCAGATGCGTGGGTGGACGCCAGCAGCGCCATGCCCAGCAGAGCGCGGCGCGGCATGGCCATCGACAAGGTCATGCTTCGGTGGCGGAGGCGCGTCATGGTGCGTGCTGCCCGCCCACCGGGACACCTGTCGATGCATCTGCCGGCCTGGGCGCGATCATGCTGCCTTTCATCGGGGCACCCTGCGGTGCATCGCCTTCCAGAACAACAAGGGTTCCGGCATCGTGCACGCTCGTGGTGGCCGCCGTTGATCGGTATCCCTCGCGGCAGGCAGGGTTCACCACGCGCTCCCAACCGCCGGAGCCTGAGCAGCTGAAGCATCCTGAAAGGAGCAGCGGTGCGGTGGCGCAGGCAACAAGCCTTGCGAAGAATCTGCTGTGCGGTCCATGCATGTACTGCTCCTGGGGCTGCATCCGGGTGGATGGCCAGGCGGTGCCTGGCATCTGCGGGATTGTAGGGGGCGGGTATCATCGCGCACCCATGCCGCGGCCCGGTACGAAGAGAGCCTCGACCCTGGCCATGCTTCAGGAGGGGGTAAGAAAAACCCCCGCCGAAGCGGGGGTTCCTGTACTGCAGGTCAAGCCCTGTTACAGCGCGCTGCCACCGAACTTGTGGGTGTACTGCAGGTTGATGGTACGGCCGACGCTGTCGAACCAGGACACGTCGTAGTACGGATACGCGGTGTACGTGGCGTCCTTCGGCGGCATCTTGTTGAACACGTTGACCACCGACAGCGACAGGCGCGAGTGGTCGTCGAAGCGGTACTGCAGCGAGGCGTTGTAACGGTAGGTCGCCTTGATGTACGGGCTGTCACCGCTGTCCCACTTGAACACCTGGTCGTAGCTGTCCGAGGTCGGCAGCTTGCCCAGGCGCGAACCATAGACCGTGGCCGACCACGCGTCCTTCTCCCAGGTCACGCTGAGGCTGGTCTTGGTGCGCGGGATGTCGAAGTTGCTGTTGACCGCGAACTGGTCCTGGGTCGGATCCCCCGGGTAGCGCTGGAAGTCGTGCTTCTTCACCCAGGTGTGGGTGCCGTTGAGGATGAAGTCGCCGATACCGGTCTGCAGGCGATAGCGCAGGCCGACGTCGATGCCGGAGGTGGACTCGCGGGCGACGTTGATCGGCGCTACGCGCACGCCGTACAGGCGGCCATCACTGGTGCGAGTGATGCGGTCGAGCGCGTCCACGCAGGTCGGCGAAGTGATGTCGGCACTGCCGAGGCGGCAGTTCGCTTCGCTGGCCAGGATCGTGCGCACGTCCATGTCCTGCACCTGCTTGCGCATGTCGATATCGAACCAGTCCACCGACAGGTCCAGGCCGATCGCCGGTGACCAGACCAGGCCGGCGCTCCACGAGGTGCTGGTTTCCGGGTCGAGCTGGCGGTTGCCGGTGCGGCTGCGGATCAGGTTGCGTTCGTAGTCCGAACAGTCGGTGGCGCCGTCGGCGCGGCAGCTGTACAGGTCCTCAGCGGTCGTTTCGTCGTTGCCCGGGCCGGCGAACACGTAGTGCAGGTCCGGTGCACGGAACGCGGTGCCATACGAGCCGCGTACCAGCAGGGTGTCGATCGGGCGCCATTCCAGGCCGCCGCTCCAGGTGGCCTTGCCGATGGTGTTGCCGGAATAGCGGTACTGGTCGTAGCGACCGGCCACGCTCAGGTTGACCGTCTCGTGCAGCGGCATGCGCAGCTCGGCGGCAGTGGCCCAGCGGTTGCGCGAACCCTTGCCGTCCGAATCCTTCCAGCTGTAGTAGTAGTACTGGGTGGCCAGCGGATCAGGATTCAGCGAGTACGCCTGCTGGCCCACTTCCACGGTCGCGGCGAAACCGGCGTCGCCACCGGGCAGGCCGAACAGTGCGGAATTGGTCAGCGTGAACGCAGCCGTCTCGGTGCGCGACTTCGGGGTGTAGGTGGTGCGCGCGGCGATCGAATCGTACTCGGCGCGGGTCAGTGGCCGGTACAGGCGTGACGGGTCGGCGTTGTAGATCGGGAAACCGTCGTCGTCCACGCCCAGCTGCGGGCCCAGGAACAGGTCGTTGGCCTTGGCGGCGATGATCTGCGCCCAGCTGATCCGCGACTGGTACTGCGAATGGCTCAGGGCCGCTTCGTAGTCCCAGTTGCCGATCAGGTTGCCCTTGAAGCCGGTGGTCACGCTGAGGGTCTTCTGCGTGCTGCGCACCATCGCGTTGCGCAGGCCGCCCATTTCCTCGGGCGAGAACTGCCGCTGCCAGAACTCGATCTCGCCGGTGGCCTGGTTGTTGAAGTAACCCGACTCATTGCCGTTGGCGTCCATCCGGCCCCACTTGGTGACATCGCGCATCAGCGACATCGTGTGGTAGCCCAGCTGCACGTCGGCGAACCATTGCTGGCCATTGTCGAAGTCGTAGCTCAACGACGCATAGCCGTTGGCACCGCGGCGCTTGCTGAGGATGGTGCCGTAGCCGATCGAGCTGTCGCTGCCGCAGTAGTAGCCATACTTCGGGCGATAGGCACGGTAGGTGCTGCCCTGGTTCTGCCCGGCCAGCGCTTCGCAGGTGGCCGCGCCCGGGTCCAGATAGTCGTCGTTGTAATCGGTGCGCAGGTAGGCGCGGCGGGCGATGCGCGAGCCCTCGGTCGGCCCGTCCTGGGTCGAATCCTGGATGTCGCGCTCGTAGGCCCACAGCGGCGTCTGCGATTGCAGTTCAACGCTGTACACCGCATTGAAGTTGCCGTGGCTGAAGCCGCTGGCAATGCTCACGTCGAACGACTCGCCACCGCCTTCGCTGGTGGTGCCCATGCGCATGTCGACGGTGGTGCCGTCGGCCTTCTTCTTCAGGATGAAGTTGACCACGCCGGCGATCGCATCCGATCCATAAATTGCCGACGCGCTGCCGGTCAGCACTTCGATGCGCTCGATCATGCCCAACGGGATGTTGGAGACGTCGGTGAAGTTGCTGCGGCCCTTGAACGGCATCGGGAAGTCGGCGATGCGGCGGCCATTGACCAGCACCAGCGTGTGGTTCGGGCCAAGACCGCGCAGGTCCACCTGCTGGGCGCCCGGCGAGAAGTCGGCACCGCTGGAAGACTGCTGGCTCTGCGTCTCACCGCCGTTCTGGGTCATCGACCGCAGCACGTCGGGCACGGTGGTGAAGCCGCTGGAGCGGATCTGCTCGGCGCTGATCACCGTGATCGGGGCGGGGCCTTCAACCTGGGCGCGCGGAATGCGCGAACCGGTGACCTGCACCGCGTCCAGCTGTTGAACCGAAGAGGAAGCCGGAGCCTGGGCCGCCGCGGAAGCAGCCACGCCCATCAACGCCAGCTGGATCGACCACGCCATCGCCTTTCTACGCATGAGAAATTCTCGGAAATGAAGCCGGCCCGCAGAGGAGGGGCCCTGTCCCCCATTCAGATTTCTGGAATGGGCGCGCGCATTTAACGCCTTTTTTATGTCCTTGACTACTGGGTTTCTATCTGGCAAAGAGTGAAAACGCTTGCAAGTCGATTTTGTTCAGGGAGATCAAGATGCGGCGCCTCCATCGGACGCTATGTGCCCCCTTCGCCTGGTTGGCCCTGCTGGCGTTGGCCTGGCCGCTGGCGGCGCCTGCGCAGGACCTTCAGGGTCCCGGCTTCGCCTACTACGAGGTCGGCGACCTGGAAGCGCCCCGACCCGGCCCGCGCGCGCCGGCAATGATGCTGATGGGCGGTGGCGAGTGGGTGCCTGAGGCCTTCCAGTGGTGGCTGAAGCAGGCCGGCAACGGCCGTGTGCTGATCCTGCGCGCGTCGGGCCGCGATGAGTTGCAGGACCGCCTGTACCGCGACATCGGCGGCACTACCGCCGTGCAGACCCTGGTGTTCGACAGCCGCCGCGGCGCAGACGATCCGGCCGTACTGCGCGTGGTCGCGGCGGCTGACGCCATCTTCATTGCCGGTGGTGACCAGTCGCGCTATATCCGCTTCTGGAAAGGCACCGCACTCAACCGCGCACTCAATGCCCACGTGCGCGCCGGCAAACCGATTGCCGGCACCAGTGCCGGGCTGGCGATCCTGGGGGGCTACGCCTATGGTGCGTTGGATGGCGGCAGCATCACCTCCGCCGGTGCGCTGGCCGACCCGATGGGCAGCGCGGTGACCATGGACAGCGGCTTCCTGCAGATGCCCTATCTGCAGCGTGTGGTTACTGATACCCACTTCGACAAGCGCGACCGCCTCGGTCGCCTGATTGTGTTCGTCGCCCGTGCCGTACAGGACAGTGGCGACCCGGACATTGTCGGCATCGGTGTCGACGAGGACACCGCCCTGTGCGTGGAGCCGGATGGCCAAGCGCAGGTCTACAGCGCCGACGGCGAGGGCAAGGTCTGGGTGGTCAGCCCCGGTCGTGATGCCGATCGCCTGGTCGAAGGGGAGCCGCTGCGCTTCCACGCCGTGCCGGTGACCGTGGTGGCCAGCGGCAGCCGAATGCGCCTGGACGACTTCCAGGCAGACGTGGACTACCAGGCCATGGCCGAGATCGACGACGGCCAGATCGAAATCACGCGCCGGTAGCGCCGGGCCATGCCCGGCGGCCTTGCCGCGCTGCGCCTTCCGCCGGGCATGGCCCGGCGCTACCGAACTACATTTCCCTGGAGACGTATCCGATGAAACTGCGCCTGGCGCTGTCCACACTGTTGTCCCTGCCACTGATCGCCCAGGCCGCGCCGGCCACCTCGCCGCTGCTGGTCATCCATGGTGGAGCAGGTGTCGAGCGCAAGGACCTGTCGCCGGCGGAAGAGAAGGCCGCTCGTGACGCATTGAGTGCGGCCCTGCGGAAGGGACATGCGGAGCTGGCAGCGGGTCGCCCGGCGCTGGCCGCAGTCACTGCCGCGATCACTGTGCTGGAAGACGATCCGACCTTCAACGCCGGGAAGGGCGCGGTATTCACCCATGACGGCCACAACGAGCTGGATGCGGCTGTCATGGACGGCGCGACCCAGGCCGCAGGTGCGGTAGCCGGTGTGCAGCGGGTGCGCAATCCGATCTTGTTGGCGCAGACGGTGATGCAGAAGTCCAGGCACGTGATGATGGTGGGGCAGGGCGCCGAGTCCTTCGCGGTGGAGCAGGGCATGACCCTGGTCGATCCCTCGTACTTCCGGACCGACAAGCGCTGGCAGCAGCTGCAGCGTGCGCTGAAGGAGGAGGCCAGCGGCCAGGCCCATGCCGACCTGGAGACCGCAAAGCACTTTGGCACCGTCGGGGCAGTCGCGCTCGATACGCAGGGCCATCTTGCCGCCGGCACCTCCACCGGTGGCATGACCAACAAGCGCTACGGCCGTGTGGGCGACTCGCCGATCATTGGTGCCGGCACCTGGGCCGATGCCCGCTGTGCGGTGTCCGGGACGGGGTGGGGTGAGTACTACATCCGTACTGCGGCCGCGCACGAGATCTGTGCACGCGTGCGCTACCTGGGGCAGACGCCGGAACAGGCCGGCAAGGGTGTGATCAACGAGACGATCCCGCAGATGGGGGGCGACGGCGGGGCGATCGTGCTCGCTGCGGACGGGAAAATGGCCACGCCGTTCAACACCCAGGGCATGTACCGGGGCTGGATCGGGGCCGACGGAATTCCCCATGTCGCAATTTTCGCCAGCGAGTCGCTGCCGGTGCCCGGGCAATAGCCTTGCGTATCAATGGCTTTGCGACGCATGTGAAAAAAAGTGAAAAAAAGCGTTGACAGGCCCCCGCTTCATCTCCAGAATTGCGGGCTCACCACCACACACCGCAACGCTTCGGCGGCACGGAATGGGGTGGTAAGGAGGGATACCCAAGCGGCCAACGGGGGCAGACTGTAAATCTGCTGGCTTACGCCTTCGGTGGTTCGAATCCACCTCCCTCCACCAGTTTCACGTTGTGACATTCCCGGCGCGGGAGTAGTTCAATGGTAGAACCTCAGCCTTCCAAGCTGATGGTGCGGGTTCGATTCCCGTCTCCCGCTCCATTGAATGAACTTTGAATATTATCGAGTTCATGTCATAATGCAAAACTCGGCTCACGTAGCTCAGTCGGTAGAGCACTTCCTTGGTAAGGAAGAGGCCGAAGGTTCGATTCCTTTCGTGAGCACCATCTTAAGCACCACCTCTCAGACGAATTCGAGATAAGCAGCCATGGCCAAGGGTAAGTTCGAGCGCACCAAGCCGCACGTCAATGTCGGCACCATCGGTCACGTCGACCACGGCAAGACCACGCTGACCGCCGCACTGACCAAGATCGGTGCCGAGCGCTTCGGTGGCGAGTTCAAGGACTACTCCTCGATCGACGCCGCGCCGGAAGAAAAGGCACGTGGCATCACGATCTCGACCGCGCACGTCGAATACGAATCCGAGAAGCGTCACTACGCCCACGTTGACTGCCCGGGCCATGCTGACTACGTCAAGAACATGATCACCGGTGCTGCCCAGATGGACGGCGCGATCCTGGTCTGCTCGGCCGCTGACGGCCCGATGCCGCAGACCCGCGAGCACATCCTGCTGTCGCGTCAGGTCGGCGTGCCGTACATCGTCGTGTTCATGAACAAGGCCGACATGGTTGACGACGCCGAGCTGCTCGAGCTGGTCGAGATGGAGCTCCGTGAGCTGCTGAGCAAGTACGACTTCCCGGGTGACGACACCCCGATCATCGCGGGTTCGGCCCGTCTGGCGCTGGAAGGCGACCAGAGCGAGATCGGCGTGCCGGCCATCCTGAAGCTGGTCGAGGCGCTGGACACCTGGATCCCGGAGCCGGAGCGTGCGATCGACAGGCCGTTCCTGATGCCGGTGGAAGACGTGTTCTCGATCTCGGGCCGCGGCACCGTGGTGACCGGTCGTATCGAGCGCGGCATCATCAAGGTCGGCGACGAAATCGAAATCGTCGGTATCCGTCCGGTGCAGAAGACCACCGTGACCGGCGTTGAAATGTTCCGCAAGCTGCTGGACCAGGGTCAGGCAGGCGACAACGCTGGCCTGCTGCTGCGCGGCACCAAGCGTGACGACGTCGAGCGTGGCCAGGTCCTGGCCAAGCCGGGTTCGATCAAGCCGCACACCAAGTTCGAAGGCGAAGTGTACGTGCTGTCGAAGGATGAGGGCGGCCGTCACACCCCGTTCTTCAACGGCTACCGTCCGCAGTTCTACTTCCGTACCACCGACATCACCGGTGCAGCCCAGCTGCCGGAAGGCGTCGAGATGGTGATGCCGGGTGACAACGTCAAGATGGTCGTTACCCTGATCAACCCGGTGGCAATGGACGAAGGCCTGCGCTTCGCCATCCGCGAAGGCGGCCGTACCGTCGGCGCCGGCGTGGTCTCGAAGATCATCGAGTAAGCCTGCAGTACCGGCGGTTGCATAGCGCCGCCGGTTACGCGAATGGCGGGCCGGGAACCTCGGTCCGCCTTCGCCGTCTAAGGGAAGGCAAGTTTTAAAACGTACGCCAGTAGCTCAATTGGCAGAGCAGCGGTCTCCAAAACCGCAGGTTGGGGGTTCGAGTCCCTCCTGGCGTGCCATCTGCCCACCTTATCCAGCGGCCTGGGCCGCTAAAGCAGACACAGCCGGATGAATAGCAAGATCGAACATTCCAAAGACAACTCCGCCAGCGGTGGGGATATCGTCAAGTACGTTGCCGCATCACTGCTGGTGCTGGCCGGTCTGTTCGTCTGGTTCTGGTTCTCTGCCGATTCCGGTCGCGCTACCCAGCTGGGTACGTGGACGGGTCAGCTGCGTGCGTTGGCGGTCGTGGTCGGTCTGGTTGGCGGTATCGGCGTGTTCATGCTGACCGGCAAGGGGCGCGACACCCGCGAATTCCTCTCCGAGTCGCGCTTCGAACTGCGCAAGGTGGTCTGGCCGACGCGCCAGGAAGCCATCCGCATGACCTGGGTCGTGATGGTGGTGGTAACCATTCTCAGTCTTCTGCTGGGTGGGTTCGATTACGTCATTCAGTGGCTTGTTCAGTTGTTCCTGAGCCGCTAAGGAGAATTGCATGAAGCGTTGGTACGTCGTTCACGCCTATTCGGGCTTCGAGAAGTCGGTGGCGCAGGCCCTGCGCGACCGCATCGTCCGTGACGGCATGGAAGAGCGCTTCGGCGACGTCCTGGTTCCGACCGAGGAAGTGATCGAAATGCGCGCCGGCCAGAAGCGCCGTTCCGAGCGCAAGTTCTTCCCGGGTTACGTGCTGGTCCAGATCGAGACCCACGAAGAGGCCGGCATCCCGCGCATCGACAACGAAAGCTGGCATCTGGTCAAGGAAACCCCGCGCGTCATGGGCTTCATCGGCGGTACCGCCGATCGTCCGCTGCCGATCGCTGACTCCGAGGCCGAAGCCATCCTGAACCGCGTTCAGGAAGGTGTCGAGAAGCCGCGTCCGAAGGTGCTGTTCGAGCCGGGTCAGATGGTCCGTGTCACCGACGGCCCGTTCAACGATTTCAATGGCGTCGTCGAAGAAGTCAACTACGAGAAGAGCCGTCTGCGCGTCTCGGTGTTGATCTTCGGCCGTGCTACCCCGGTCGAGCTCGAGTTCGGCCAGGTCGAAAAGGCCGTCTGACCTGTATTGTAGGGTCGAGCCATGCTCGACTCCGCGGTCCGGATGGTGTGGTAGTCGAGCAAGGCTCGACTCTACAGAAAGGCAAGCCGGGCTCAGCCCGGTTTCGTTCGTTTATGTGCCGCTTCAGGCATGTGAAGAAAAAACCTGATATAGTGCGCGGCTCCCCGCTGGGAAGCCAGCAGGACGAGGCCGCCGCAAGGTGGCCTTCAGCATGATTTCAAAACGCGATGCCGGGACGCGTGATTCCCGGTCCGATGGGGAGCCTGTTGTCGCAAGGCGCTAGCACCCGGAGAGCATACTCATGGCAAAGAAAGTTGTCGGTTACATCAAGCTGCAGGTGAAGGCCGGTCAGGCCAACCCCTCGCCGCCGGTCGGTCCTGCGCTGGGTCAGCGCGGCCTGAACATCATGGAATTCTGCAAGGCGTTCAACGCTGCCACGCAGAAGCTCGAGCCGGGTCTGCCGGTTCCGGTGATCATCACGGCCTATTCGGACCGTACGTTCACCTTCATCACCAAGAGCACCCCGGCCACCACTCTGCTGAAGAAGGCCGCTGGCATCTCGTCGGGCTCCAAGCGCCCGAACACCGAGAAGGTCGGCAAGGTCACCCGTAAGCAGCTGGAAGAGATCGCCAAGGCGAAGGAACCGGATCTGACTGCCGCCGATCTGGACGCCGCCGTGCGTACCATCGCTGGCTCTGCCCGTTCCATGGGCCTCGTGGTGGAGGGTTAAGAAGATGGCACAGACCAAGCGTGAGAAGGCCATCAAGGCCGCCGTCGTTCCGGGCAAGGCATACGCCTTCGAGGACGCGATCAACATCCTGAAGACCGCCACCAAGGCCAAGTTCGTCGAGTCCATCGACGTTTCCGTGCGCCTGGGCGTCGATGCGAAGAAGTCCGACCAGCAGGTCCGTGGCTCCACCGTGCTGCCGGCGGGTACCGGCAAGTCGGTCCGCGTCGCTGTCTTCGCTCCGGCCGGTGCCAAGGCTGACGAAGCCCTGGCCGCTGGCGCCGAAGCCGTCGGTATGGACGATCTGGCCGAGAAGATGCAGGCCGGCGATCTGAACTACGACGTCGTCATCGCGACCCCGGACGCCATGCGCGTCGTCGGTAAGCTGGGCACCGTGCTGGGCCCGCGCGGCCTGATGCCGAACCCGAAGGTCGGCACCGTTTCCCCGAACCCGGGTGAAGCCGTGAAGAATGCCAAGTCGGGTCAGGTGCGTTACCGCACCGACAAGGCCGGCATCATCCACTGCACCATCGGCAAGGCCGACTTCGCCGAAGACGCGCTGAAGTCGAACCTGACCGCGCTGCTGCTGGACCTGATCAAGGCCAAGCCGGCCACCTCGAAGGGCACCTACCTGCAGAAGGTTTCGGTCAGCTCGACGATGGGCCCGGGCGTCACCGTCGACCAGTCGTCGCTGACCCTGAAGTAATTGTTTCAAGCGGTCACGATGCCCTGGGTGCCGTGACCGTGACATTTGAAGGCATCGCCGGCAGCACATCGCCGGTGGTAGCCGTCAAAGACCGCAGGCGCGGTCATGGCAATACCGGCGACGGGCACGGAAGCTCGAACTGGCAGGGAGTCGCCGCCGGAGCAGTCATGAGCGCTTAATCGATTCTTCGGAATCACCCTGCGTAGATGGTGCCCTTCTGGAGTTTTTCTGGTTTACGCATTTCTGGGATTTCCCTGATTGCCTCCAGGTCTGGAACGGCCCACCCCCCGGAGCATCATTCCGATGTTCCCGGCGTCCAGGACGGATGCCGCACAGGACCGCACACGGCAGGAGCCGTAAGCGGAGTTCAATAGGAGGAGTGCAATGGCTCTCAATCTGTCCCAGAAGCAAGAAGTAGTCGCGGAGCTGGCAGACATCGCCGCCAAGGCCCACTCCTTGATCGCAGCCGAATACGCTGGCACCACGGTCGCTCAGATGACCGCGATGCGCAAGCAGGCGCGTGAAACCGGCGTTTTCTTGAAAGTTGTCAAGAACACCCTGGCGTCGCGTGCTGTTGAAGGCACCGAGTTCGCATGTGCACAGGACAAGCTGGTTGGTCCGCTGCTGTACGCGTTCTCGCTTGAGGAGCCCGGCGCTGCCGGTCGCCTGATCAAGGATGCCGCCAAGGGCAACGACAAGCTGCAGGCCAAGGTCGTCGCCATCGGCGGCGAAGTGTTCCCGGCAAGCCATGTCGACGTGTTGGCCTCGCTGCCGACCCGCGACCAGGCGCTGGCAATGCTGGCACGCGTCCTGACCGAGCCGGTCACGATGTTCGCCCGCGCCATCAAGGCAATCGGCGACAAGCAGAATGGTGGCGACGTCGCCGCCGACGCTGCTGAACCGGCCGCCGAGACCGCTTGAGTTTCGACTAATCGTGGTTCCTGACGGAACCTCAATCCAGAAAAACATCCAAAGGTAATTATCATGTCCCTTACCAACGAACAGATCGTCGACGCCATCGCCGAGAAGTCCCTGATGGAAGTGATGGAGCTGGTCAAGGCCATCGAAGAGAAGTTCGGCGTCTCCGCCGCTGCTCCGGTTGCCGTGGCTGCTGCCGCTGGCCCGGCCGCTGCTGTTGAAGAGCAGACCGAGTTCACCGTCACCCTGAAGTCGGCCGGCGACAAGAAGGTCGAAGTCATCAAGGCCGTCCGCGCCATCACCGGCCTGGGCCTGAAGGAAGCGAAGGACCTGGCCGAAGCCGGTGGCATCCTGAAGGATGCCGCTTCGAAGGACGAAGCCGAGAAGATGAAGAAGGACCTGGAAGCTGCTGGCGCGACTGTCGAAGTCAAGTAAGCACTTCCTTTGCATCGTCATCGATTCACGGCGATGCAGCCAAGGCTGGGGGCGTAAGCCCCCGGCCTTTGGTCGTTGTTGCGGTGCTGTAGATCCATGCCATGCGTGGATGTAAAAAGCGGCAAAAAGCCCAACACGGGCTGCAGTCAAACCCCGATCGGCCAGCGCAGGGCGCGGCGGAAGGGGCGCGGTAGCAGACGAGTTGGCAGTTGGAAGTAGCGGGAGAAGGCGTGCTGGTGCCGGCAATACCAGCGACTTCCAACTGACAATTTCAAGTTCCCTTCGGATCGTGGGCGCACGATCCGCACAACAAGGTGGAAGACCTCATGACGTCCTATTCGTTCACCGAAAAAAAGCGTATCCGCAAGGATTTCGGCAAGCAGCGTTCGATTCTCGAAGTGCCGTTCCTGCTCGCCATCCAGGTGGATTCCTACCGTGAATTCCTGCAGGAAAACGTCGATCCGGCCAAGCGCACGGACCACGGCCTGCACGCCGCGCTGAAGTCGGTCTTCCCGATCGCCAGCTACAGCGGCAATGCCGCCCTGGAGTACGTCGGCTACAAGCTGGGCGAACCGGTCTTCGACGAGCGTGAGTGCCGCCAGCGTGGCATGAGCTACGGCGCACCGCTGCGCGTGACCGTGCGCCTGGTGATCTACGACCGCGAGTCGTCGACCAAGGCCATCAAGTACGTGAAGGAGCAGGAGGTCTATCTGGGCGAAATCCCGCTGATGACCGACAACGGCACCTTCATCGTCAACGGCACCGAGCGCGTCATCGTCTCGCAGCTGCACCGCTCGCCGGGTGTGTTCTTCGACCACGACCGTGGCAAGACCCACAGCTCGGGCAAGCTGCTGTACAGCGCCCGCATCATTCCTTACCGCGGTTCCTGGCTGGACTTCGAGTTCGACCCGAAGGACGCGCTGTTCACCCGTATCGATCGTCGCCGCAAGCTGCCGGTGTCGATCCTGCTGCGTGCGCTGGGCTACAGCAACGAAGAGATGCTGGCCGAGTTCTTCGAGATCAACACCTTCCACATCAACCCGGATGAAGGCGTCCAGCTGGAGCTGGTGCCGGAGCGCCTGCGTGGCGAAACCCTGGGCTTCGACCTCGCCGACGGCGACAAGGTCATCGTGGAAGCCGGCAAGCGCATCACTGCGCGTCACATCAAGCAGCTGGAAGCCTCGGGCATCGCCGCCCTGGCCGTGCCGGACGACTACATCGTCGGCCGCATCCTGTCGCACGACGTGGTCGATGCTTCGACCGGCGAACTGCTGGCCCAGGCCAACGACGAAATCACCGACGAGCAGCTGCAGGCCTTCCGCAAGGCCGGTGTGGATGCCGTGGGCACCCTGTGGGTGAACGATCTGGATCGTGGCCCGTATCTGTCCAACACCCTGCGCATCGATCCGACCAAGACCCAGCTGGAAGCCCTGGTCGAAATCTACCGCATGATGCGTCCGGGCGAGCCGCCGACCAAGGACGCCGCGCAGAACCTGTTCCACAACCTGTTCTTCACCTTCGAGCGCTACGACCTGTCCGCGGTCGGCCGCATGAAGTTCAACCGTCGCGTGGGCCGCAAGGAAACCACCGGCGAAGCCGTGCTGTACGACCGCAAGTACTACGGCGAGCGCAACGACGAAGAATCCAAGCGTCTGGTTGCCGCCCACGGCGACAGCTCCGACATCCTGGACGTGATCAAGGTCCTGACCGAGATCCGCAACGGTCGCGGCGTGGTCGACGATATCGATCACCTGGGCAACCGTCGCGTGCGTTCGGTCGGTGAAATGGCCGAGAACGTGTTCCGCGTCGGCCTGGTCCGCGTCGAGCGCGCGGTCAAGGAGCGCCTGTCGATGGCAGAGTCGGAAGGCCTGACCCCGCAGGAGCTGATCAACGCCAAGCCGGTCGCCGCTGCCATCAAGGAGTTCTTTGGCTCCTCGCAGCTGTCGCAGTTCATGGACCAGAACAACCCGCTGTCGGAAGTGACCCACAAGCGTCGCGTCTCGGCCCTGGGCCCGGGCGGTCTGACCCGTGAGCGCGCCGGCTTCGAAGTGCGCGACGTGCACCCGACCCATTACGGCCGCGTCTGCACCATCGAAACCCCGGAAGGCCCGAACATCGGCCTGATCAACTCGCTGGCCGTGTACGCCCGCACCAATCAGTACGGTTTCCTCGAGACCCCGTACCGCAAGGTCGTGGACGGCAAGGTCTTTGACGAAGTCGAGTTCCTGTCGGCGATCGAAGAAAACGAGTACGTCATTGCGCAGGCCAACGCCCTGACCAATGCCGACAGCGTGCTGACCGAGCAGTTCGTTCCCTGCCGTTTCCAGGGCGAATCGCTGCTGAAGCCGCCGGCGGAAGTCCACTTCATGGACGTCTCGCCGATGCAGACCGTGTCGATCGCGGCTGCGCTGGTTCCGTTCCTGGAGCACGATGACGCCAACCGTGCACTGATGGGCGCCAACATGCAGCGTCAGGCCGTGCCGACCCTGCGTGCGCAGAAGCCGCTGGTCGGTACCGGCATCGAGCGCGCCGTGGCGCGTGACTCCGGCGTGACCGTGAACGCCCGTCGCGGTGGTGAGATCGTGCAGATCGACGCCGCCCGCATCGTGGTCAAGGTCAACGAGGAAGAGATCGTTGGCGCCACCGACGCAGGCGTGGACATCTACAACCTGGTCAAGTACACCCGTTCGAACCAGAACACCTGCATCAACCAGCGTCCGCTGGTCCAGGTGGGTGACGTCATCGCCCGCGGCGACGTGCTGGCCGATGGTCCGTCCACCGACATCGGCGAACTGGCCCTGGGCCAGAACATGCTGATCGCGTTCATGCCGTGGAACGGCTACAACTTCGAAGACTCCATCCTGCTCTCCGAGCGCGTGGTGGAAGAGGATCGTTACACCACGATCCACATCGAAGAGCTGACCTGCGTCGCGCGTGACACCAAGCTGGGGCCGGAGGAAATCTCCGCCGACATCCCGAACGTTTCCGAGCAGGCGCTGAACCGCCTGGACGAGAGCGGCGTGGTGTACATCGGTGCCGAAGTCCGCGCCGGCGACATCATGGTCGGCAAGGTCACCCCGAAGGGCGAAAGCCAGCTGACCCCGGAAGAGAAGCTGCTGCGCGCGATCTTCGGCGAGAAGGCTTCGGACGTGAAGGACAGCTCGCTGCGCGTTCCGCCGGGTATGGACGGCACCGTCATCGACGTGCAGGTCTTCACCCGCGACGGCATCGAGAAGGACAAGCGTGCCCGCCAGATCGAAGAGTCTGAAATCAAGCGCGTCAAGAAGGACTTCGACGACCAGTTCCGCATCCTGGAAGCGGCCATCTACATGCGTCTGCGTTCGCAGATCGTGGGCAAGGTGGTCAATGGTGGTGCCAACCTGAAGAAGGGCGACGTCATCACCGACGCCTTCCTGGACGGCCTGAAGAAGGCTGACTGGTTCGCTCTGCGCATGAAGGACGAGGATGCGTCCGAAGCCATCGAGCGCGCCCAGAAGCAGATCCAGGCGCACGAGAAGGAATTCGAGCGTCGCTTCGCCGACAAGCGCGGCAAGATCACCGCGGGCGACGACCTCGCCCCGGGCGTGCTGAAGATGGTCAAGGTGTTCCTGGCCGTGAAGCGCCGCATCCAGCCGGGCGACAAGATGGCAGGCCGCCACGGCAACAAGGGTGTGGTCTCCAACGTGGTGCCGGTCGAGGACATGCCGTACATGGCCTCGGGCGAAACCGTGGACATCGTGCTGAACCCGCTGGGCGTGCCGTCGCGTATGAACATCGGCCAGATCCTGGAAGTGCACCTGGGCTGGGCAGCCAAGGGGCTGGGTCGCAAGATCCAGGCGATGCTGGAAGCCCAGGCCGCGGTTGCCGACCTGCGCAAGTTCCTCGACGACATCTACAACCACGATGACACCAACGTGGCCAACCGTGTCGACCTGTCGCAGTTCAGCGACGAGGAGCTGCTGCGCCTGGCCCGGAACCTGTTCGACGGCGTGCCGATGGCCACCCCGGTGTTCGACGGTGCCACCGAAGCGGAAATCAAGCGCATGCTGGAACTGGCCGACCTGCCGAGCAGTGGCCAGACCCAGCTGTACGACGGCCGCACCGGTGAAGCCTTCGATCGCCACACCACCGTTGGCTACATGCACTACCTGAAGCTGAACCACCTGGTCGACGACAAGATGCACGCCCGTTCGACCGGTCCGTACTCGCTCGTCACCCAGCAGCCGCTGGGCGGCAAGGCGCAGTTCGGCGGCCAGCGCTTCGGTGAAATGGAAGTCTGGGCGCTGGAAGCCTACGGCGCGGCCTACACCCTGCAGGAAATGCTGACGGTGAAGTCCGATGACGTGCAGGGCCGCAACCAGATGTACAAGAACATCGTCGACGGTGAGCACGAGATGGTCGCGGGCATGCCGGAATCCTTCAACGTGCTCGTGAAGGAAATCCGCTCGCTGGCCATCAACATGGAACTGGAAGACAACTGATCCATGCCGGCGCGGCGGTCCGCCGCCGCGCCGCTGGCAGTCAACTGAAAGCCCATCGACACAGCATTCCTCCTTCTGGAGAACACCATGAAAGACCTGCTCAACCTCTTCAACCAGCAGCGCCAGACGCTGGACTTCGACGCGATCAAGATCGCGCTGGCCTCGCCGGACCTGATCCGTTCGTGGTCCTTCGGCGAAGTGAAGAAGCCGGAAACCATCAACTACCGTACCTTCAAGCCGGAACGTGACGGCCTGTTCTGCGCCGCCATCTTCGGGCCGGTCAAGGACTACGAGTGCCTGTGCGGCAAGTACAAGCGCATGAAGCACCGTGGTGTCGTGTGCGAGAAGTGCGGCACCGAAGTCACCCTGGCCAAGGTGCGTCGCGAGCGCATGGGCCACATCGACCTGGCTTCGCCGGTCGCGCACATCTGGTTCCTGAAGTCGCTGCCGTCGCGCATCGGCCTGATGCTGGACATGACCCTGCGTGACATCGAGCGCGTGCTGTACTTCGAAGCCTACGTGGTGACCGAGCCGGGCCTGACCGCCCTGGAGCGCCGCCAGCTGCTGACCGAAGAACAGTACCTGCAGGCCCGCCAGGAGCACGGTGACGACTTCGACGCCGCCATGGGTGCCGAGGCCGTGTACGAGCTGCTGCGCACCATCGACCTGCAGTCGGAGATGACCCGCCTGCGCGAGGAAATCGCCAGCACCGGTTCGGAAACCAAGCTCAAGCGACTGACCAAGCGCATCAAGCTGATCGAGGCCTTCCTGGAGTCGGGCAACCGTCCGGAGTGGATGGTCATGACCGTGCTGCCGGTGCTGCCGCCGGACCTGCGTCCGCTGGTGCCGCTGGATGGCGGCCGCTTCGCGACCTCCGACCTGAACGACCTGTACCGCCGCGTCATCAACCGTAACAACCGCCTGCGCCGCCTGCTCGAACTGAGCGCGCCGGACATCATCGTGCGCAATGAAAAGCGCATGCTGCAGGAATCGGTCGATGCGCTGCTGGACAACGGCCGTCGTGGCCGTGCCATCACCGGCACCAACAAGCGCCCGCTGAAGTCGCTGGCCGACATGATCAAGGGCAAGCAGGGTCGCTTCCGCCAGAACCTGCTCGGCAAGCGCGTCGACTACTCGGGCCGTTCGGTCATCGTGGTCGGTCCGTACCTGCGCCTGCACCAGTGCGGCCTGCCGAAGAAGATGGCGCTTGAGCTGTTCAAGCCGTTCGTGTTCGCCAAGCTGCAGCGTCGTGGCCTGGCCACCACCATCAAGGCTGCCAAGAAGCTGGTCGAGCGCGAAGAAGCCGAAGTCTGGGACATCCTGGAAGAGGTCATCCGCGAACACCCGGTGATGCTGAACCGTGCGCCGACCCTGCACCGTCTGGGCATCCAGGCGTTCGAGCCGGTGCTGATCGAAGGCAAGGCCATCCAGCTGCACCCGCTGGTCTGCACCGCGTTCAACGCCGACTTCGACGGTGACCAGATGGCCGTCCACGTGCCGCTCTCGCTGGAAGCCCAGCTGGAAGCGCGTGCGCTGATGATGTCGACCAACAACATCCTGTCGCCGGCCAACGGCGAGCCGATCATCGTGCCGTCGCAGGACGTCGTGCTGGGTCTGTACTACATGACCCGCTCGCTGGAAAACAAGAAGGGCGAGGGCATGGCCTTCGCCAACATCGCCGAAGTCAAGCGCGCCTACGACAACCGCGTGGTGGAACTGCACGCGCGCGTCAAGGTCCGCATCACCGAGGTGGTGACCGACGAAGACGGCATCAAGCAGAACAAGACCTCGATCGTGGACACCACGATCGGTCGCGCCCTGCTGGCTGAAATCCTGCCGGAAGGCCTGCCGTTCGCGCTGGCCAACACCGAGCTGACCAAGAAGAACATCAGCCGCCTGATCAACTCCAGCTACCGCCAGCTGGGTCTGAAGGACACGGTCGTGTTCGCCGACAAGCTGATGTACACCGGCTTCGCCTACGCGACCCGCGCCGGCGTCTCGATCGGCATCGACGACATGCTGATCCCGGACGAGAAGAAGGGCATCCTCACCGAGGCCGAAGCCGAAGTGCTGGAAATCCAGGAGCAGTACCAGTCGGGCCTGGTCACCGCCGGCGAGCGCTACAACAAGGTGGTCGATATCTGGTCGCGTACCAATGAACGCATCGCCAAGGCGATGATGGACACCATTGGTACCGAGAAGGTCATCAACGCCAAGGGCGAAACCATCGACCAGAAGTCGATGAACTCGCTGTACATCATGGCCGACTCCGGTGCACGAGGCAGCCAGGCGCAGATCCGTCAGCTGGCCGGTATGCGTGGCCTGATGGCGCGTCCGGATGGCTCGATCATCGAGACGCCCATCAAGGCGAACTTCCGCGAAGGCCTGAACGTGCAGGAGTACTTCAACTCCACCCACGGTGCCCGTAAGGGTCTGGCCGATACCGCGCTGAAGACGGCGAACTCGGGTTACCTGACCCGCCGTCTGGTCGACGTGGCGCAGGACGTCGTGATCACCGAGGTGGATTGCGGTACCACCGAAGGCCTGATCATGACCCCGATCGTGGAAGGCGGCGACGTGGTCGAGCCGTTGAAGGATCGCGTGCTGGGTCGCGTGGTTGCCGAGGACGTGTTCCTGCCGGGCAATGACGAAGATCCGATCGTGACCCGTAATACCCTGCTCGACGAAGCCTGGGTGGCCAAGCTGGAAGATGCCGGCGTGCAGACCATCAAGGTCCGCTCGACGATCTCCTGCGAATCGGCCTTCGGTGTCTGCGGTCGCTGCTACGGCCGCGATCTGGCCCGTGGCCACATCGTCAACATCGGTGAAGCGGTCGGCGTCATCGCCGCCCAGTCCATCGGTGAGCCGGGTACCCAGCTGACCATGCGTACGTTCCACATCGGTGGTGCGGCGTCGCGTGCGGCTGCGGTCGACAACATCACCGTCAAGACCACCGGCTCGGTCAAGTTCAGCAACCTCAAGTCGGTCGAGCATGCCAATGGCTCGCTGGTGGCAGTGTCGCGCTCGGGCGAAATCTCGGTGCTCGACGCACATGGCCGTGAGCGCGAGCGTTACAAGCTGCCGTACGGTTCGATGATTGCCTCCAAGGACGGCGATGCAGTGAAGGCTGGCCAGACCGTGGCCAACTGGGATCCGCATAACCACCCGATCGTTTCGGAAGTGGCCGGCTTCATCCGCTTCATCGACTTCATCGACGGCGTCACCGTCATCGAGAAGACCGATGAGCTGACCGGCCTGGCTTCGCGCGAGATCACCGACCCGAAGCGCCGCGGCGCCCAGGCCAAGGATCTGCGCCCGATCGTCCGCATCGTCGACGCCAAGGGCAACGACCTGACGATCCCGGGTACCGACCTGCCGGCGCAGTACCTGCTGCCGCCGCGCTCGATCGTCAACCTGCAGGACGGCGCCGCCGTCGGCGTGGGCGACGTGGTTGCCAAGATCCCGCAGGAAGCCTCGAAGACCCGTGACATCACCGGTGGTCTGCCGCGCGTGGCCGATCTGTTCGAAGCGCGCAAGCCGAAGGATCCGGCCGTGCTGGCCGAGCGTTCGGGCATCATCAGCTTCGGCAAGGACACCAAGGGCAAGCAGCGCCTGATCATCAAGGACACCGATGGTTCGGAACACGAAGAGCTGATTCCGAAGTACCGCCAGGTGATCGTGTTCGAAGGCGAGCACGTGACCAAGGGCGAAACCATCGTGGACGGCGAGCCGAGCCCGCAGGACATCCTGCGCCTGCTGGGTGTCGAACCGCTGGCCGCCTACCTGGTCAAGGAAATCCAGGACGTGTACCGCCTGCAGGGCGTGAAGATCAACGACAAGCACATCGAGGTGATCACTCGCCAGATGCTGCGCAAGGTCGAGATCACCGATCAGGGCAGCAGCAAGTTCCTGAACGGTGAGCAGGTCGAACGTCAGCGCGTCATCGAAGAGAACGTTCGCCTTGTTGCCCGCAACGAGCTGATCGCCCGCTTCGACCCGGTCCTGCTGGGTATCACCAAGGCATCGCTGGCCACCGAATCGTTCATCTCGGCGGCTTCCTTCCAGGAAACCACCCGCGTGCTGACCGAGGCTGCCGTCCGCGGCACCAAGGACAACCTGCGCGGCCTGAAGGAAAACGTGATCGTCGGCCGTTTGATTCCGGCCGGTACGGGTCTGTCCTACCACGCCAACCGCCGCCGCAACGCGAGCGGGCTGACCGATTCGGAAATGCAGACCCTGTCGGGTACCCCGGCTGCCGCACCGGCCGCCGCGGCCGTGGCTGCACCGGAAGTAGTGGTGGAATCGACCGACGCCGAGCAGGCCGAGGATTGATCGACCGGTCCGGCCCCAGGGCTGGACCGCGCAAGAGGGTAGGGCCCGGCCGTTGGCCGGGTCGCGCTACCGGAACCTCCGGCCGCTGGTCGGATGGCTCCGGATGAGGTAGGATGCCGGCCCGGTCTTTCAAAGGACCGGGTTGACAACCTGAACGGGGGGCATGGAGAAGGCTCCCCTGTAACGGCCCGGGATCAGGGCTGGCTTGGCGCGTGCGCATTTGACCGCGTTTTCGTCAGGTTGCTACAATCGTCTGTCTCAGCAGGCCGGTTTCTCGCCTGCTCGCACATATCCGCATTCATGGCCGGTTTTTTTCGGCCTCTCTCAGAAGAACATACTGATGGCGACGATCAATCAGCTTGTCCGCAAGCCGCGGCAGGCAGTCACTTATAAGAGCGCCTCGCCGGCTCTCGAAAAGTGCCCCCAGCGCCGTGGCGTTTGCACGCGCGTTTACACCACTACTCCGAAGAAGCCGAACTCGGCGCTTCGTAAGGTTGCCAAGGTTCGCCTGACCAACCAGGAAGAAGTGATTTCCTACATCGGCGGTGAAGGCCACAACCTGCAGGAGCACTCCGTGGTCCTGATCCGTGGCGGTCGCGTCAAGGATCTGCCGGGTGTGCGTTACCACACCGTTCGTGGTTCGCTCGACGCCTCCGGCGTTGCCAAGCGTCGCCAGGGCCGTTCCAAGTACGGCGCCAAGCGTCCGAAGAGCTAAGGGAAAGCACACATGTCTCGTAAAGGTAATACGCCGCAGCGCGCAGTCCTGCCGGATCCGAAGCACGGAAGCGAAACCATTGCCCGTTTCATCAACATGGTGATGCTGAGCGGCAAGAAGTCGGTCGCTGAAAAGATCGTGTACGGCGCCATGGACGTGATCACCGAGAAGAACAGCAGCGCCAACGCCGTTGAACTGGTGCAGAAGGCGCTGGACAACGTTGCTCCGGCGGTCGAAGTCAAGTCGCGTCGCGTCGGTGGCGCCACCTACCAGGTGCCGGTCGAAGTGCGTTCGTCGCGCAAGATGGCCCTGGCCATGCGCTGGCTGATCGACTCCGCGCGCAAGCGTGGTGAGAACACCATGCCGAAGAAGCTGGCTGCTGAACTGATCGATGCCTCGGAAAACCGTGGCGGCGCCATCAAGAAGCGCGAAGAAACCCACCGCATGGCCGAAGCCAACAAGGCATTCGCCCACTACCGCTGGTGAGTTTGACGGCCTTGTAAAACAGGCAGGGCAGCACCATTACGGTGCTGCCTCGCGGCCCCGGAAGGGCTGCGCCAATCCGAAGGCCGCCGCAAGGCGGCGTTCGGCCATCCGAAATCCAAGAAATCTGAGAGGCTCCCCGTGGCCCGTTCCACTCCTATCGAGCGTTACCGTAACTTCGGCATCATGGCCCACATCGATGCCGGCAAGACCACCACGTCCGAGCGCATCCTGTTCTACACCGGCAAGAGCCACAAGATCGGTGAAGTGCACGACGGCGCCGCCACCATGGACTGGATGGAGCAGGAGCAGGAGCGTGGCATCACGATCCAGTCCGCTGCGACCACCGCGTTCTGGAAGGGCATGGACAAGTCGCTGCCGGAGCACCGTTTCAACATCATCGACACCCCCGGGCACGTTGACTTCACCATCGAAGTCGAACGCTCGCTGCGCGTGCTCGACGGTGCGGTGTTCGTGCTGTGTGCCGTCGGTGGCGTGCAGCCGCAGTCGGAAACCGTGTGGCGCCAGGCCAACCGTTACAAGGTGCCGCGCATTGCGTTCGTCAACAAGATGGACCGCACCGGTGCCAACTTCTACAAGGTCCGCGACCAGCTGAAGGCCAAGCTCGGCGCTGTCGCCGTGCCGATGCAGCTGCCGATCGGCGCTGAAGAAGGCTTCAAGGGTGTCGTCGACCTGCTGAAGATGAAGGCCATCCATTGGGATGAAGCCTCGCAGGGCATGAAGTTCGAATACGGCGAGATCCCGGCCGACCTGCAGGAAAAGGCTGAAGAAGCCCGTACCTTCATGATCGAAGCCGCGGCCGAAGCCAACGAAGAGCTGATGGAAAAGTACCTGGGCGGCGAAGAGCTGGCCGAGGCTGAAATCATCAACGCGCTGCGTACCCGTACCCTGGCCACCGAGATCGTGCCGATGTACTGCGGCTCGGCGTTCAAGAACAAGGGCGTGCAGGCCATGCTCGACGGCGTGATCCAGCTGCTGCCGTCGCCGGTCGACGTGCCGGACGTGACCGGTACCGACGTGGACGATGAAAACATCGCCATGACCCGCAAGTCCGACGACAAGGCTCCGTTCTCGTCGCTGGCCTTCAAGATCATCACCGACCCGTTCGTCGGCGCGCTGACCTTCTTCCGCGTCTACTCGGGCACCCTGAACGGTGGCGACACCGTCCTGAACTCGGTGAAGGGCAAGAAGGAGCGCATCGGCCGCATCCTGCAGATGCACTCGAACAACCGCGAGGAAATCAAGGAAGTTCTGGCCGGTGACATCGCAGCTGCCGTGGGTCTGAAGGACACCACCACCGGTGACACCCTGTGCTCGGTCGACAAGCCGATCATCCTGGAGCGCATGACGTTCCCGGAGCCGGTGATCTCGATGGCCGTCGAACCGAAGACCAAGTCGGACCAGGAAAAGATGGGTCTGGCCCTGGGTCGTCTGGCGCAGGAAGATCCGTCGTTCCGCGTCAAGACCGACGAAGAATCCGGCCAGACCATCATCTCGGGCATGGGTGAGCTGCACCTGGACATCATCGTCGACCGCCTGAAGCGCGAGTTCAACGTTGAAGCCAACGTCGGCGCGCCGCAGGTGGCCTACCGCGAAACCATCACCCTGGCCGACGTCAAGTCGGACTACAAGCACGCCAAGCAGTCCGGTGGTAAGGGTCAGTACGGTCACGTCGTGATCGAACTGTCGCCGCTGACCGCTGCCGACCGTGCGGATGCCAAGCTGTCGGCCAACATCAAGGACGACTTCCTGTTCGTCAATGACATCACCGGCGGCGTGATTCCGAAGGAGTTCATTCCTTCGATCGAAAAGGGCCTGCGCGAAACCATCACCAGCGGTCCGCTGGCTGGCTTCCCGGTGGTGGACGTCAAGGTCAAGCTGGTGTTCGGTTCGTACCACGACGTCGACTCCTCGGAAATGGCGTTCAAGCTCGCTTCGTCGATGGCCTTCAAGCAGGGCTTCGCCAAGGCCAAGCCGGTACTGCTGGAGCCGATCATGAAGGTCGAGATCGTGACCCCGGAGGATTACCAGGGTGACGTGATGGGCGACGTGAGCCGTCGTCGCGGCGTGTTGCAGGGTTCCGACACCACGGGTGACGGTTCGGCCAGCATCATCAACGCGATGATCCCGCTGGGTGAAATGTTCGGTTACGCCACTGCGCTGCGTTCGCAGACCCAGGGCCGCGCCACCTTCACCATGGAATTCGATCACTACGAGCCGGCGCCGAACAACATCGCCGAAGCCGTCATGAAGAAGGGCTGAGCCTCGCTCAGCCTCTCCTGAAAACCACTTACAAAATCAAGGTATACAACAATGGCAAAGGGTAAGTTCGAGCGCACCAAGCCGCACGTCAATGTCGGCACCATCGGTCACGTCGATCACGGCAAGACCACGCTGACCGCTGCACTGACCAAGATCGGTGCCGAGCGCTTCGGTGGCGAGTTCAAGGACTACTCCTCGATCGACGCCGCGCCGGAAGAAAAGGCACGTGGCATCACGATCTCGACCGCGCACGTCGAATACGAATCCGAGAAGCGTCACTACGCCCACGTTGACTGCCCGGGCCATGCTGACTACGTCAAGAACATGATCACCGGTGCTGCCCAGATGGACGGCGCGATCCTGGTCTGCTCGGCCGCTGACGGCCCGATGCCGCAGACCCGCGAGCACATCCTGCTGTCGCGTCAGGTCGGCGTGCCGTACATCGTCGTGTTCATGAACAAGGCCGACATGGTTGACGACGCCGAGCTGCTCGAGCTGGTCGAGATGGAGCTCCGTGAGCTGCTGAGCAAGTACGACTTCCCGGGTGACGACACCCCGATCATCGCGGGTTCGGCCCGTCTGGCGCTGGAAGGCGACCAGAGCGAGATCGGCGTGCCGGCCATCCTGAAGCTGGTCGAGGCGCTGGACACCTGGATCCCGGAGCCGGAGCGTGCGATCGACAGGCCGTTCCTGATGCCGGTGGAAGACGTGTTCTCGATCTCGGGCCGCGGCACCGTGGTGACCGGTCGTATCGAGCGCGGCATCATCAAGGTCGGCGACGAAATCGAAATCGTCGGTATCCGTCCGGTGCAGAAGACCACCGTGACCGGCGTTGAAATGTTCCGCAAGCTGCTGGACCAGGGTCAGGCAGGCGACAACGCTGGCCTGCTGCTGCGCGGCACCAAGCGTGACGACGTCGAGCGTGGCCAGGTCCTGGCCAAGCCGGGTTCGATCAAGCCGCACACCAAGTTCGAAGGCGAAGTGTACGTGCTGTCGAAGGATGAGGGCGGCCGTCACACCCCGTTCTTCAACGGCTACCGTCCGCAGTTCTACTTCCGTACCACCGACATCACCGGTGCAGCCCAGCTGCCGGAAGGCGTCGAGATGGTGATGCCGGGTGACAACGTCAAGATGGTCGTTACCCTGATCAACCCGGTGGCAATGGACGAAGGCCTGCGCTTCGCCATCCGCGAAGGCGGCCGTACCGTCGGCGCCGGCGTGGTCTCGAAGATCATCGAATAATCTGTTAGACTCTGCGCCCCGATGTTGCCTGGGTAGGGCATCGGGGCGTATCAAACGGGAAAGTAGGCACAGGATGTGCCTTGTGTTCCCCGGACCAGGAAGGGTCAATGCCATTCAGGCGGCGTCAACAGGAGACTGTTGACAGCTGCCTTGCGTGCCATTATACTTCTCCGTCTGGGCAGGCCGGTTTCATGGGTCTGCCTGTGCTTTTGGGGTCTACGGATTGACCTTGTCGGCCTGCCGGAGTGCGGGTCGTCTGCATTCAAGGATTTCATGGGACAAAGCAACCCAGAGGCTTTGTCTGTCGCTCTTTTAACGAAGGAACCTACCGCTATGGCGGACCAAAAGATCCGGATCCGGCTGAAAGCGTTCGATCATCGTTTGATCGATCGTTCGGCCAGCGAGATCGTTGAAACGGCTAAGCGGACCGGCGCGCAAGTGCGTGGCCCGATCCCGCTGCCGACCAAGATCGAGCGTTATACCATTCTCGTCTCCCCGCACGTCGACAAGGACGCGCGTGACCAGTACGAGACCCGCACGCACAAGCGCGTGCTCGATATCGTTGACCCGAATGACAAGACCGTGGACGCGCTGATGAAGCTCGAACTGGCTGCCGGCGTCGACGTTCAGATCAAGCTGACCTGAGGACTACGACCATGACGAAGAAGTATTCGTTGGGCTTCGTGGGCCGCAAGGCTGGCATGAGCCGCGTGTTCACTGAAGATGGCCGTTCCATCCCGGTGACCCTGATCGAAGCAACCCCGAACCGCATCGCGCAGATCAAGACCGTCGAAACCGACGGCTACAGCGCCGTGCAGGTGACCGTCGGCGCCCGTCGCGCTGCCCTGGTCAACAAGCCGGAAGCCGGCCACTTCGCCAAGGCGAAGGTGGAAGCGGGTCGTGGCCTGTGGGAATTCCGCGTTGAAGACGCGCAGCTCGGCGATTTCGCCGTTGGCGGCGAAGTCAAGGCGGACATCTTCGAAGTCGGCCAGATCGTCGACGTCCAGGGTGTCACCAAGGGTAAGGGTTTCCAGGGCACCATCAAGCGCTACAACTTCCGTATGGGCGATGCAACCCACGGTAACTCGCTGTCGCATCGCGCGCCGGGTTCACTGGGTCAGCGCCAGACCCCGGGTCGCGTTTTCCCGGGCAAGAAGATGTCGGGCCACATGGGCGCGGTGCAGCAGAGCACCCAGAACCTGGAAGTGGTCAAGGTCGACGTGGAGCGCGGTCTGATCGCGGTTCGCGGCGCCGTTCCGGGCGCGGCGGGTGGCGATGTGATCGTCCGTCCGGCGAGCAAGGCATAAGGAGAGATGACGATGGAACTCGTTATCACGGGTAGCAACAACAAGGTCTCGGTCTCCGACGCCGTGTTCGGTCGCGATTTCAGCGAAGATCTGGTCCACCAGGTCGTCGTTGCTTACCGCAACGCCGGTCGCGCCGGCACCAAGGCACAGAAGACTCGCTCCGAAGTGGCTGGTACCACCAAGAAGTCGAAGAAGCAGAAGGGCGGCGGCGCGCGTCATGGCGCACTGACGGCTCCGATCTTCGTCGGCGGCGGTGTCACCTTCGCGGCAAAGCCGCGCAGCTTCGAGCAGAAGGTCAATCGTAAGCAGTACCGTGCCGCCATGTGCGCGATCCTGTCCGAGCTGAACCGTCAGGGCCGTCTGACCATCGTGGAGTCCTTCGATGTCGAAGTGACCAACACGAAGGGTCTGATCGCCAAGCTGGCCGGCCTGGAAGTGGGCAAGCGCCCGCTGATCGTCACTGAAGAAGCCTCCGAGCACCTGTACCTGTCCGCCCGCAATCTGCCGTACGTGCAGGTGCGTGACGTCCAGGGCCTGGATCCGGTGTCGCTGGTCGGTGCCGACACGGTCGTCATCACCGCTGACGCGGTCAAGAAGGTCGAGGAGTGGCTGGCATGAACAGCAACGAAAAAATCTTCAGCGTGCTGCGTGCCCCGCGTGTCTCCGAAAAGACCGCGCGCCTGCAGGAACTCTCCAACCAGTATGTCTTCGAAGTTTCGAACGAAGCCACCAAGGCCGATGTAAAGGCCGCGGTTGAGCAGCTGTTCGACGTCAAGGTCGAAGCCGTCAACGTGGTCAACGTCAAGGGCAAGAACAAGTCCTTCCGTAACCGTGCTGGCCGCCGCGGCGATTGGCGCAAGGCGTACGTTCGCCTGGCCGACGGCCAGTCGATCGATGTAACGGCCAAGGCCTGAGGTACATCCCATGCCATTGATGAAATTCAAGCCCACTTCCCCCGGCCGTCGTTCGGCCGTGCGCGTGGTTACTCCCGACCTGCACAAGGGTGCTCCGCACGCCGCACTGGTCGAGTCGCAGAGCCGCTCGGGTGGTCGTAACCACCATGGCCGCATCACCGTGCGTCACGTCGGTGGTGGTGCCAAGCAGCACTACCGCATCATCGACTTCAAGCGCAACAAGCTGGGCATCCCGGCGCGCGTGGAACGCATCGAATACGATCCGAACCGCACCGCCCATATTGCTCTGCTGTGCTACGTCGACGGTGAGCGTCGCTACATCATCGCCCCGAAGGGTCTGAAGGCGGGCGATCAGGTGATCGCTGGTTCGGATGCCCCGATCAAGGCGGGCAACACCCTGCCGCTGCGCAACATCCCGGTGGGTACCACCATCCACTGCATCGAGCTGAAGCCGGGCAAGGGCGCTCAGATCGCTCGCGCTGCGGGTGCTGCCGTGCAGCTGGTCGCTCGTGAAGGCATCTACGCCACCCTGCGCCTGCGCTCGGGTGAAATGCGCAAGGTTCCGGTCGAGTGCTGCGCAACCATCGGCGAAGTCGGCAACGACGAGCACAGCTTGGAAAAGCTGGGCAAGGCCGGTGCCAAGCGCTGGCGTGGCGTCCGTCCGACCGTTCGTGGTGCAGCCATGAACCCGGTTGACCACCCGCACGGTGGTGGTGAGGCGAAGGCCGGCCAGGGTAACCCGCATCCGGTCACCCCGTGGGGTGTCCCGACCAAGGGCTACAAGACGCGCCATAACAAGCGCACTCAGCAGTTCATCGTCCGCGATCGTAGGGGCTAATCGACCATGGCACGTTCACTCAAGAAGGGCCCGTTTGTCGATCACCACCTGGTTGCTAAGGTGGCTGCCGCTGCGGGTAGCAAGCGTCCGATCAAGACCTGGTCGCGTCGTTCGATGATCCTGCCTGACATGGTAGGCGTCACCATTGCCGTGCATAACGGCAAGAATCACATCCCGGTTCTCGTCAACGAGAACATGGTCGGCCACAAGCTCGGCGAATTTGCCATCACCCGGACCTTCAAGGGTCACGGTGGTGACAAGAAGTCGGGCAAGTAAGGAGAGATGACAATGGAAGCGAAAGCCATCCTGCGCACCGCGCGCATCTCCCCGCAGAAGGCACGTCTGGTCGCTGACCAGGTGCGCGGTCTGCCGGCCGAGCGTGCCGTCAACCTGCTGAAGTTCTCGGACAAGAAGGCTGCCCACCTGATCAAGAAGGTGGTGGAGTCGGCTATTGCAAATGCCGAGAACAACCAGGGCGCCGACGTCGACGAGCTGAAGGTTCAGACCATCATGGTTGATGAAGGTCCGACCCTGAAGCGTTTCATGGCGCGGGCGAAAGGCCGCGGTACCCGCATCCTCAAGCGCACCAGCCACATCACTGTGGTTGTGGGCGCCGCCAAGTAAGCGGATAAGGAAAAGACCATGGGTCATAAAGTTCATCCGATTGGTATCCGCCTGGGTATTTCCAAGGACTGGAACTCCAAGTGGTACGCCAACAAGGCCGAGTTCGCTGGTTACCTGGCGGCCGACCTGAAGGTGCGGGAAATGCTGCGCAAGAAGCTTGCGCAGGCCGGCATCAGCAAGATCCTGATCGAGCGTCCGGCAAAGACCGCTCGCGTGACGATCCACACCGCCCGCCCGGGCGTGGTGATCGGCAAGCGCGGTGAGGACATCGAGAAGCTGCGCAAGGAAGTGAGCGAGATGATGGGCGTTCCGGCGCACATCAACGTCACCGAAGTGCGCAAGCCGGAGCTGGACGCACAGCTGGTTGCCGAATCGATCGCGCAGCAGCTGGAGCGTCGCATCATGTTCCGCCGTGCAATGAAGCGCTCGGTCGGCAATGCGATGCGCCTGGGTGCCCTGGGCATCAAGGTCAACGTCGGTGGCCGCCTCAACGGTGCAGAAATCGCCCGTTCGGAGTGGTACCGCGAAGGCCGCGTGCCGCTGCACACCCTGCGTGCCGACATCGACTATGGCTTCGCTGAAGCCAAGACGACCTACGGCATCATCGGCATCAAGGTCTGGATCTACAAGGGCGAAGTCTTCGATTTCTCCCAGGTTGGCCAGGAAAAGCAGGACGACACCCCGTCGCGCAACGATCGTCACGATCGCGGCGACCGTGGTGACCGTCAGCGCCCGGCCCGTGAAGCGAGGTAACGACAATGTTGCAACCCAAGCGAACCAAGTACCGCAAGGTACACAAGGGCCGTAACGAAGGCCTGAGCTGGAGCGCCAACGCTGTCAGCTTCGGCGAATACGGCCTGAAGGCAACCGCCCACGGTCAGCTGACCGCGCGTCAGATCGAAGCGGCCCGCCGCTCGATCAGCCGCTACGTGAAGCGCGGCGGCAAGATGTGGATCCGCGTGTTCCCCGACAAGCCCATCACCAAGAAGCCCATCGAAGTTCGAATGGGTTCGGGTAAGGGCAACGTGGAATACTGGGTGGCCCAGATCCAGCCCGGCCGCATGATCTATGAAATCGAGGGTGTTACCGAAGACGTGGCACGCGAGGCGTTCCGCCTGGCCGCCGCCAAGCTCTCGGTCACCACCACTTTCGTGACCCGGACGGTGCGCTGATGGATATCAAAACTCTCCGTGAAAAGTCGGCTGACGACCTCAAGGCCCACCTGATCGACCTGCGTAAGGAACAGTTCTCTGTCCGTATGCAGCAGGTCACCGGCCAGCTGCCGAAGACACACGACATCCGCCGGGTCCGTCGCGAGATTGCTCGCGTCAAGACCCTGCTCGGCAGCACGAAGTAAGGATGGCCGCTATGAGCGACAATACTGAAAACAAGGCGCTGCGCACGGTCGAAGGCCGTGTCGTCAGCAATAAGATGGACAAGACGGTTACCGTCCTGGTTGAGCGTCAGGTCAAGCACGCGCTGTACGGCAAGTACATCAAGCGCTCGACCAAGCTGCACGCCCACGATGCCGACAACGCCTGCAAGGAAGGCGATGTCGTCCGCGTGACCGAGATTGCTCCGATGTCCAAGACCAAGAACTGGCGCGTGGTGGAAGTCATCACGCGTGCGGCTGAATAAGGAGTCTGAATCATGATCCAGATGCAGAGCTACCTTGACGTCGCGGACAATTCGGGTGCCAAGCAGGTGATGTGCTTCAAGGTGCTGGGTGGTTCCAAGCGCCGTTACGCCGGTATCGGCGACATCATCAAGGTCACCGTGAAGGATGCGATTCCGCGCGGCAAGGTCAAGAAGGGTGAAGTGTATGACGCCGTCGTGGTGCGTACCCGCAAGGGTGTGCGTCGCGCCGATGGCTCGCTGATCCGCTTCGACGGCAATGCTGCCGTTCTGCTGAACAGCAAGCAGGAGCCGATCGGCACCCGTATTTTCGGGCCGGTGACGCGTGAACTTCGTTCGGAGAAGTTCATGAAGATCGTCTCGCTCGCTCCCGAAGTGCTGTGAGCGACAGGAGATAATCATGGCTAACCGTATCAAGAAGGGCGACCAGGTTGTCGTCAACGCCGGCAAGGACAAGGGCAAGCAGGGCGAAATCGTCCGCGTCGACGGCGACCGTGTGGTCGTCGCCAACGTGAACATCGTCAAGCGCCACACCAAGCCGAACCCGCAGGCAGGTGTTGCCGGCGGCGTGGTCGAGCGTGAAGCGTCGATCCATATCTCCAACGTGAATGTGCTGAACCCGGCTTCGGGCAAGGGCGAACGCGTTGGCTTCAAGGTGCTGGAGGATGGACGCAAACTGCGTGTGTTCCGCTCCAGCGGTGAGGCGCTCGACGCCTGAGGAATGTGAAGATGACTTCCCGTCTCGAAAAGTTTTACAAGGAAGAAGTGGTGCCGGCGCTGATGAAGCAGTTCGGCTACACCAATTCGATGGAAGTGCCGAAGCTGGTCAAGGTCACCCTGAACATGGGTGTCGGCGAAGCGGCCACCAACAAGAAGATCCTGGAAAACGCCGTCGGCGACATGACCAAGATTTCCGGCCAGAAGCCGGTTGTCACCAAGTCGCGTATCTCGGTTGCGTCGTTCAAGATCCGTGATGGTTGGCCGATCGGCTGCAAGACCACGCTGCGTCGCCACAAGATGTACGAGTTCCTGGATCGCCTGATCAACATCTCGCTGCCGCGCGTGCGCGACTTCCGTGGTGTTTCCGGTCGTTCCTTCGACGGTCGCGGCAACTTCAACATGGGTGTGAAGGAACAGATCATCTTCCCGGAAATCGACTTCGACGCTGTCGACGCGATCCGCGGCATGGATATCGCCATCACCACCACTGCGAAGACCGACGCGGAAGCGAAGGCGCTGCTGGCAGCGTTCAAGTTCCCGTTCCGTAACTGATCCGTCGAGGAAACCGAAATGGCAAAGACCTCCATGGTCAACCGCGACATCAAGCGGAAGAAGCTGGCTGAAAAGTACGCTGTCAAGCGTGCTGCTCTGAAGAAGATCGTGTCCTCGCCGGACGCGACCTACGAAGAGAAGATCGAGGCCTCCACCAAGCTGTCGAAGCTGCCGCGCGATTCGTCGCCGAGCCGCCATCGCAGCCGTTGCGAACTGTCTGGCCGCCCGCGTGGCGTGTACAGCAAGTTCGGCCTGGGTCGTAACAAGCTGCGCGAAGCCACCATGCGTGGTGACGTTCCGGGCCTGCGCAAGGCCAGCTGGTAATCCCAGCCGGTCCTGCGATCAGGGGTCCCCTCGGGGGCTCCTGAACCGGGGAGGGCAGGCGTTCAGCTTTCCCTCTGCGAAAAAACCCGAAGAGCCCGACGCAAGTCGGGCTCTTTTGGCGTATACTCCCGCGTCTTGCTCTGTGCAAACGGGGAAGTAGAGTGGGCTTCCGGCTCACTGCATGAAGGGACCTGGCCCGTTTCCAGGAGACAACAGATTTTCGCGAAAGCGGATATCGGTGCACTCAAAGGTACTCATATGAGCATGACTGATCCCATCGCCGACCTGCTGGTCCGCATCAAGAATGCGGCCGCGGTTGGCAAGCAGACGGTGAAAGCCCCGTCGTCCAAGATCAAGGTTGCGATCGCCCAGGTCCTGAAGGACGAGGGTTACATCACCGACCTGCGCGTTACCGCGCTCGAGAACAACAAGTCCGAGCTGGAAATCGTGCTGAAGTATTTCGAAGGCAAGCCGGTCATCGCGACCCTGAAGCGCTTCTCGCGTTCGGGCCTGCGCCAGTACCGCGGCAAGAGCGAGCTGCCGAAGGTCATGAACGGCCTGGGTATCTCCATCATTTCCACCTCCAAGGGCATCATGACTGATGCGCAGGCGCGCCAGCTGGGCGTCGGCGGCGAAGTCCTGTGCTTCGTGGCCTAAGGCGAAAGGAGTAGACCATGTCCCGTGTAGCCAAAAAGCCGATCGACCTGGGTAAGGTTGAACTGAACGTCCAGAGCGACAACGTCACCGCCAAGGGCCCGAAGGGCACCCTGTCGCTGGCCAAGCCGGCTGGTATCAACATCAATGTCGAGAACGGCGTTGCCACCCTGAGCACCGACAACGTGGACCTGATCCCGCTGACCGGTACCGTCCGCGCCATCCTGTCCAACATGGTCAAGGGTGTCTCCGAAGGTTTTGAGCGCAAGCTCGAGCTGGTCGGCGTGGGTTACCGTGCCGCGATGCAGGGCAAGGACCTCAGCCTGGCGCTGGGTTACTCGCACCCGATCGTGTTCGTGGCGCCGGAAGGCATCACCATCACCACCCCGACCCAGACCGAAATCCTGGTACAGGGTGCTGACAAGCAGGCCGTTGGTGAAGCCGCCGCCAAGATCCGTGCGTTCCGCAAGCCGGAACCGTACAAGGGCAAGGGCGTGAAGTACTCCGACGAAGTCATCATCCGTAAGGAAGCCAAGAAGGCATAAGCGCGAGTCCCTCGCAAGAGCCCGCACATTCTTTTGCGGACTCCTCAGGGAAAAGCTCTTCCTTCAGCTTTCAAGGAATAATCAAAATGAACAAGAACATCGCCCGCCTGCGTCGCGCCAAGTCGACCCGCGCCCACATCCGTGAGCTCGGTGTCGCCCGCCTGTCGGTGCTGCGCACCGGCCAGCACCTGTACGCCCAGGTCTTCACCGCCGACGGTTCCAAGGTGCTGGCTGCTGCCAACACCACTCAGGCCGACATCAAGGATGGCCTGAAGAACGGCAAGAACGCCGACGCCGCTGCCAAGGTTGGCCGCATCGTCGCCGAGCGTGCCAAGGCCGCCGGCGTCGAGAAGGTTGCCTTCGATCGTTCGGGCTACCGCTACCACGGCCGCATCAAGGCCCTGGCAGAAGCCGCCCGCGAAGCCGGCCTGCAGTTCTAAGGGATAAGGGCAGGGGACGTCAGGTCCCCTGCCTGCCTGCTCGCCAGCCTGAGTGAGGCTGGACGGCGCCGCTCTTCTGCAGCGGCTCACCGGATCAACGCGCCATTCCACAACCATAAGCGGCCTCGAGCCGTACATACCCAAACAACCAAGGAATCAAAATGGCAGAAGAACGTCAGCAGCGGGGTCGCGATCGCGACCGTAACCGCGAAGAGAAAGTCGACGACGGCATGATCGAAAAGCTGGTCGCGGTCAATCGCGTCAGCAAGACCGTCAAGGGTGGCCGTCAGTTCACCTTCACCGCCCTGACCGTGGTCGGCGACGGCGAAGGCAAGGTCGGTTTCGGTTATGGCAAGGCGCGTGAAGTGCCGGTCGCCATCCAGAAGTCGATGGAACAGGCTCGCAAGAACCTGGTCAGCGTTGACCTGAACAACGGCACCCTGTGGCACACCATCAAGGATGGTCACGGCGCAGCCCGCGTGTTCATGCAGCCGGCTTCCGAAGGTACCGGCGTCATCGCCGGCGGTGCCATGCGCGCCGTGCTGGAAGCGGTTGGCGTGAAGAACGTGCTGGCCAAGGCCACCGGTTCGCGCAACCCGATCAACCTGGTGCGTGCCACCGTGAAGGGCCTGTCTGCTGCGCAGTCGCCGGCTCGCATCGCGGCCAAGCGCGGCAAGAAGGTGGAGGAACTCAACCATGGCTAATGAGTCCAACAAGACTGTGAAGGTGCGCCTGGTGCGTGGCCTGCGTGGTGCTCAGTCGCGTCACCGCCTGTCGGTGCGTGCCCTGGGTCTGAATAAGCTCAACGATGTGCGTGAACTGAAGGACAGCCCGCAGGTTCGCGGCCTGATCAACACTGTTCACTACCTCGTCAAGGTTGAGGAGTAATCGATCATGACTCTGCGTCTCAATGAACTGAGCCCGGCACCGGGCGCCCGCACCGAGCGCACCCGCGTCGGTCGCGGTATCGGCTCGGGCCTGGGCAAGACTGCCGGCCGCGGCCACAAGGGTTCGTTCGCCCGTAAGGGTGGCGGCAAGATCAAGGCTGGCTTCGAAGGCGGCCAGACCCCCATGCAGCGTCGTCTGCCGAAGATCGGCTTCCGTTCGCCGATCGCCAAGGACACCGCTGAAGTGCTGCTGTACGCGCTGGACAAGCTGCCGGCCGGTGAGATCGACTTCGCCGCCCTGCGTGCTGCCAAGCTGGTCCCGAGCACTGCAAAGAAGGCCAAGGTCGTCGTCAAGGGCGAAGTGACCAAGGCGTTCACCCTGAAGGGTATCGCTGCTACGGCCGGTGCCAAGGCTGCGATCGAAGCTGCCGGCGGCAGCGTAACGGAGTAAGAAAATCATGGCGCAAGCTGGCATCGGTAACCTCGCGGGCGGAATGGGCAAGTTCACTGAACTTCGCCAACGTTTGCTGTTCGTCGTCGGGGCTTTGATCGTCTATCGCATCGGCTGCTATGTGCCGGTGCCGGGCGTCAATCCCGATGCCATGCTTGCCATGATGCAACAGCAGGGCGGCGGCATCGTGGACATGTTCAACATGTTCTCGGGCGGCGCCCTGCACCGTTTCAGCATCTTCGCGCTGAACGTGATGCCGTATATCTCGGCATCGATCGTGATGCAGCTGGCCGTGCACATCTTCCCCGCCCTGAAGGCGATGCAGAAGGAAGGTGAGTCCGGTCGCCGCAAGATCACCCAGTATTCGCGCATCGGCGCCGTGCTGCTGGCAGTGGTGCAGGGCGGCTCGATCGCGCTGGCCCTGCAGGGCCAGGTCTCGCCGACGGGCGCCCCGGTCGTGTACATGCCGGGCATGGGCTTCGTGCTCACCGCCGTGGTTGCACTGACCGCCGGCACCATGTTCCTGATGTGGGTCGGTGAGCAGGTCACCGAGCGCGGCATCGGCAACGGCGTGTCGTTGATCATCTTCGCCGGTATCGTGGCCGGCCTGCCGGGTGCGATCATCCACACCTTCGACGCCTACCGCGACGGCAACATCCAGTTCATCCAGCTGCTGCTGATCGCCATCGTCGTGCTCGCCTTCACCTTCTTCGTGGTGTTCGTCGAGCGTGGCCAGCGCCGGATCACGGTGAACTACGCGCGCCGCCAGGGCGGTCGCAACGCGTACATGAACCAGACCTCGTTCCTGCCGCTGAAGCTCAACATGGCCGGCGTCATCCCGGCGATCTTCGCTTCGAGCCTGCTGGCCTTCCCGGCCACCCTGGCGATGTGGTCCGGCCAGGCGGCGAACCAGAGCAGCACCGGCCAGATCCTGCAGAAGGTTGCCAACGCCCTTGGGCCGGGTGAGCCGCTGCACATGATCGTGTTCGCTGGGCTGATCACCGGTTTCGCGTTCTTCTATACCGCGCTGGTGTTCAACTCGCAGGAAACCGCCGACAACCTGAAGAAGTCGGGTGCACTGATTCCGGGTATCCGTCCGGGCAAGGCCACGGCGGATTACATCGATGGCGTGCTGACCCGCCTGACCGCGGCCGGCTCGGCCTACCTGGTGATCGTCTGCCTGCTGCCGGAACTGATGCGCACGCAGTTGAACGCCTCGTTCTACTTCGGCGGTACTTCGCTGTTGATCGTGGTGGTGGTGGTGATGGACTTCATCGCCCAGGTGCAGGCGCACCTGATGTCGCACCAGTACGAGAGCCTGCTGAAGAAGGCCAACCTGAAGGGCGGCAACCGCGGCGGCTTTGCCCGCGGCTGATTGGCCTGTTATACTTTCGTCTTCCTGACGTGATGGTCCCTCCGCTTCGCGGACTCCGGCCACACAAACGAAGGGCGGCCCCCGCAGCGGTTCCGGGTGGGGGTGTGATGAGGTGGTCCCGCGCTGGAGTAGCGCGGGCGGTCCGGGGGAAACCCCCAGGTCCAACCCCATCCGGCGCCGGAGCCTGGGCACACTCCCCAGGCCGGGTTCATGAAACCAATGGTTTCACGGGCTTCCATGTAAACCGGAACCTTGTTAGTATCGCTAGTTCACTTTTTTGATCCATCCTGCCGGATTGGCGTGCCCGAGGCGCGCTGTCGGCCATCACTCAGCTGGAGAACCGCGTCATGGCGCGTATTGCAGGCGTCAACCTGCCAGCCCAGAAGCACGTCTGGGTCGGGTTGCAAAGCATTTACGGCATCGGCCGTACCCGTTCGAAGAAGGTCTGCGAAGTTGCAGGCGTTGCTTCGACCACCAAGATCCGCGATCTGTCGGAGCCGGAAATCGAGCGCCTGCGCGCCGAAGTCGGCAAGTACATCGTGGAAGGCGATCTGCGCCGTGAAATCGGCATCGCGATCAAGCGCCTGATGGACCTGGGCTGCTACCGCGGCCTGCGTCACCGCCGCGGCCTGCCGCTGCGTGGCCAGCGCACCCGTACCAACGCCCGCACCCGCAAGGGCCCGCGCAAGGCGATCAGGAAGTAAGGGACCTATAAATGGCTAAGCCTGCTGCTAAGACCAAGAAGAAGATCAAGCGCGTCGTCACCGACGGCGTTGCCCACGTCCACGCTTCGTTCAACAACACCATCGTGACCATCACCGACCGCCAGGGCAATGCTCTGTCGTGGGCGACCTCCGGTGGCGCTGGCTTCCGCGGTTCGCGCAAGTCGACCCCGTTCGCAGCCCAGGTGGCTGCCGAAAAGGCCGGTCGTGCTGCGCTGGACTACGGCGTGAAGTCGCTGGAAGTCCGCATCAAGGGCCCGGGTCCGGGCCGTGAGTCGGCCGTGCGTTCGTTGAACAACGTCGGCTACAAGATCACCAACATCATCGACGTGACGCCTATCCCGCACAACGGGTGCCGTCCGCCGAAGAAGCGTCGCGTCTAAAGGGAGCGATAAGAAATGGCTCGTTATATCGGTCCTACCTGTAAGCTCGCCCGTCGCGAAGGCGCCGACCTGTCCCTGAAGAGCCCGGCGCGTGCGCTGGACTCCAAGTGCAAGCTGGAGCAGAAGCCCGGCCAGCACGGCGCCACTGCCCGCAAGGGCAAGCTGTCCGACTACGCCACCCAGCTGCGTGAAAAGCAGAAGGTCAAGCGTATCTACGGCCTGCTGGAGCGTCAGTTCCGCAACTACTACAAGAAGGCCTCGACCAAGAAGGGCAACACCGGCGAGAACCTGCTGCAGCTGCTGGAAACCCGCCTGGACAACGTCGTCTACCGCATGGGCTTCGCCGTGACCCGTCCGGCTGCCCGTCAGCTGGTGTCGCACCGCGGCGTCACCGTGAATGGCAAGTCGGTCAACCTGGCTTCGTACCAGGTCAAGGCTGGCGACGCCATCGCCCTGTCCGAAAAGGCTGCCAAGCAGCTGCGCGTCCAGGAAGCCCTGACCGTCGCCGCCCAGCATGACCTGAGCCCGTCGTGGGTTGAAGTGGATTCCGGCAAGTTCTCCGGCATCTTCAAGGCTGTTCCGGATCGTTCGGATCTGCCTGCGGACATCAACGAAGCGCTGATCGTCGAGCTGTATTCGAAGTAATTCACATTGGAGAGCCCCCGGCGACGGCCGGGGGTTCACTAGGAGAACCCGCAACATGACGGTTACCGCCAACCAGGTTCTGCGTCCTCGCGGTCCGCAGATCGAACGCATTACCGACACCCGTGCAAAGGTCGTTATCGAACCTTTGGAGCGGGGTTACGGGCATACGCTGGGCAATGCCCTGCGTCGCGTGCTGCTGTCGTCCATCCCGGGCTTCGCCATCACGGAAGTCGAAATCGACGGCGTGTTGCATGAGTACACCACGGTCGAAGGTCTGCAGGAGGACGTGCTGGAAGTCCTGCTGAACCTGAAGGACGTGGCCATCCGTATGCACTCCGGCGACAGCGCCACCCTGTCCCTGTCCAAGCAGGGCCCGGGCGTTGTCACCGCTGCCGATATCAAGGTTGACCACAATGTGGAAATCCTGAACGGCGAACACGTGATCTGCCACCTGACCAAGGACACGGCAGTCAACATGCGTCTGAAGATCGAACGTGGTTTCGGCTACCAGCCGGCTGCCGCGCGTCGTCGTCCGGACGAAGAAACCCGTGCCATCGGCCGTCTGGTCCTGGATGCCTCGTTCTCGCCGGTCCGCCGCGTCGCCTATGCCGTGGAAGCGGCCCGCGTCGAACAGCGTACCGACCTGGACAAGCTGGTCATCGATATCGAGACCAACGGCACCATCGATGCCGAAGAAGCAGTGCGTACCGCTGCCGACATCCTCAGCGATCAGCTGTCGGTGTTCGGTGACTTCACCCACCGCGACCGCGGTGCGGCGAAGCCGGCCAACAACGGCGTGGATCCGGTGCTGCTGCGCCCGATCGACGATCTGGAGCTGACCGTGCGTTCGGCCAACTGCCTGAAGGCTGAAAGCATCTACTACATCGGCGATCTGATCCAGAAGACCGAAGTGGAGCTGCTGAAGACCCCGAACCTGGGCAAGAAGTCGCTCACCGAGATCAAGGAAGTGCTGGCTCAGCGCGGCCTGTCCCTCGGCATGAAGCTGGAGAACTGGCCGCCGGCCGGTGTCGCCAGCCACGGCATGCTGGGCTGATATCGGTAATGCCTGAAGGCTCCACCGTTCGCGGTGGGGCCTTCAACCGGTTGTAAAAGCCGAGCATGGCTCGACGCTACAAAGTGCCACGACGAACGAAGGTTCGCGGGGCAGGTCGTCCAGGACGGGTGACCAGGACCAACCGCAGTCCGCGCAGCAACGCCAGGATGGCGACAACGATCCACACAGCCTCATCATTAACCAAGGAATATCACCATGCGTCACCAGAAGTCTGGCCGTAAGTTCAGCCGCACCAGCGCCCACCGCGAAGCGATGTTCAAGAACATGGCCGCGTCGCTGTTCAAGCACGAGCTGATCAAGACCACCCTGCCGAAGGCCAAGGAACTGCGCCGCGTTGCCGAGCCGCTGATCACCCTGGCCAAGGTCGACTCCGTCGCCAACCGCCGTCTGGCCTTCGCCCGTCTGCGCGACAACGAAGCCGTGGGCAACCTGTTCACCATCCTGGGCCCGCGCTACGCGAACCGTCCGGGCGGCTACCTGCGCCTGCTGAAGTGCGGCTTCCGCGCCGGCGACAACGCGCCGATGGCCTACGTCGAGCTGGTTGACCGTCCGGTCGTGGCCGAGGAAGTGGCCGAGTAATCGGACTGCTTCAACGCGACACAGCGAAAGCCCGGCATCTGCCGGGTTTTTGCGTTTCCGGGGTCGGATCCCTTTCCGCAGGAAAGGGCTCTGACCCACACCGTTCCGACAGGCGTCGCCTGCAGCGGTTCGAATGGCGCGCACTCTCGGTTACGCTTGGCGCCTGATCCGTTCGAGCGTTCCCGATGAATCCACTGCGCTGGCCCTTCCGCGCCCAGTTCTTCCTGGGCTTCCTGATCTGCGCGGGCCTGCTTGGCTACGCGATCTTCCTGCAGCTGAAGATGGGCCTGGAGCCGTGTCCGTTGTGCATCTTCCAGCGGCTGGCGTTCGCCGCGCTGGGCCTGCTGTTCCTGATCGGTGCGCTGCACGGGCCGTCCAACCGGGCAGGCCGCGCGACCTATGGGGTGCTGGCCTTCATTGCCGCGGCGGTGGGTGTCGGCATCGCCGGTCGCCATGTCTACGTGCAGATGCTGCCGCCGGAGATGGGGGCAACCTGCGGTCCGCCGTTGAGCTTCCTGAGCGAGACCATGGGGCCGCTGGAAGTGTTCCGCACGGTGCTGACCGGTACCGGCAACTGCGGCAACATCGACTGGACCTTCCTGGGCCTGACCATGCCGATGTGGTCGGGTGTGTGGTTCGTGCTGCTGGCGCTGTGGGCGCTGGTGGCGTCGTTGCGCAAGGTGAAGCGCTGATCCAGTCTGCAGCCACGCATGGCGTGGCTCTACTGGGTTCCGGTGGTGCCGGCCGCTGGCCGGCACTACCTCAGAAGTCCTGCTGCAGGCTCAGGTAAGCGCCACGGCGCGGCCCCCACTGCGGGGCGAAGACGCCGACACCGCCGCCATCGCGCAGCTGATAGCTGCGGTCCAGCGCGTTGAGCACCGCCAACTGCACATGCAGCGGATGGCCGCTGTCGGCGTTGAAGTCATGTCCGGCGCTGAGATTCACCTGCAGGTAGGACGGCAGCGCGCCGCCGTTGGGCACGCCCTCGATATCCGAACGCAGTCCGCTGCCGAACACGTAGTTGGCACCGATGCGGTTATGGCCGGCAAACGCATAGCTGAATCCGCCTGACGAGGTCAGCTTCTGGTCGTGGTCCAGGTGGATCCAGTGGTCGGCCACATAGGCCAGCGCTTCCGGGTCGAGGTTGTACTGGCTGGTGATGACGTCGGTACCGATGGCTTTGTTCAGGGCGGCGTTGACGTAGGCGCTGAACGGGCCGTCGCTGTAGTCGGCGCTGAATTCCAGCCCGCGGATATGGCCACGCCGGTAGTTGAACGTCGAGTAGATGTAGGCGGCGCCGAACTGGCCTTCGTCCTGCAGGCGCGATACGCGACGGTCATAGGCATCCAGCCCCAGGGTCAGGTGCTCACCGAGTTGCTGCGAGACGCCGATGTCGTAGTAGTCACTGCGCTCGGCCAGCGGCGTGTTGTTGCCGCCGCTGGGCTGCTGGTTGGTGGTGCCGTCATAGAGGGCGATGTCGCTGCTGGCGATCAGCTCACTGGCGGGAGGTGTGAAATAGCGCGAGTAGCCGGCGTGCACGGTGGTGCTGTCGCTGGCGTTCCAGACCACACCCACGCGCGGGCTGAGCTGGCCCTCGGTGCGGCCGAAGGCGCGGTAGCGGTCGCCACGCAGGCCGTAGTTGACGGTCCAGTCGTCGCCGATCTTCCATTCATCCTGCACATACAGCGCCAGCGTGCTGGCATGGAAGGCGCTGCGGTCAGGAATCAGCAGCGGCGTGGTGCTGGACTGCTGCCCGGCGTCATTGACCGGGAACACCCAGCTGTTGTTGTTGGCCTGCGCGTTCTCGTAGTTGCCATACAGGCCATAGCGCAGCGTGTGGTCGTTGCCCAGCGGGGTGGAGAAGTCCGCCTGCAGGGTGTTGGCGCGGTTGCTGCGCTTCACCTGCGAAGCAACGCCACTGAACACCAGGTCACCCACCACGTCCGGGTTGAACGCCGCATCGCTGTAGCGCTGCCCGGTGGAGACTTGGTAGGCGGTGCTGCCCAGCGTGCCCTGCAGCACCAGCATGCCGAAGCGGGTGGTCTCGCGCTGGGTCTCATCCAGCTGGCTGGAATCGAAAGCAGTGGTGTCCAGGTAGCCGAACTGGGGCGTCTGGCCGGGATTGACCGGGATCTGGAAGCGATTGTTGGCAAAGCCGGCGAACACGCTCAGCCGGGTGTTTTCGTTGACCAGGTAGGTGAGGTCGGCGAACGCCTTGCCCTGGTGGGTCTCGTCATGCAGCGGCCTGCGCGAGTTGGTCGGGTTTTCCAGGCCCACCTCGTTCTGGTCGTAGTTGCCGGTCAGGAACCAGCTCCAGCGGCCCTGGTTGCCCCACCACGATGCGTTCGGATTGACCTTGCCGAACGAGCCGGCGGTAAGCCCGGCGCTGCCACCGTTGCCCAGCTCGGCGCCGCTGCGGGTGGTGATGTCGACCACCGCGGCGGTGCGCTCACCGAACTGTGCCGGCAGCGCGCCGTCCATCAGCCGGATGCTCTTGATGGTGCGCGCATCCAGGGTCTGGCCGAAGCCGGAGATTGATTCGGGCAGCAGCACGCCGTTGACGCGGTACTGCAGGTTGGCGTGGTCGCCGCGCACGTGCACGCCGCCATAGGAATCCTGGACGACGCCGGGAGCCTGCAGCAGCACCTGGCTCAGCGGCGCGGAGGCGCCCAGTGGCTGTTTCTGGATGTCCTCGGCGGTGATCTGGTACTGGCTGCTGCCGATGTCCGGCGACAGCGCGTTGCGGGCCTGGTCGAGCTGGGCGCTTACCGTGACCGTGTCCAGGTCCTTGACCGCAGGCCCGGCGTCGTCGGCGGCGACTGCGAAGGCGGGCAGGCTGGCCAGGGCCAGGGCGAAGGTGATGCCGGTAGCAAGGGGCGAGGGCTTCATGGTGGGAGTGATGGCGGGGCGTGGAAGGGGCCGGTCCATGACGTGGAAGTGTTACTCCGTAACAGATCATGCGCCTGCCTTGAGCGACTGACCATGCTGGATCTGGCTGCTCGCGTCGGCCTTTCCCTGCCGTTCAGGCGGCCGGGCCGATCAGGTCGGCCCTTTGCGCCAGCGGCTGGCTCTGCGACCATGACCGCCCCCCATCCCGGAAGTCTGCAATGAGCCTGTCCGCCGTTCCGCCCGTGCCCGATCCCGCCGCCGCCGCTGGCGCTGCCTGGTCGCCGGAGAGCTGGCGTGGCAAGACCGCGCTGCAGATGCCCACCTATCCCGATCCGGTTGCGCTGGACGCGGCCCTGCACGAGCTCAAGCGGCTGCCGCCGCTGGTGACCTCCTGGGAGATCCTGGCACTGAAGCAGCAGCTGGCCGACGCCCAGGAGGGCAAGCGCTTCCTGCTGCAGGGCGGCGACTGTGCGGAGAACTTCAGCGACTGCGAGTCGGGCACCATCTCCAACCGGTTGAAGGTGCTGCTGCAGATGAGCCTGGTGCTGGTGCACGGTCTGCGCCAGCCGGTGATCCGCGTCGGCCGCTTTGCCGGGCAGTACGCCAAGCCGCGTTCGGCCGATACCGAGACCCGCGACGGCGTGACCCTGCCCAGCTATCGCGGCGATGTCATCAATGCGCCGGCCTTCACCGCAGCGGCTCGGCTGCCGGATCCGAAGCGGATGCTGCAGGCCCACGCGCACTCGGCGATGACCATGAACTTCGTGCGTGCGCTGATCGACGGCGGCTTCGCCGACCTGCACCACCCCGAATACTGGAACCTGGAATGGGTGAGCCATTCGCCGTTGGCCGCCGACTACCAGAAGATGGTGGCGTCGATCGGCGATGCCGTGCATTTCATGGAGACCCTGGCCGGGGCCCGCGTGCACAACCTCAACCGCATCGATTTCTACACGTCGCATGAAGCGCTGCTGTTGCCGTACGAGCAGGCGCTGACCCGCCAGGTACCGCGCCAGCAGGGCTGGTTGAACCTGAGCACGCACTACCCGTGGATTGGCATGCGCACGGCAGCGCTTGACGGCGCCCACGTGGAGTACCTGCGTGGCGTGCGCAATCCGATTGCGATCAAGGTGGGCCCGTCGGTGACCCCGGACCAGCTGCTGCGCCTGATCGACGTGCTCAACCCGCATGACGAACCGGGCCGTCTGAGCTTCATCCACCGCATGGGAGCAGCGCAGATTGCACAGAAGCTGCCGCCGCTGCTGGACGCGGTCAAGCGCGATGGTCGTCGCGTGCTGTGGGTGTGCGATGCGATGCATGGCAACACCGAGAGCACCGCCAATGGCTTCAAGACGCGCCGTTTCGACAACGTGCGTGGCGAAGTGGAGATGTCGTTCGATCTGCACGCGGCCGCAGGCACGCGCCTGGGTGGCGTGCACCTGGAGCTGACCGGCGAGGATGTAACCGAATGCACCGGTGGCGCGCGCGAGCTGACCGAGCGTGATCTGGAGCGCGCGTATCGTTCGACGGTGGACCCACGGTTGAATTACGAACAGTCGCTGGAGATCGCGATGGCGATCGTGCGCAAGCAGGAGCAAGTGCGGTAAAGGTTTTTTCGGCAGGGCTTGCAGCCCTGCACCTGCGGACGCAACGGCAACGGCCGAAGCAACGGCAACAGCATGCATTCCGTGGGATGGCGGGGCGGTGTCGGAGTGCGGGGACGCCGCAAGTACGTCCATGTAGGCTTGGCAGCCGCATCCATGCGGCTGACACCCCGCACTCCGACACCGCCCCGCCTATGACAGATTCCGGCGGCTGTTGGTAGGTGTCGACCTTGGTCGACACGGTAGATCCACGCCATGCGTGGATGCTTTTGGATTCCAATTCGAAATATTCGATTCCGATGGAGATTCATCCACGCATGGCGTGGATCTACTGCAGATCGCGGGAATCTGTCGAAGGCGGGGTGGGTCCGGTTGCGGGAGTGTCCGCGGCATGGATGCCGCGGCCAAGCCCCCATGGATGGGTTTACGGCGTCTCCCGCAACCGGACCCACCCCGCCATCCCACGGAATGCCAGCTTCTGCTGTTGCTGTTGCTTCGGATTCTGGCAGGTGCAGGGCTGCAAGCCCTGCCGACCAACACCCTCCTTACGAATGACTGACGTGACGCTCATGCGCCATGCGCGAGGCTGTCCGCTTGCTGTTCAAGTGGAGGTGGCAACGGTGCACTGGCAAAGCGCACAGGCATACGCATGGCCGTTGGGTTTGGCAGCGTTGATGGGCGGCATCGGTGCGTGGTTGATCCTGTGGATCCATCACCGGCTGAAAGGGCGTGACCGCCGGCGTGCGCGCATCGGTCGTGTGCTCGGGCTGCCGATGGCGACTGCATGGCCGCTGTTGCTGTTGATCCCTGCGCTGCAGGCCACGCCGTTGCAGGATCCCTTGCTGGGCAACCTGCAGCATGTGCTGCACATCGCGCTGACCGCGTGCTTCATCTGGCTGCTGGTGCGCGGTGTTGCTGCGGGCGAGCGCGCGATCCTGCGCAGCCATCCCATCGATGTCTCCGACAACCTGGAAGCGCGCCGCATCCAGACCCAGACGCGGGTACTCAGCCGCGTGCTGATGGGCGGCATCATCGTGCTGGGTGCGTCGCTGGTGCTGCTGACCTTCCCGATGGTGCAGAAGATCGGTACCGCGCTGCTGGCCTCGGCGGGTCTGATCGGTCTGGTCGCCGGCATCGCGGCCAAGCCGGTATTCGGCAACCTGATCGCCGGTCTGCAGATCGCAGTGACGCAGCCGATCCGGCTGGATGACGTCGTGATCGTCGAGGGCGAGTGGGGCCGGATCGAGGAGATCGGCAGCAGCTATGTGGTCGTACGCATCTGGGATGAGCGGCGGATGGTGGTGCCATTGACCTGGTTCATCGAGAACCCGTTCCAGAACTGGACACGGCGTAGTGCGGATCTGCTTGGTACTGCGTTCCTGTGGCTGGACTATCGCGCACCAGTCGCGGCGATCCGCGCCGAACTGGAGCGTATCTGCCGTGGTGAGGCATTGTGGGATGGCCGGGTCTGCGTGACCCAGGTGACCGAGACCAGCGAACGGGCGATCCAGGTGCGCCTGCTGGTCAGCGCGCGCAGTTCCGGTGATGCCTTCGACCTGCGCTGCCTGGTGCGCGAGCGGATGCTTGATTTCCTCGCGCGTGAACATCCGCAGGCGTTGCCGCAGGTGCGTGCGCGGTTGCAGCACGAAGACGAGCGGGACATGCCGCGTGGTCCGCGTGCACGCACTGCGGATGTGCGTTCGCCAGGCGCGGAAGATGGTGAGGCCGCGATCGTGGCGGTGGATCCCGAACGGTAGCGCCGGGCCGTGCCCGGCGGATAGTTCGACGCCGCTACGCTCGCCGGGCGTGGCCCGGCGCTACCGAGCGGATCAAGGTTCGCCAGCGTCGATCAAGGTATCGGTGTTGAAGCGCGGCGGCCGCCGCGCGCGCGTGCGCTGTTCGTAGGCGTAGGCCATCTCGATCAGCTTCGGTTCGCTCCAGGCGGTGCCCATGAACAGCAGGCCGACCGGTAGGCCGTTGATCTGGCCCATCGGCACGCTGAGGCTGGGATAGCCGGCCACGGCGGCGACGCTGTAGCTCTCGCCGGGGAAGTCATCGCCTTCACTGCGGATCGGCCAGGCCACGCCGGTGGTCGGCGCAACCAGTGCATCGAGCTGATGGGCGGCGAGGGCAGCATCAATGCCTTCAGGACCGGCCAAACGGCGCGCGTCGGTGCGCGCACGGATGTAGGCCGGATCGGCCAGGCCTGCCGTGGCATCGGCCTCCACCAGCAGTTCCTGGCCGAACAGGCCCAGTTCCTGCTTGCTGTGTGCCTGGTTGAAGGCGATCAGTTCGGCCAGGCTGCGCAGTGGCGCGCGGTGGGTAGTGAAGTAACGCTCCAGGCCGGCCTTGAATTCGTACAGCAGCACGGTGCGTTCGGCCTCGGCCCAGGCGCCCTGGTTGGGCAGCTCCACCGGTACCACCACCGCGCCTGCACGGCGCAGTTCGGTGGCGGCCTGCTCGATCAGCGGCGGCATGCCGCGGTACTTCAGCAGAGGTGTCTGCAGCAGGCCGATGCGCTTGCCGCGCAGACCCTGCGGGTCCAGGCGCGCGGTGTAGTCGTAGACCGCACGGCCGGGCATGGTCGCCGTGGCCGGATCCGCGTCATCGCGGCCAGCGATGGCGGTCAGCACGGCCGCAGCATCGGCGACGCTGCGCGTCATCGGTCCGGCAGTGTCCTGGCTGAAGGAAATCGGGATGATGCCGTCGCGGCTGACCAGGCCGACAGTCGGCTTCAGGCCGACCACGCCGTTGACCGCGGCCGGGCAGACAATGCTGCCGTCGGTCTCGGTGCCGATGGCCACGCTGGCCAGGTTGGCAGCTACGGCCACCGCGCTGCCGCTGCTGGAACCGCAGGGCGAATGGCTGAGCCGGTAAGGATTGCGGGTCTGGCCACCGCGCGCGCTCCAGCCGGACACCGAATCATTGCCGCGGAAATTTGCCCATTCGCTGAGGTTGGTCTTGCCCAGCACCACCGCGCCGGCATCGCGCAGGCGGCGCACCAGATAGGCGTCGTCCGGACGGAAGCCCTGCAGCGCCAGCGAACCGGCCGTGGTGGCCATCGGTGCGGCGTTGATGTTGTCCTTCAGTACGATCGGGATGCCGTGCAGCGGGCCGCGCAGGCGGCCGTCACGACGCTCGCGATCGCGTTCGGCGGCTTCCTTCAGCGCATCCGGGTTGAGTTCGATCACCGCGCGCAGGCGGGGGCCGGCACGGTCCAGTGCGGAGATGCGCTGCAGGTAAGCCTGGGTCAGGGTAGTGCTGTCCAGTTCGCCGGCGGTCATCCGCGCCTGCAGGTCGCTGACATCGGTTTCGGCGTAAGGAAATGGCACGTTGCGGCTGGCGGGTTCGGCGGCGTGGGCGCTGGGCGTGGCCGGACTGCAGCCAGCAACGAGCAGCGCAGGCAGCGCAGCGAGCAGGCAGATCAGGAGGGGCGGCAAGGACGGGCGCATGGGGCGGCGTGGTCGGCTCCAATCCCCAGTGTAGCCGGTGCTCAGCGGCGGCGCTTGCGCAGGTCGCGGGCCAGTACGTAGACCACGATCAGATTGATCGCCAGGATCGTCCACGAGGGCCAGCCGGGGTGGCGGATGATCGCGAAAACATCGAACGGCAGGTACAGCGAAGCGGTCAGGCAGCCCAGCCATGACGCCCAGGCCTTGGCGCGCCAGAGGCCCCAGGCCTCGACCAGGTGCAGCAGGCCGTAACCGATCATCCCCGCCGCGGCCAGGTGCACCGCGTCGGGACTGATCATGTGCAGCAGCGAGGGCAGGGTGCCATGGTCCGGATCCAGGCTGAAGCGCCGGATCAGGGCCATGATGCCGTGCCGCAACGGCTGCGGTCCGAGCACTTCCAGCCCGGTGGCGGCCAGCAGCGCCAGCATCGCCTTGCTCGCTTCGAGCAAGGCGATGACGTGCAGACCCGGATGCCGGTGTGGATCCGGGTTGTAGCCGCTCTGGTTCAAGGGGGGGCTGGCTCAGCCGCCGCGCGAAGACTTCTTGCGGTCGCTTTCGGTCAGACCCTTCTTGCGCAGGCGGATTTCCTTCGGGGTGATCTCGACCAGCTCGTCGTCTTCGATGAAGTCCAGTGCCTGCTCCAGCGAGTACTTGATGGCCGGGGTCAGCTGGATCGCATCGTCCTTGCCCGAAGCGCGCATGTTGGTCAGCGGCTTGGTCTTGATCGCGTTGACGGTCAGATCGTTGTCCTTGGAGTGGATACCGATCAGCTGGCCTTCGTACACGTTGTCGCCTTCAGCAGCGAACAGCTTGCCGCGTTCCTGCAGCGGGCCCAGCGAGTAGGCCGGGGTGGCACCCGGGGCATTGGCGATCATGACGCCGTTCTGGCGCTTGGCGATCGCGCCCTGTTCCTTCGGACCGTAATGGTCGAACACGTGGAACAGCAGGCCCGAACCCTGGGTAAGGGTCTTGAACTCGTTCTGGAAACCGATCAGGCCACGGGCCGGGATCTGGTACTCAAGGCGCACGCGGCCCTTGCCGTCCGATTCCATGTTCTTCAGCTGGCCCTTGCGGGAGCCCAGCTTTTCCATCACGCCGCCCTGGTGGATTTCTTCGATGTCCACCACCAGCTGCTCGATCGGCTCCATGGCCTGGCCGTCGATCTGCTTGATGATCACTTCCGGGCGCGACACGGCCAGCTCGTAGCCTTCGCGACGCATGTTCTCGATCAGCACCGACAGGTGCAGTTCGCCACGGCCGGAGACCAGGAACTTGTCGGCGTCTTCCAGCTGTTCCACCTTCAGGGCCACGTTGTGGACCTGCTCGCGGTCCAGACGGTCCTTGATCTGGCGGCTGGTCAGGAACTTGCCGCCGGACAGGTCCTTGTTGCCGGCGAACGGCGAGTTGTTGACCTGGAAGGTCATCGAGATCGTCGGTTCATCGACGGTCAGTGCCGGCAGGGCTTCCGGGGTATCCGGGTGGCACAGGGTGTCGGAGATGGTCAGTTCGGCGATACCGGAGATGGCGACGATGTCGCCGGCCTCGGCAGTGTCCTGCTCGATGCGCTCCAGGCCCAGGAAGCCCAGCACCTGCGCGACCTTGCCGTTGCGCTTCTTGCCTTCACGGTCGATCACCGCGACCTGCATGCCCTTCTTCAGGGTGCCGCGCTGGATACGGCCGATGCCGATCACGCCGACGAAGTTGTTGTAGTCCAGCTGGCTGATGCGCATCTGGAACGGACCTTCCGGGTCCACTTCCGGCCTCGGCGCGTGCTGCATGATGGCTTCGTACAGCGCGGTCATGTCGCCGTCACGCACGGTGTCTTCCAGGCCGGCATAGCCGTTCAGGGCCGAGGCGTAGACGATCGGGAAGTCGAGCTGCTCATTGGTGGCGCCGAGCTTGTCGAACAGGTCGAACACCTGGTCGATCACCCATTCCGGACGCGAGCCCGGGCGGTCGACCTTGTTGACCACGACGATCGGCTTGAAGCCCATCGCGAAGGCCTTCTGGGTCACGAAGCGGGTCTGCGGCATCGGGCCGTCCATCGCATCGACGAGGATCAGCACGGTGTCGACCATCGACAGCACGCGCTCCACTTCGCCGCCGAAGTCGGCGTGTCCGGGGGTGTCGACGATGTTGATCCGGTTCTTGATACCGGTCTTCTTGTCTTCCCAGGTGATGGCCGTGTTCTTGGCCAGGATGGTGATGCCGCGTTCCTTTTCCTGGTCGTTGCTGTCCATCACGCGCTCGGCGAGGACGGTGCGTTCGGACAGGGTGCCGGACTGCTTCAGCAGCTGGTCGACCAGGGTGGTCTTGCCATGGTCGACGTGAGCGACGATGGCGATGTTGCGAAGATTTTCGATGGACATACGAAAGGGGGCCAGTCGGCGCCGGATTTGGAAAAAGAAGTCCAACATTATACGTCGAACTTGACGTTTGGCGAAAACCTGCATTTCACACCGCCCGGGTGCCCCGTTCAGCTACCCGCCCAGGGCCCACCGTCCGGGTGCTGAAGACCCCGCCTGCACCGATGGTCGAAGGCGCCCATACGGCAGGGGAGGTGTATCCTTATGGGGCTGATTACACACCCCGCATCCCAAGGATCTTCATGTCCCTCATCGCCACTTTCGACACCACCCAGGGCCCGATCAAGGTCGAGCTGTTCGCTGACAAGGCGCCGCTGACCGTTGCCAACTTCGTGAACCTGGTCAAGCACGGCTTCTATGACGGCCTGATCTTCCACCGCGTGATCGCCGACTTCATGATCCAGGGCGGCTGCCCCAAGGGTCAGGGCACCGGTGGCCCGGGCTACAAGTTCGAAGACGAGAAGAATGGTGTGAAGCACCAGGTCGGCTCGCTGTCGATGGCCAATGCCGGTCCGAACACCAACGGCAGCCAGTTCTTCATCACCCACATCAAGACCGATTGGCTGGATGGCAAGCACACCGTGTTCGGCCAGGTGCTGGACGGCCAGGCCATCGTCGATTCGGTCAAGCAGGGCGATGTGATCCATTCGATCACCCTGGAAGGCGATACCGACGCCGTGCTGGCCGCCCAGGCCGAGCGCGTGGCGGAGTGGAACAAGCTCCTCGCCGCCTGATTCCCCTTCGAAACGGCCACCCTCGGGTGGCCGTTTCCCTGTTCCCCGCCGCCCGCCCGGCCTGCGTGGCCACGCCCGCGGCGTCCCATCAAACGCTTGCAAGCAAGAGGAAACCCCCATGAAAGCACCCGTTCGTGTTGCCGTGACCGGCGCCGCCGGCCAGATCGGTTATGCCCTGCTGTTCCGCATCGCCTCCGGCGAAATGCTGGGCAAGGACCAGCCGGTCATCCTGCAGCTGCTGGAACTGCCGATCGACAAGGCCCAGGCCGCCCTGAAGGGCGTGATGATGGAGCTGGAAGACTGCGCCTTCCCGCTGCTGGCCGGCATGGTCGGCACCGATGATGCCGAAGTGGCCTTCAAGGACGCCGACATCGCCCTGCTGGTCGGCGCGCGTCCGCGTGGCCCGGGCATGGAGCGCAAGGACCTGCTGCTGGAAAACGCCAAGATCTTCACCGCCCAGGGCGCGGCGCTGAACAAGGTCGCCAGCCGTGACGTGAAGGTGCTGGTGGTCGGCAACCCGGCCAACACCAATGCCTACATCGCGATGAAGTCGGCGCCGGACCTGAAGCCGGAAAACTTCACCGCCATGCTGCGCCTGGACCACAACCGCGCGCTGAGCCAGCTGTCGGCGAAGCTCGGCAAGCCGGTCGGTGGCATGGAGAAGCTGGTCGTGTGGGGCAACCACAGCCCGACCATGTACCCGGACTACCGTTTCGCCACCGCCGATGGTGCGTCGATTGCCGATGCAATCAACGATCAGGAGTGGAACGCCAACACCTTCATCCCGACCGTCGGCAAGCGTGGCGCGGCGATCATCGAAGCCCGTGGCTCGTCCTCGGCTGCTTCGGCCGCCAACGCTGCCATCGACCACGTGCGTGACTGGGTGCTGGGCAGCAACGGCAAGTGGGTCACCATGGGCGTGCCGTCCGACGGTTCCTACGGCATTCCGGAAGGTGTGATCTTCGGCTTCGCCGTGACCACCGAAAACGGCAAGTACACCCTGGTCAAGGATCTGCCGATCGACGACTTCAGCCAGAAGTACATCGACAAGACCCTGGCCGAGCTGGAAGAAGAACGCTCCGGCGTCGCCCACCTGCTGGGCTGATGCAGTCGGTACCGGCTCCGGTCGGTACGTCTTCCATCGAGGTAGGTACCGACCGTTGGTCGGAACGCAGAAAACGGGGAAGCTTCGGCTTCCCCGTTTTTGTTTGGACGGATAGAACCTGATGATCCACCTGCATTACATCGACGACGCGCTGCTGGTGGCGGAAAAGCCGGCCGGCCTGCTGTCCGTGCCTGGCCGCAGCGCCGAGAACCAGGACTGCGTGATCGTGCGTTTGCAGGCGTTGTACCCGGATGCGCTGACCGTGCATCGCCTGGACCAGGTGACTTCGGGCCTCTTGCTGCACGCGCGTGGCAAGGACATGCAGGCGGCGTTGTCGATGCAGTTCGAGCAGCGCCGGGTCGGCAAGCGCTACGAGGCCATCGTGCAGGGTCTGCTGGAAGCTGAGGCCGGCGAGGTGGAGCTGCCGTTGATCGTGGACTGGCCGAACCGGCCGAAGCAGATGGTTGACCACGAGCGTGGTAAGCCGGCGCTGACACGCTGGCGTGTGCTTGCCCGCGATGTTGAAGCGCAGCGCACCCGCGTGGAGCTGGAGCCGGTCACCGGCCGCAGCCATCAGCTGCGCCTGCACATGGCCAGCCTCGGCCATCCCATCGTCGGTGACGTGCTGTATGGCGCTGCACCTGCGCAGCGGGTGCACCTGCATGCGCGCAGCCTGCAGTTCACCCACCCGGTGACGGGTGAGGCGCTCGCGTTCGAGTCTGCGACTCCGTTCTAGGGGTTCGGCAGGGCTTGCAGCCCTGCACCCGCAGAATCAACGTCAACGTCGAAAGCGGGCTATCCGTGGGATGGTGGGGCACTGTGGGTTTGCGGGGACGCCGTAAACCCATCCATGGGGGCTTGGTCGCGGCATCCATGCCGCTCACACCCCGCAAACCCACAGTGCCCCGCCTTCGACAGTTGGCCGGCGGCCAGTAGATCCACGCCATGTGTGGATGAATCTCAATCGGAATCGAATATTTCGAATTGAAATCGAAATGCATCCACGCATGGCGTGGCTCTACCGTGTCGACCAAGGTCGACACCCACCAAGGCAGAACGTCGTTCCGACAGATCGCGGAGAACTGTCGAAGGCGGGGTGGGTCCGGTTGCGGGGGCGTGAGCGCCATGGATGGCGCGACCGAGCCTACAGGGACGCATTCACGGCGTCCCCCGCAACCGGACCCATCCCGCCATCCCACGGATACCCAGCTCTTGACGTTGCCTTGGCTTGAAGCCTCGGCGGGTGCAGGGCGCAGCCCTGCAGAACAAACACCCCCTACCAAGGTAGGGCGGCCCGCGCGGCAGCGCCGGACTATCCTCGAACCCATGACTTTGTCTGGGAGGGCTGCGTCATGAACTACGAGGAAACCTACCGTCGCTCGATCGACGAGCCGGAGGCCTTCTGGGGCGAGGAAGCCAAGCGCATCCATTGGCACAAACCGCCGCAACAGGTGCTGGACTACAGCAATCCGCCGTTCCGGCGCTGGTTCGTCGGCGGCGAAACCAATCTCTGCTACAACGCCGTCGATCGCCACTTGGTGGATCGTCCCGACCAGCTCGCATTGGTCGCAATCTCCACCGAAACCAACAGCACCCGCGAGATCACCTATCGCCAGTTGTATCGCGAGGTGAACGACTTCGCCGCCGTGCTCAAGCACCTTGGCGTCGGCCACGGCGACCGCGTTGTGATCTACATGCCGAACATGGCCGAAGCGGTATTCGCCATGCTTGCGTGCGCGCGTATCGGTGCGGTGCACTCGGTAGTATTCGGTGGCTTCGCCGCGCACAACCTCGCGCTGCGCATCGACGACGCAAAGCCCAAGCTGCTGATCGCCGCCGATGCCGGCATGCGCGGTGGCAAACTGATTCCCTACAAGGCGATGGTCGACGCGGCCTGCGCTGAAGCGGCTTCGCCGCCACCGCATGTGTTGATCGTATCGCGTGGTCTGGATGCAGCCGAACCACGCGTGGCAGGCCGCGACGTGGACTACGCTGCGCTGCGTGCACAGATCGGCGAAACCGACGTGCCGGTCCAGTGGCTGGAATCGAGCGAGCCGAGCTATCTGTTGTACACCTCCGGTACCACCGGCAAGCCGAAGGGCGTGCAACGCGACGTGGGCGGATACGCGGTGGCGATGGCACAGTCGATGGAGACGGTGTTCGACTGCAGGCCGGGGCAGGTCATGTTCTCCACCTCCGACGTCGGCTGGGCCGTGGGTCACTCCTACAACGTGTACGGCCCGCTGATCGGCGGCTGCACGTCGCTGCTGTACGAAGGACTGCCGACCAACCCGGACCCGGGCATCTGGTGGGCACTGTGCGAACAGTACAACGTGCGCACGATGTTCTCTTCGCCCACTGCCATCCGCGTGCTGAAGAAGCACGACGCGGACTTCATCCATCGCCACGACCTGCGTGCGCTGAAGTACCTGTTCCTGGCGGGCGAGCCGCTGGACGAACCCACCGCGCACTGGATCAGTGAAGCGCTGGGCAAGCCGATCATCGACAACTACTGGCAGACCGAAACCGGCTGGCCGGCGCTGACCCTGCTGCCGGGCCTGGAGATGAAGCAGGTGCGCTTCGGTTCGCCGGGCTTCCCCAACCTCGGTTACCGGATGAAGGTGATCGATGAGAACACCGGCGAAGAAGTCGCGCCGGGCCAGAAGGGCGTGCTGGTGATGACCCCGCCGTTGCCGCCGGGCTGCATGAGCACGGTGTGGAACGACGACAGCCGCTTTCTGCAGAGCTATTTCAGCCACTTCAAGGAGCTGCTGTACAGCTCGCTGGACTGGGCGATCCGCGATGACGATGGCTACACCTTCATCCTCGGCCGCACCGACGATGTGATCAACGTGGCCGGGCATCGACTGGGCACGCGCGAAATCGAAGAAGCCATTTCCAGCCACCCGCGCGTGGCCGAGGCCGCAGTGATCGGGGTCAAGGACGAACTGAAGGGGCAGGTGCCGCTGGTGTTCGTCACTCTCAGGCAGGGGCTCGATGGCGAGGATCCGGCGCCGGTGGTGGCCGAGATGATGGCGACGGTGACTGCCTCGCTCGGTGCGGTTGCGCGCCCGGCGCACGTGCACGTGGTCAATGCGCTGCCCAAGACCCGTTCGGGCAAGCTGCTGCGGCGCTCGCTGCAGGCGCTGGCCGAGCAGCGCGACCCGGGAGACCTGTCGACGCTGGATGATCCCAGCGCACTGGAGGAGATCCGCCGGGCGCTGGGGCGGTAACCGGTCTGGTAGCGCCGGGCCATGCCCGGCGAGCGCGAAGCGCGGAAAAGCCGCCAGGCATGGCCTGGCGCTACCCATCCGCCAGACATGCGCTAAGCTCGGCCTGTCATCGATCTGCAACAGGGCCTGCGCTTCGGGGAAGCTGCGCAGGCTCCGGCGATGGCGGGCAAAGGGGGCGCGTCCGTCCGGGCGCGCAGATGAAGCGCATCAAGGATCGGGGGGATGCAATGGCATTGCTGCACGCCAAGACGGCTGCTGGCCGCCAGGAAATCGAAGACCGCGCGCGCCGGCTGCCGGCGGCGCTGCGTTCGATCCTGCTGATGGTCGATGGCCAACGTGATGACACTGAACTGCGTGGCCTGTTCGAAGGCCTGCGTGCGCCACCCGATGCACTGGAACAATTGTCGGCGCAGGGCCTGATCGAAGTGATCGGCGGAAGCGCCGATGTGGCACCGGTGCGCGGCATCAGCACGGGCCGCGAACAGGACCCGGCGCTGTACCAGCAGCTGTACGACGCGATGAGCGAGGCCGTGCGCCGCCATCTGGGCCTGAAGGGCTACTTCATGCAGTTGAAGATTGAACGCTGTACCGATGCACGGGCGTTGGAGCGCTTGTGCCCGGAGCTGCTGACCGCCGTCGGCAAGGCGCGCAGCCCGGCGCTGGCGCAGCGTTGGTGGCAGGAAACCCAAGCGGCACTGGTGGGTGGCAGCAGCGAGGTCGTACAGGCCTGAGCCACCGCGTAAAGTGACCGGTTCACTTCCACAAGGAGTCTCCCGTGCAGGACGACCACGACGACACCGATACCCCCGGCTGGGACGCGATCAACGCAGCGCTGGCGCCAATGTATGCCGGCCAGGAGCCGCGTCACTACGGCACGGCGCTTCCGTACACGCTGGGTGGCCAGGACCCCTTGGATGGCATCAGTGTGTACTGGGCGGATGCGCCTGTACCGCACTGGCACTACATCACCTATGGCTTCTCCGAGCTGTACGCCAAGGAGAGCAGCGATGCCGCTACCAGTGGCTATGGCTTCGAGCTGACCTTCCGTCTGGCGGCGGCTGCCGATGAGAACGCCGACAGCACGCCGCCGGTGTGGCCGATGAACCTGCTGCAGAACCTGGCGCGCTATGTGTTCGGCAGCGGCAACGTGTTCGAGGACGGTCACCACCTCAATGCCAATGGCCCGATCGCGCTGGAGACCGACACGCGGTTGTGCCACCTGGCCTTCGTCGCCGACCCTCAGTTGCCGGCGCGCGATACCGCCAATGGCCATCTGCAGTTCCTGCAGCTGGTCGGGCTGACCGATGAGGAGATGGAGGCGGTCAAGCGCTGGTCGACGCGCGGCGTGCTGCAGGTGCTGCAGCCGGCGATGCCGCTGTGGATCAGCGACCTGCATCGCGGCAACCTGCTGGACGATCCAGCGCTGGCCGCACAGGTGCGCGCCGGCAGCGAGCGCGAAGGCTCCAGTACCGGCATGTTGTTCATCGAGACGCTGGACTGGCGCCAGGAGGCCGGTGTTACCACGCTGGTGCTGGGCGCGGGCCAGGTGGCCAGCGTGTGCGAGTTGCTGCCGCTGCGTCTGCGCCACGGCAGATCACTGGAGCTGGTCAGCCGCGAGCGGCAGTGGGAGTTCATTCCAGCCGGGCGCGATGAAGCCGGCGAGGTGTCTGTCGACAGCGCGCGCTGGGCGCTGGACGAGGCAGGGCTTCAGGCGCTTGCCGAGGTGCGTGCCGAGCGCGGCATCTACCCGCTGGCCGATGCGCTGCGCATCGAAGTGGTGCCGACCTACCTGCGTGATGCGAAGGGCGAAGTGATCCGCCAGATCGGTTGATTGCACCGCTGGAACCGATGGGGTCAGAGCCGTCTGCTGCGCAGACGGATCCGACCCCGTCCCAGCAGCCATTTGGGTCAGATCCGTTCGCCACGCGAACGGCTCTGACCCCAGGTCACGGTCAGGCCAGGCCTTCAGCCTTCAGTGCGGCCTGCACGCCGGCATCGGCATCCATGCGCGCCTTGTAGGCGGCCAGGTTGTCCAGCCCGGACAGATCGACCTTGGCGCCGGCTGCCCAGCGCAGGGTGATGTAGAAGTACGGGTCGGCGTAGCTGCGGAAGCCGGCCAGCCACTGCTTGTCTGCCAGCTGCGTGTCGGCGGTTTCGAACAGGCCACGCAGGCGCTTGTGTGCGGCGGCGCGGATCGCGTCGTACTGGCCTTCGTCGGCAATGAACTTGCCCGGCGAGAACAGCGGCGAGAACGCCGGATGCACATCGGAATTGACGAAGGCCAGCCAGCGGGTGGCTTCTGCGCGCTGGCGCGGGCTGCCATCGCCGCCGAGGCCGGCCTGCGGGAAGCTGTCGGCGATATAGCCCATGATCGCGGCGTTCTGCAGCAGCACGAAATCGCCGTCGACCAGTGCGGGAACGGCGCCGGCCGGATTGATCTTGAGGAATTCCGGACCCTTCAGGGTGTCCTTGTTCAGCAGTTCAACCTCGAACGGCTGGCCGGTCCACTGCAGGGCGATGTGGTCGGCGGTGGAACAGGCACCGGGCTTGCTGTACAGCTTCATGGGAACTCCAGGTGATACGGGCGGGAAACGCCCACTATCCCAGAGCCCGCCGGCAGGCGGCAACGCTGCCGCCTGTACGGATCGTTACGACTGCCGCGGCTTGAGGTTCTGCACCTTATAGAAGGTGTGATCGCCGATGGTGGCCACCTGGTAGGCATTGCGCCAATTCGGGCTGGCGATGGACAGCGCAGCGAAGTGGCTCGCACCGGGCACGATCTCGCGGCGCTCGCCGGCCGGCAGCGCCCAGTTGCGCTCGGCGTCGAAGGCCACGTTCATCGCCTCGCTCCAGGCCGCGTCATTGCCCAGCTGGGTGCCGGGGGAGACGATGGTCGGTGCGAACTGCTTGCGCGCGGTAACCACCTGGCACATCGAGTCGCCCCACAGGCCACTGTCGAGACGGCGCAGGGCGACCTCGGCCACGGCCTGCTGGCCACGGACGGTCTGGTCGCGGGCTTCCAGGTAAACGGTGGTGCTCAAACACAGTGAATCAGCGGCCGGCTGCGGCAACAACTGCGACAGCCAGAGAATCCAGGCCAGTTTCATATAACTCCTTGCTCCGTATGGGCCGCACGCTCCGGTTCCGGCCGCGGGGGCGACAGGAGGCGGGGTACGACTTGGCGTCATGGGGAGGCGGCCATCGGGGCCGCCCCGTGGGCAGCCCCAAAAGAACGATCAGTACCGATCGAGGGGGCTGCGCCGGCTCACCGGAAACTGGCTGGTGAGCGGAAGATGGCGCAAGGTAGGGGGGGATAGCCGAACGCATCGTGAACCGTCCGGCTTGACATTCAGGTTCGGCAGGGGTGACGGAAATCACATTCCGCCCCCCATTCAGGCGCTCATCAGAGCGCGGCGGCGACCCGGCTGCCCTGGTCGATGGCCCGCTTCGCATCCAGTTCGGCCGCTACATCGGCACCGCCGATCAGCTGCGCGTTGATGCCGGCGGCCTGCAGTTCGGCCTGCAATGCACGGTTCGGTTCCTGCCCGGCGCAGATCACCACATGGTCGACCGGCAGCAGCTGTTCGCTGCCTTCCACGCGGATGCGCAGGCCCTCGTCGTCCACCCCCAGGTACTCGACGCCGCCGAGCATGCGCACACCCTTGGCCTTCAGCGTGGCGCGGTGGATCCAGCCGGTGGTCTTGCCCAGCCGCGCGCCGGGTTTGCCCGGGCTGCGCTGCAGCAGCCACAGCCGCCGCGGTGATGCCTCGACCTCGGGCCGGCCCAGTGAGCCGCGGGCCTCGAAGCTGGCATCGACGCCCCATTCGGCCATCCAGCGCTGCGGGTCCAGCGAGGGCGACTCACCGGCGTGGCTGAGGAACTCGCCGACATCGAAGCCGATGCCACCGGCGCCGATGATCGCCGCATTGGTGCCGACCTCAACCCGGCCCAGCAGCACGTCCAGGTAGTTGATCACCTTGGCGTGGTCGGCGCCGGGGAAGTCGACCTTGCGCGGGGTGATGCCGGTGGCCAGCACCACCTCGTCGAAACCGACCAGGTTGGCGGCATCGGCGCGGGTGCCGAGGCGCAGCTGCACGCCGGTTTCCTGCAGCTTGTGGCGGAAGTAGCGCAGGGTCTCGTGGAATTCTTCCTTGCCGGGGATGCGCTTGGCCACATTGAACTGGCCGCCGATCGCCTCGTTGGCATCGAACAGGGTGACCTGGTGGCCACGTTCGGCGGCCACCGTGGCACAGGCCAGACCGGCGGGGCCAGCACCGACCACGGCAACCTTCTTCGCCGTGGCGGTGGGGCGATAGACCAGCTCGGTCTCGTGTGCGGCGCGCGGGTTGACCAGGCAGCTGGCCAGCTTGTTCTCGAACACGTGGTCCAGGCACGCCTGGTTGCAGGCGATGCAGGTGTTGATCGCCTCGGCGCGGCCGGCGCGGGCCTTGTTCGGCCACTGCGGGTCGGCCAGCAGCGGGCGCGCCAGCGACACCATGTCGGCGCCGCCACTGGCCAGGATGCGCTCGGCCACCTCGGGCATGTTGATGCGGTTGGTCGCCACCAGCGGCACCTTCACATACGGCTTGAGCTTGGCGGTGACCCCGGCGAAGGCTGCGCGCGGCACCGAGGTGGCGATGGTCGGAATGCGTGCTTCGTGCCAGCCGATGCCGGAATTGATGATCGTTGCGCCGGCCGCCTCGATCGCCTGCGCCTGCTGCACGATTTCTTCCCAGTTGCTGCCGTCGTCGACCAGATCCACCAGCGACAGGCGGTAGATGATGATGAAGTCCGGGCCGCAGGCCTCGCGGATGCGGCGCACGATCTCCACCGCGAAGCGCATGCGCTGGCGTGCGTCGCCACCCCAGGCATCGGTGCGCTTGTTGGTGCGCGGGGCGATGAACTCGTTGATGAGGTAGCCCTCCGAGCCCATCACTTCGACGCCGTCGTAGCCGGCTTCGCGGGCCAGCTTCGCGCTGCGCGCGTAGTCGGCGATATGCCGTTCGACGCCACTGGCCGAGAGCGCGCGCGGGGTGAACGGGTTGATCGGCGCTTTCAGCTTCGACGGCGCCACCGACAGCGGGTGATAGGCATAGCGGCCGGCATGCAGCAGCTGCAGGCAGATCTTCGCGCCATGCTGGTGCGCAGCGGCGGTCAGTTGGCGGTGCGGGCGCACTTCCCAGGGCCAGGACAGCTTGCCGCCGAACGGCTTCAGCCAGCCCACCACGTTCGGTGCGAAGCCACCGGTGACGATCAGGCCGACGCCGCCCTCGGCGCGTTCGGCGAAATAGGCCGCCAGCCGCGGGAAGTCGCGGGCGCGATCTTCCAGGCCGGTGTGCATCGAGCCCATCAGTACGCGGTTGCGCAGCTGGGTGAAGCCCAGGTCCAGCGGGGCGAACAGATGGGGATAGGTGCTTTCGTTGGCTGGCGACATGGTCGATACGCTTGCGTACGGAAGCGCGAAGCGTGCCGCGAAACGGCGGCCGGGGCAAGGGCCGCCGCACGGCGGGGTGGCGCCGGGCCATGCCCGGCGACGCGATCAACCCTTGCCGCGCTGTGCGCTCGCCGGGCATGGCCCGGCGCTACCGGAAGCAGGCGCCGACGGTACCTTGCCAATTCCGAACCAACCCAGCGTCACCCCGCACAGCGGGCCGATCAGCAGAGCGAAAGCCAGCGTGCCGACGCCGACGTTGCCACCCAGCCACCAGCCCAGCAGCAGCACGCTGCCCTCGATCAGGCTGCGCACCTTCCAGATCGGCCAGCCGGTGCGCGCGTGCAGGCCGGTCATCAGGCCGTCGCGCGGACCGGGGCCGAGCTTGGCGCCGATGTACAGCCCGGTGGCAAGCGCGACCAGCAGCATGCCGGCGCAGAACATCGCCAGCTGCCAGCCGAGGCCGACGGCTGGCGGCAGCAGCCACAGCCCGAACTGGGCCGAAGGGCCGATCAGCATGACGTTGAGGACGGTGCCGACGCCGGGCTTCTGCCGCAGCGGCCACCAGAGCAGCAGCACCAGCGCGCCGATCACGTTGGTGGCCAGCCCGAACGACAGCGGGGTCTGTGCGGCGATGCCCTGCGACAGCACATCCCAGGGGGCCACGCCGATCGCTGCGCGGATCATCAGCGAGGCGCCAAAGCCGTACAGGAACAGCCCGGTGATCAGTTGCAGCAGGCGCAGGGGCAGGGCGGTGGGCATGGCAGGCTCGGGGGGAGGGTGATCTGTTTCCACCGTAGTCCTGATCCAGCAACTTCCATAGATACAGATGCCAGCCAATCCGCCGCTACAGGAGAGTCGAGCCTGCTCGACTGCTCCTGATGAATCAGTCGAGCAGGCTCGACTCTACGATCAGGCCGCATGGCCGAGCACGGGCTCGGCTCTACATCGGCGTTCCAGCCCGGCTCAGTCGTCCCAACCGGCCAGTGCCAGCTTGCCCACCGTGCGCCCGCTGGCCACGCGCTGATGCGCGATGTCCAGATTTTCCGCATTGATCGTGCCCAGCGTCTCGCTGAGGGTACCGCGCAGCTGGCCGGCGTCGATCATGCTGGCCGCACGGCTGAGGATGCGGTGCTGCTCGATGCGGTCGGCAGTGGCGAAGCGCGAGCGCGCGAACATGAATTCCCAGTGGATGCCGATGCATTTGGCCTTGTAGGGATCGCCGATGCGCAGCGGGCCGCGCGGTTCGACGATCAGGCCGACATGTCCCTGCGGCGCCAGCAGCTCACCCAGCTCGTCCCAGTAGTGGTCGGTGTCGGCCAGGTTGAGGGCGACCTGCACCGCATCGATGCCCGCCGCCTGCAGTTGGGGCAGCAGGGGTTGCCGGTGGTCGATCACGTGCTGGGCGCCCATGCGCCGGCACCAGTCGATCGAGGCCTCGCGGGACGCGGTGGCGATCACCTCGAAGCCGGCGTGGCGGGCCAGCTGGATCGCCATCGAGCCGACGCCCCCCGCGCCGCCGATCACCAGCAGGTGCTGGCCGGACTGGCGTCGGTCGTCCAGCCGCAATGGCATGCGCTCGAACAGCAGTTCCCAAGCGGTGAGGGTGGTCAGTGGCAGCGCAGCGGCCTCGGCGAAGTCGAGGGTGGTGGGCTTGCGTGCGACCAGGCGTTCGTCCACCAGCTGGTACTGCGCATTGCAGCCGGGGCGGGTCACATCACCGGCGTAATAGACCTCGTCGCCGGAAGCAAACAGACTGGCCTCGTCGCCGATCGCCTCGACCACGCCGGCGGCGTCCCAGCCGAGTACGCGGGGGACGTCGAGCGTGGCCGGATGGGTGGCAGCGCGTTGCTTGCCGTCGACGGGATTGACCGAGATCGCCTCGACCCGGACCAGCAGGTCACGGCCGCCCGGAGGCAACGGCGGAGGCAGATGGATATCGTGCAGGGCAGGGCATGATTCACGACTCAGGGCGACGGCTTTCATCACGGCTCCGGCTGGGTACGTGTTCTCATCATAAGGTTCCTCACCTTTCCGCAAACCGGCTGAATCCTGTGATGCAGTGTGTGGCGAAGAATGTCGCTTTTCGCACTTAAACCCCGTCAAACCCTTGCAGCGCGAGGGTCTTGCGGATTTTCATCATCCTGTATAGGGTTTCAACGTCGGACCGGTGGAGGGTCGGGCACAACACTTCACATGTTACGGGACTGTTAACATGACCTTCACCCGCCTGAGCATAATGTTCGCGGCGGTGGCGTGCTGAATCGGCTGTCGAGCTTCGACGCAGTAGTGCTGGCCCATGCCTCTACCGGTTTCATACCCCCGAAATAGGAGCTGTACTCAATGAACAAGAAGATCCTTACTGCCGCGCTGCTGGGTGGTCTGGCTTTTGCCCAGGCTGCTTCCGCGCAGGAGTTCGATGACCGCTGGTACCTGACCGGTTCGGCCGGCTTCAACTTCCAGGACAGCGACCGTCTGACCAATGACGCTCCGTTCGTGACCCTGGGCCTGGGCAAGTTCATCAGCCCGAACTGGTCGCTGGACGGTGAGCTGAACTATCAGAACCCGAACTTCGATTCGAACAAGGACCTGAACTGGTCGCAGTACGGCGTCTCGCTGGACCTGCGTCGCCACTTCATCAAGGAAGGCCGCGGCTGGAACCCGTACATCCTGGGTGGCCTGGGCTACCAGAAGTCGGAAGAAGAGTACCCGGCACTGAACGCCAATGGTCCGCGCGAGCGTAAGGACGGCAACGTTGCCGCCAAGCTCGGCGTCGGCCTGCAGACCACCTTCGAGAAGCGCGTTGCTGTGCGCGCCGAAGTGGCCTACCGCGCTGTCTTCGACGACAAGAGCATTGCTGCTCCGAAGGAAGACTGGTTCGGCGACGTGCTGGCTTCGGTCGGCGTCGTGATCCCGCTGGGCCCGGCTCCGGTTGCTGCCACCGTTGCTCCGGCTCCGGTTGCTCCGAGCTGCGCCGACCTGGATGACGACGGTGACGGCGTCAACAACTGCGACGACAAGTGCCCGAACTCGCAGCCGGGTCAGACCATCGGTCCGGACGGTTGCCCGGTGCCGGTCTCGATCGACCTGAAGGGCGTGAACTTCGACTTCGACAAGTCGAACCTGCGTCCGGACGCCGTGGCCATCCTGAGCGAAGCCACCGAGATCCTGAAGCGTTACCCGGATCTGCGCGTTGAAGTTGCCGGTCACACCGACTCGAAGGGTACCGACGCTTACAACCAGAAGCTGTCGGAGCGTCGTGCTACCGCCGTGTACAACTACCTGACCAAGAACGGCGTTGACGCCGGTCGTCTGGTCGGCCCGATCGGCTACGGCGAGAGCCGTCCGATTGCTCCGAACACCAACCCGGATGGTTCGGACAACCCGGAAGGTCGCGCCAAGAACCGTCGTACCGAGCTGAACGTCCAGAACTAAGTTCTGACGCTCTGCCAGTAAGACACAGCAGGACCCGGCTTCGGCCGGGTCTTGTTGTTTCTGCGGCCCGGAATGCCCGGAACCCCCCGAATCATCCGTTGGTAGCCGACCGTTCGTCAGTAATTTTCTTCTAAAACCAATGAGTTGCGGTATTCATTGAAAGTGGCGCTTGAAAGCTGTCGCGGCATTGCTAAACTCGCCGCGTCACTTCCTTTCCTGGATGTCCTTCATGCTGCGCTCTGCATCGGCCGCCGTCCTGGCGCTGGCCCTGGTTCCCGCCGCCCACGCTGCGGTCGATTGCTCGGTCAACACCAGCGCCTCGCCGCTGCCGTTGCCGGCCACGACCATCGCGCCGGTGGCTGACGAGCTGTACATCCGCGGCAACCAGCTGGGTATGCCGGCCGGCGTGCTGAGCGGCAACTACGATCCGTCGCAGTCGTTGGACCAGGTGCTGCAGCGACTGCGCATCGATGGTTGCCAGAACATCGCCAAGGCCATTCCGAGCGCGCCGGCGGTGAAGGCGAACGATCCGGCGGCCTACAAGCCGCAGACCGAGTTCGACAACACGCCGTGGCGCTTCGACATGAGCCAGAACGGCAAGCGCATGACCGCCGAAGAGTTCGACGCCTGGATGAAGGCGCGCGGCGTGCGTGTGGTCAAGGCCCGTCCGGTTCCAGCGGCTACGCCGGCTGCAGCCGAAGCACCGGCTGAAACCAAGCCGGTCGACAAGAAGTAAGCGACGCGGGGAGCAGAGGCTTGCGCACGCGCCGCCCACCTGCCGCCCCCGCTGCCCGCTCCCACGCCTCGCGTGGGCGTGCGAATCCGAACGCCTCCAGCGGCGTGCGCCATGGTCTGGCGCGCGTGCTGTCCAAGGCCGGCGTGTGCTCGCGCAGCGAGGCCGCGCGCTGGATCGCCGATGGCCGTGTTCGTGTCGCCGGGCGCATTGTCCGTGATCCGGAATTCCCGATTGCCAGCCCGGCGCCGCCGATCGAGGTCGACGGCCAGCCGATGGGCGCACCGCAGCGCCTGTACCTGATGCTCAACAAGCCGCGCGGGGTAGTGACGACCGCGCAGGACGAGCGCGGCCGCGACACCGTGTACCGCTGTTTCGATGGTGCCGGCCTGCCGTGGATCGCGCCGGTCGGGCGGCTGGACAAGGCCAGTGAAGGCCTGCTGCTGTTCAGCAATGATCCGCAGTGGGCCGCGCATCTGACCGATCCGCAGACCGGGCCGCAGAAGACCTATCACGTACAGGTGGACCGCCTGCCCGACGAGGACATCCTGGCAGCGCTGCGCGCCGGTGTCGAAGACGAGGGCGAGTTCCTGGTTGCCCAGGCCGTGCGCGTGCTGCGCAGCGGCGACAAGACCGCGTGGCTGGAGGTGGTCCTCGACGAGGGGCGCAACCGCCATATCCGTCGCCTGTTGGCGGCATTCGACCTGCAGGTGCTGCGGTTGGTCCGGGTTGCGATCGGAGAGCTCACGCTCGGCGATCTCGGCAAGGGCCAGTGGCGGGTGCTGGAGGTCAGCGACCAGCAGCGGCTGGGGGCCGCTGCAACGGGCTGATCATCGCCCGCGGCCGGCGCCCGCCGGCCACCGTTCCAGGCGTAGGGGGCGCCTGGTTGTTGAATTTCCCGAACGGAGCCTGCCCATGTACCACCCGACCCTCAATCACACCCTGCGCTGCGCAGGCCTGCTGCTGCCGATGGTGCTGCTCACTGCCTGTGGCGGCCACAAGAAGGTGGCCAAGGCGGAAACGCCGGCCGAGACCCCGGTGGTGGAAGTGAAGACCCCGGAACTGGACGGTCGCGGCAGCTACCGCTTCCTGATGAGCAACGGCGACCAGAAGATGACCGCCGACCAGTTCGACGCATGGATGAAGGCCAATGGCATCCGTGTGGCCAAGGGCAACGGCCAGGATGCTGCTACCAAGCCGGTGGTGGTGGCCAGCAAGGACGAACCGAAGGGCAAGAAGAAAAAGAAATGACGCGCAATGCGCGTCATTTCGGTAGCGCCGGGCCATGCCCGGCGAGCGCGTAGCGCGGAAGCTGTTGCTGGGGTCAGAGCCCTTTCCTGCGGAAAGGGATCCGACCCCGGGGCGTCATCAGCCCTTGATCACGCCCAGCTCGACGCCAATGCGGGTGAACGCATCGATGGCACGGTCCAGGTGCTCGCGGCTGTGCGCGGCGCTGATCTGGGTGCGGATGCGCGCCTGGCCCTTGGGCACCACCGGGAAGAAGAAACCGATCGCGTAGATGCCTTCTTCCAGCAGGCGCTCGGCGAACTTCTGCGCCAGCGGTGCGTCGTACAGCATCACCGGGCTGATCGGATGTACGCCCGGCTTCACGTCGAAACCGGCGGCGGTCATCTTTTCGCGGAAGTAGGTGGTGTTCTCGGCCAGCGTGCTGCGCAGGTCGTCGGCGGCGGCCAGCATTTCAAACGCCTTGATGCCGGCGGCGACCACGTGCGGCGGCAGCGAGTTGGAGAACAGGTACGGGCGCGAACGCTGGCGCAGCAGTTCGATCACTTCGCTGCTGGCGCAGGTGAAGCCACCCAGTGCACCGCCCATGGCCTTGCCCAGGGTGCCGGTGATGATGTCGATCTTCTCCAGCACGCCCTTCACCTCGGCCGAACCGCGGCCGCTGGCGCCAAGGAAGCCGGTGGCATGGCATTCGTCGATATGCACCAGTGCGTTGTACTTCTTCGCCAGCGCGGTGATTTCGTCCAGCGGGGCGATGAAGCCGTCCATCGAGAACACGCCGTCGGTGGTGATCAGCTTGGTCCTGCAGCCGGCAGCGTCGGCGGCCTGCAGCTGCGCTTCCAGATCGGCCATGTCGCAGTTGGCGTAGCGGAAGCGCTTGGCCTTGCACAGGCGCACGCCGTCGATGATCGAGGCATGGTTCAACGCATCGGAAATGATGGCGTCGTTCTCGCCCAGCAGCGGCTCGAACAGGCCGCCGTTGGCGTCGAAGCAGGCCGCGTACAGGATGGTGTCCTGCTTGCCGAAGAAGCTGGCGATCTGCGCTTCCAGCTGCTTGTGCAGGTCCTGGGTGCCGCAGATGAAACGTACCGACGCCATGCCGAAGCCGTGGCTGTCCAGCGCGTCTTTCGCGGCCTGGATCAGGTCCGGGTGGTCGGCCAGGCCCAGGTAGTTGTTGGCGCAGAAGTTCAGCACCGTGCGGCCGTCTTCGAGGGTGATCTCGGCCGACTGCGGGCTGGTGATGATCCGCTCGGACTTGAACAGGCCCTGGGCGCGGATGGCGTCCAGTTCCTCGGCGTAGTGGCGGGTCAGGGCGGAGGAGGCGTCGGTCATGGCGTGGGCACGGCTCTGAACGGGGAAACCGCTGATTCTACCGGGCATCGTTGCTCACCAACCGCTCCGGATGGGCCATCGCCATGGCCGGCACATGTTGCATCGCAATAGCAAACTGGTTAAGAATTCGTGAACCGGAGCTGTCGCGCTCCGGCTGCTACGCCCGCTACCGCCTTCCACGCCACCGCCCCCACCGGAGACGCTCATGAAGCACGCCCGTGCCTGCCTCGCCATTGCCGCTGCCCTGACCCTGGCCGCCCCGTTCGCCGCCAGCGCCCAGGAAAACGAATCGCCGTACAGCTGGAACGTCACTGCCGTTTCCGATTACCTGTTCCGTGGTGTGTCGCAGACCGATGAGGATCCGACCCTGCAGGCTGGCTTCACCTACACCAGCCCGGTCGGCCTGTATGCCGGCGTCTGGGGCTCGGGCGTGGACTTCGGTCCGGGCGATCCGAAGACCGAAATCGACTACCTGATCGGCTACGGCGTGGACGTCACCGAGCGGGTCAACTTCGACGTGCTGCTGAACCGCTACACCTACCTCAAGTCCAGCCGCCAGAACTACAACGAGCTGATCACCACCACCACGCTGGATGACACCTACAAGCTGACGGTGGCCTACAGCAACGATGTGTGGAACAGCAGCACCGATGGCTGGTACTTCGGCCTGGGCGGCAGCTGGGGCCTGCCGAAGGACTTCACCTTGAACGCCAACGTCGGTCGCAGCACCTTCGAAGATGGCATCGCCAAGGATTACACCGACTGGAACGTCGGCGTCGCGCGCCAGTTCGGCTTGTTCAACGTTGGCCTGGGCTACTACGGCACCGACGGCAATGGCCGTGACAACTCCGGCAAGCTGGCCCACAGCCGGGTGATGCTGAGCGTGGCGGTCGGAAAGTAACGCCGAAGCGTTACGGTAGGTGTCAGGCTTGCCTGGCACGCTTTACGAGAAAGGCGCCCCATGGGCGCCTTTTTCAATTCCAAGGCGTGCCGAGCAAGCTCGGCACCCACCATTCGCGCGCGGAGCGAAGGGTCAATTCCAGCTCAACACAACCTTGCCGGCCTTGCCTTCTTCCATCAGGTCGAAGCCCTTCTGGAAGTCGTCGATCGGCAGCTGGTGGGTCATCACCTTGCCCAGCGGGAAACCAGACAGCACCAGCTGGGTCATCTTGTACCAGGTCTCGTACATCTTGCGGCCGTAGATGCCCTGCACGGTGAGGCCCTTGAAGATGATCTTGTCCCAGTCGCAGCCAGCGCCCTTGGGCATGATGCCGAGCATGGCGATCTTGCCGCCGTGGTACATGCAGTCGAGCATGTCGTTGAACGCGCGCGGGTTGCCGCTCATTTCCAGGCCCACGTCGAAGCCCTCCATGTGCAGTTCCTTCATCACGTCCTTCAACGAGGTGTTGGCGACGTTGACCACGCGGGTGGCGCCCATGTCGGCGGCCAGCTTCAGGCGGAAATCGTTGACGTCGGTGACCACCACGTTGCGCGCACCGATGTGCTTGCAGATGCCCGCTGCGATGATGCCGATCGGGCCGGCGCCGGTGATCAGCACGTCCTCACCGATCACGTTGAATTCCAGTGCGCAGTGCGCGGCATTGCCGTACGGGTCGAAGAACGCGGCCAGCTCCGACGGGATCTGGTCCGGGATCGGCCACAGGTTGCTGGCCGGCATCACCATGTATTCGGCGAACGCGCCGTTGACGTTGACGCCGATGCCGACGGTGTTCGGGCACAGGTGCGGGCGGCCGCCACGGCAGTTGCGGCAATGGCCGCAGACGATGTGGCCTTCGGCCGACACGCGCTGGCCGATCTCATAGCCGGTCACGCCCGGGCCGATTTCAGCAATGCGGCCGACGAATTCATGGCCGATGGTCAGGCCCGGCTTGATCGTGCGCTGGCTCCACTCGTCCCACAGGTAGATATGCAGGTCGGTGCCGCAGATCGCGGTCTTTTCCAGCTTGATCAACACCTGGTTGGGGCCCGGGGTCGGCACCGGAACCTCTTCCATCCAGATGCCCTTGGCTGCTTCGCGCTTGACCAGGGCCTTCATCGTTTGCTGCGCCATCGGGGTGGAACTCATCAGGGGGAAAACGCGGATTATAGAGGCCTGCGCGGATTTCCCATGTTGCGCTGCGGGTGCAGTGGCGGAACGAAAGGCCAGCTTGGCCGGGTGTTTCGAACGACGCCGCTGCGCTCGTCGGGCATGGCCCGGCGCTACCGGGGAGGGCGCGCGCAAGCGGTAGCGCCGGGCCAGGCCCGGTGGAGGGCGTCGGTGCGCCCGGTCCATGACTTCCGGGGTTCGGGCCGGGGCAGGGCAGCGGGCTACAATCGAAGGTTCCACTACCAGGGGTCGCTCCATGCGCTCGAACCTGCTTGCATTCTCCGTCGTCGCCAGCCTTGCGCTGGTCCAGGTCGCCCATGCCGCTGAAGGCATGTGGGTGCCGCAGCAGCTGCCGGAAATCGCCGGCCCGCTGCAGAAGGCCGGCCTCAAGTTGTCCCCGGAACAGCTGGCCAACCTGACCGGCGACCCGATGGGCGCCGTGGTTGCCCTCGGCGGCTGCACCGCCAGCTTTGTCTCGCCGCAGGGCCTGGTGGTTACCAACCACCACTGCGCTTACGGCGCCATCCAGCTGAATTCGACCGCGCAGAAGAACCTGATCAAGGACGGCTTCAACGCACCCAAGCTCAGCGACGAACTGAGTGCCGGCCCGAACGCCCGCGTGTTCGTGCTCGACCAGATCACCGACGTCACCGCCCAGGCCAAGGCCGCCATTGCCGGCGCCGGCAACGATCCGCTGGCCCGCAGCCGCGCGCTGGACGCTTTCGACAAGGCCCAGGTGGCCGCCTGTGAAGCCGATGCCGGCTTCCGCTGCCGCCTGTACAGCTTCTCCGGCGGCAACACCTACCGCCTGTTCCGCAACATGGAAATCAAGGACGTGCGCCTGGTCTACGCGCCCCCGGGCAGCGTCGGCAAGTTCGGCGGTGACGTCGACAACTGGATGTGGCCGCGCCACACCGGTGACTTCTCGTTCTACCGCGCCTACGTCGGCAAGGACGGCAAGCCGGCCGCGTTCGCTGCCGACAACGTGCCGTACCAGCCCAAGCATTTCCTCAAGTTCGCCGACCAGCCGCTGGGCGCCGACGACTTCGTGATGGTGGCCGGCTACCCGGGCCGCACCAACCGCTATGCGCTGGCCGGTGAATTCAACGAGACCGCCAGCTTCACCTACCCGACCATCGCCAAGCACTACAACGCAGTGCTGAAGATGATCGCCGATGCCGGCAAGGCCGACGCCGACGTCAAGGTGAAGTACGCCGCCACCGCCGCCAGCATGAACAACGTGGCCAAGAACTATCTGGGCCAGCTGGAAGGCTTCAAGCGCATCGACGCCGCCGGCCAGAAGCAGGCCGAAGAAGCCGCCGTGCTGGCGTGGCTGAAGAAGCAGGGCGCTGCCGGCAAGCCGGCCCTGGCCGCGCACGCACAGCTGCTCAAGCACCTGGATACCAGCAAGGCCACCCGCGAGCGCGATCTGTTCGTTGGCCAGTTCAACAACACCTCGGCTGTTGGCGCGGCGATCACCCTGTACCGCCTGTCGATCGAGCGCAGCAAGCCGGATGCCGAGCGCGAAGCCGGTTACCAGGAGCGCGACCTGACCACCATCGAAGGTGGCCTGAAGCAGATGGACCGCCGCTACGTGGCGAAGATGGACCAGCAGCTGCAGACCTACTGGCTGGACCAGTACGTGGCCCTGCCGGCCGCGCAGCGCGACAACGAGGTGCTGAACAAGTGGCTGGCCGGCAGCGATGCCGCTGCGGTGAAGTCGCTGGTGGCCAAGCTGGGCGGCACCGAGCTGGGCAGCCTGGACAACCGCCTGAAGTGGTTCAAGGCCGACCGCGCCGCGTTTGAAGCCAGCAGGGACCCGGCCATCCAGTACGCCGTGGCCGTCATGCCGGCACTGCTGAAGCAGGAAGAGCAGAAGAAGATCCGCGAAGGCGAATCGCTGACCGCGCGTCCGCTGTACCTGCAGGCCGTGGCCGACTACAAGAAGAGCCAGGGTGAGTTCGTGTATCCGGACGCCAACCTGTCGCTGCGCATCACGTTCGGCAACGTCATGGGCTATGGCAAGGACGGCGTGAAGTACACCCCGTTCACCACCCTGGAAGGCGTGGCGGTGAAGGAAACCGGTGAAGATCCGTTCGATTCGCCGAAGGCGCTGCTCGATGCGGTCAAGGCCAAGCGTTACGGCGGCCTGGAAGACAAGCGCATTGGTTCGGTGCCGGTGAACTTCCTGTCCAACCTGGACATCACCGGCGGCAACTCGGGTTCGCCGGTGCTGGATGCCAACGGCAAGCTGGTCGGCCTGGCGTTCGACGGCAACTGGGAATCGGTCAGCTCCAACTGGGTGTTCGACCCGGTGATGACCCGCATGATCGCCGTCGACAGCCGCTACATGCAGTGGATCATGCAGGAAGTGGCGCCGGCGCCGCAGCTGCTGAAGGAACTGAACCTGGCTAAGTGAGGTAGTGCCGGCCGCTGGCCGGCAACGCCTGCAGACACTGCCGGGCGGTGCATCCACGCATGGCGTGGATCTACTGCCCGGCGCGCCCTCCGCGATCCCGAAACCCCGCGACGTCTGTCGCGGGGTTTTTTCATGCCCGGTCCGGCCCGGTGCGCCGAACAGGTATCATCCCTGTTCCGCGTACTTCACAGGATGTGAACGAAACGCGGAAACCTCCTCCCCCCAGGACCCCTTGCACGCATGCGCATCCTGCTTGCCCGTCACGGCGAAACGCCGTGGAACGCCGAAGGCCGCTACCAGGGCCAGATCGATATTCCGCTTTCGCCGATCGGTGAAGCCCAGGCCCAGGCCCTTGGCGCCCGTCTGGTCTCGGTGGACATCACCCGTGCCGTTGCCTCGCCGCTGTCGCGCGCGCAGCGCACCGCGCAGTTGGCGCTTGGCGCCGCCCGTGCCGACATGCTGCTGACCGAGCCGGAGCTGCAGGAAATCGCCCACGGTGAGTGGGAAGGCCTGCTGGCCAGCGAGATCAACGAGAAGGATCCGTCGCGCCTGCAGGCCTGGCGCGAGGAACCCGATACCGTGCTGATGCCCGGCGGTGAATCGCTGCGCCTGGTGCTGGAGCGCAGCTGGCGCGGCCTGGCCCGTGCCACCGAAGGCCTTGGCGAGCACGACACCCTGCTGGTGGTTGCGCACGATGCGGTCAACCGCGTGATCCTGTGCAAGGTGCTGGGCCTGCCGATTTCCCGCCTGTGGACCTTCCGCCAGGCACCGACCACGCTCAACCTGCTCGAAGGCGCGGATCTGGACAGCCTGGAAGTGGTGCGCCTGAACGATTGCGCCCATCACACGCCGTTCTTCGGCGAAGCCAAGCACCGCGCACTCTGACCATCACACCGAACCACCTGTACCTGTTGGAAGCACTGCCGTGACGAACACCCCGACCACCCTGGCCGATTGGCTGGATTACATTGAACGCCAGCACCCGGCGACCATCGACATGGGCCTGGAGCGCGTGCGCACCGTGGCCACCGCGATGGGTATTGGTGCGCCGGCCGGGCGCACCATCGTGGTCGGTGGTACCAACGGCAAGGGTTCCACCGTGGCCTTCATCGAAGCCATCGCGCGTGCCGCGGGCTGGAAGGTGGGTGCCTACACGTCGCCGCATCTGCTGCGCTACAACGAGCGCGTGCGCATCGATGGCCAGGAGGTGGACGATGCCGCGCTGGTCGCCGCCTTCAACGCCGTCGAAGCGGCACGCGGTGACACCACACTGACCTATTTCGAGTACGGCACGCTGGCGGCGCTGCAGCTGTTCACCGACGCCGACCTGGACCTGGCCGTGCTGGAAGTGGGTCTGGGCGGGCGCCTGGATGCGGTCAACATCATCGACGCCGATGTCGCCGTGATCACCACCGTGGACATCGACCACGCCGAATGGCTGGGCGAGGACCGCGAGGCCATCGGCACCGAGAAGGCCGGCATCATCCGCGGCTGGAAGCCGGTGATCCTGGGCGAGACCGATCCGCCATCGAGCGTGCTCGCACGGGCCTACCGGCTGGGCGCCAATGCGATCCGCGGTGGCAGCGACTATTTCTACGAACCGATCGATGCCGAGCGCTGGCGCTGGCGCGATGTTGGAACCCGCCTGGAGCTGCCGATCCCGGCGCTGGCCGGACCGATCCAGCTGGCCAATGCCGGTGCCGCCATCGCCGCACTGCGCGCGCTGGACAAGCCGGTGCCGCGTGCCGCCTGGGCCGAGGGTGTGGCCGCCGCCCGCATCGCCGGCCGCCTGCAGGCGTTCGAGCGCGACGGCGTGCAGATCCGCGTCGATGTCGGCCACAACCCGCAGGCTGCTGGCCAGCTGGCGCGTGCGCTGAAGGCCGAAGTGTCGCCGGGCCGTACCCTGGCGGTGTACGCCGCGTTGCAGGACAAGGACGCGCTGGGCGTGGTGCAGGCGCTGCAGGACGTTGTGGGCGCGTGGACCCTGGCAGGCCTGGACGGCCCGCGTGGACAGAGTGCCGCGCAGTTGCAGGCACGCCTGGCCGGCACGGCTGCGGCCAAGGCGCAGCTGGCCGATACCGTCGAACAGGCACTGGCGCAGGTGCTGGCCCAGGCCGAACGTGGCGACCGCGTGTTGGTGTTCGGCTCGTTCCATACCGCCGCCGCGGCCCTGCAGTGGCTTCAGGACCCGGCCTGATCCGCGTTCAGCCAACGCCGACGCCGTCCGGCCCGGCACCCGTATAATCGATGGCAACCCCCGGACAGTTGCCTGCCTCACGTGGATACGCCTCTGAAACAGCGTCTGATTGGTGCCATCGTGCTGGTAGCGCTGGCCGTGATTTTCCTGCCGATGCTGGTCAAGGGGCCGGCCCCGGACAGCGGGGTGGCCAATGTGCCGATCGCCGCGCCGGATGCGCCAGCCGATGGCCAGTTCGAAACCCGTGAACTGCCGCTGGTCGCCCCGGCAGGCGGCGCCACCGGCCTGCAGACCGGTCAGGCCAAGCCGCTGGCGGATGCTGCCGCACCGGCCACTCCGCCGACCGTGGACACCTCGCCGGCGGTGGCCGCCGGCAACTATGCGGTCACCTTCGGTGCGTACGGCAGCAAGGCCGATGCGGATGCGGTGATCGCGTACCTGAAGCGCTCGCAGCTGCCGGGCTTCACCGAGACCGCCACCATCAACGGCCGCCAGGCGTGGCGTGTGCGGGTCGGACCGTACGCCGATCGTGCCCAGGCCGAAGCGGCCCGCCTGCAGGCGGTGAAGATCCGCGCCGATGTGAAGGCCGAAGTCATTGCCCTGGATGCGGCGGCGGGCAACAGTGCCGCGGTTGCCGCTACCCCGGCGCCTGCGCCGGCAAGCGCCAGCACCCCGGCAGCAGCCACCACGCCGTCGGCCACTGGCAATCCAGTGCGCAGCGAAAGCCTGCCGCCGAGCACGCCGACCGCCACCACCACGCCGGTGGCCAAGCCGGAGCCGCCGAAGCCGGCACCGAAGCCGGAAGCCAAGCCCGAGCCGAAGCCGGAAACCACGGCCAGCAAGCCGGCGCCGGCGCCAGCCACGCCAGCCACGCCGGCAGCACCGGCTGCCAGCGGTGTCGGCTTCGCCGTGCAGCTGGGTGCGTTCGGCCAGGCCAACGATGCCAATGCACTGCGCGACAAGGTCCGTGGCGCAGGTTTCAGTGCCTTCGTCGAGCAGGTGCGTACCGACAAGGGCACCCTGCATCGCGTCCGCGTCGGGCCGGTGGCCAACCGCGCCGATGCCGAGCAGCTGAAGGCGCAGGTCGCCGCCAAGGTCGGCGTGGCCGGCATGGTCCGACCGCACCCATGACCCACGCGCAGCCCCGTTGCCAGCGCCGCCGAAGGAGCGGGGCGCCATGATCGACGTGGTGCTGCTGATCGTGATCGCCGCCTCGACCCTGCTGGGGATGCTGCGCGGCTTCGTGGGAATCGTCATCGGCACCCTGTCGTGGCTGCTGGCTGCTTGGGCGGCCTTCGCCTTCGGCAACGATGCCGCCCATTGGTGGGCGGCCCCGGCCGCCCCGGGCGGCGAACACTTCGTCGGTGGCTACCTGGGTGTGGGCATCGGCGTGATGATCGTGGTCGCCGTGATCGGCATGGTCATCAAGGCCCTGGTTCACCGCAGCATGCTGACCAGCCTGGACCGCTTGCTGGGCGGGGTGCTGGGAGCCGTACGCGGCGGCTTGATCGCTGCGATCCTGCTGCTGCTGGGCAGTTTCACCCCGCTGACCGCCGAGCCCTCCTGGCAGCGCTCGGCCGTGCGCCCGTTGCTGAACCCGACCGTGGCCTGGATGAACAGCAAACTGCCGCACTGGGAGGTTCCCGGGGCCGATCTGCTGCCCAAGGGCTTGCCGACCGACGCGCTGTCCCCATCTGCATTGATGGAGTTGGGCAAGAACGCAGGCGTCGGGTTGGGAAAGCCGGGCGCGGCAGGCGATAATGGCATCCTCAACCAGGTAGTGGCAGGCAGCGGATGGCTGCGGCCTGCGAAAGCGGAACAGGGCGATTCCTACGATCCGGCCGAAGTGCGCCCGGACGCTCCTGCACTGCCGGACAGTATCGAGCCGGGCGATCCGGCCAACGTCGACCGCGCGCGCGGCGACCACCGCGGCCAGGTACGGCCACCTTCCTTGTAACTGGGCACAGCCCAGCGGAGACCTCGCACCATGTGTGGCATCGTCGGAATCGTCGGCAACCAGAACGTCGCCGGGCAGTTGTATGACGGCTTGACCGTCCTCCAGCATCGCGGCCAGGATGCGGCGGGCATCGCCACCGTCAATGGCAGCCGCCTGCGGGTGCAGAAGGCCACCGGCCTGGTCCGTGATGTGTTCGATGCACGCACCATGTCCACCCTGGAAGGCAGCGTCGGCATCGCCCATGTGCGCTACCCGACCGCTGGTTCGGAAGGCATGGACGAAGCGCAGCCGTTCTACGTCAATTCGCCGTACGGCATCGCGCTGGCCCACAACGGCAACCTGATCAACACCGAGGCGCTGCGCCAGCAGGTGTTCGAGCAGGACCGCCGCAACGTCAACACCGATTCGGACAGCGAAGTGCTGTTGAACGTGTTTGCCTACGAACTGGAACAGCAGCGCCAGCTGAGCCCGGAAGCCGCGATCCGCGCGGTGGCCGGCGTGCACCGCCGCTGCAAGGGCGGCTATGCGGTGGTCAGCGTGGTGCTGGGCCTGGGCCTGGTGGCCTTCCGCGACCCGCACGGCATCCGTCCGCTGGTGCTGGGCAAGCGCAGCCATGCCGAGGGCGACGAGTACATCGTGGCGTCTGAGTCGGCTGCGCTGGACGTGCTGGGCTTCCAGCGCGTGCGTGACGTGCAGCCGGGCGAAGCGCTGGTGATCACTGCGCGCGGCGAGCTGTTCTCGGAGATCTGCGCCGAGCCGGCCGAGCACACCCCGTGCATCTTCGAATACGTGTACTTCGCACGCCCGGATTCGATGATCGACAACGTGTCGGTGCACAAGGCGCGCATGCGCATGGGCATCAAACTGGGCGAGAAGATCCTGCGCCTGCGCCCGGACCACGACATCGACACCATCATTCCGATCCCGGATACCTCGCGCGATGCCGCGCTGGAAATCTCCAACGTGCTGGGCGTGAAGTATCGCGAAGGCTTCATCAAGAACCGCTACATCGGCCGCACCTTCATCATGCCGGGGCAGGGTGAGAGGGTGAAGTCGGTGCGCCGCAAGCTCAATCCGATCCACCTGGAGTTCCGCAACCGCGTGGTGCTGCTGGTGGACGACTCGATCGTGCGCGGCACCACCAGCCAGCAGATCGTGCAGATGGCCCGTGATGCAGGCGCGCGCAAGGTCTACCTGGCCAGCGCCGCACCGCCGGTGCGCTACCCGAACATCTACGGTATCGACATGCCGGCGGCCGAAGAGCTGGTCGCGCACAACCGCACGGTGGAAGAGATCGAAGCCCACCTGGGCTGCGACTGGCTGATCTACCAGGACATCGAGGACATGGAAGCGGCGGTGAGCGAAGGCAATCCGGCACTGCGCAACTTCGATTCGTCCTGCTTCAACGGCCATTACCCGACGGGCATCGAACCGGGCTATTTCGAACGCATCCAGCAGTTGCGCTCGGACGATGCCAAGCACAAGCGCCGCGCCTGAGGCCCAGCGTGGTTGACGTGCCTGACGTCGGCGGCGACCTGCTGCGTGCTGCGCAGCAGTGTCTGGCCGAAGCCGACCCGCTGCGCAAGGTGGCGCTGACCCAGGCCTACGCGGCCGCGTTCCGGGCCGGCCGCCTGAAGGTGGCCGCCGATGCGCCGCCGCCGGAGCCGATCTGCATGCCGGGCCGGCCGGCGCAGCTGGTGCTGGTGCATCCGCGCGAAGTACCCCGGCGCGGGCTGGGGGGCGTGGAAGGGCGTGCTGCCTTCATCCACGCCATCGCCCACATCGAACTCAATGCGATCGACCTGGCCTGGGATGCGGTGTACCGCTTCCGTGGCCTGCCGTCGGCGTTCCATGCCGATTGGGTCAGCTGTGCCGACGACGAATCGCGGCACTTCATGCTGCTGCGCGAACGCCTGCAGGTGCATGGCCACGACTACGCTGATTTCCCCGCGCACAACGGCTTGTGGGAGATGTGCGAAAAGACCGCGCATGACGGTCTGGCGCGGATGGCGCTGGTGCCGCGCGTACTGGAAGCACGCGGCCTGGATGTGACCCCGGGCATGATCGAGAAACTGCGCAATGTCGGTGACGCTGCAACTGCCGATGTGCTTGAAGTGATCCTGCGTGAGGAAGTGGCGCACGTCGCCGCCGGTTCTCGTTGGTTCCGCTGGTACTGCGACCGCGCGGGTGTAGAACCACGCGCGCGTTTCAAGGAGCTGCTGGTCGAATACGCTGGCGGCTACCTGTATGGCCCCTTCAATATGGAAGCGCGGCTGTTGGCCGGATTCGATGCGGATGAGCTCGCCAACCTGGTCGAGCAGGCCGGTTGAGAAAAAGGGGACGGAGGGGATTAAGTCGTTTGTGCCCCAAACGACTTAATCCCCTCCGTCCCCTTTTTCATGCGTTCGGCAACACCACGCGCTTGCCATCCACCGTCGGCCGGTTGATGTAGAACAGGCCGGGGCCCGGCCGGTAGGGCAGTTCGCTGACGCCGGCATCGGCGGCATAGGTCAAGGCGGTATCGCCCAGCGCATCGAAATTCCAGTGCGCCGACTGCATCAGGTAGCGCCTTCGCAGCAACGCCTCCTGGGTCTGGGTCAGCGCCTGCCCGGCCACCAGCCTGCGGGCGATCGGCAGCAGCGCAGATGGAAGCTCCCAGCCCGGAACATCGGCGGCATTGGCACGCCACTGCACGCCGGCATCGCGTGCATGCTGCTGCATCACCTGCAGGGCGATCAGCTGGTACCGCCAGTCGATGCGCCGGCGCAGCACCACCGCAGCAGTCACATACAGCACCGGTGACAGCAATACGCTGCGGCTGCCTGCACGACGCTGCTGCTGCCACTGGTGCCACACATCCACCCACACTTCCTTCTGGTCCGCGCCCAGTTGCTGTCGCCAGCGTTCGGCATCGGCCTGTGCTTCGGCGTAGGCCGTGGTCGCCTGCAGTACCGCCAACGGGGGTGTCTGGTAGTCGGCAACGGCAGGGCGTCGCAGCTGCTGGCGGCGCGGCCGGCTGAGCAGCTTGGGCCCTTCTTCGAGCTGGTTGTAGCCACCGCCAATGTTGGCGTGCACCCCTGGCAGCGCGACCTCGGTAAAGGGAGGCGCCACGCTGGTGAGCGGGTAGTGCTGGCGGTGTTCATCGCGTGCCGTCAGCTGCAGCACCTGGCCGGCGATGCCGGTACGCAGCGCCAGCCGTGGCTGTTCGTCGGCGCGGCCGCCATTGACCGCAACCACGGTGTCCAACAGACCGATGAAGCGCAGTAGCGGGGTTGCGGCAGCGAAATCGCTGGCACAGATCATGCCCGATGACTGCAGCAGTTGCCGCCAGCGCGTGCTGTCCCAGGCCTGCAACTGGTTGGCGATATCGCGTGCAGCGGCGGCACCGCGCGAATAGCCGAACAGGTCCAGCTGCACGCGCCGCAGCGGTTGATGCCAGCGTGTGGACAGCTCGGCCAGTGCGGCCGGCAACAGTACCTGCAGCGCGCGTTGTACTTTGGCGCGCACGCCGCTGGCACCGATACCGAAGGCCAACCCGATCAGGTCGTCGTCTGCATCATCGCGGGTGCCGACGCCTTCCACATAGATCGACAGCGAGGGTGTGGCCAGCGCATCGCGGCGGCTGTCGGGGTACAGCCGCTGTAGTCGGGCGATGTTGGTCAGGCCGTTGTCGTAGCTGCTGGTCAGCCGGCTCTGGTAGGTCGAATCGTCATCGGTGCGCAACTGGGCGGGGCGCGGCTGTGGCCGCTGCGGGCGATCACGTTCCAGATTGTGCGCGTTGTTGCGGGTGCCGTCGAAGAACAGGCCGATCCGCAGCAAGCCGACATCTTCGTCCGTGTTCTGCGGTGGTGCCATGTGCATTCCCCGTCGTGGCTGCGTCACGGTAGCGCGAAAGCGGTGTGTTGGCGAAGTGTAGTGACGCTTTTGACCTGACTGAACGCAGATGCGGTCGATCACAGTTCCTGATTTTCATTCCCATCTTCTATTGAATTCACACGACCCGCGCAGGCCATATGGCCAAACCCGGCAAACCCCGGGCGTGCTGCATCAACGCTGTTCACATCATTCAAGGAGCGACGCAATGTTGTCCAGATCGATTGGCAAAGCGGCAGGTGGCCTGGTGTTGGGTTTGTCAGTGGTGGCGGCCGCGCATGCCGCACCGTTGTTCGAGCCGGTGACCGTCATCAGCCGGGCATCGGCAAACAGTGAGCCCGCGCTGGGCAAGCTGCTGGCCACCCCGTCCACCGCGACGGTACAGGAAGTGCGTGTGGATGCTGCGGCGACCGCGCAGCCGCAGCTTGAGTTCGAGCTGCTCGGCCAGCGCGTGCAGGCACTACGCAGCAAGGTCGAGTCGCTGCCCGATGGCGGCAGCATCTGGTATGGCCAGTTGCGCTCGCCGTCCGATCGGCTGACTGCCGCCACTTCGAACGGTCAGGATGATCCCGGCAATTCAGTGATCCTGGTGCGTTCGGGCAACACCCTCACCGGTTCGATCCGCAAGGACGGCAAGCTTTACCGGCTGCGTCCGCTGGGCAACCGCCATGTGTTGGTGGAAGTGGACGAGTCGCGGATGCCGGCCGACCATCCGGCCGACTACAACCAGTTGCCGAAGATCGCCATGCCGGCCAATGATCGCCTCGGCGCCGCTCAGGCCTCGTCGGGAAGCCCGGCGACCATCCGCGTACTGGTAGTGGCGACCAATGCCGCCGTCGCGGCCTATGGCGGCAACATGCAGTCGCTGGTGCAACTGGCGGTAGCCGAATCCAACCAGGGCTACGTCAACAGCAACGTCGGCATCACCATGCAGCTGGCCGGTTATGAAACCACCAGCTACACCGAGTCCGGCAATTTCACCACCGACCTGACCCGCTTCCGCAACACCAGTGACGGCTACATGGACAGCATCCATACCAGCCGCAACACCACCGCTGCCGACGTCGGTGTGCTGCTGATCAACAACACGAGCTATTGCGGGCTGGCTTCGGGCATCGGCTCCACCGCTTCGACGGCCTTCGCGGCGGTGTACTGGGATTGCGCGACCGGCTATTACTCCTTCGCGCATGAGATCGGCCATCTGCAGAGCGCACGGCATGACATCGCCAGTGATCCCAGCACGTCGCCTTACGCCTATGGCCATGGCTATCGCTACGAGCCGGCAACCGGTTCGCGCTGGCGCACGATCATGGCCTATGACTGCTCGGCCGGTTGCCCACGGTTGAACTACTGGTCCAATCCCAACATCAGCTACAACGGCGTGCCGATGGGCATCGCCAGCAGTGCCGACAACCAGCGCGTGCTGGTCAATACCAAGGCCACCATCGCGGCCTTCCGCTGAGCCCAGGCGCCAGCCAGGGTCGGTGTCTACCAGGGCGCGTGTACCTGCTCTGGTAGATGCCAACCTTGGTTGGCACCCTGCGATCCATCATCCGCGGCTGAGCGAATCCAGACGCCAGCCGTTGGCATCCACGCGCAGCACCGACCCCTGTTCGTACCAGTCGCCCAGCACGATGCGGGTGCAGCTGCGTCCGCCGGCCTGCAGCGTGTGGATCGCCGGGCGATGGGTGTGGCCATGGATCATCGTGTCCACGCCATGGCGCACGTAAGTCGCCTCCACTTCGGCCGGGGCCACGTCGGTGACCGTTTCAAACTGCGCGCGGTCACCCTGCTTCATGTCCGACTGGCGGGCCTGGCTGGCCTCGCGTGCCTTCTGCGCGAACGCGATGCGCGCGGCCAGCGGCTGCGACAGGAACTGCGCCTGGAATGCCGGGTCACGTGTCTGTGCACGGAACTGCTGGTAGGGGATGTCATCGGTACACAGCAGGTCACCGTGCTGCAGCAGCACCGGGCGCCCGTACAGTTCGATCACGCAGGGGTCGGGCAGGATGCGCAGGCCGGCGCGGCGCGCGTAGTCCTCGCCGAGCAGGAAATCGCGGTTGCCACGGATGAAGTATGCCGGCACGCCGCTGTCGGTCAGCACCTTCAACGCATCGGCTACCGCATCTGCGGTGGGCGAAGGCGTGTCGTCGCCGATCCAGGCTTCGAACAGGTCGCCGAGGATGTACAGCGCATCGGCGGTGGGCGCCTGTTCGCGCAGGAAGCGCAGGAACAGGTCGGTGATCTCCGGACGGCTGGGGTCCAGGTGCAGGTCGGAAATGAACAGCGTGGTCATGCCTGCATTCTAGGCCATCGGCGATGACGGTAGCGCCGGGCCATGCCCGGCGGCGGGCTTACACCGGCAGCGGCAGCCACGCCAGGCTGGCCGCAGCCAGCAGCGCGGCGATGCCGGTGGCAGCGAGCACGTCGCTGGGGTAATGAAGGCCCAGCACCACCCGCGACAGCGCTACGCCGACGGTGAACGGCACCAGCAGCGGTGCCAGCCACGGGTAGTAGGCCAGTGCGACGATGGTGAACGACACCGCGTGCAGCGTGTGCCCCGAGGGGAAGCTGAATTCGTCCAGCGGTGCCACCCAGGCGCGGATGCGCAGGTCCGCGGCGTACGGGCGCGGGCGCCGGGTCCAGCGCTTCAGGCTCTTGTACAGCAGCAGCGCAGCCAGGCCGGTGGTGGCCATGTGCAGTGAGGCCCGCAGGCCATCGAAGCCGTCCAGTACCACCAGCGCGCCCATCAGGACATACCAGAACACGCCATCGCCGAGCCGGCTGATGACCGAGAACAGACGGCGCACGCGGCGGCGCCGGCAGTAGTGGTTGGCCCGCCGGCACAGCCGTGCTTCGCGGCCGGCCAGCAGCTCAAGCGGCGTGGTGCGCATGGCCGCTCCTCCGCGACTGGGCCAGTTCGGCCAGCAGGGCGTCGAACTCGGCCACCACCTGCTGTGGATGCAGGCGTTTCATCGCCTGCGCGGCGCTGCTGCCCAGTGCGTGGCGGCGCGCATCGTCAGCGGCCAGTTGCACGGCCGCTTCGATGAACTGCTCGTCGTTGTCCACCGCTGCGCCGTTCTCGCCGTTACGCAGGTATTCGCGGGCGGCGCCGTAGTCGAAGGCCACGGTTGCCAGGCCGCTGGCCATGCTTTCCAGGGTCACGTTGCCAAATGTCTCGCTGCGGCTGGGAAACAGGAACAGATCGCCGCTGGCGAAGTGCCGTGCCAAGGCATCGCCGCGCTGGATGCCACAGAAAATGAAGTCGGGGTTGTCATGCGCCAGCTTCTCGCGGGCCGGGCCATCACCTACCCACACGAAGCGCGCCTTGGGCCGGATCTGCTGCAGTCGGCGGAAGGCCTTCACAGCCAGGCCGAGGTTCTTCTCCGCGGCGATGCGCCCGACGTAGATCGCCACCAGGCCGTTGCCGTCCACCCCCCATTCCTCGCGCAATGCGGGATCGCGCCGGCCCGGATCGAACTGCTGGCTGTCGACCGCGCGTGCCAGCAGGCGCACACGTTCGAAGCCCTGTTCGCCGAGGAACTGCTGCAGTTCGCGGGTCGGAACCAGGGTCGCATCGGCCTGGTTGTGGAAGCGGCGCATCCAGCGCATTGCCGCTGCCTGCAGCCAGGCCACGCCGTAGTCGGGCAGGTACTCGTCGAAGCGGGTGTGGAAGCCGCTGGCAACCGGGATGCCCAGACGGCGGGCAGTGCGCAGCGCCGACCAGCCCAGCGGGCCTTCTGTGGCCACATACACGGCATCGGGTCGCTGCTGCTGCCAATGGCGGCCCAGCCGGATCGGTGCCGGCAGCCCGAAGCGCAGGCCGGGATAGCGCGGCAGAGCGGCGCCCGGAACCAGCAGGGTGCCCGGTGCCGACTCCAGCGCCTCGCCGGCCTGACGTGGCCGGATCAGGTCGATGTCATGCCCCGATGCGCGCAGCCCCTGTTCCAGGCCCTGCACGGTGAGGGCAACGCCATTCACTTCCGGCGGATAGGTCTCGGTGACGATGGCATAGCGCATGGCGGGCCTCCGGGTTTCCGGCATGCTCGGGCCTGGCGATGTAGCCGATATGACCGCTTTGCGACCGCTGGATGACGGAGGCCCGGATCCCGCGCAACCACGGCCCCGAAGGGCCGTGGCGGCCGCTCACGCGTCGGGGTGGATCAGAAGCGCTGCTGGTATTTCATGTAGATGAAACGGCCGATGTCAAAGCCTCCGTAGTAGGAGAAGTTGGAACTCGGCTGGCTGTACATGGCAGGGCCCTGACGGCCGAACACGTTGTTCGCGCCGATCGAAACGGTAGCGTCCCACGGCAGGGTGTAGCGTGCCTGCACGTCGTGGAAGGTGACCGAACCCAGTCGGTTGTAGTCACGGCTGCCACTGAACCACGGTGCGCGCTGATTGGGGTGCGAGCACTCGTTCGGATAGTCATCCACGCCCAGGCAGCGTTCCTTCACCCCGGAGAAGTAGCGAAGGCCCCAGGTGATGCCGAGGTTGCCCTGCTCCCAACCCAGCGATGCGTTGGAGCGCACACGGAAGCCGATGCCGCCGTTGGTGGCGAGGCCGTTGCTGGGAATCGGCGGGACATCCACCTCGTTGGTGGTCCGATCTTCTGCATTGGCCACATAGGTGGTCTTCCAGTCGGCGCTCAGCGTGCCCCAGCGGGTTTCGACCCGGTGTCCGATCTCCAGGTCGTAGCCTTCGGCCTGTGCGAAGCCGCTGTTGCGGCTGCCGTAGTTGAGCTTGTTGACGATGCCCAGGTCCGGATCGCGGGTGAAACTGCCGCAGCGCTCGGCGATACCCAGCTCGTAGCAGTCGCGGAGGATGTCGTTGGGATGGTCGGCGACGATCGTGTTCTCGATGCGGATCTTCCACCAGTCCAGCGCGATGTTCAGTCCTTCGGCGAAGGTCGGGCTCCAGACCAGGCCCAGTGTGCGGCTGGTCGAGGTCTCGGGCTTCAGGTTGGGATTGGAGCCATTGGTGAAGGGGACGGGCGTCTGCCCGCTGCTGCCGGTGATCGGCTCGTTGCCCTGGCCGAGCTGGCGGTAGCTGTCCGCGTTGGCAATGTCGGCGGCGCAGCGTGCAAGCACCTCGGGACTGCTGGCGGCAGCACCGTGCACGGTGTCGCAGGGATCGCGGAAACCGGTGGTGAAGGTTTCCGAGCCGCCACCATACAGATTGGAAATGGTCGGCGCGCGGAAGCCCTGGGCCCAGGTGCCACGGACCAGCAACTGGTCGATCGGTTTCCAGGTGAAGCCGAATTTGCTGTTGAGGGTGCTGCCGAAGGTGGAGTAGTCCGAATAGCGGGTCGCCGCGTTGAGGGTAAGCTCGCGCGCGCCGGCGAGGTCGCGCAGCACCGGCACGCTCAGTTCCAGGTAGGCCTCGTCGACGCGATAGCCGCCACCGGTGGGGCCTGCGGCCAGATTGGTGGTGGCGCCGGTCTGCGCCAGCGCATCGGGAGTGAAGCGACCCTCCTCGCGGCGGCTTTCCGCACCCACGGCAAAGCCCAGCTCGCCGGCGGGCAGGGTGGCGATACTGCCACTGAGGCTGGTGAACAGGTTGCGGGTAGTGGTGAGGCCACGGGTGAGTTCTTCGGGGAACAGCCAGTCCTGCAGTTCCGGGTTGCCGGACAACCCATAGGGGTCATCCTGGCCGTAAGGCACCAGCGGATTCCACGGCTTGCAGCCGGCGATCGGCGCATCCGGCGTACCGCATTCAACCTTGCCCGTCGCCGGGTTGTAGAACGAAGGGCCGGTGGCATCGGCTACGCGCTGCTTGTGCAGGTTGCCCGTGGCGCGCTGGCTCAGCTCGCTGCGGTTGTACTGGTAGCCGGCCTCCCAATCGAACTCGCGACTGCCGAAGGTGAAGCTGCCTTCAAAGGCTGCAGTACCCTGCCAGGTAGTGAGTTCGCTGGTGCTGATGCGCGGAATTTCCCAGCTGCGGCGGTTCCAGTGCACGTCGCTGGGGTTTTCGTAGCCGTGGTGGCTGCCGAACGGGTTGAACCAGCTGTCGGCGGACATCGGCGTGATGCCGGCCGCAGCGGACTGGAAAGGATAGCCGGCGATCTGACGCGTGGTGGTGCGCCGGTTGTAGGCCAGCTGGGTGTTGAAGCGGACCTGGTCGTTCAGATCCATGCGGGCGTCGACGAAGATCGAGTCGCGCTTGATCGGCGTCTGCACGTGCATCTGCTCGTTGCTGTTGCTGACATCACCGGTGAACGGCGTGTTGTCGCTGATATGGAAGCTGTCCGGGCCGCCCGGCTGGCTGCCGCGATCGAGCGAGTAGCTGCAGCCACGGCTGCTGGTGCAACCCGGGCCGTTGAAGCCGGTGATGCGCCCCCATTGGCCGACCGTGGTCCAGCCGTCATCCGGGTGGCGATCGGTGTAGGTATAGGCACTGAAGCCACGATCCTTTGCCCATACGCCCTTTTCTTCGACATGCTCGGCGGCGATGCTGATCGACGCACGATCATTCGACCAGCCGGCAACCACGTCGTACTGCGTGCGCGCGCCGTCGCCTTCGCTGTACTGCCCGTGGTAGACGCTGGCAGTCACGCCTTCGACGTTGCGGCGGGTGATGATGTTGACCACGCCTGCCATGGCGTCGGAACCATAGATGGCTGAGGCGCCGTCCTTGAGCACTTCCATCCGCTCCACGGCCGCAGCGGGAATGCTGGATACATCCTGGTAGCCGCTGGTGGTCATGCCCAGGCGCTTGCCGTTGACCAGCACCAGGGTGCGCTGTGCGCCCAGGCCGCGCATGTCCACGTAGCTGCCGCCAGCGGCTTCACCGCTGCTGAGTGGGCTGGAACGACTGAGCGCGGGGCTGCCGGTCGCGGTCAGGTTCTGCAGGATGTCGGCGACGGAATTGAAGCCTTGCCGCTCGATGTCGGCGCGGCTGATGGTCAGCACCGGTTGTGCGGTTTCCAGGTCGACCTGGCGGATGCGCGAGCCGGTGATCTCGATGCGATCGAGCGTGGTGGCTTCCGGCGCGTGCTGGGCGAATGCAGGAACGGCGAGTGCGGTGGTTGCCGTCATCGCCAATGCGCGACGGATCGCCAACCCGAGTTCGGGAATACGGATGGTCATGGGTCTCTCTCTCTTCTAGGTCTTCGGTGCGCTGCCAAAGCGGACGGCGCAAATACCACCGCAGGCGGTGGAGATTCGACGCTAGTGAAGGACCGATGAGAGAGGTATGGGAAAGGTACGAATCCGCAATCGAAGGGGCTGACGCATCTGCACAAAGTCGATGCGAATCATGTGGCTGCGTTGCTCGATGACGATTCACCGCCGTTCCGGCACTGCCGCGACGGTGACGCGGCGAAGGTTGCCGAGCCTGTCAAACACGTCAACCTGCGCAGAAACAAAAAAACCACGGCCCCGCAGGGCCGTGGTCGTGGTGCATTACAGCGCGATGGATCAGAAGCGCTGCTGGTACTTCATGTAGACGAAGCGACCGATGTCGTAACCGCCGTAGTACGAGAAGGCCGAGTTCGGCTTGCTGTACATGACCGGGCCGTACTTCTCGAACACGTTGTTGGCACCGACCGAGACGGTTGCATCCCACGGCAGCGCGTAGCGGAACTGCACGTCGTGGAAGGTGACCGAGCCACGCTCGTTGTAGTTGCGTGCACCCTTGTACCACGGGGCGTAGACGTTCGGATCCGAGCATTCACCCGGATACGAACGGATGTCCACGCACTGTTCCTTCACGCCGGAGTAGTAGCGTGCGGTCCAGCTGACGCCGAAGTTGCCCAGGTCCCAGCCCAGCACCAGATTCGAACGGACGCGGAAATTGCTGCCGATGCCGTTGGAAACAGTCGGCACCACCGTGGTGTCGTTGGTCGAGCGGTAGATGCTCTTGCTGACATAGGTGGTAGCCCAGCCGGCGTTGAACTTGCCGACGCTGGTATCCAGGCGGTAGTTCAGGTCCAGGTCGTAACCTTCGGTCTCCATGAAGCCGGAGTTGCGGCTGCCGAACGTCAGCTTGTTGACGATGCCGGCGGTCGGACCGGTGGAGGTGTCACGGGTGAAGCGTGCGCAGCGAGCAGCAACGCCCTGCTCATAGCAGTCGATCAGGATCTGGGTCGGGGTATCGGACACGATCGTGTTGTCGATACGGATCTTCCACCAGTCCAGCGAGGCGTTGAAGTTCTTGATGAAGCTCGGGCTCCAGACCAGGCCCAGGGTCTTGCTGGTCGAGGTTTCCGGGGTCAGCTTCGGATCCGAACCGGACACGAACGGCACCGGGGTGGCGTCGGTGGCGGTGGTGACAGGCTGGTTGCCCTGCTTCAGCTGGCGGAAGGTGTTGGCATTGGCAATGTCCTGGGCGCAGCGCGCACGCACTTCGGCGCTGGTCTTGGACGAGCCGAACTGGACGTCGCACGGATCGCTGAACTGGGCGAAGGTTTCCGAACCACCGCCGTACAGGTCGTTGATGGTCGGAGCGCGGAAGCCCTCGGCCCAGGTACCACGGACCAGCAGCGAATCGAACGGCTTCCACTTGAAGCCGAACTTGCTGTTGAGCGTGTTGCCGAAGGTGTCGTAGTCCGAGAAGCGGGTCGCGCCGTTGAAGGTCAGTTCCTTCGCGCCCGGCAGGTCGGCCAGCACCGGCACGTTGATTTCCAGGTACGCCTCACTGACCTTGTAGTCGCCACCGGTCGGGCCAGCGGCCAGGTTGGTGGTGGCACCGGTCTGCGCCAGCGGATCCGGGCGGTACTCGCCCGATTCCTTGCGGCTTTCCACACCGAACGCGAAGCCCAGGTCGCCGGCCGGCAGAGTCACGATGGAACCGGCGATGTTGGCGAAGAAGTTCTTGCTGGTGGTCTTGCCGGTGGTGACCTCCGGCGGGAACAGCCACTGCTGCAGGGCGGCGTTGCCATCGATGCCGTTCGGATCGATCTTGCCGTACGGCACCAGCGGGTTCCACGGCATGCAGTTGGCGATCGGCGCGCCCGGGCGGCCGCACTCGACCTTGCCGGTGGCGGCGTTGTAGTACGACGGTCCAACGCCGCCAGCGACGCGGCCCTTGTGCAGGTTGCCGGTAGCGGTCGATGTCAGCTCGTTGCGGTTGTACTGGTAGCCCACTTCCCAATCGAAGAAGCGCTCACCAACCTCGAACGAGCCATCGAACGAAGCCACCGCACGGTAGGTCTTCAGTTCGCTGGTGGTCACGCGCGGCACTTCCCAGGTGCGGCGGTTCCAGGCCACGGCGGTCGGGTTGGCGTAGCCGTGCTGGTTGCCGAACGGGTTGAAATAGCTGTCAACCGACATCGAGCCAACGCCAGCGGTGCTCGACTGCAGCGGGTAGCCGGCGATCTGGCGGGTTGCTTCGCGCTTGTTGTAGCCCAGCTCGGTGCGGAAGTTGATGTTGTCGGTGATCTTGAAGCGACCGTCGAAGTACACCGAATCGCGCTTCAGCGGGTAGTTCACGTGCATCTGCTGGTTGGCGTTGCTGACGTCGCCGGTGAACCCAGTCGGATCGGTGATGTGGTAGTTGGCCGGGTTGGTCGGGTCGGCGCCGCGGTTGAGCGAGTAGTTGCAGCCGTCCTTTGCGTTGGTGCAGCCCGGGCCGCCCTTCAGGCCGGTGAACTGGCCCCACTGGCTGATGGTGGTCCAGTTGGTCAGGTTTTCGGCGTGGCGATCGGTGATGCCGTACTCGCTGAACCAGCGGTCCTTGGCCCACACCGACTTTTCTTCCGCGTGTTCGGCAGCCAGGGTCAGCGAGATGCGGTCATTGCTCCAGCCGGCCACTACGTCGAAGCGGTCACGCGCGCCGTCGCCCTGGCTGTACTGGCCGTGGTAGACGTTGGCGGTCACACCGGTGACATTGGAACGGGTGATGATGTTGACCACGCCGGACATGGCATCGGAACCATAGATGGCCGACGCGCCGTCCTTCAGCACTTCGATGCGCTCCACGGCCGAGACCGGAATCGTGGAGATGTCCTGGTAGCCCGAGGTGCTGATGCCCAGGCGCTTGCCGTTGATCAGCACCAGCGTGCGCTGGGTGCCCAGGTTGCGCATGTCGATGTACGAACCACCCGCGTTCTCACCGGCCGTCAGCGCGTTGGCGCGGCTGATGGCCGGGCTGCCCATCGCAGTGACGTTCTGCAGGATGTCGGCGACCGAGCTGAAGCCCTGCTGCTCGATGGCCGAACGGGTGATCGCAAACACCGGCTGGGCGGTTTCCACGTCCACCTGGCGGATGCGCGAACCGGTGATCTCGATGCGGTCGAGGTTGGTGGGAGTGGCGCTGCTGCCGTCCTGGGCAAACGCTGGCAGGGCGGCCAGCGCTGCGGTGGTTGCCAGGGCATAGCGGATGGCCTGCCCCAGTGCGGTGGTGCGTGAAGTCATGGCGAGCTCTCTCTCTCAGGTCGTGCAAAGGACGCCAAAATGGGCGTCGAAGAAGCCGGCGGGTCCAAAGACTGAGCCGGTGACCTGATAGTAGTCTCGTTGGTTAATGATCTGTAAAGAGTACGTATCCAATTGTTTCGCGATACGCCGCTTTCTTTCACAAAAAATGAACAAAAGCATTGGCTTACGCGAATCGACCCTCCCGAGCGGTCGCTGGAGGTCGCTGCATCGCAACAGAAAAAGAGGCCAGATTGCGCAAAGTGTGACGGATTCGGCCTCGGGCGCCGCCCCATTCAGGCCCGAGGTCAGCCGCGGATCACGCCACGAACGGGCGGAACTGGATGCCCAGGCCGGCGATGCCGTCGGTTTCGCCGATCAGGTCGGCGCGCAGCAGGGGGCGGGCATCGATGAAGGCCTGCGGCACGATCAGCGACAGCCGGTTGTCGTCGGCGGTCAGCTCCAGCACCGGCATCGGGTCGTCCTCGTGGGCGCGGTTGAGCAGCACCGCCAGGCGCAGCAGCGCGGCCAGCCGGCGTGCGGTCAGCAGCAGGCGCTCGGGCAGGGCATCGAAGGCGGTCTTGGTCACGCTGCGGCGGTGGCTGCGCACCAGTGCGGCCAGCATCTGTTGTTCCTGCCGCGAGAAGCCGGCGATGTCCGAGTTCTCCAGTACGTAGCTGCCATGCACGTGGTAGCCGCTGTGCGCGATCATCAGCCCCAGCTCGTGCAGGCGCGCGGCCCAGCCGAGCATGCGTGCATCGTCGGCATCAAGCTTCCAGCGTTCCTGCACCTGCTCCAGCAGCGACAGCGCGGTGTCCTGCACGCGGTCGGCCTGCACGGTGTCGATGCCATAGCGCTGGGTCAGCGCGGTGACCGACTCGTCGCGCAGGTCGTTCTCGCCGGCGCGGCCGACGATGTCGTAGAGGATGCCTTCGCGCATCGCGGCCTTGCTGACCAGCAGCTTCTGCAGGCCCAGGGCCTGGAATGCAGCCTCCAGCACCAGGATGCCGCCGGCGATGATCGGGCGGCGGTCGCTGGACAGGCCCGGCAGTTCGATGTCGTCGATCTTCCTGGCTTTCAGCAGTTCGTCGCGCAGCTGCGGCAGGGCCTCGGCAGTGATCGCACCCTTGCTCAGCTTCATCGTCGCGCAGATCTCGCTGATCGCCTTGTGCGTGCCCGACGAGCCCAATGCTTCCTGCCAGCCCAGCGCGCGGTACTTGCTGGCGAAGGGCTGGAACTCGCGGCCGATCTCGGCCAGCGCATCTTTCCAGCGCTTCTTGCTCAGCTTGCCGCCCGGGAAGAAACGCCGGGTGCTGGCAATGCAGCCGGCCTGCAGGCTTTCGCGCTCCAGGGTCTGCATGCCCATGCCGATGATGAACTCGGTGGAGCCGCCGCCGATGTCGATCACCAGCCGGCGCTGGCCGGGCTTGGGCGGCTGCGCGTGGGCCACGCCCAGATAGATCAGTCGCGCCTCTTCGCGGCCACTGACCACCTCGATCGCATGCCCGAGCGCGGTCTCGGCCGGAACCAGGAACGATTGCGGCGAGCGCAGCTGGCGTACGGTGTTGGTGGCCAGCGCGCGCACCTGGTGCGGCGGCACATTGCGGATGCGCTGGCCGAATCGGGCCAGGCATTCCAGCGCGCGCTGCCGCGCGGCGGCGGACAGTCCACCCTTGCCATCCAGGCCATCGGCCATCCGCACGGTTTCGCGCAGGCGGTCGATCACCCGCAGCTGGCCGAGCGTGTAGCGCGCGATGACCATGTGGAAACTATTGGAGCCAAGGTCGATGGCGGCCAGCAGGTCGCCATCCTGCAATGCGGGCGGAGTCGTGGTGGTATGCGGCATGGGCGAATGTTAGCCGAAGGGGCGGTGTACTCGTCACCGCGCGGCCTTCACATTTTGTAGGGGTGCGACCGCGGGTCGCATTGGACTGGACCGGTGGGTGCCGACCGTTGATCGGCACTGATCGAGTCCCGACCAACGGTCGGGACGCACTTCTGTAGAGCCGAGCCGTGCCCGGCTGCTTTCAGAGGCCCTGCATCAATGCCATCTGCGCAGAATGCGGCGCCTCATCGTGGGCCGGCGCACGTTTGTGGTAAACGCCATCGGCGTCCAGGTCCCACGCGTTGAGATTGTCGTCCAGGTAGTTCTGCAGGACCTCGCGGTACACCCGCTTGGCCAGTCCCGGGTCGAGGATCGGGAAGCAGGTTTCGACCCGGCGCAGCAGGTTGCGCTCCAGCCAGTCGGCGCTGGCGCAGTAAAGCTCCGGCGCACCGTCGTTGCCGAACCAGTACACGCGGCTGTGCTCGAGGAAGCGGCCGACGATCGAGCGCACGCGGATGTTGTCCGAAACGCCCGGCACGCCGGGGCGCAGGGTGCAGGCACCGCGGATGATCAGGTCGATCTGCACGCCGGCCTGCGAGGCGGCGTACAGCGCGCGCACCACCTGCGGTTCGTTCAGTGCGTTCATCTTGGCGATGATCCGCGCCGGGCGGCCGGCGGCGGCGACGCGCGTTTCGCGTTCGATGCGACCGAGGATGCCGGTATGCAGGGTGAAGGGCGACTGCAGCAGGCGCTTGAGCTTCATCTTCGAGGCCAGCCCGGACAGCTGCTGGAACAGCAGGTGCACGTCGTTGCCGATGTCGGCGTCGGCGGTGATCAGGCTGATGTCGGTGTACGCACGGGCCGTACCACTATGGTAGTTGCCGGTGCCCAGGTGCACGTAGCGGCGCAGCTTGCGGCCTTCGCGGCGTACGATCAGCAGCATCTTGGCGTGGGTCTTGTAGCCGACCACGCCATACACCACCTGTACGCCGGCTTCCTGCAGGCGGTCGGCCAGGCCGAGGTTGGCCTCTTCGTCGAAGCGGGCGCGCAGTTCGACCACCACGGTCACGTCCTTGCCGTTGTGTGCGGCCTGGATCAGCGCGTCGACGATCAGCGAATCCTTGCCGGTGCGGTACAGGGTCTGCTTGATCGCCAGCACGTTCGGGTCGATCGCCGCCTGGCGGATCAGGTCCAGCACGGCAGTGAAGGCATCGAACGGGTGGTGCAGCAGCAGATCCTGGCGGGCCGTGGTCTCGAAGATGCCGTCGCTGTCGCGCAGGGTGCGCGGGGTCATCGGCGGATACTTCAGGTCAGGCTGTGCGATCAGGTCATACAGCTGGATGATGCGGTTGAGGTTGACCGGGCCGTCGATGCGGTACACCGCGTTTTCGGTCAGGCCGAAATTCTGCAGCAGGGTGCGCACGATCTCGCGCGGCATGTCGTGGGCGATCTCCAGCCGCACCGCCGGCCGGTAGCCACGGTCGACCAGTTCGTCGCGCAGTGCCAGCGCCAGGTTTTCCACTTCTTCCTCGTCCACCACCAGCTCGGAGTTGCGGGTGACACGGAACTGGTAGGCGCCCTGGACTTCCATGCCCGGGAACAGCTCGTCGACGAAGGTGGACAGCACCGAGGACAGGAACACGAAGTTCTGCGGCCCGCCGAGCTTCTCCGGCAGCTGGATGATGCGCGGCAGCGAGCGCGGCGCGCGCACGATGGCCAGGTGGCCGGTGCGGCCGAACGCATCGGTGCCCTTCAGCACCACCACGATGTTCAGCGATTTGTTGAGGATCTTCGGGAACGGGTGCACCGGGTCCAGGCCCAGCGGTGACAGCACCGGCATGATCTCGTTGCGGAAGTACGCGCGCAGCCAGCGCTTCTGGCGGTGCGTCCAGGAATGGCGGCCGAGCACGCCGATGCCGGCGTCCATCAGTGCCGGGCGCAGCGTCTGGTTCCAGCAGCGGTACTGCTGGTCGACCAGTTCCGCGGCGCGGTCGTGGATGGCGTTGAGGATGGCCTGCGGGCTCATCCCGTCCGGCGCGGGCGGCAGGCCGAATTCCTGCGCATGGCGTACGGCGGCGGCGCGGATCTCGAAGAACTCATCGAGGTTGGTGCAGGAGATGCACATGAAGCGCAGGCGCTCCAGCAGCGGCACCTGCGGGTCCATCGCCTGGGCCAGCACGCGGAAGTTGAAATCCAGCTGCGACAGTTCGCGGTTGATGTACAGCGCCGGGTCACGCAACGGATCGTTGTCCGGGCTCACGGGGAGGGGGAGGGATCCGAGGCTGCTCATGGCGTCATTCTTCGATGGAGGTCAGGGGGGCGGACTCGCGCGGGCGCACGTGGTCGGCATCGAAATGGCAGGAGAACACCGAGCCCTTGCCGACTTCGCTTTCAATCTCCAGCCGTGCGTGATGCAGGCCGAGGATGTGCTTGACGATGGACAGGCCCAGCCCGGTACCACCGCTCTCGCGCGAACGGCTGCTGGAGACACGGTAGAAACGTTCAGTCAGGCGTGGCAGGTGGTTGGCCGGGATGCCATAGCCGGAGTCGCGTACCGCCAGCACCGCGCCGTCGCCTTCGCGACGGAACTCGACCGCGATGCGGCCCTCGGCCGGGGTGTAGCGCACCGCATTGGTGACCAGATTGGAAAATGCGCTGTGCAGTTCCTTGGTCGAGCCCTGCAGGTCGACGCCGGCCAGGTCGTCGATGCTGATCTGGTGGCGGCCCTGGCTGTGCGCCTCGGCCTCGCGGCGCAGCGTCGCCAGCATCGGCTGCATGGCCACCGTCTCGGCTTCGCTGTGTTCCTGTGATTCCAGTCGAGACAGGGTCAACAGGTCTTCCACCAGCTGGGCCATGCGCTGGCTCTGCTTGCGCATTTCTTCCAGCATCGGTCCGGTTCCCGGGAAGTCTTCCGGATCCATCATGTCCAGGTAGCCGTGGACCACGGTGAGCGGCGTGCGCAGCTCATGTGAAACGTTGGCCACGAAATCGCGGCGCACCTGTTCCAGGCGCAGCAGCTTGCTGACGTCGCGGGCGATCAGCAGCCAGTAATCCGACGAATAGGGAATCAGGCGCAGGTTGAGGCGGATGGCCGGATCGACCGGCGAGGGCACATCCAGGATCGGTTCGGCATTGCGGCCGCCGGCCAGCCAGTGGGCCAACGGCATCGGCTGCAGGCGCTCGACCAGCGCCTCACCCAGGTCGCCGGGGTGGTGCAGGCCGAGCAGGGCGGTGGCCGCTTCGTTGAACCACTGCACACGCTGGCTGTTGCGATCCAGCACCACCACCGCATCGGGAAGCGCGGCGGCTGCAGCGCGGTAGCTGCGCAGCATGTCCAGCAGGCGGCGCTTGCGCACGCGCATTTCCACCTGGTTGCGGTACAGCAGGCGGTCCAGTTCGTTCCAGACGCCAGTGCCTTCCTCGGCGGTGTCCCAGCGCTGGCGCGCGGTCAGCCGCCGCAGCACGCTGCGCAGGCGCCAGTAGTGCCAGGTGAGAGTCGCCAGCGCACCCAGTGCGATGCACAACCACAGGTGTCCCGTGAACCACCCCACCAGTCCGGAGAACAGCAGTACCGCGGCGACAGTGGCCAGGGTCTTCAACCAGGCAGAGCGGATGTGGCGGGGCATTGCGATCTCGTCGTTGAGGTGCGGCGGTTCACTGGGGCGAACCGAGGGTTATAGCAGAGTTGCCGGTGCCGGCACCCGCGGGTGCGCGGCGCCGGCATGACGAGACTCAGGTGGACGTGGAGAAGCGGTAACCGGCGCCGCGCACGGTCTGCACCATGTTCTCGGCGTTGAACGGTTCCAGCGTCTTGCGCAGGCGGCGGATGTGCACGTCGATGGTGCGCTCCTCCACGTACACGCTGCCGCCCCACACATGGTCCAGCAGCTGGGCGCGGGTGTAGACGCGTTCCGGATGGGTCATGAAGAAGTGCAGCAGCCGGTATTCGGTCGGGCCGATCGGCACCGGCTGGTCGTTGGCGAACACGCGGTGGGCGGCGCCGTCGATGCGGATCGGGCCGACGGCCACGCTGCCGTCCTCATCGTCCTCGCGCGCACGTCGCATGACCGCGCGGATGCGGGCCAGCAGTTCGCGCGCCGAGAACGGCTTGACCACGTAGTCGTCCACGCCGGCTTCAAGGCCACCGACGCGGTCGTTCTCTTCGCCGCGGGCGGTCAGCATGATGATCGGCACTTCGCGGGTCAGGGTTTCCTTGCGCCAACGGCGGGCAAGGTCCAGGCCGCTGGTGCCGGGCAGCATCCAGTCCAGCAGGATCAGGTCCGGAACGCGGTCGGCGATCGCGGTCTGGGCCTCGCGGGCGTCGCCGGCGTGGACCGGTTCGTAATCGCCCTTGCGTAGGGCGAAGGCGACCATTTCACGGATCGCGGGCTCGTCATCGACGATCAGGATGCGTTTCTGCACGAGGACACCGTAGGGCTCGGTTACTGGAGTGGTGCCAGTAGACTACGGTTTGATGACATGTTTGTGACCAACCGGCCGGAACCCGCGTGGATTGCCATCGGCCGGTCATGCAGCGCTCAGCGGCGGTCCAGGTCGGGGTCCTGCACGCCTTGCCGGCGCAGTTCCAGCACGGTGGGGGTGATGGCCTCGATGCGTGCGTCCACCCGCGCCCGGCCCACATAGTCCAGCGCCGGATTGCGCTTGAGCGCCTGCAGCTGCATCAGCGACTGTTCCGGCCGGCCACTGAGGAAGGCCGCCTCGGCATAGGCCTCGCTGGCCCGCACGCTGTCACCGGCCAGTTCGCTGGCGCGGGCATAACGCTGCTGGAAGACCGGATCGTTACCACTTTGCGACAGCAGGGGGCGCAGCATGGCCTGCGCGCGCTGGCCGGCCTCGCGGTTGCCCTGTTCGTTCAGGATTTCGGCATAGGTCAGCGCCACCGGGCGGCTGTTGGGGTGCTCGCGCAGCAGCTGCTCGAAGCGGCTGTTGGCCTGGGCGGTCTGCCCGGCGCGCAGTTCGGCCTCGCCCAGGGCCAGTGCCAGCCACAGGTTGTCCGGGCGGGTCTGCAGCAGGCCTGCCAGCGTCTGCCGCGCCTGGGTGGCACCGCTGCGGCCGCCACGCATCATAGCCAGGGCCTGGCCATAGCGTTGGGCATCGTTGAGACCGTCCTTCTGGCGTTTGGCCATGTCCGCATACTCGCGCTCCAGCTCGGCGTTGGAATCTGAGCTGAGGACACGCAGGCGTTCGCGTGCCCAGTCGAAATCACCGCTGGCACCCCGGCTGAGCTGGCCCATCGGAACACGCAGCACGCTGCTGGGCAGCAATGGATTGTTGCCACGCAGCAGCGGCTCGGCCAGGCTCGGGTCCGCCGGGTCCACCCGTTCCTTGCGCTCACCGCTGGGGGTGCTGGTGGTCAGCAGCACCGTGTCCTTCTTCATTTGATCGGCGCGGGCCTTGGCCTCGCTGATGCGGGTGATGTTGACCGGGTGGGTGCGCAGGAACTCGGGCACGCTGTAGCCGCCTTCGTTGCCGCGCATTGCCGCGGACATCCGCTCGAAGAAGCCGGCCATCGCGTCCACGTCGTAGCCGCTGCGCGCCAGGGTACGGATACCGAGGCGGTCGGCCTCGGACTCGTTGGAGCGGGTGTAGTTGATCTGGCGCTGCTGCATCAGGCCCATGCCCGAGCTGATCGCGGCCATGGTCGCGTTGCCCGAGGAGGTGCTGTTGCTGGCCTGGGCGGCCACCACGGCCGCCAGCATGCCCAGCAGGATCGGAATCTGGTCGCGCTGGGCGCGCTCGACCCCGCGCAGTACGTGCTGCTGGGTGACGTGGGCGATTTCGTGCGACAGCACGGCTGCCACCTCGTCCTCGCGCTCGGCCGTCAGCACCAGGCCGGCATTGACCCCGATGTAGCCGCCGAGCGTGGCGAAGGCGTTGATCTGGCGGTCCTTCATCACGAAGAAGGTGTACGGCTGGCGTGGCTGGTCGCTGTTGGAGCCAAGCCGGGTGCCCATGATCTGCAACCAGTCGTTCACCAATGGGTCGTCCAGCAGGTAGCCGTAGTTGCGCAGCTCGCGCAGCATCATCGCGCCGTACTCGGCCTGCCGGGCCGGGGTCAGCAGCTCGCCGGCCGAAGAGCCGATGTCGGGCAGCTTCTCCTGGGCCTGGGCCAGCGGCATGGCCAGGGCCAGGGTGACGGCGGTAGTCAGCAGCAGGGCTCGCAAGCAGAAGGTCCTCGGGCGGGGCGCGCCAAGCGTGGCAGGGCAGGGGGCAACCATTCGTTAATCCACAGTGTTGCGGCCGTGGCGTGGAAATTCCAGCGCACCGGTACCATATATGGACCGTCGATCCATCGTGGAGTTTCCCGTGACAGCCCAGACCGCCGGCGGTGCCCCCGCCATCACCATCTATTCCACCGCCGTCTGCCCGTACTGCGTGGCCGCCAAGAACTTCCTCAAGAGCAAGGGCCAGCAGTGGACCGAGGTCCGCATCGACCTGGACCCGGTCGAGCGCGAGAAGATGATGGCCAAGACCCGCCGTACCAGCGTGCCGCAGATCTTCGTGGGCGACGTCCACGTGGGCGGCTACGACGACATGATGGCCCTGCACCGTGAAGGCAAGCTCGAGCCGCTGCTGGCCGGGCAGGGGCAGGCATGAGCGCGGCCGACGACGGCAGCAAGGATCGGATCGCCGAGTTCACCGACTTCCGCAAGCGCATGAATGAACGCATCCTGGGCGAGCCGAACCAGGTGGTGCGCCGCTTCTTCGCGCTGGACACGCAGACCTACCAGGCCGGCGCGCTGGATGTGAAGACCAAGGAGCTGCTGGGCCTGGTGGCCTCGATGGTGCTGCGCTGCGACGACTGCATCAGCTACCACGTGGCCCAGTGCAAGGACGCAGGCGTGACCCGCGAGGAGTTCTTCGAGACTTTCTCGGTCGGCCTGGTGGTCGGTGGCTCCATCGTGATCCCGCATCTGCGCCGTGCGGTCGATTTCCTCGACCAGCTTGAAGGCGGCGCCGCCGCTCCCGCCGCGCACGAGCACTGAGGCTGACGACGGCCGCCGGGAACCGGCCCTCGCGGCCCTCCCGGTAGTGCCGGCCGCTGGCCGGCATCCCCTGAACCCGACACGGCCGAGGTTGCCGGCCAGCGGCCGGCACTACCGGGCGTAGCTCAGGGCCTTCTGCGCGATCCAACAGCCCAGGAGCCCCCTTGTTGTTCAAGGGGGCGCGCCGAAGGCGTGGGGATAAGGTGGGATGCGCGGGCAATTCTGCCTGAGCCGGGGCTGGGACCATGGTCTATTTGGGACCTCGGCCCCGGCTCAGGCATAATTGCGGGTGAAACTTCCTTTGCGCCGGCGTTTCCGGGCACGTCCGGACGGCGTTTTTCCCCCTGTTCGGAACATCGATCAATGACGCAGAAAATTACGGTCATCCGCGGCGACGGCATTGGCCCGGAAATCATGGACGCCACCCTGTACGTGCTCGACCAGCTCAACACTGGCCTGGAGTACGAAGATGCCGACGCCGGCCTGGTGGCCCTCGAAAAGCACGGCGACCTGATGCCGGCAGTGACCCTGGAATCGATCGCACGCAACAAGGTTGCGCTGAAGAGCCCGCTGACCACCCCGGTCGGTGGTGGCTTCACCTCGATCAACGTCAGCCTGCGTCGCCATTTCGACCTGTACGCCAACGTGCGCCCGGCCCACACCTTCCCGAACACCAAGTCGCGTTTCGACAACGTCGACCTGATTACCGTTCGTGAGAACACCGAGGGCGCGTACCTGGCGGAGGGCCAGGAAGTGTCGGCCGACGGCGAGACCGCCTTCTCCGGCACCCGCATCACCCGCAAGGGTTCCGAGCGCATCGTGCGCTACGCCTTCGAGCTGGCCCGCAGCGTCGGCCGCAAGAAGGTCACCGCGGTGCACAAGGCCAACATCATCAAGTCGACCTCGGGCCTGTTCCTGAACGTCGCCCGTGAGGTTGCCGCGCAGTACCCGGACATCGAATTCCAGGAAATGATCGTCGACAACTGCTGCATGCAGCTGGTGATGCGTCCGGAACAGTTTGATGTGATCGTCACCACCAACCTGTTCGGCGACATCATCTCCGACCTGTGCGCCGGCCTGGTGGGCGGCCTGGGCCTGGCCCCGGGTGCCAACATCGGCAAGGACGCGGCCATTTTCGAAGCCGTGCACGGCACCGCGCCGGACATCGCCGGCCAGGGCAAGGCCAATCCGTGCGCGCTGCTGCTGGCAGCTGCACAGATGCTGGACCATGTTGGCCAGCCGGAAAACGCCGAGCGCCTGCGCAAGGCCATCGTGGCGACCATGGAAGCCAAGGATTCGCTGACCGGCGACCTGGGCGGCAGCGGCACCACCATGAGCTTCGCCAAGGCCATCGCTACCCGCCTGTAAGCGGCGGGTGATCCTGCTGGACATCGCCCTGGGCGACGTCCAGTCAGGGCCTCGGATAGTTGAAGGCGGGCCGTCCTTGCACGGCCCGTCTGCGTTTTCGACTGCCGCCTTTTCACCGACAGGAGTTTCTGCAGATGCCTGAGGCGGCTGTGTGGGTCGTGGCGGCCATTGCCGTCTATGCCATCGGCGTGGCCCTCTACGCCATCTTCTACTGGCCTTGGTCCCGGGCCCAGCGCGCGCTGAGCCGCCTGCGCAAGCATGGGACGTCCATCCGCAGCATGCGGGAGCGCGAGGCGCGGGTCCTGCAGCTGATTGAATGTGCGGCAGGTTTACCTGTGTATCAGCTTGAAGGCCATTGCGCGGAGTTCGTCATCAGGAGCAGGCACTCCCCAGCCCAGCATGTGCAGACCCTGGCCGGCGTGCCAGTGAAGTATCCGGCGGGCCTCGAACGCGCCATGCGCGCTGGCAACAATACTGCCGAAGTGGTGCTGGCTCGCGACTACGCGATGATCCTGCGGCTCAATGGGGTCAAGCTGGCCTAGTAGAGTCGAGCCATGCTCGACTGCTCCTGCGTAGTCGAGCATGGCTCGACTCTACAAAAGCTATCTGTGCATCAGTCGCACAGATCATGTGCTGCTACATGGCTGGTTCGTGCGCCAACCGCTCCGCATCCTGTGCCCACTTTCCACCGCACAGGAGCACATCATGAATCTCACCGCCTTCGGCCTGGCCAGCCTGATCGGCATGGCCGCCACCACGCCGGTCGCTGCCGCCGAGCCGGCCCATCCCACCATCCGCCATCTGGCCGGGGCGCCGGCTGCAACATCGCTGGACGCGGCGAAGACCGCCGTGCTCGTGATCGACTTCCAGAACGAGTACTTCGACGCCAGCGCCGCGCCGGGGTTCGCCGGTGGCCGCATGGTCATTCCCGATGGCCTGGCCGCACTGCGCCAGGCCAAGCGCGTGGTTGAATTCGCCGATGCCAACGGCATTCGTGTGATCCATGTGCAGCACGTACTGCCGGCCGGCGCGCCGTTGTTCGCGCAGGGCAGCGTCAATGCCGCCTTCCACCGCGACCTGCAGCCGCGGCAGGGCGAAACCGTTGTGCAGAAGGACAACGTCAGTGTCTTTGCAGGTGCCTCGGCCGCCATGCTGGACAGGGTGCTGAAGGACGCCGGCATCGACACCCTGGTCGTGACCGGCCTGCAGACCCACGCCTGCGTGGTGGGAGCCGCGCGTGACGCCGCCGCCGCGCCGCGCGGCTATCGGGTGATCGTGTCGTCCGATGCCACCGCCAGCCGCGATCTGGACTTGGCCGGAGGCCAGCGCATCGGGCATCGCACGCTGCACGAGGCCTCGCTGGCGCAGATCGAAGACGCTTTCGGTGATGTCATGAGCACCGATGCGATCCTCGCGCTGCCGGTGCGCCGGGCTGGCGACGGCGCTTGATAAGCTGGTGGGGCCCGCATGCCGTGGGCCCCGCCGCGTGGAGCCGCCTGCCGATGGATCACTTCGCCGCTCTGCGCGCGCTGCGCGCCATCGTCGACGCAGGCAGCTTCTCTGCTGCTGCCGAACGCCTGGGTACCACCCATTCGGCGATGTCGCGGCAACTGCGGCAGCTGGAAGAGCATCTGCAGGTGCGCCTGCTTGACCGCAACAGCCGCCGGCTGTCACTGACCGAAGCCGGGCGCGACTATTACCGCGAAGCGGCATCGCTGCTGGACCGCCTGCAGGAAGCCGATGACCGGGCGCGTGCCGGGCAGGCGCAGCCCAGTGGCATCGTGCGGATCAGCGTGCCGCAGGTGGTGGCCAGCCAGGAGCTGCCGCATTGGCTGCCATCGTTCCTGCAGCGCTATCCGCAGGTCGCGCTGGACCTGTCGGCCGATGATCAGCTGGTTGATGTCGTTGGTGGCGGCTTTGACATGGCCTTTCGCATCGCGCCGTCCTTGCCGGACAGTCAGTTGGTGGCACGCGAACTGGCCAGTTGCCCGCGCATCCTAGTGGCTGCACCTGCCTACCTGGCCCGGCATGGCCTGCCACGGCAGGCTGCGGACCTGAAGCACCACGCCCTGCTGGGCTTCAGTCCCACGGCTGCCCCTGCGTCGTGGCAGCTGCAGGGACCTCGCGGTGCCACTGCCAGCGTCGAAGCCGGCCAGCGCCTGCGTGTCGACGCCACCCCGGCGCTGTATGCCGCCGCCGTGGCGGGCATGGGCATCAGCCTGTTCACTGCGCTGACCGTGCAGGAGGACCTGCGTGCCGGCCGGCTGATCCGCGTGCTGCCCGCATGGAATGCCGGCCAGCGCCACTATTTCGCCCTCTATCCGCATGCCCGCGCACTGGCGCCGAAAGTGCGCGCGCTGGTTGACCACCTGGCGACGCACTACGCTGCGTGGATGGATGGGGCAGCGTAGCCGCACGGCAGCAAACGGAGAGGGGATGGAATCGGTGTATCTGCTGGTCGCGCTGGGCGCGATCGTCGCGGGGTTCGTACAGGGCCTGTCGGGGTTCGCCTTCGGCATGGTCGCGATGTCGTTCTGGGCATGGGGGCTGGAGCCACGGCTGGCGGCGACGCTGTCGGTGTTCGGTGCGCTGGTCGGCCAGCTGCTGGCGGTGTTCACCGTTCGCCGCGGCTTCAACCTGCGGCTGCTGCTGCCGTTCGTGCTGGGTGGGCTGGCGGGCATTCCGCTGGGCGTGATGGTGCTGCCGCAGCTGGACATGGACTGGTTCAAGGCGCTGCTGGGCGGTTTCCTTGCGCTATGGTGCCCGGTGATGCTGATGGCGCGGTCGCTGCCGCCGATCACCGTCGGTGGCCGTTTCGGTGATGCGATCGCCGGCATGGCCGGTGGCGTGCTCAGCGGTATTGGTGGCTTTGCCGGACCGGTGCCGACGCTGTGGAGCACGCTGCGTGGCTTCGGCAAGGACGAGCAGCGCGCGGTCATCCAGAACTTCAATCTGGCGATGCTGGCGGTGACCATGGCGATCTATGTCGGCAGCGGCCTGGTCACCCGGCCGATGCTGCCGTACTTCGCCATCGTGGCGCCCGCGATGCTGGTGCCGACCTTGCTGGGGGCGCGGGTCTACATCGGCATCAGCGAAGCGCGTTTCCGGCAGATCGTACTGAGCCTGTTGACCGCCTCGGGCATCGCGTTGCTGGCGTCGTCGCTGCCGGTGCTGCTGGCACGCCCCATCGCGGGCTGAGGCTCAGCCCGGGCGGAACATGCGGAAACGCTGTTCGGCGTCGATGCGGAAATAATCGGCGGGCCCGCCGCCGCGCAGGATCGGGGCCGCCGCCGCGGTGTCGTAGATGCCATCGACGAGCAAGCGTGCATCGATATGCACCGCGACCACTTCGCCCAGCACCAGCCAGCCATGGGTGTCCTGACCGGCGGCATCGCGCAGGCGCACGATCTGGGTGCAGCGGCATTCCATGCTCACCGGACTCTGTGCCACACGGGGTGGCGCGACCTGCGTCGACGCCAGCGGTGCCAGGCCGGCGAGGGCGAACTCATCGACATCCGGCGCGACCGCGCGGCAGCTTTCGTTCATTGCCTCGGCCAGATCGAACGTGGCCAGGTTCCAGACGAATTCACCCGTGGCTTCGATGTTGCGCAATGAGTCTTTGCGACCCTGGCTGGAGAAGCCGATGATCGGTGGGGTGTAATTGAAGGCGTTGAAGAAGCTGTAGGGCGCGAGGTTCAACGTGCCTTTCGCGTCGCAGCTGGAAATCCATCCGATCGGGCGTGGGCCGATGATGGCGTTGAATGGGTCGTGTGGCAGGCGATGGCCGTCCGCTGGGCGGTAGCTGTGGAAGGTGTCGGGCATGGGGGCTGGTTCCGTAGCGTCGAGCTGGCTCGACTGGATCGGCATCAGTCGAGCAAGTTCGACTCTACCGTCTGAAACAGTCGAGCTGGCGCGACCCACAAAAAAGCCGCGACCCTTGCGGATCGCGGCTTGTCGTTTACGGCACGGCTGGACTCAGCGCTGCTGGATCTTCGACAGCAGTCGCAGGAATTCCACATACAGCCAGACCAGGGTCACCATCAGGCCGAATGCGCCATACCACTCCATGTACTTCGGTGCGCGCTGGGCCACGCCGGTTTCGATGAAGTCGAAGTCCAGCACCAGGTTCAGCGCGGCCACGACCACCACGAACAGGCTGAACGCGATGCCCAGCCAGCTGGCGTCGTGGATCACCGGCACGTTGATGTTGAAGAAGCCCAGCACGAACGAGGCCAGGTAGAGCAGGGCGATACCGCCGGTTGCCGCAACCACGCCCATCTTGAAGTTCTCGGTGGCCTTGATCAGGCCGCTGCGATAGGCGAACAGGAGCGCGAACAGGGTGCCGAAGGTCAGCAGCACTGCCTGGAACACGATGCCCGGGAACTTGGCGTTGAACAGCGCCGAGATGGCGCCGAGGAACAGGCCTTCCACCAGCGCGTACATCGGTGCGGTGACCGGCGACCATTCCTTCTTGAACACAGTGATCAGCGCCAGCACCAGGCCGCCGATGGCGCCGCCCATGGCGTACAGCTTGGCGCCGGCCATGACCTGGCCATAGTCGTCGATGGTCTGGTTCCAGGCGAAGGCGGCCGTCAGTACGGTCAGCAACAGCAGGAAGCCGGTCTTGTTGACGGTGCCGTTGAGGGTCATGGCCTGGTCAGGGCTGGTCACCACCGAGCCACTGGCGAGGTCGAGGAAGGTGGACTCGGAAAGAGCCGGGTTGCCGCTGCGCATGCGCGTTCTCCGTGCGAATAAGGGTCAGGACGGCCATCCGGCCGATGAGTGCGAGCATAGCCCATGGCTGCTTTCGGCGCCGTGGCAGGCCCCAGCTGTGCACTTCCTGCGTTGACAGTTCGTGATGCGCTTGGCGACAATGGTCAGCTCCCCGGGCCTGGCCCGAGGGGATTGCAAGATCGGGGTATAGCGCAGTCTGGTAGCGCGCCTGCTTTGGGAGCAGGATGTCGGGGGTTCGAATCCCTCTACCCCGACCAATCCAACGCCATGTCGGATTGGACACCGTTCGGTCTGGGCGCCCGTAGCTCAACTGGATAGAGCACCGGCCTTCTAAGCCGGCGGTTACAGGTTCGATTCCTGTCGGGCGCGCCATTGAAATCAATGGCTTATGTATTCCATTCCATGCCTGGCCGGGCGCCTCCCGAAATCATCGGGGCCTGGTCGTAGTCGGGCGGGCAACGAAAAAAGGCCAGCGCAGTGCGCTGGCCTTTTGGCGTCGTGGTGGACGCACTCTCCTGGAGTGCATCCTTTAGGGATCACATCTGTTCGAGTTCACCCACGCGCACGGTGCCGCCGCCGCAGTTGCCGTAGCAGCCGCCACTGATCGGGCCGCTGCCGCCACCGCCGCCGCCGCCGCCACCACCACCACCACCACCACCCTGGGAGTTGGGCGGAAGAACGGTCGAGATGACTTCACCGGAGTCGAATTTCCCGTTTCGCCAGGTGTAGTTGACGCAGGAGATGCCGTTGCAGACGGTCAGGACGTCGCCTGACTGGACGCGGGTCTGCGCTGTCCACACGGTTGTCCGGCCTTCGTTGAGCTTTGCAACCTCTTGGGAAAGCTGCTGGTTGGTCACCGGGTCCGGATAGGGGGTTGCCAGCGTGCACCCCGCGGTGCAGTTGATGACGCCAGGAAGCTTTTTCGCTTGAACACTCCCTACCGCCATGAGCAGCAGGACGCCTGCAAGGGCGGGGATGGAGTTTCTACCAAGCGAAGGGATAATCCCAATGAGTCTAGCTTTCACAATATGTCCTTATCGTGGGATGCAACAGTTCTTGAAGATCTCGTTTGATGACAGTCGGGCGTTTTCTTTTTGTTGGCTGCTCAGGTTTTTCTCACGGGTTGCAATGTCGTTGGTTGTGGCGAATCGCGGGTCGAGCCTGTTGAGGACGCGGGTGTAAGCCAGGGCGGCGACAGGATCTGCAGGAACGATGCCGCCGTAGGTGTAGGCCATTGCCATGTCGCTGATGACGTTGACGTTCCCTTGTGCCTCCAGTTCGCGGAGATACCCGGTGGCTGTTTCCTTCCATGCCTCGAGCTTCGCCGGGTCACGGATGGCGTCATCAAGCGAACCGATGGCCTTCTCTGGCGAGAGCGAGTAAGCGCGCATTGCTTCCTGCGAGCCCATGGCGGCGGCCTTTGAGAGCCAATCGGCGTGATAGATGTCCTGATCCAGAGCGAGCGACTCGCACTCTTTGAGGATTCGCTCGGATCTTTCCAGGAACCACTTGCCCGACCCGACGCTGGCGGCTGAATCGGCCAGGTTGTCAGCGCGATCGGAGATGAAGGTCTGGCACTGCTCGACGGTCCGATAGATTTCGTAGGTCGCCGTCGCATCTCCAGATTCGGAGCGCAGCATCAGTTGCTTGACGTGGGCGAGCGCGTCACCGGGAGGGCGGAACTCATTTCCCCGGACAATTTCGTAGGCCTTCGGTCCCACGGCCTTGTACGAGCCCCGGGGAATCTTGTTGTCTCTTTCAAGCGTCTGTGCAGCCGTTGCGCCTGAGGCTGGAAGCGGCTTTGCATATGCAGATGTGTCTTCCTGGCTTCCGCTCCTGTCGGATTCCCGCGGTGTGGTGTCAGCCGTCTCCTGCTGCCGATAGCTGGACACTGCAACGGCTGCTACTGCCAGCGCCGCTGCCAGCGTGACGAATCCGATTAGCCGCTTTCTCATTTATCGATCTCACCTTCATTGCAGGAACCGGCATGGTTGCAAACGCGAGCGCCGTGTTCCATGTCCTGCAGCTAACGGTGTATGAACAGATCCCCCCCATTCCCATTCGAGATTTGTTCACGATCTGTTCACGTTACATTCACTTGACCAGCGGGTGGCAGCCCCGGGGTGTGCGCGCCAGGCAAGGCGGCGAGGGCTCGCTTCCGACCGTTCTTGAATGCAGGCGATGTGCAGGGCATCAACATCGAACAACCTGACGGTGGGCTGCGCCTGGCCATCTGCAATCGCATAGCGTTTGGCTGCGCCGTGATGTCGCTGACGGACGGCGTCATTGATCTCTTGCCGCGTTTCCTCGCATGGCGGAGTCGTTCAACGCGATGCTCAAGACGGGAATGGCCCTTGATCGACCGTCCACCAGGTGTGGTGCAGTGTCTGCCGAAGCGGCAGTCGCGTCGTTGGATTGAACAAGGGCAGTGGCAGTTGCAAGCCTTGTTCCTGCGTCTGCACATCAATGTGAAGAAATGCTTGCAATTCCCTCGCGGCTCCCGGAAAATGCCGGACTCGCTTCGGGGGACGGACTTCTGGTTCAACCCGGTCGCAACGCATCAAGTCCAAGTGTCAGCGGTACCGGCGCAGGGACGAAAGTTTCAGTGGTGGCTGTAGCTCAGTTGGTTAGAGTACCGGATTGTGATTCCGGTGGTCGGGGGTTCGAATCCCCTCAGCCACCCCACTGATTCAACCGCATCGGCACAGCCGACACGGTGTTGCAATAAACAGAAAGCACGCTACAATGTGCGTCTGAGTTTCACGGGCCGTTAGCTCAGTTGGTAGAGCAGTTGACTCTTAATCAATAGGTCCAAGGTTCGAATCCTTGACGGCCCACCAAGACAGAAGCCACCTGGCATGCCAGGTGGCTTTTTTCTTATAAGTGTGACTCCTTCGATTCGAAGGAGGGCACGCTGCAGAGTCCCGCGTGGTGCGGCGCTTCTGCAGGAGCGGAACCGCAATGCTGCTTTCAACGACGTTGAAAAAAGCGCTTGCACCCACCGAGCGGATCGGGTCATAATTCGCGCCCCGATTTCGGGCTGTTAGCTCAGTTGGTAGAGCAGTTGACTCTTAATCAATAGGTCCAAGGTTCGAATCCTTGACAGCCCACCAGACAAAAGCCACTTGGTTCGCCAAGTGGCTTTTTTCTTGCTTGTTTGCCGGGTTGCGCTTCATCCACGCATGGCGTGGATCTACTGAAGCGATGCATGGCGTGGATCTACTGAAGCGATGCTGAAATCAGGGGCGTACGCGTCATCAGTGTTTTCAATGCTGTGCGCTGTTTCTCACCACACTGCGTGCTGGATCGCTCCCAATGGTTCTTCCGCGCCGATGGCGCATGCACGAAGGAAGATCCTGATGGCCGATATCAAACGACTGCGCCGGGCGCTGTGGGTTTCATGTGCGTTGCTGGCACTGGCGGCCTGTGCGCCGGAGCGTGATCCGGCGCAGACCGTGGAGCGCGATGCAGGTACAGAGGCGGTTCCGGCGCGCCCGGTCGGTGACGCCATGCAGATGCAGCCGGCGCAGCCGGTGGAGGCTGAAGCGGCGCCGGAGGCGGTGGAGCTGCGCCGCACCGACGAGGGCGGCGTGGAGGTCCGCAAAGTGGACGCGACGGTCGGGCAGGGGGCTGAGGCGTTGCCGTCCCGCGCCGAAGCGAAGCACTGAGTCGCTGCCGTCCCGGAGGCGCGCTCGGCGTCCGGGACGGCCCCTCGGCGATCATATTGCCCGCAGCTGGCAGGTTCAGCTTTGTGCAGGCCTTCCGCTTCCCGTCGTCGCCTGCGACAATGGGTGTCTGTGCCGGCCACGCGAAAGTGGCGGAATTGGTAGACGCCCTGGATTTAGGTTCCAGTGTCGCAAGGCGTGGGGGTTCGAGTCCCCCCTTTCGCACCAGTGCCGGCCTGTCCCCGCCCTGATCGGGCCATCTGTGCCCCCTTGACCGGCACGCGCTGGCAGTGCACGCCGAATTGGGCGAAACTAAAGGGCTGCGGCAAGCAGGCGCGTCCCAGACGTCGTGTCCTTACAACCGTTTCATCCCAATCATCGTGCCGGGGGCCTGGGCCACCGGTGGCAGGAGTCAACATGCAAGCTTCGATCGAATCCACCGGCAACCTGGAACGCCGCCTGAGCTTCTCGCTGCCGGAAGACCGTCTGCAGAGCCACATCGTCGGCCGCTTGGGCGAAATCGCCCGTACCACCCGCATCAAGGGGTTCCGTCCGGGCAAGGTGCCGGCCAAGGTGATCGAGCAGCGCTTCGGCGCGCAGGTCCGTGGTGAGGCGCTGGACGGCCTGCTGCGCGAAACCTTTGATGCCGCCGTGCGCGAGCACGACCTGCGCATCGTCGGCAGCCCGCGCATCGACAAGGGCGAAGAGGGCGAGTTCTCCTTCGTGGCGACCGTGGAAGTGGTGCCGGACTTCGGCGACATCGACGTCAGCAAGCTGACCGTCGTGCGCCACAGCGCCGAGATCAACGACGCCGACATCGATCAGATGATCGAAAATCTGCAGAACCAGCGTCGTACCTGGGCCCCGGTCAGCCGTGGCGCGCAGGACGGTGACCTGGTCGCGGTGGAAACCTGGTCCCAGGCCGGCGAAGAGCGCCTGCCGGCCGAAGGCACCGAGAAGGGTTCGATCGTGCTCGGCCAGGGCATGATGTTTGAAACCATCGAAAAGGGTCTGGTCGGCCTGGCCAAGGGTGAAGAGAAAACCCTGGACGTCGACTTCCCGGCCGACTGGCGCGTGCCGGTGCTGGCCGGCAAGACCGTGCAGGTCACCGTCAAGGTCGCCGAAGTGTCCGAGCCGGTCGTGCCGGCGGTCGATGAAGCCTTCATCAAGAGCTTCGGTGTGAAGGGCGGCGACGTCGAGCAGTTCCGCAGCGACATCCGCGCCAACCTGGAGCGTGAGCTGAAGGGCGCGCTGATGAACCGCCTGCGCCGCGAAGTGGGCGAGCAGCTGATCGCCGCTTACGCCTCGGTGGAAATGCCGCCGCGCCTGGTCGAGAACGAAGCCCGCGCCATGCTGGCCCAGCAGGTCGAGCAGATCCGCCGCAACGGCCAGAACGTCGGTGAAATCCCGGCCGATGCCCACGAAGGCTTCAAGGACGCTGCCGCCAAGCGCGTGCTGGTCGGCCTGCTGGTCGGCGAAGTGGCCCGCGTCAATGACCTGCGCCTGGAAGCCAAGCGTCTGAACGAAACGATGCGTCTGATCGCTTCGACCTACGAAGAGCCGGAGCAGGTCATTGAGATGTACCGCAATGACCCCCAGCTGATGTCTGGCCTGCAGAACCGCGTGATGGAAGAGCAGGTGATCGACTGGATCGCCGAGCGTGCCCAGCACACTGAAGAAAAGCTGTCGTTCCAGGACGCGATCCGCCAGTAAGCCCGGGCGGATCACCGGATGCCCCGCGCCTGTCCCGGCGCGGGGTTGTTGCCCCCCAAGATAGGTACCTCACGTAATGGACAACCGAACCAAAGCCCTGAACCTGGTTCCGATGGTGGTCGAGCAGACCAGCCGCGGCGAGCGTGCCTACGACATCTATTCGCGCCTGTTGAAGGAGCGCCTGATCTTCCTCGTGGGCCCGATCGACGATCACATGGCCAACGTGGTGGTGGCGCAGTTGTTGTTCCTGGAATCGGAAAACCCGGAAAAGGACATCAACATCTACATCAACTCGCCGGGTGGCGTGGTCACCGCCGGCATGGCGATCTACGACACCATGCAGTACATCAAGCCGAATGTGAGCACCACCTGCATCGGCCAGGCCGCCTCGATGGGCGCCCTGCTGCTGGCCGCGGGCGAAGCCGGCAAGCGCTATGCGCTGCCGAACTCGCGCGTGATGATCCACCAGCCGTTGGGCGGCTACCAGGGCCAGGCCACTGACATCGACATCCACGCGCGTGAGATCCTGACCCTGCGTTCGCGCCTGAACGAGATACTGGCCAAGCACACCGGCCAGTCGCTGGAGACGATCGCCCGTGACACCGAGCGCGACAACTTCAAGAGCGCCTTCGAGGCGCAGGCCTATGGTCTGGTCGACCAGGTCCTGGAGCGTCGCCCGGATGAGTCGATCCAGGCCGGCTGACCGGTCATCACGGGGCCGTGGAGGCCCCGTTCCTGCAGGGTCGGGCGGGACTGGTGTCCCTCCGGCCCTGTGCTATTCTCGAATCGAACCCCCGTTCAGCGGGTGGGGTAACTGGGTAAGCGAAGCATGAGCGAAGACCGCCAAGGTCGTTCCACGGACACCGGCAAGATCCTCTACTGCTCTTTCTGCGGCAAGAGCCAGCATGAAGTGCGCAAGCTGATTGCGGGTCCGAGCGTGTTCATCTGCGATGAGTGCGTGGAGCTGTGCAACGACATCATCCGTGAGGAACTTGAGGAAAAGGCGCAGTCGGCGCGCAGCTCGCTGCCCAAGCCGCGCGAGATCCTCGAGGTCCTCGACCAGTACGTGATCGGTCAGAACCGCGCCAAGCGCACCTTGGCCGTGGCTGTGTACAACCATTACAAGCGCATCGAGAGCCGGCAGAAGAACGACGAGGTCGAACTGGCCAAGTCGAACATCCTGCTGGTCGGCCCGACCGGTTCGGGCAAGACGCTGCTGGCCGAAACCCTGGCCCGCCTGCTCAACGTGCCGTTCACCATGGCCGACGCCACCACGCTGACCGAAGCCGGTTACGTGGGCGAGGACGTGGAGAACATCATCCAGAAGCTGCTGCAGAAGTGCGACTACGACGTCGAGAAGGCGCAGCAGGGCATCGTCTACATCGATGAAATCGACAAGATCTCGCGCAAGAGCGAGAACCCGTCGATCACCCGCGATGTGTCCGGCGAAGGCGTGCAGCAGGCCCTGCTGAAGCTGATCGAAGGCACCGTGGCCAGCGTTCCGCCGCAGGGCGGCCGCAAGCACCCGCAGCAGGAATTCCTGCAGGTGGACACCAAGAACATCCTGTTCATCTGCGGCGGCGCGTTCGCCGGGCTGGACAAGGTGATCCAGGCCCGCTCCACCGACGTCGGCAGCATCGGCTTCGGTGCCAAGGTGAAGAGCGCCGAGCGCAAGCAGGAAGTGGGCAAGGTGCTGGCGGAAGTCGAGCCGGAAGACCTGATCAAGTTCGGCCTGATCCCCGAGTTCGTCGGCCGCCTGCCGGTGGTGGCGACCCTGGAGGAGCTGGACGAGCCGGCCCTGATCAGGATCCTGACCGAGCCGAAGAACGCCATCACCAAGCAGTTCAAGAAGCTGTTCGAGATGGAGAACGTCGAACTGGAGTTCCGTCCGGACGCGTTGTCGGCCATCGCCAGGAAGGCGCTCAAGCGCAAGACCGGCGCCCGAGGCCTGCGTACCATCGTCGAATCGGTCCTGCTGGACACCATGTACGACCTGCCGTCGCAGGAAAACGTCAGCAAGGTGGTGGTGGACGAGTCGGTGATCGAGCACAAGTCCGAGCCGTACCTGATCTACCAGACCCCAGTGGCCCCTGAACAGAAGGCCGCAGGCGCCGAGTGATCCTTCCAGGTTGTTGATTGGAAAGGATTTTCAAGGAATGCCTTGCATCTGAAAGCCGATGGCCCCATAACGGGGCCATCGGCTTTTTTTGTCTCCGGAAGATGCCCTCCCGGAGGCGGTTTTCCCCTTCCCTGGAGCCCCCATGGCCCGTTCCCCAAGTGAAACCCTCGACCTGCCGGTCCTGCCGCTGCGCGACGTAGTGGTGTTCCCGCACATGGTCATCCCGCTGTTCGTCGGCCGTGACAAGTCCATGCACGCGCTCGAACAGGCAATGGAAGCGGACAAGCGCATCCTGCTGCTGGCGCAGAAGTCGGCTGAGACCGATGACCCGCATGCGGCCGACCTCTACCAGGTCGGTACGCTGGCGCAGGTGCTGCAGCTGCTGAAGCTGCCCGACGGCACCATCAAGGTGCTGGTCGAAGGCCTGTCGCGCGTGCAGGTCACCCACGTCGACGAGCGCAACGGCTCGCTGCATGGCCAGGCCGTGGAGATCGACGCTACCGACGAACGCGAAGCACGTGAGGTCGAGGCGATCGCCCGCTCGCTGATGTCGCTGTTCGAGCAGTACGTGAAGACCAACCGCAAGCTGCCGCCGGAGCTGCTGCAGACCCTGTCCGGCATCGATGAGCCGGCGCGCCTGGCCGATACCATCGCTGCGCACATCAGCGTGCGCCTGTCCGACAAGCAGCGCCTGCTGGAAACGCTGGCGGTGGGCGATCGCCTGGAGATGCTGGTCGGCCTGGTCGACGGCGAGATCGACGTGCAGCAGATGGAAAAGCGCATCCGCGGCCGCGTGAAGTCGCAGATGGAAAAGAGCCAGCGCGAGTACTACCTCAACGAACAGATGAAGGCCATCCAGAAGGAACTGGGTGACCTGGACGACGCGCCGGGTGAACTGGAAGAGCTCGCGCGCAAGATCGCCGAAGCGGGCATGCCCAAGCCGGTGGAGACCAAGGCACGCAACGAGCTCAACAAGCTCAAGCAGATGTCGCCGATGTCGGCTGAAGCGGCGGTGGTGCGCAACTACCTGGAGTGGCTGCTGGGTGTGCCGTGGAAGAAGCGCAGCAAGGTGCGCAAGGACCTCAAGGCCGCGCAGGACACCCTGGACGCCGATCACTACGGTCTGGAGAAGGTCAAGGAACGCATCCTTGAGTACCTGGCCGTGCAGTCGCGGGTGAAGCAGATGAAGGGCCCGATCCTGTGCCTGGTCGGTCCGCCGGGCGTGGGCAAGACCTCGCTGGGGCAGTCCATCGCCAAGGCCACCAATCGCAAGTTCGTGCGCATGTCGCTGGGCGGCGTGCGCGACGAGGCCGAGATCCGTGGCCACCGCCGTACCTACGTCGGTTCGATGCCGGGCCGCATCGTGCAGAACCTCAACAAGGTCGGCAGCAAGAACCCGCTGTTCGTGCTCGACGAGATCGACAAGATGTCGATGGACTTCCGTGGCGACCCGTCTTCGGCGTTGCTGGAAGTGCTTGATCCGGAGCAGAACAACGCGTTCAACGACCACTACCTGGAAGTGGATCTGGACCTGTCCGAAGTGATGTTCGTGGCCACCTCGAACTCGCTCAACATTCCGGGTCCGCTGCTGGACCGCATGGAAGTGATCCGCATCCCCGGCTACACCGAGGATGAGAAGCTCAACATCGCCACCCGTTACCTGTCGCCCAAGCAGATCAAGGCCAACGGCCTGAAGCCGGAAGAGCTCGAGATCGGCAGTGATGCGATCCAGGACATCGTGCGTTACTACACGCGCGAATCGGGCGTTCGCAACCTGGAACGCGAGATCGCCAAGATCTGCCGCAAGGTGGTGAAGGAGATCGCGCTGGCCGGCCCGCAGCCGGTGAAGGCGAAGAAGGGCGCGAAGAAGTCCAAGGCGCTGGTCAGCGTCACCAGCAAGAACCTGGACAAGTACCTGGGCGTGCGCCGCTTCGACTTTGGCCGCGCCGAGGAAGAAAACGAGATCGGCCTGGTCACCGGCCTGGCCTGGACCGAAGTGGGTGGCGATCTGCTGCAGATCGAATCGACGCTGGTGCCGGGCAAGGGCCAGCTGATCCTGACCGGCCAGCTCGGCAACGTGATGAAGGAGTCGGCGTCGGCGGCACTGTCGGTGGTGCGTTCGCGTGCAGTGGGCTTTGGTATCGACAGCGACTTCCTGCAGAAGCATGACGTGCACGTGCACGTACCCGATGGCGCCACGCCGAAGGACGGCCCCAGCGCCGGCGCGGCGATGGTCACCTCGCTGGTGTCGATGCTGACCAAGGTGCCGGTGCGTGCCGATGTGGCGATGACCGGCGAAATCACCCTGCGTGGTCGCGTCACTGCCATCGGTGGCCTGAAGGAGAAGCTGCTGGCCGCACTGCGTGGCGGTATCCGCACCGTCATCATTCCCGAAGAGAACCGCAAGGACCTGGCCGACATCCCGGCCAACGTCACCCGCGATCTGCAGATCGTGCCGGTGAAGTACATCGAAGAAGTCCTGGACCTGGCGCTGGAGCGTCCGCTGGCACCGAAGAAGGCGCGCAAGAGTGCGCAACGCGTCACGGTGCGCAGCAAGGCCAAACCGAGTGGAAGCGCGCGCGTCAAGCATTGACGCGCGCTGTCCAAGGGCTTGAAACCCGCGTCGTTGCTGGCTTTCCAGCTTGCGTGGGGGTAGGGCCACTGGTATAAAAGCAGCACTCGCGAATGAGTGATCGCTGTCTGCGATGACTGAACCAGCGAACCGTTTCCACATGGCGGCCGCATGCAGAAGGCGTGCGGTTGCTTCCCTGTCGAATCTGCGGAACCCACCGCCAAAGGAGTTGTAGAGAATGAACAAGACCGAATTGATCGATGCCGTTGCTGAAGCTGCCGACCTGACCAAGGCCGAGTCCAGCCGCGCTGTCGATGCCGTCGTTGCTGCCGTCACCAAGGCGCTGAAGGACGGCGATGCGGTCACCCTGGTTGGCTTCGGTACCTTCCAGGTCCGCGACCGTGCTGCCCGCACCGGCCGCAACCCGAAGACCGGCGACACCATCAAGATCGCTGCTTCGAAGAATCCGTCGTTCAAGGCTGGTAAGGCCCTGAAGGATGCTGTAAACTAAGCGGCTCGCTGGGGTGCTTAGCTCAGCGGTAGAGCGTCTCCTTTACACGGAGAGGGTCGGGGGTTCGAAACCCTCAGCACCCACCACAGCACCGCGGTAAAAGTTTGAGTGTGGAGCGGTAGTTCAGCTGGTTAGAATGCTGGCCTGTCACGCCGGAGGTCGCGGGTTCGAGTCCCGTCCGCTCCGCCACTTCAACGAGGCCTCCGGCCAAAAGCTGGAGGCTTTGTTTTCTCCCCGGTCCAGATCGGCAGAAAACAAAACAGGTAACAAATGCGGAGCGGTAGTTCAGCTGGTTAGAATGCTGGCCTGTCACGCCGGAGGTCGCGGGTTCGAGTCCCGTCCGCTCCGCCATTACATCGAGGCCCCCGGTCGAAAGCTGGGGGCCTTGTCTTCTCACCGGCAGGTCCGGAAGAAGACGAAAAGGTTTTTGCAAGAATGGAGCGGTAGTTCAGCTGGTTAGAATGCTGGCCTGTCACGCCGGAGGTCGCGGGTTCGAGTCCCGTCCGCTCCGCCATTGCAGAATTCTTAAGTCCCTGTGAAAAAACTTTGAAAAAAGTGTTCATCGGGCTGGGTTTCCAGGGAGTCTTCGGATATACTGGGCACCTGCAAAGTTCAAGCGCGGAGCGGTAGTTCAGCTGGTTAGAATGCTGGCCTGTCACGCCGGAGGTCGCGGGTTCGAGTCCCGTCCGCTCCGCCAACTTTAAAAGCCCTCGGCGCAAGTCGGGGGCTTTTTCTTTGGTCGCGCGCGGTGTGGAGGGCCGGCCGATCAAGTGCGCGGCCGCTGGCTGGCATCGAGATGTTGCGCGCAGGCCGCGCCAGCGCTGCTTTTGGTCCCTGCGGCGAAGCGGGTTACACTGCCGGGCTCGCCAATCAGGCCTTGTGATTCCTCACCATGCTGCAGAAACTCCGCGACAAGACCTCAGGCTGGATCGTCACCGTGATCCTGGGGCTGCTGATGATTCCGTTCCTGTTCGTGATCGACAACAGCTACCTGGGTGGCGTTGGTGCACAGAACGTGGCCAAGGTTTCCGCGCCTCCCACCTGGTGGCGTTCGGCCCCGTCGTGGTGGCCGGTGCGCATGCTGTGGCAGCACCATGAGATCAGCGCGCAGGATTTCCGCACCCGCTTCGAGCAGGAGCGCATGCGTGAGCGCCAGCAGCAGGGCGAGAACTTCGACCCGCGCGCGTTCGAGAGCACCGAAAGCAAGATGGCCGTGCTCGATCAGCTGATCGACGAGCAGGTCGTCCGTCTGGTCGGTGAGCAGGCCGGTGTCGTCATTGGCGATGGCGCGGTTCGCGAGTACATCACCACCATCCCGGCGTTCCTCGATGCGAACGGCAAGTTCAACGAGAACAACTACCGCCTGGCCCTGGCCGGTGGCAATCCGCCGCGTACGCCCACCCAGTTCCAGGAGCTGGTGCGTGAGAGCCTGCAGCAGTCGGTGATTCCGTCCGGCCTGCAGAATTCCGGCTTCGTCACCCAGGCCGAGACCGAGCGCCTGCTGAAGCTGCTGGGCGAGACCCGCGACGTCGAGCTGGCCGCGCTGCCGGAAGTGCCGGCCGATACCGCGCCGGTCACCGACGCGCAGATCAAGCAGTGGTACGACAGCCATGGCAAGGATTTCCGCCAGGCCGAGAGCGTGTCGCTGGAGTACGTCGAGATCAACGGCGGCAACCTGCCGGCGCCGACCGCGGCCGACGAAGCCACCCTGCGCAAGCGCTATGAAGACGAGAAGGCGAAGTTCACCTCGCCGGAACAGCGCCAGGCCGCACACATCCTGATCACCGGTGACGGTGCCGAAGCCAAGGCGAACAAGATCGCTGCCGAAGCCAAGGCTGCCGGCGCCGACTTCGCCGCACTGGCCAAGGCCAACTCGGAAGATCCGGGCTCGAAGGACCAGGGCGGTGACCTGGGCTGGGTCGAGCGTGGCGCGATGGTCAAGCCGTTCGAAGACGCTCTGTTCGCCGCCAAGGCGGGTGACGTGATCGGCCCGGTCAAGACCGACTTCGGCTACCACGTCATCAAGGTCGCCGCAGTGCGTGGCGGTGAAGGCAAGTCGTTCGAGGAAGTGCGCGACACCCTGGCCGCCGAACAGCTGAAGGCCGACGGTGAGCGTGGCTTCAACGAGCTGGCCGGCCGTCTGGTCGATGCCATCAACAAGAGCCCGAGCGACCTGGCCGCTGCCGCCAAGGAAGTGAACCTGCCGCTGCAGACCCTGGGCCCGATCACCCGTGCCACCGCCAGCGGTATTGCCACGGATCCGGCCGTGCTGCGTGCGGCCTTCTCCGAAGTGCTGGTGCAGGACGGAACCGCCAGCGACCCGATCGCCCTGGGCGGTGCCACCAACCACAGCGTAGTCATCCGCGTGGCCGCGCATACCCCGGAACAGGCGATGCCGCTGGAGAAGGCGCGTGAGCAGGTGATCGCTGCGATCCGCACCGACCGCCAGCGTCAGGCCAGCGACAAGGCCGCCGACGCCGTGCTGGCCAAGCTGAAGGCGGGTGCCACCCTGCAGTCGCTGGCCGCCAGCGAGAAGCTGCAGGTGAGCCCGATGCCGGGCCTGCCGCGCAGCCAGCCGGTGCCGACCCCGGAAATCAACCGCGCGATCTTCAGTGCGCCGGTCCCGGACGAAGGCAAGCCGAGTTACGGCAAGGTCGACGTCAACGGCCACGCGCTGTTGTTCGCGGTGAACAAGGTCAACCCGGGCGACATCAAGGAAGTGACCGCCGAACAGCAGAAGCAGCTGAAGGACCAGTTGAGCCAGATCGATGGCATGGCCGCGGCCAAGGCCTACATCGAAGCGATGCGCAAGAAGTTCGTGATCCAGACCACCGAAGCGAACCTGTAAGCCTCGCGGCGAGCCGCAAAGAGAAGGGCCCGGCATTGCCGGGCCCTTTTTTGTGCCTGCGGCTATGTAGAGCAGAGCCATGCTCGACTGCATCTGCCGAGCACAGACATGAAAAAGCCGAGCGTGGGCTCGGCTCTGCACAGACATGAAAAAGCCGAGCGTGGGCTCGGCTCTACAGGAAGCGGGGAGGGCGCGGCCGGAACCGCGCCTGCCTCAATCTTCGACGCGCAGTACCGCGCCCGGCTTCAGCACGCTGCTGCCGCTCAGGCCGTTCAGCGACAGCAGGGCCTTCACCGGCATGCCGTAGCGGCGGGCGATGGTCCAGGCCGACTCGCCATCACGCACGGTGTGGCGGCGGCTGCGCGGGCGATCGGCAATCGCGGCGACGGTCTTGGTCACCTGCGGCGTCGGCGTGGTCGTGGCGACCGGTGCGGTGCTGGCCACCAACGTGGTCGCAGCCTCGACCACCGTCGCACTGGCGGCCGAGACCGGGGCCAGCACCCGGGTGGTTCCCGAGGCGCGGCCGCCGCCGGCAAGCGCGGGGTTCAGGCGGGCGATCCTGGCCGGGTCCAGCGCGCGCTGGGCAGCCCACTGCTGCACGCTGGTGCCTGCGGGCAGGGTGTGGTCCTTCAGTACCGGCACGGTGCGGTCCAGCGAGGCCATCACGCGGGGCTGGTCTTCCACGTCTTCCAGCACGCAGGCCAGGGCATGCAGCTTCTCGACGTAGGCATGGGTAACCGGCGACAGACCCGGCAAGGCTGCCGGCTTGGCGTTCTGCGCGTTCATGCCGGCCTTGCGCATGGACTGCAGCACGCGGTATTCGCCGGCGTTGTAGGCCATGGTGGCCAAGCGCCAGTCGCCGCCGAACATGCCGTGCAGGGTCTTCAGGTAGCGTACCGCGGCCTGGGTCGAGTCGACCGCCGACAGGCGGCCGTCGTAGCCGGTGGCCATCGGCACACGGTGGTTTCGCGCGGTGGTGGCGATGAACTGCCACAGGCCGGTCGGGCCGCTGCCGTTGCGGGCATTGGGCCGATAGCCGCTTTCAACGAACGGAATGAGCGCGAATTCGGTGGGCAGGTTGGCCTTGCGCAGCTCTTCCACTACATAGCCGAACAGCACCAGCGCGTCGTCATCCTGGTTGGCCAGGCGTGAGGGGGCGTGGGCGAACTGCTTCTGCCAGCGCGGGCTGGTGGCCTCGGCATCGCAGCTGGGCTCGGCCAGGCCGTCGCGGAAGCTGGTGAAGATTTCCTGGCCGTTGCGCACCGAGGGCGCAGGCAGCGCGGACGGATCCAGCGGCAGCGCCGCGGCGGCGGTCAGGTTCTGGCTGATGCCGGCGCCCAGCGACTGTGCGCCTGCGGTTCCGGCCAGCCCCAGGGCAAGGCCCAGGGCCAGCGATAGACTTCGGCGCATCATGCGCGGAAGCCGTCTTTCCAATGCCGAAGACCGGCCATTACGTCGACGTCGTCAACGACGTCACGGCCCAGGTATGCCGACACCGACGCACGAATGGGCGCCGCGTGCACACGCAGGAAAGGATTGCAGTCGAATTCGTTGGCCAGGGTTACCGGCAGGGTGGAACGGTCATCGCGGCGCATGGCCAAAGCCTCCTCTTGGCGCTGCCACAGGGCAGCGTTGGCGGGGTCGACATGCCGCGCGAAGACGGCATTTGACACGGTGTACTCATGAGCGCAACACAGCAGCAGTTGCGCGGGCAGGGCACCCAGCTTGCACATCGATGCCAGCAGCTGGGACGGCGTACCTTCGAACAGGCGTCCACAGCCCAGGCTGAACAACGAATCTCCGCTGAAAAGGTGTTCAGCAGTGTGAAACGCGATGTGGCTGCGGGTATGCCCGGGCACGGATAGTACGTGGAACGTCCGGCCTAGTGCCTGAACGCGTTCACCTTCGCCGACCCGTTCGGTGGCCATGGGAATGCGCTCTTCGACCGGGGCGATCACCCGCACGCCGGGAAAACGCGCCCGCAGTGCGGGCACGCCGCCGATGTGGTCATCGTGGTGGTGGGTGAGCAGGATGCTGTCCACGCGCAGGCCCTGATCGGCCAGCGCGAGCACCGGCGCGGCGTCGCCGGGATCGACGACCACGGCCGCGCCATCGTCGTCGATCAGCATCCAGATGTAGTTGTCCGCAAATGCGGTCAGGGCAGTCAGTCGCATAGAATTGGACCATGCCCGCGCTGCAGAGCACCCGTCAAGCGAGCCAGGCCCCGTGGTTCGACAGCGAACCAGCGGTGGCGTTGCGCGTGCTGGAGCGGCAGTTGCTGCTGCCACAGCTGTCGGTGCTGCCGACGCAGCCGTGGCTGTGGATCGCGCCAAGCGCGGCCTGGCTGGACGACGCGCAGCCCGGCGGGCGCGGCCTGCGCCTGTACCGGCAGGGGCGGGGCTATGCCGGCGATACCCACTGCGCCCTGCCATTGCCACTGCCCAACGAGAGCGTCAACGCTATCGTTCTGCAGCATGTGGTTGCCGCCGATGCCGACCAGTTGCTGGATGAGTGCGAACGGGTGTTGATGCCGGGCGGCCATCTGTGGCTGAGCAGCCTCAATCCGTTCAGCCCGTACCGCACCCGCTGGCGCCAGCATGGGTTGGTGGTGCGCACACCGCAGCGGATCCGCCTGCTGCTCGGCCGCCACGGCCTGGAGTGCGACGATATACGCTACCTCGGCCCGCTCTGGCAGGGCGGTGGCAGCCGTCGTCCAGGGGGCTGGGCGCCACTGCGCGCGGCTTGCCTGTTCCATGCCGAAAAACGCACGCTGGCCCTGCCCGGGCCAAAACCACTGCCGGTGCGCTGGCACGGCACTGTTGCTACCTGATTCTGGAGTTGTATTGAAAACGATCGAAATCCACACCGACGGATCCTGCCTCGGCAATCCCGGTCCGGGCGGCTGGGCTGCGTTGCTGCGCTACAAGGGCCACGAGCGCGAGCTCAGCGGTGGCGAAGCGCACACCACCAACAACCGGATGGAGCTGATGGCAGCCATTTCCGGGCTGGAGTCGCTGACCGAGCCGTGCAACATCGTGCTCTATACCGATTCGCAGTACGTGAGGCAGGGCCTGACCCAGTGGATGCCGGGCTGGATCCGCAAGAACTGGAAGACCGCTGGTGGCGATCCGGTGAAGAACCGTGAGCTGTGGGAGCGCCTGCAGGCGGCCACGTTGCGGCATCAGATCGACTGGCGGTGGGTGAAGGGGCACTCCGGCGACCCGGACAATGAGCGGGTCGATACCCTGGCCCGCAATGCGGCGATCCAGATCCGCGATTCCAGCCCGGTAAACTGAGCCCATGCGCCAGATCATCCTTGATACCGAAACCACCGGCCTGGAGTGGAAGAAGGGCAACCGCATCGTCGAAATCGGCTGTGTTGAGCTGTTCAAGCGCCGCCCGACCGGCAACAACTACCACCAGTACATCAAGCCGGACTGCGAGTTCGAACAGGGCGCGCAGGAAGTCACCGGCCTGACCCTGGAGTTCCTGGCTGACAAGCCGGACTTCGCGCAGATCGCCGACGAGTTCCTGGCGTTCATCGATGGCGCCGAGCTGATCATCCACAACGCGGCGTTCGATCTGGGCTTCCTCGACAACGAGCTTTCATTGCTGGGGTCGCAGTACGGGAAGATCACCGATCGGTGCACCGTGATCGATACCCTGGTAATGGCGCGCGAGCGCTTCCCGGGTCAGCGCAACTCGCTGGATGCGCTGTGCAGGCGATTGGGCGTGGACAATTCGCACCGCGCGCTGCACGGCGGTCTGCTTGATGCGCAGATTCTCGGCGATGTGTACATCGCCCTGACCTCGGGCCAGGAGGAGATTGGTTTCGGTCTGGGCGATGACGAGGCCGGCGCTGCCGGTGCAGCATTGCAGGCCTTCGATACCAGCAAGCTGCTGCCGCGGCCGCGCGTGGTGGCCACGCCGTCGGAACTGGAGGCGCACACTGCGCGCCTGGAACGGCTGCGCAAGAAAGCCGGCCACGCGCTGTGGGATGGCCCGAAGGTGGAAGAAGCCGCGAGCGCGTAAGCGGCCGCGGCAGCCACGCATGGCGTGGTGATGCGTTCGAAATGCAGCCACGCATGGCGTGGCTCTACTGTAGGTCCACGCCATGCGTGGATGGCGCTGGTCAGTGGCAGCGCACCAGGATCACGCTGATGTTGTCGCGGCCACCACCATCGAGAGCGGCCGCGACCAGCGTATCCACGCATTCCTGCGCGCTGGCGTCGTCGAAGGCGAGGGTGCGGGCGATGCCGCGGTCGTCCACTTCTTCGGTGAGGCCGTCACTGCATAGCAGCAGCTGCATGCCCGGGCGCAGTTCGCCGCTGGTGGTGGCCACGTTCAGATGTGCCGGATCGGTCACGCCCAGTGCCTGGGTGACCACATTGCGGTGCGGATGCGCACGCGCCTGCTCGGCGGTGAGATTGCCCTGCGCGACCAGTTCCTGCACCACGCTGTGGTCCTGGCTGAGCTGGGCAAGCTGACCGTCGCGCCAGAGGTAGGCGCGGCTGTCGCCGACCCACGCCACTTCATAGCGATTGCCGTGCACGCGTGCGGCGACCACGGTGGTGCCCATCGGCAGGGTGTCGTTGCGGCGGCGCGAGGCGCGGATGATTTCTTCATCGGCAGTACGGATGGCCTGCGCCAGTGCCGCGCCGCGGCGTATCTCGCGCACGATGGTCTCGCGCGCCAGCGCACTGGCCACTTCGCCGCAGGCGTGCCCGCCCATGCCATCGGCCACCAGCCAAAGGCCGAGCTCGCTGTCACCGTAGTAGGTGTCCTCGTTGAGCTCGCGGCGCATGCCGGGGTGGGTGAGGTGTCCGAATTCGATCATGGGGGCTGGGGCGGGGTGTTGCTGGGGAGACAGGCATCATCGGGTGGCTGCGTGCATCCGGCAAGGCATGCGCTCAGGAAATTTTCACTTCGTTGGCCGGAATGACTTGTCGTCGGCGTCACTTCCTCGTATGATGCGCGTCCCCGGTCCGCCGGGGACCACCCGGAGAGGTGGCAGAGTGGTTGAATGTACCTGACTCGAAATCAGGCAGGCGTTTATAGCGCCTCGGGGGTTCGAATCCCCCCCTCTCCGCCAGATAAAGAAAAAAGGGCTGCCGAAAGGCAGCCCTTTTTTCTTTATCCGGCGCGGGACGCGACGCGCTCTGCCGGCCTCTCCCTGCCCCTGACGGGGCAGATGCATCAGTAGATCCACGCCATGCGTGGATGCCTTTTCCTGCAACCCCGAGCATCCACGCATGGCGTGGATCTACCCGATCACCAGGTGGCGGCTCTTTCCTGTTCCGGCAACCTGCGGAACACCAGGCTGGCGTTGGTGCCGCCGAAGCCGAACGAGTTCGACAACGCGTAGTCGATGCTGCGGCGACGCGGAACCTTCGCGGTGAGATCGAGCCCGGCACAGGCTTCCGATGCCGTTTCCAGGTTCCGTGTGGGCGGTGCGATCTGGTCGCGCAGCGCGAGGATCGAGAGAATGGCCTCGACGCTGCCCGCAGCGCCCAGCAGATGGCCCATCGAAGACTTGGTCGAAGAGATCGACATCGCACCTGAGGTGGCGTGTCCGCCGAACACACTCTTGATGGCGGCGATCTCGGCCAGGTCACCGGCCATGGTCGAGGTCGCATGGGCATTCAGATAGTCGATACGCTCCGGGCCGATACGTGCGCGGCGCAGGGCCGCCTGCATCGCGCGGGCTGCACCGTTGCCGTCTTCCGGCGGCGAGACGATGTGGTACGCATCGCCGGACATTCCATAGCCCACGATCTCGGCGTGGATATGGGCGCCGCGGCGGCGAGCGTGTTCGTATTCCTCCAGTACCAGGATGCCGCTGCCTTCGCCCATGACGAAGCCGTCGCGATCTACATCCCACGGACGCGATGCGCGCTCCGGGGTGTCATTGAAGGCAGTCGCCAGCGCGCGCGCCGCACAGAAACCGCCGATGCCGAGCTCGCACACTGTCGCTTCGGTACCGCCTGCGATCATGACGTCGGCATCATCCAGCGCGATCATCCGCGCGGCATCGCCGATGGCGTGAGCGCCGGAGGCGCAGGCGGTCACCGCCGCGTGCGCAGGGCCACGGAAGCCGTACTGGATCGCGATATGTCCGCCGGCCAGGTTGATCAGTGTGGAGGGGATGAAGAACGGCGAGATGCGCCGTGCGGAGGTGCGCTCGAGCACGCGCGCGGTGGCTTCGATGCCTGGCAGGCCGCCGATGCCGGCACCCACCATGACACCAGTGCGGTCACGCTGCTCGATGTCCTGCGGCAGCCAGCCTGCATCGTGGATGGCCTCGTGTGCAGCGGCCAGCGCATAGACGATGAAGTCGTCCATCTTCTTGAGTTCTTTGCTGTCGGCCCAGTCGCTCGGATCGAAGCCGCCGCTTGCGCGGTTGCCATGCGGCAGCAGTCCGGCCACACGGCAGGGCAGATGCGCGGCGTCGAAGCGATCGATCTGGCGCACGCCGCTGTGGCCGTCCAGCAGGTTGCGCCAGCTGGTCTGCACGTTCATGCCCAGCGGCGTGATCATGCCGATGCCGGTGACCACGACGCGGCGATAGCCCAGCGGATACGGGGGGGAATAAGAGGGGGTATTCATGGCAGCAGGGACCGTGGGGTTCATTCGGGCAGGGGCACGTCTTTCCAGAGGGCTTCGACCTGTGCGGCGCGTTGCCTGACCTGCTCTGAGGCGATGGCGCCGGGCTGCAGCAGCACGCGATCAACCGTGATCGGCGTGCGCGTGCGGCGGTCGACCACCATCGACTGCAGCGGCGCACCACTGCCACGGTCGATCTGTGCAACGGCGGTGCCTTCAGGCGTGAGGTAGCGGCTGCCCCAGTCGAACAGCACCACCAGCACCGGAAACAGGTCCTGGCCCTTGGCAGTCAGTACGTACTCATGGCGCGGAGGGCGCTGGCTGTATGCCTGCTTCTGCAGCAGGCCGTTGTCGACCAGATGCTTCAGGCGGCGGGTGAGGGTGTTGGCGGGGATGCCCAGGCTCTGCTGGAAGTCGTCGAAGCGGCGGCAGCCCTGGAAGGCGTCGCGCAGGATCAGCAGGCTCCAGGACTCGCCGATGCAGTCCAGTGCCCGCGCCGTCGGGCATTCCATTGTGGCGAAGCTGGTCGTTCTCATGGCAGCAGCGTAAACCAGTAACTTCAAATATGGAAGTTACTGGTTTACGCCATGCGACTGCCGGTTATGGGGCGGGTGTTGTGCTTGATCCCGGCAGTGATCGTTCGGGCCCGGGTTACCATGTGCCAATCACCTGCTGGAGCTTTTCACCATGACCGCTGAAATCCTCGTCCCCGTGTCTTTCGGCGAGCTGCTGGACAAGATCTCGATCCTGCAGATCAAGTCCGAGCGCATCAGCGACGAGGGCAAGCTGGCCAATGTGCGCAAGGAGCTGTCGGCGCTGGAGCAGACCTGGATGGCACACCCGGCGGCGGTGAAGGACATCGCCAAGCTGCGTGCCGAGCTGAAGGCGGTCAACGAGCAGCTGTGGGACATCGAGGACGACATCCGGCTGAAGGAGAAGGCGCAGGCGTTCGACCAGGGCTTCATCGACCTGGCGCGCAGCGTCTACCTGCGCAACGACGAACGCGCGCGCATCAAAAAGGCGATCAACCTGGCGCTGGGTTCGGCGTACGTGGAAGAGAAGTCCTACCAGGATTACGCGCAGCGCGGGTGAGGTGGATCCGCCGGGCGTGGCCCGGCGCTACCGATGATCCATCGACTCAGCTGAGGTGGTCCGCCACGTAACGTTCGAATGCGGCGATGCCGTCTTCGACGGTGATCAGTTCCATCACATCATCGAATTCGATCTTGGTGCCCCACTTCAGATCCGCCGCCTGCTTGGCCAGGTACTTGCGCGCGGCATCGTCGTAGCGGTCCACGCAGTAGCGGCGGTCGGAATAGGGACCGCTGCGGTTCGGGTTGCTGGCCGCATGCAGGCCCAACACCTTTGCCCCCATCGCGTTGGCAATGTGCATCGGGCCCGAGTCCGGGGTCATCACCAGGTTGGCGCGGGCGAGCAGGGCGGGCAGCTGCTTGAGCGTGTCCTTGCCGACCAGGTCCAGTGCCGGCGTTTGCAGCTGTGCCTGGATAGCGTCGGCCATGCTGCGCTCGAGCTCGCTGCGGCCACCGCACAGCACCACCCGCCAGCCGCGCTGGACGGCATGGTTGGCCACCGCCGCATAGCGGTCGGCGTACCAGTTGCGCATGACGTGGCTGGAGCACGGCGAGATCATCAGCACCGGGCGGCCATCATCGGGCCACTGCGCAGCGGCCCACTCGTAGGCCGACGGCGGCACCGCCAGGTCCCAGCTCACTTCGGTCTGGCGCAGGCCCAGCGGTTCGCAGAAGCTGCCGATGGCGTCCAGCACGTGGATGCCGGGGCGGTCGGGGATGCGCTCGTTGATGAACAGACCGTGCAGATCCTTCGATCGGCTGCGGTCGTAACCAATGCGGCGCTCGGCAGGAATGAAGGCGGACAGCACATTGGCGCGGAACGCCACCTGCATCTGCAGCAGCGCCTCGAAGCGCCCCGGCGGCAGTTGCTTGCGCAGTTCCTTCACCCCGGCCATGCCGGTCTTCTTGTCGTAGGCATGGAAGGTGACGCCCGGCAGGCCGTCGAGCAGCTTGTGGCCGGCTTTGTCGATGATCCAGTGGATCGGCGTATCCGGGCGCGCGGCCTGCAGGGTGCGCACCAGCGGCACTACGTGGGTCACATCGCCAAGAGCGGACAGGCGCAGAAGACACAAGGAGGAGGACGCTGATGCCATGTGTTGTTAGACTCAAAGGAATGGTCGCATTCGACGCCAATGAAGCGCTGACGCCATGCCGCGAGGGTCGCGGCATCGGGGCCATTCTGTTCGACCGCGAGCGGCTGCGGCAAGCCGAGATCGGCCTGTTCTCGCCCCAGCACTGGGGCAGCAGGGCCCGGCCGGTCAGCGAGGGTGGCCGCGGCAGTGCCTGGTTGGTCGATGCGCCGTTCGGCGCCAGCGTGCTGCGGCACTATCTGCGCGGTGGCCTGGCGGCGAAAATCAGCCATGACCAGTACCTCTGGCGTGGCGCGGACCGGACCCGCAGCTTTGCCGAATTCCGGCTGATGCGCGCGCTGCGCGAGAAGAAACTACCAGTGCCACGGCCGATCGCCGCGTTCTACATGCGCGAGGGCCTGCGCTACCGGGCCGCGATCCTGATGGAGCGGATCGATGATGTCCGTTCGCTGGCCGACCGCGCGCTGGTCGCTGGCCGGGGCGCACCGTGGGAGGAGACCGGGCGGCTGATCGCCCGCTTCCATCGTGCCGGCCTGGACCATGCCGATCTCAATGCGCACAACATCCTGTTCGATGGCAATGGCCATGGCTGGCTGATCGATTTCGACCGCGGGGTGATCCGCATCCCGGCCACCGCCTGGCGTGAACGCAATCTCAAGCGCCTGCTGCGCTCGCTGATCAAGCTGCGCGGCGAGCGCAGCATGGAAGACGTGCAGAAGGACTACATGCGGCTGCGCCGCGCCTATGACATGGCCTGGAACCGGGGCACCTGATGGACTGGTCGTTGCGTTTCCTCGGCGTCGGCAATGCGTCGGCGGTCGAGCTGGGGTCACCGATGTCGGTGATCGAGCGTGAGGGTCGGCCGTGGCTGACCATCGACTGTGGTGGCGAGGGCCTGACCGCGTTCAAGGCCCATTACGGGCACATGCCGCAGGCGCTGTTCGTCACCCATGTGCACCTGGATCACGTGGCGGGCTTCGAGCGGCTGTTCGTCGATACCTTCTTCAACGCGCATCGGCGCGGCAAGGTGCGCCTGTATGTGCCTGCCACCGTGGTGCCGCTGCTGCACAAGCGCATCGGGGACTACCCGAACGTGCTGGCCGAGGGCGGCGCCAACTTCTGGGATGCCTTCCAGTTGATCGTGGTGGGTGAGGCGTTCTGGCATGAGGGCGTGCGCCTGGAGGTGTTTCCGGTGCGCCACCACTGGCCGGAGACGGCCTATGGCCTGCGCCTGCAGGGCGCGCTGACCTGGAGCGGCGATACTCGGCCGGTTCCGGAGATGCTGGCCCGCTTCGCCGATGACAACGAACTGATCGCGCACGACTGCGGCCTGCACGGCAACCCGTCGCATACCGGCGTGGATGACCTGGAACGCGAGTACAGCGCCGAACTGCAGGCGCGGATGATGCTCTACCACTACGCCAGCGTGGCCGACGGCCAGGCGCTGGCCGCGCGCGGGCACCGCGTGGCGCAGCCGGGGCAGTGTGTGCCGCTGGCCAACCCCACCGCACCGCACGTGCTGGCACAGGATCCGCCGTGAGCGGAACCGGGCGGCCGGCCGATACGGCGCTGGCCACCGAACTGGAGGCGCTGGAGCGTGCGCTGCACACGCCACAGGTGCGCGGTGATCGTGAATACCTTGCGGCCCTGCTGGACGAAGATTTCAGCGAGATCGGCAGCTCCGGGCAGTGCTACGGCCGTGAGGCCGCACTGCAGGAGATCCCGCAGGAGCGTACGCAGGTGTTGATCGAATCGGACCAGTACGTGGTGCGGTTGTTGGGCGAAGGGCTGGCCCAGGTGCGCTACCGCAGCCGCTATCACGTCGATGGCCAGGCGCAGCGCTGGGTGCTGCGCAGTTCGCTATGGCGCCGGCACGGGCAAGGGTGGCGCGTGGTGTTCCATCAGGGCACGCCGGAAGCGCAGTAGCGCGGGGCCATGCCCGGCCAAGGGCGCCAACCAAGGTTGGCATCTACCAGAGGCGGGGTGTCGCCGGAAAAGGCGGTGGCCCCGCCGGCTGACCTCGGCGCCCGCGTCGATCGATACCGTTGCTGCCTTCCGGCCCTGGCGGGATTTTCGACCTAGCGTCGCGAGGGGCCGACGGGGCCACCATAGAGACGTTGGCCGCCCAGAGGGCGGCCAGTTCACGGATCAGGGGAAGCAGCGCGCGTTGCGCCGGAGACCACAGCCGGACTGCGCATCGGCTGGCCGATGGCAGACGCGCATTCTAGCGCAGGCAGGCATGCCGACGCCAGCTTCACGCACTGAATCAGCTGTAACCCGCATCCATTGGCAACGGCCCGGGCCGATCCGCGTTGCTAGAATGCCGGCCAGGAGGAACGACCTCCCCCCACATCGGGAATCAATGACCAGGACGGCCTGGCCCTACCAAGAGGAGGGCTGTCATGGCCTGGATCTATCTGTTGTTTGCCGGCCTGCTGGAAATCGTCTGGGCCGTGTCCATGAAGCAGTCCGAAGGCTTCACCAGGCTCACCCCCACCGTGGTCACGATCATCGGCATGATTGCCAGCTTCTGGCTGCTGGCGGTGGCGATGCGCAGCCTGCCGTTGGGTACCGCTTACACGATCTGGACCGGCATCGGTGCCGTCGGTGCGTTCGTGGTCGGCATTGTGTTCCTGGGCGAGCAGGTCAGCCCGATGCGGATCGGCGCGGCTGCACTGATCGTTTCCGGGCTGGTGCTGATGAAGCTCTCCAGCAGCTGAACGCATCTGTTCATGGCGGAGAAGGGAATCTCCGCTTCCGGCAGGAATATGCATTTTCGGCAAAACCATTTTGTCCGCCCGTTTTATTTGACGTACGTCATGAAAATAACGAGCGTGATTCACATCGCACTGGCGCCGTCGGCCGCACAGTGCCGCCATTCGTCAGCGAAATCGGGGAGTTTTCGCCTTGGCGGACGCGCTGGACTGCCTCTTTCGGGGGCGCCCGCGTGAAGATGTGAAGATTTTCAGGAGTTAATGCCACCAGACCTTGTTCCCGTGTCGGGAGCCGGGGTGGGCCGCATTGTCTTCAAAAAACCTGCCTGCAGTGCCATCTGGTCTTTTCATGGAGATTTACCGATGAACCGCATTTACCGTCTGGTTTTCAATCGTGCCCTCGGCGTAATGCAGGTTGCTTCGGAGGTCGCCCAGAATCCCGGCGGAAGCGCGGTCAGCACGGGCCGGGTACCGCGATTGAGGGCGCATCAGCTGGCAGTGGCATTGGCCGCCACGCTGGCCAGCGGTTCGGCGTTCGCGGCGTGCACAGGCACCACAACCGTCGACTGTGACGGTGCCACCAACACCAACAACTACACCAACGCGACCAATGGCCTCACGCTGAACATCGCTGCAGGTGCGTTGCTGCGTACGCCGCCGGTCGTAGGCGGCGGCAATGCAGCAACGCTGACCGGCAACAACGTGACGGTCAACAACAGCGGTACGATCGATCCGAGCTCGCTTCTTCTCGCGTCGCCCGGCCTGGTCATCGGCAATGGTGCGGCCGGCAGCAGCACGATCATTGTCAACAACAATTCCGACGGACAGATCAAGGGTGTCGTCAACCTCGCCACGTTGCTGGGCTTTGGTGGGCAGGCGCTGGTTGCGCAGAACGTCAACGGCACGACCACCCTCAAGAATGATGGCCTGATCAGCATGTCGTTGATCGGGCTGGGTAGTGTTTCCGACGCGACTTCGGTGGTGACCTATGGCGGCGCTGCCGCCAACGTGACCAACAACGGCACCATCAACGGGCGGGTCGGCCTGGGCGCTTCGGCGGGCAATACGTTCCTCAATGCTGGAACGGTCAATGGCAGCGTGCACCTTGGCGACTCGACCGGGGGAAATACCTTTACCGCGCTGGCCGGCTCCAGCATTTCCGCCGGTGGAGGCGTTGCCGCTGCCGGGACGATAACCGGGGTTGCCGGCGTCAAGGTTGCCGCTGCAGGCACCGTCAATGCAGGTGCCGGTACCGGTGCTGCCAACAACACACTGGTGCTGCAGGACAACGCCACCAACAATGGGCCGGTGTCGAGCTTTGGCTGGACCAACTACATCGGCTTCCAGAAGTTGACCGTCAACAGCGGTACCTGGAACCTGCAGGGACCGTGGCTGGGAACCGGCGCGGTGACGCTCAATGGCGGCCTGGCCAGCTTCAACGATGCCGGCGCTTTCGGTTCCGGCACGATTACAGGTGCCGGCGGCAGCATCGCTGCGAGCACCGGCGGCCTCACGCTGGCCAACAGCTTCACGCTCAACAGTGGCCTGGGCCTGACCCTCGGCGGCAGCAACGCCTTCACTCTGGGCGGTGTGCTGGCTGGTAGCGGCGGGCTGACGGTCAACAACACCGGCATCGTTACCCTCGGCGGCGCGAACCTGTTCTCCGGCGGCGTCAACCTCAATGCCGGTGGCTTGCTGCTGGGCAATGCGGGTGCTCTTGGTTCCGGCACCCTCACCGTGGGTGGTCTGGCGTCGCTGGACACCAACGCCGCGTTCAACCTGAGCAACAACCTGGTCGTCAGCGGGGGCGGCACCCTCAACCTGCTGGGCAACAACAGTCTTGGCCTCAACGGTTCGATCTCGGGCGCCGGCAACCTGGTCAAGGCGGGTCCGGGTACCCTCACCTTGAATGGTGCCAACCTGCTCACAGGCTCCTTCGCGGTCACCGGTGGCGCGCTGGGATTGGGCGCCGGTGGCAGCCTGTCGCCGACCAGTGCGATCTCGCTGAGCGCAGGTACCAACCTCGATCTCTCGGTTGCGGCCAGCCAGACCATCGGCTCACTCGCCGGATCCGGTGCGCTCAACCTCGGCGCGCGCAGCCTCACGTTGGGTGGCCTGAACACCAGTACCAGCTTCTCCGGCGTCATCGGCGGTGCCGGTGGCGCGCTCGTCAAGGTCGGTACGGGTACCCAGACCCTGTCGGGTGCCAATACCTTCACCGGTGGCGTCGCGCTCAACGGTGGCGGCCTGCTGCTGGGCAATGCGGGCGCGCTGGGTACCGGCGCACTCAGTGTCGGCGGCAACGTGTCCCTCGATGGCACCGGGGCACTTGCTCTCGCCAACGCGGTCAATCTGGGCGCGGGTGGCATCCTCAATCTGGCCGGGAACCAGGCGTTGACCTTCAACGGCGTCGTCGGTGGTACCGGCAGCCTGGTCAAGAATGGCGCGGCCACCCTGACCCTCAACAATGCCAACACGTTTGGTGGAGGGCTGTCGCTCACGGCCGGTGGACTGGTGCTCGGCAACGGCGGTGCGCTGGGAACCGGCGCATTGAATGTCGGTGGCGCGGTGACGCTTGATGCCAGCTCGGCACTCACCGTGGGCAACGGCATCAACCTGGGGCTGGGTGGTTCGCTCAATGTGCTGGGAGGCAACGCGCTGACACTGGGCGGCGTGATCGGTGGTACCGGCAGCCTGGTCAAGAACGGCGCCTCCACGCTGACGCTGGGTGGCGCCAACGCGTTCACCGGCGGCCTGAACGTGAACGCAGGCAAGGTGGCGCTGGCCAGTGGCGGCAGCCTGGCGGCCACCGGGGCGGTGAGCCTGGCGGGGGCCGGCGCGGAACTGGATATCTCACTCGGTGGCAACCAGACCATCGGTGCGCTGTCCGGTGTGGCAGGCAGCACCCTCTCGCTTGGCGGCAGCACGCTCACCTTCGGTGATGCCAGCAACCAGACCTTCGCCGGCGTGATCGGTGGCACTGGTGGCCTGATCAAGCAGGGCAGCGGCGTGCAGACGCTGACCGGCGCCAACACCTTCAGTGGCGGCGTGAACCTTGCCGCCGGTGGCCTGATGCTGGGCAACGTTGGCGCGCTTGGCAGCGGCACGTTGACCGTCAGTGGCAACGGCTCGCTGGACACCACTGCAGCGCTGAGCCTGGGCAACGCGATCAACCTCGGCGCAGCGCTGACCCTGCAGGGCAGCCAGAACCTGACGCTGGGCGGCGACATCACCGGCACCGGCAGCCTGGTCAAGAACGGCACGTCTCTGCTGACCTTGAACGGCACCAACACCTTCAATGGTGGCGTGAGCGCAAGCGCCGGCACCCTGCTGCTGGGCAACAGCGGCGCACTTGGCACGGGGACATTGGGTATCGGCGGCAGCGTCTCGCTCGATGGCAGCGCTCCGCTGAATCTGGCCAACAATGTGTCTCTGGGCGCGGGTGCTGCGCTGTCGCTGCCGGGCTCGCAGGCGATCACGCTGGGTGGGGTGGTCTCCGGTGCGGGCAGGCTGGTGAAGAACGGCGCCACCACCTTGACCCTCAATGGCGCCAACACCTTCGGTGGTGGGTTGACCGTCAACGGTGGCGGCCTGCTGCTGGGCAATGCCGGTGCGTTGGGCACCGGTGCGCTGTCGGTGGGCGCTAATACCACGCTGGACAGTTCGGTCGCGCTGAACCTGGCCAATGGCGTCAATCTTGGAACTGGGGCAGTGCTGAATCTGCTGGGCAGCCAGAATGCGTCGCTGGGCGGTGTCATCGCCGGCACCGGTAGCCTGGTCAAGAACGGTGCGGCGACTCTTGCGTTGAACGGGCCAAATACCTTCAGCGGGGGCGTTGGCCTCAACGCGGGTGTGTTGCAGCTCGGCAATGCGCAGGCACTGGGTACCGGTCAGCTTGACGTGGGCGGCAACGCTTCGCTGGATGCCACAACGGCGCTGGCGCTGGGCAATAACATCGGCCTTGCTTCCGGCGCCAACCTCACCGTGCTTGGCAGCAATGATCTGACGCTCACCGGACCGGTGTTCGGTGTCGGCGGGCTGATCAAGAACGGTGCGGCACTACTCACGCTGTCCGGTGCCAACGTCTATACCGGTGGCACCACCGTCAATGCCGGTACGCTGGCGTTGGGTGCGGGGGGCAGTCTTGCCGCGGCCGGTGCGGTGGATCTTGCCGGTGCCGGTGCGACGCTGGATATCTCCGCAGCTGCGGCGGCACAGACCATCGGTGCGTTGAACGGTGTGGCGGGCAGCCAGCTTGCACTGGGCGCGCAGTCGCTCACGTTTGGTGGTGCCGGCAACGGCAGCTTTGCCGGTGTGATCGATGGCACCGGTGGCCTGATCAAAAACGGTGCGGGCGTGCAGACGCTGTCCGGCGCCAACACCTTCAGCGGTGGTCTCGCGCTCAACGCGGGCGGCCTGATCCTCGGCGACGCCAACGCGCTCGGTACCGGCGCGCTGGGCATCGGTGGCACCACTACGCTGGACAGCACGGTGGCGCTGAACCTGGCCAACGCGGTGAACTTTGGTGCCGGTACGCAGCTGACGCTGGGCGGCAGCAACGATGTCACCCTGGGTGGCGTGGTGGCCGGCAACGGCAGCCTGATCAAGAATGGTGCGGGCCTGCTGACCCTCAACAACACCAATACCTTCGGTGGCGGCCTGACCTTGAACGGTGGTGGCCTGGTGGTCGGCGCGAACGGCGCACTCGGTTCCGGCACGCTGGCGGTGAATGCCAGCACCTCGCTCGATGCAGGCGCTTCAGTGACGCTCGGCAATGCGGTCACGCTCGGCTCGGGCGTCGCGCTGACGCTGCCTGGCAGCAACGCACTGACGCTGACCGGTGGGATCGGCGGCAACGGCAGCCTGATCAAGAATGGCGGCACCACGTTGACGCTGTCAGGCGCCAACACCTACACCGGTGGTACCACCATCAACGCCGGTACGCTGGCGCTGGGCACGGGCGGCAGCCTTGCTGCAGCGGGTGATATCACGTTGGGTGCGGGCGCAGGCTTCGATATCTCCGGCGCGGGCAGCAACCAGACCATCGGCGCGCTCCATGGCGCGGGCGGAAGTACGCTGGCGCTGGGCGGCAATTCGCTGACCTTCGGCACGGCCGGCAATGCCGCCTTCGATGGCGTGATCAGTGGCGGCGGCGGTCTGATAAAGGTAGGCGCGGGCGTACAGACGCTGTCCGGTGCCAACACCTTTGGCGGTGGCGTGGCACTCAATGCAGGTGGACTGGTACTCGGCAACGATGCAGCGCTGGGTACGGGCGCGTTGACTGTCGGGGGTGCCGCCACGCTGGATACCACCGGCCTGGCAACACTGGCCAACAACATCGCGCTCAACGCCGGGTTGACCGTGCTCGGCAGCAACGCGCTGACCCTCAACGGCGTCCTTTCCGGTACCGGCAGCCTGACCAAGAATGGTGGCGCGACGCTGACCCTGAACGGCATCAACACCTACACCGGTGGCACCAGCATCAACGCCGGCACGCTGGCGCTGGGTGCCAATGCCAGCCTGGCGGCGAGCGGTACCGTGAACCTTGCGACCGGTGCCACGCTGGACCTGTCGGCCGGAAGTGGCACGCAGACCTTCGGGACCCTGACCGGCAACGGCACGGTCAATCTCGGTGCCAACTCGATTGAAGTCGGTGGCGCCGCCAATGGAACCTTCAGTGGCTCTATCGCAGGCACGGGTGGCCTGACCAAGGTCGGTGCAGGTATCGAAACGCTGACCGGTGCCAACACCTACACCGGCGGCACCTTCATCAATGCCGGTACGCTGGCGATTGGCCCGGGCGGCAGCCTGGCCGCCACCGGCGCGGTGACGCTGAATGCTCCTGGCACCGGCTTCGACATCTCCACCGCAGGGGCGAACCAGACCATTGGGGCGTTGAACGGCGTGGCGGGCTCGTCGGTGAGCCTGGGGGCGCAGACGTTGACACTCGGTGGTGTGGGCAACAGCCTCTTCGATGGCGCGATTTCCGGCACCGGTGGTCTGGTCAAGAACGGCGCCGGCATCCTCACGCTGGGCGGCACCAATCTGTTCAGTGGTGGCGTTGCACTCAACGGCGGTGGACTGGTGGTCGGCAACAACGCTGCGCTCGGCAGCGGTGCGTTGACGGTCGGAAGCAACGCGACGCTGGATGCATCGACCGGCGTCAGCCTGGCCAACAACATCAACCTCGCATCGGGTGCCAACCTTGATCTGCTCGGCAGCCAGGCGCTGGCACTGGGCGGCGTGATCTCGGGTACAGGCGGGTTGATCAAGGACGGTGCGGCCACGGTGACCCTGAGCGGTGCCAATACCTACACCGGTGGTACCACCATCAACAGCGGCACGCTGGCGATCGGTGCCGGTGGCAGCCTGTCCGCAACCGGCGGAGTGAATCTGGCCGGCACCGGCACGCTCGACATCTCGGCGGGCAACCAGGCCATTGGTTCGCTGGCCGGCGTGGCCGGTAGCATGGTGGCGTTGGGCGGCAGCACGCTGACCTTGGGCGGCACGGTAGACAGCACCTTCGAGGGTGCGATCAGCGGCAACGGCGGCCTGATCAAGAACGGTGCAGGCGTGCAGACGCTCAACGGTGCCAGCACCTTCAGTGGCGGCGTAACGCTCAACGCAGGTGGCCTGGTTGTCGGCAACAACACTGCGCTGGGTACCGGTGCGGTGACGGTGGGTGGCAACGCCACGTTGGACTCGAATGCCGCGGTCACCCTTGCCAACAACTTCACGCTCAATGCCGGACTGACCGTGCTCGGCAGCAACAACCTCACCCTCAACGGCAGCCTGAGCGGCACCGGCAGCCTGACCAAGGAGGGTGCAGCGACGCTGACCTTGAACGGCACCAACACTTATACCGGCGGCACCTTCATCAATGCCGGCACCCTGGCACTGGGCGCCGGCGCCAGCCTGGCCTCCACGGGCACCGTCAACCTGGCCACGGGCGCGACCTTCGATCTGTCGGCGGGCAGCGGCACGCAGCAGTTCGGCACCCTGATCGGCAACGGTACGGTGAATCTGGGCGCCAACACGCTGACGATCGGAGGCGCTACCAATGGCACCTTCAGTGGTTCGGTGGCCGGCTCCGGTGGCCTGATCAAGGAAGGTTCGGGTACCCAGACGTTGACCGGCACCAACACCTTCACCGGTGGTACCACCATCAACGCTGGCACGCTGGCGATCGGCGCCGGCGGCAGCCTGGCTGCCACGGGTGCGGTGAATCTGGCCAATGCAGGTACCGCCTTCGACATCAGCGCAGGTGGCGCGCAGGCCATCGGTTCGCTGGCGGGCGTGGCGGGCAGCACAGTGGCGCTGGGTGGCAGCACGCTCACTCTCGGTGGCATCGGCAATACGACGTTCGCCGGCACCATCGACGGTACCGGCGGCCTGGTGAAGAACGGTGCAGGGATCCAGGGGCTGACCGGCGTCAATACGTTCACCGGCGGTGTGGCTCTCAATGCCGGCGGCCTGCTGCTGGGCAACGCTGGCGCGCTCGGAACCGGCACGCTGACAGTCGGCGGCAACGCCAACCTGGATGGCACCAGCGCGCTGACCCTGGCCAACACCGTGCAGCTGGCCAGCGGCACGTTGACCCTGGCCGGCAGCAACGCGCTGACCTTGAACGGCCCGATCAGCGGCGCTGGCGGCCTGCTCAAGGATGGCGCGGCGACGGTCACCCTGGGCGGTGCCAGCACCTATACTGGCACGACCACCATCAACAGCGGCACGTTGGCGGTCGCCGCGGGTGGCAGCCTGTCGGCGGCCAGCACGGTGAACCTGGCCGGCGCCGGTACGCTGGACATCAGTGCCGGTGGCAGCCAGAGCATCGGCGGCCTGGCCGGTGTGACCGGCTCCAGCGTAGTGCTGGGGGCGACAACCCTGACCACGGGCGGCAACAACAGCAGCACCACCTTTGGTGGTGTCATCAGTGGCACCACCGGCGGCTTGGTGCAAAGCGGTAGTGGCACGCTCATCCTGACCGGCGACAACACCTATACCGGCGGGACCACCATCAATGGTGGCAGCACGCTGCAGATCGGCAACGGCGGCAGTACCGGCTCGGTGCTGGGCAATATCACCAACGATGGCAGCCTCGTCTACAACCTCGGTACCACTGCAACAGTGACCGGGGTCGTCGGCGGCAGTGGTGGCCTGACCCAGGCGGGGAGCGGCACGCTGGTGCTGGCCGGTAACAACACCTACACCGGCGGCACCACCATCAACGCGGGTGGCACGCTGCAGCTTGGCAACGGTGGTGTGTCCGGCAAGATCACCGGCGACGTCACCAATAACGGCGCACTGGTGTCCAACGTGGCAGGCAGCACGTCACTGGATGGTGTCATCAGCGGTGCCGGCGGCCTGACCCAGGCGGGGAGTGGCACGCTGGTGCTGACTGGCAACAACACCTATACCGGCGGCACCACCATCAATACCGGTGGCACGCTGCAGGTGGGCAATGGTGGTGCGACCGGCGCCATCACCGGCAACGTCGCCAACAATGGCAGCCTGGTGTTCAACGTCGGCGGCAACACCACGGTCGGTGGCGCGATCAGCGGCAGTGGCGCGCTGACCCAGGCCGGTGCCGGCGTGCTGACCCTGGTCGGCAACAACACCTACACCGGCGGCACCACCATCAATACCGGTGGCACGCTGCAGGTCGGCAACGGCGGGGCAACCGGCGCCATCGCCGGCGACATCACCAACAATGGTGCGTTGATCTCCAACGTGGCCGGCAACACCGCGCTGGGCGGCACCATCAGCGGCAGCGGCGGCCTGACCCAGGCGGGGAGTGGCACGCTGCTGCTGACCGGCACCAACACCTACACCGGCGGCACCACCATCAATGCCGGTGGCACCCTGCAGCTGGGCAATGGTGGTGCGACAGGCTCGATCGTCGGCGACGTCACCAACAACGGCACGCTGCTGTCCAACGTGGCGGGCAACACCACGCTGGGCGGCACCATCAGCGGCAGTGGCGGCCTGACCCAGGCCGGCAGCGGCACACTGACCGTGACCGGCAACAACACCTATACCGGCCCGACCACCATCACTGCCGGTGGCACCCTGCAGGTGGGCAATGGCGGCGCGACCGGTGCGATTGGCGGCAGCGTCACCAACAACGGCAGCCTGGTGTTCAACGTGGGTGGCAACACCACCGTCGGCGGCGCCATCAGCGGCAGCGGTGGCCTGACCCAGGCCGGCAGCGGCACGCTGATCCTGGGCGGCAACAACACCTATACCGGCGGCACCACCATCAACACTGGCGGCACGCTGCAGGTTGGCAACGGTGGTGCGAGTGGGTCGATTGCCGGCAACGTCAGCAACAACGGCAGCCTGGTGTTCAACGTAGGTGGCAACACCACCGTCGGCGGCACCATCAGCGGCAGTGGTGGCCTGACCCAGGCCGGCAACGGCACCATCACGCTGACCGGCAACAATACCTACACCGGCGGCACCACCATCAATGCGGGTGGCACGGTGCAGGTCGGCAACGGTGGGGCCAGCGGTTCGGTCACCGGCAACATCACCAACAATGGTGGCCTGGTCATCAACACCGGTGGCACCACCACGCTGGGCGGCACCATCAGCGGTGGCGGCAGCATTGTGCAGGCCGGCCCGGGCAGCCTGAACCTCGGCGGCAACAGCGGTGGTTTCAGCGGTACCGGCCAGGTCACCGGCGGTGGCCTGAATGTTACCGGCAACATCGGCGGCCAGTGGACCATCGGCAGCGGCACCACGCTGTCCGGCACCGGCACCATCGGGGGTACCGGCGGTGGCGTGACGGTATCCAGCGGCGGTGTGCTGTCGCCGGGCAATGGTCCGGGCAACGGCAGCGGTGCGGGCAATGGCACCGGCACGATCACGGTGGGAGGCAACCTGACCCTGTCGCCGGGCAGCACGCTGGGCATCGATCTGGGTGCCACCGGCAGCGATACGGTACAGGTAGGTGGCAGCGCCAACGTGGGGGGCAGCAGCGTGCAGGTGAACACCATTTCGCCGAGTACCAGCTACCAGCTGGGCCAGCAGTACACCGTGGTCAACGCGGCCGGCGGCGTGAGCGGGCAGTTCGCCTCGGCGACCACGCCGTCGGCCTTCCTGACCATCACCCCGGTCTATACCGCAAACACCGCCAACCTGCAGATCGACGTGGCGCAGACCGCAGCGTTCACCACGGCAGCGAAGACGCGCAACCAGTACAACACCGCCGCAGCGTTGGACAGCCTGCCGCAGAGTGGTTCGGCACTGGGCCTGTACAACACGCTGCTGATGTATGACGCGGGTACCGCGCGCGCGGCATTCGACCAGCTGTCCGGTGAAGTGCATGCGGCCAGCCGTGCGGTGCTGCTGTACGACAACTATCTGGAAGAAGGCATCCGCCAGCGCCTGGGCAGTGAGCTGCCGACCGTGCGTGGTGAGCGTGCCTCGGCCTGGCTGGCCGGTAGTGGCAAGGTGTTCCGCCAGGACGGTGACGGCAACGGCGATGACATCCGCTCCAACCGCAATGCGCTGATGGCGGGCGTGGACTGGCAGCTGGGCGAGCACGTGGTGCTGGGTGCGGCGGCAGGCAACGAGCGGCTCGATACGCGCCTGTACGACCGCAGCTCGCGAGCCCGCCTGCGCGGCAACACGTTCGGCCTGTATGCGCAGGGCCAGTGGAACAACGGCTTTGCGGTCGGTGGCAGCGTATCGCGCGGTGACTACCGCACGCGCACCACGCGTGAGGTGCCGCTGCTGGGCCAGACCCTGTACAGCCGCCAGGACTCGGATGTGACCATCGCGCAGGTGGAGGGCAGCTGGACCTGGACCCATGGCAGGACCCAGCTGCAGCCGTACGTGCAGTTCACCAAGCACTGGGTAGACACTGATCGCGCGGTGGAGCAGGGCGGCACTGCTGCGCTGGAGCTGGAAGGCGGCAAGGACACGCTCAATGTCAGCACCGTGGGCGTGCGTGGGCGCTGGGACGTGGGCAGCGGCGAGCGCTTCCCGGCACAGCTGACGGTCGGCCTCGGCTGGCAGCACGCCTCGGGTGACACCGATGTGGCCAGCCGCAACCGCTTCGCGGTCGGCGGCAATGCCTTCGACGTCTACAGCGCGGTGATGGCACGCAATGCGCTGGTCAGTCAGGTCGGCGTGGCGGTGGGTCTGGGTCGCAACAGCCAGCTGTCGATGTTCGTGCAGGGCCAGCACGGCGATGGTCGCCGCGATGTCGGCGGGCAGATCAACCTGCGCGTGGGTTTCTGAGGGGAGTAGGTCGGCGGTAGAACTGGCACCGGGGAGCGGGACGCTAAAGCGCCCGCTCCATTTCCACGGCGTCGATCCCGGCGCCGTGGCCATCGGGCACGATCCGCGTCACCTGGAAGCCCAGGCCGGCATAGAACCCCTGGGTGTGCTGGCTGGTACTGAGCGCGATGCGCTCGATCGAGGGATCCGCTTCGGCCTGGCGCAGGCGTGCCAGCGCCAGGTCGCGGCCCAGCCCTTGCCTGTGCAGCGCGCGCTGCACCATGCCCCAACAGAACCCGGCGCTGCCATCGCCGCGGCGCGACAGGCCGCCACAGGCCACGATGCCGCCATCGCGCTCGATGACCTGGAATGCACAGTCCGTGGCCTGTTCGCGCAGGAAGCGTTCAAAGTCGCAGCGCTCTTCGGGCGCGAAGTAGGTGGGCACGTTGCTGTCGAAAATCGACAGGCATGCGTTGGCATCTGCGGGGCGGTAGAGGCGGAGGTTCATGGGGCCACGATAGACGATCGTCCGTAGATCCACGCCATGCGTGGATTCATGGGCCGGATGCCGAGCGTGTATCCCTCAGGCCGATATTCCCGCCAGCGCCGCATACATCACCACGAAGCTCACCAGGAACAGGTAGACGCCGCCGATGGCCAGGTAGCGAATTACGGTCAGCGCCTTGTTGCCGCCATACACGCGTTGCTGCATCCACAGCAGATAGACCGGGACCGCCAGCCACAGCAATGCATACAGCCACTGGCTGACGGCGGCGAACGTGGGTGATGCGATCGCGCTGTTGATGCCGGCGACGAGGAAGGTTGCCAGCAGCACCATCATCAGCCAGCAATGGCTGTACAGCGCCACGACCAGATGTTCCAGATACCCCGTCTGCCGTGGCACGTAGGCGATGCGCAGTACCAGTGCGAACACCGGCATCAGGAAGAACAGGGCGCCGGGCAGTGCGGTCAGGATCGCCTGCATGTAGAGATCGGTCTTGCCGCCCATGCGCTGGATGTTGGCGTTGCCGTTGTCCAGGCGCTTGTTGAGCCAGGTGTTGGCGAACCGGGGCCAGCCGGCAACGACGATGGGGTTGGTGTCCGCATTCCACGGCTTGCCGTTGACGTTGTGGCTGAAGAAGGTGCCATGTTCTGTCGTGGCGGTCTGTTTGCCGGTGCCGGTGAGCTCGGCCTTGCGCTGCGCGGCCGTGGCATTCACTGCAGCCCTGGCCATGGCGAAGCCGGCGTTGCCGGTGGCGGGTGAGTTGGCCTGTTGTTGGTTGATCAACGCCAGCTGCGCCGCGCGCGCGGCTTCGACCTGCTTCACGGTTGTGGCCCTGGCGTACGCCGAACCGCTGCTGCCGCCCACGTTGATGTCGCCGACATGCACGAACAGCTTGCCGATGAAGAACGTAAACAGGGTGAGGATGACGAACAGCCGCAACGGTTGCACGTATCCCACGCGACGCCCCTTGAGATAGTTCAGTGCGATGCGGCCGGGCACCCAGAGATCGCGCAGGGTGCGGAAGATGCGCCCATCCAGGTGCCAGAAGGATTCGAACACTTCTTCGATGGCATGGCCCACATGCTTGAGCGGGTTGTGTGCCGATTGCCCGCAACGATGGCAGTAGTGGCCCTGCAGGGCGGTGTCGCAGTTCTCGCAGGCGGCGTGAGCGCTGTCGGTCGAGCTCATGGGCGATGGGCCAAGCGTCGGTTGAGGGCGCCTACGATAGCGAATTTTCAGGTTTCATTCAGTTTTGTTTTGGGGTGCCAACGAGCGCGCGTGAGGCGATCAAAAGCATCCACGCATGGCGTGGATCAACTGATGGATCTGGAGGAACAAGCCCCTCTGTTGAGGGTTTGCCCCGACAGGGGCGGGGAGAGGCAGGCAAAGGGAGGGGCCCAATCGTTGCGTAGCAACGTTTGGGGCGAAGCGCGCGCAGCGCACTTCGCGTCCCGCGCCAGATAACTGAAAAAGGCCGCCCCTAAGGGCAGCCTTTTTCAGTTATCTGGCAGAGAGAGGGGGATCCAGTTGAGTCCGACCCAACCCATTGAACCGCTTGGCATTCACAAACCGGGAGTGTGCCCTGTTTTGTGCCCGGCCCATTGTAGGACTATCCAAACATGCACGGATAGTTCCGGAGCTCCTCCGTGTGCCTTTAGAGAATGCCGCCTGGATCGCCGAGGGCTGGCCGCGGGATAGCTGCTCCAATCGGTCCTACCCGCTGGATCCGACTGCTCAATGAGCCATCTCAGGGCCTCCTAGTGGCTAACCACTTCACTGCGAACAACGGGCACCCGGCGAGGGGAGAGGATCTTCTCCCAATCACCGGGGGTGATCATGCCACTTCTACGTTAGTAGGTATCGGGACGACTCATAAGCGCCGCCCAAGCTCTCAATTCGCTATCGGGGACATGAAGAATGCCGTCGGCTGTTGAAATCCATCCGGGCTGCCTTTTCACACCGCTGCCGTTGATCAAGGAAGCGGCCGATCCCCGCATTTGGGAAGACCATGGAGTCGTTGTCTCCAGTCCCCAGCCACTGTCAGGGCACACATTTTCCTCAGCGACGCACACTGACTGGCGGATGGACATGAAAGCGGCCCGGGCACTGCTGCTGATCACAGCCCGATTCAATCGTGTCCACAAAGTCCACGTGGCTAAGAGCCATTCACTTGCTCCCAGTGCCAAGGACAGAATCATTCAAAGCATCCGACCGCTGGCAATTAGCGATGTTCAGGATTGGAGGAGTTTCCTGGAGCAGATGACTCAGTGCTCCGGAATTGCGCCGTTCCAACTTCGTTCGGATCGCTCCTGGGTCGGGGCAGCATCGCCCTTAGAGGCAAGTCTTGTATGCCCCTCCATGGCAAGAGTGCCGCAACAGATGGCGGATCTAGTGTCATTCCTCGCGGATCATCTCGACAACCCCAATGAGGAGATTGACGAAGCCGCGGCATTTCAGTTCTTGACGATCCATCCGTTGCATGACGGCAATGGCAGAACGGCCCGAACCCTCTTGATCAAAATGGCCGCCAGGAAACAAAGTTTGTATCCGCTCTACATTGCATGGCGGCTTATGTTCGACAAGATTGGCCTGATTAGATCGTGGCGGGATCGATCCCTTGACGGTGGCATCTTATTCGATGCGAACCACTATATCCAATGGCGCCATACCAGCTCTAGCATCGGGAAAGCCTATCTCGATGCAGAAGCGGCAGGGTGCGACACCCGCGTTCTGGATTGTCTGACAGCGTTCGGAGAGATTTCCCCAGCCGGCATCTGTGCACTCAACAGCACGGTCAATCAAGGGCTTTCCGCAAAAATAGTTTCCAAACACGAGGACTGCTGCCACACCAAGATCTATAGCGAAACGCTTCGCGCCCTTCTTCAGAAGATCTGCAAGGACAGCACTTCGGATGAAGTGCTTCCCGTTCAAACAATATAAACACAAGGATGAACTGAGAAAATGCGACACTTGTACCGCTCAAGCCATACCACAGCGCGAACCTCGGATCTTGGGGCCGCAATACGGCATAGCATCAGATTGACCTTGGTAGTTGCAGGATGCTTCTTTGCCGTTCAGCCCGGCTTCGCAGACACCTCGACGGACAGAGGCACGACCAATCTTCCTCCGGTGGACGCAATCCCTCCTCCATATGTTCCTCCATATACACCCCCGATGGAGCCGCCGGCTCGCCCGCCTGACCTAGGATATGATCCAGGCGATTCAGGTGGCGGCGGCGGTGGCGGGGCCGGTAGTGACCAGCAACAATCTTGTGAATTTCTGCTTGCCACTCGTCCCGCCGCATGCCCTAATCCTATTCCCATGCCGACGGATCCGCTGTTTGGGGATGATCGAATACCCGCGGGACAACGCTCTTCCATGCGGATGGCTCATTCGTTCGTCAATGGCAAGGCCTATTGGGAAGGAACGCCGATCCAGATGGACTCCCTAGCCATCTGGTTCCTTCAAGTAGCTTTGCAGGAACAGGTCAACAGTTTCGCCTCAGGCGCCAGCCTTGTGGAGACCAATGCTCGCATGCGGATTCAGCTTGGTTTGACATGTGACATTCAGCTCGATGCGTCGAGTCAGTATCGCGTCGGGGGAACGCTGACCAAGCCGGAACAGTATTGTATCGAGATGCTGAAAGCATTCGATGCGGAGGCCAACGACAATCAGAACTTCATGATCTGGTTCATTGAACATCAACGAAAGGTTGGTGTACCCCTCGAAAACTACGTTCCGTATGGGATCGTCGAGCTCGTTGACACGCGAAACTCTATCGGCGAGAAATGGCGTGCAGTGACGGAAGACGCATCCTGCTCAAAATGGTGGACACAGGTCCAGAAAAACATGTGTGGGGTAAAGTAATGCACGCGAGATCGATCCTGTTTACGGCCATTTTGGCAGTCATCGCCACGGCTTGTTCAGAACAACCCGCCCCAGACAAGGGCGCAGTGACACAGGCGGCAGAAGGCGCCGCGTCGTCCCACTCTGTTCCGGGACAGACACCACGCGCTACCACGTCCCAGCACTCAACGGGTGGTGAATCCCATAGCATTGACGCGGCCGTGGTTGCGCAGCGTTTGTGCACTGGAGACTGCCGTGACGCCGGCCCCTTGCAAGCAAGATCGCAAGAAGAGGCCGAATGGCTAATTCGGCATCAATATCCTTCGCAGGCTGAACTCGAGCGGCTTCGATCAGAGTCGCTGGACGTATTGCAGCAAAAGGCGTCAGTGGGCGACTCCACCGCAGCCGCGGTGCTGGGAAAACGGATTGCCTTGGAGAAGAACTTCATGGACGGTCAAGTCATGCTCCGAAATCAGGTGCTATCGGGCAACTTCTATGCGCTTTACGCGATCTCAGAGTCGTATCGCGAATCGAAAGTTCCAAACGCGGTAGATGGCGCAGCATATCTCCGTTTGGCTTACATCATGGGCGACCACAAAGCAGCGACCGAGATTGCGAAGATGGGTCTCAGCTCTGCGGAGCTAGCGGCTGCCGACAGGAGAGCGTCTTTGCTTTACAAGGGATTCGCAGGAGACCAAGTGCCTGATCCGCGCCCACAAGGGTAGTCGTATATGGTGCAGCTGGGTGCCCTCTTAAGGGCACCCAGACTTCGCAGGCATGGGCAATAATGCAGTGCCGGTCGATGTCAAGCCATCTACCGGTGGGCAAGGCTGCCCCGCATTTTTCCCGTCTTCTTGCCTTGTTTGACGGCATTGGCGGCTTTGCGCTTTTTCTTCATGGTTCGGCGCAGGCTTTTGCGGCTCGTGTTGTAACCAGCGGCTTTCAGGAGTTTGTCGGCAGCGCGTGCCGCTGCCAGGCGGGTGAGTTTGTCTATCCCCAGTGTTTAGCGCGTTTTCGCCGATGCGCAAGCCCGGCGGCGCAGGAGCGCCGCCCCCTGCCTTTTCTCCAAAGGAAAACCGAGCAGCAGCGAGGCCAGAAGGGCGGCGCAGCCACCCGTGGTTTCGCTGTTGAACCCAAGCGCAGCCCGTCCAGCGACGAAGCCCGTGCGCGTGTTTTCCTGGTAGTGACCCCGGGCCATGTGTAACCGTAGGCGAACGCTGGCTCAGTCGCAGCCCGATAGAGACGCCCACAACAGATCGTGGGCGGCGTGGACCGGGATCTATCCGCCTCAGCGATATGCCAGTGCTCGGTCACCGTCCCGTCTGCCGCCTTGGTCCGGTTCAAGATCAACTGCTGTAGCGGGTCGCCATCGGTCAGGTGCCTGGCAGCGCGTCGATGTCCTCTTCCTTGATTCCCATGCGTTGCTCTCTCAGTGCCTCGAAAGCCCGAGCATAGCGCGCCGCCAGTTGCAGGGCGCGCAGCTGGGCCACGGCCAGCTCGGTCGTGCGCAGGGTGCATTTGAAGATGGAATGGCCTGGAGATCGGTGGGAGCCCGTTGCCGGAACGACCAAAGCCCAGAGAGCGCGCGAACAAGATGATGTGGGATGCGCATGGAAAGATGTGTCCCGATTTGTGTCCCGCTGAGGTCATTCCAGAAACGCAAAAACCCCTGCGTAAACAGGGGTTTGCGTAATCTGGCGGAGAGAGGGGGATTCGAACCCCCGAAGCGCGGTTTAGACGCTTACACACTTTCCAGGCGTGCTCCTTCAACCACTCGGACACCTCTCCGGATCCCTGCCATCTGCAAACGCCTCAGCAGGGGCGCAGATTCTAGCGGGCTGCGCGACACTTCACAAGCACCCCAGTCAGGAACCTGCGAACGACGTGCCGGAGGCGAGGGGGCTGGACAGGCATGGCACAATGGAACATCCGATGGAAAACGGTGGCCTGATGTCCTATCTCGTCCTTGCCCGCAAGTGGCGTCCGAAGCGTTTTGCCGAGCTGGTGGGCCAGGAACACGTGGTCCGTGCGCTCAGTAATGCGCTGGACAGCGGCCGGGTCCACCATGCGTTCCTGTTCACCGGTACCCGCGGCGTGGGCAAGACCACCATCGCGCGCATCTTCGCCAAGTCGCTCAACTGCGAGCAGGGCACCAGCGCCGACCCCTGCGGTCAGTGCGCGGCCTGCCTGGACATCGACGCTGGCCGCTACATCGATCTGCTGGAGATCGACGCCGCCTCCAACACCGGTGTGGATGACGTGCGTGAGGTGATCGAGAACGCGCAGTACATGCCCTCGCGTGGCAAGTACAAGGTCTATCTGATCGACGAAGTGCACATGCTGTCCAAGGCGGCGTTCAACGCGCTGCTGAAGACGCTGGAAGAACCGCCGGAGCACGTGAAGTTCCTGCTGGCCACCACCGACCCGCAGAAGCTGCCGGTCACCGTGCTCAGCCGCTGCCTGCAGTTCAACCTCAAGCGCCTGGACGAGGATCAGATCCAGGGCCAGATGACCCGTATCCTGGCGGCAGAAGAGATCGAGGCCGACGGCAGCGCCATCGTGCAGCTGGCCAAGGCCGCTGATGGCAGCCTGCGTGACGGCCTGTCGCTTCTGGACCAGGCAATCGCCTATGCCGGCGGCGCGCTGCGCGAGGACGTGGTGCGCACCATGCTGGGCACCGTTGACCGCACCCAGGTGGCGGCGGTGCTCGATGCGCTGGCCGAAGGCGATGGCCCGCGGCTGCTGCAGGTGGTGGCCGCGCTGGCCGAATTCTCGCCGGACTGGAGTGGGGTGCTGGAAGCATTGGCCGAAGGCCTGCATCGCATCCAGGTGCAGCAGCTGGTACCGGGGGCTGCGGTTGCCGCCGAAGGCCTGGACGCGGCGGCGTTTGCCGAGCGCCTGCGGCCTGAGGTGGTGCAGCTCTGGTACCAGATGGCGTTGAATGGCCGTCGCGACCTGCCGTTGGCACCGAGCCCGCGCGCGGGCTTTGAAATGGCTGTGCTGCGCATGTTGGCGTTCCGCCCCGCCGCAGCAGTGCCGCCGGTGCCGAAGACGGTCGAAAGCGCGGCCGGTGGTGCACCGGGTGGCAATGCTGCCGGTGGTGGTGCTGGCAGCCATGAGGCAACGCCCGCGCCTGCCTCCGCTGCTGCTTCGGCGAGCCCGGCAGTCGCAGCGGTGCCTGTGCAGGCTGCACCACGCGAACCTGAACCGGAGCCGGCCCCGCAACCGGAGCCGGATCCGACACCGGAACCTGAGCCGGTTCCGGTGCAGGAACCCGAATCGCCGCCGCCGGTGAAGGCCGAAGTGGAGGCGCCAGCGCCGGCCACTGATGCAGAGGCCGCCGATGACCTGCCGCCGTGGGCGACCGATGAAGCCGAGGCCCGCGACGAGGCGCTGGCCGTCGAGATGGCTGGCCCGGACGCCGCGATGGTTGCGCCCTGGCATGAGCCGCCGGCGCCGGCCGACGCCGCGCCTGCCGAACCGGAACGCCCGTTCCGCACCGAGGGCATTGCCATCGCCCCGGCCGAGCCCGCTGCGGCGCGTGATTCTGTGCCTCAGGAAGGCGTCAGCGAACTGGCCACGGCCGAGGACTGGCTGGATCTGGTCGGCAACAGTGGCCTGAGCGGTCCGTCGCGCCAGCTGGCCGCCAACGCGGCCTTCATCAGTTGCCAGCGCGGGACCTTGAAACTGGGCCTTTCGCCCGGATTTGAATACCTGCGCTCGGAGCGGGCGCTGGCTGCACTGGGCGAGATGCTGGAAAAGGCGCTCGGCCAGGCGCTGAAGATCGTGGTCGAGACCGTGGAAACCGAGCACGTTCCGGCCGAGACCCTGCACCAGCGTGCCGACCGCCAGCGTGGCGAGCGGCAGCAGGTGGCAGAGGCTGTTTTCATGGACGATCCGGAAGTACAGGTGCTGATCCAACAGCACGGCGCCCGGGTTGTTTCCGATTCCATCCGTTCTTTTGACGAGTAAGACACTATGCGCGGCAACATCGCCCAACTGATGCAGCAGGCCCAGAAGATGCAGGAAAACCTGCAGAAGGCCCAGGAAGAAATCGCCAAGATCGAAGTGACGGGCAGCGCCGGTGGCGGCATGGTCAGCGTGACCCTGACCGGTGCCAAGGAATGCCGCAAGGTGCGTATCGACCCGTCGCTGGCCAGCGATCCGGAGATGCTGGAAGACCTGATCGCCGCCGCCTTCAACGACGCCTCGAACAAGATCGATGCCGAGTCGAAGTCGAAGATGGGGTCGGCCACCGCCGGCATGCAGTTGCCGCCGGGCATGAAGCTGCCGTTCTGATTTCTGGCGCGGCGCCTGTCGTAGAGTCGAGCCTGCTCGACTTTACCTGGCCCTTCAGTCGAGCACGCTCGACTCTACACGTAGCCGTCGAGCCTGCTCGACGCCATCAAAGCATGCCGCCGTGTCCGCACCCCTGCTTGAACAATTGATCGACGCGTTGCGGGTGCTGCCTGGCGTAGGCCAGAAGACCGCGCAGCGCATGGCCTACCACCTGCTCGAGCGCGAGCGCGAAGGTGGCCAGCGCCTGGCCGAAGTGCTGTCGCTGGCAGTAGAGCGCATCGGCCATTGCGCGCAGTGCCGCGATTTCAGTGAAAGCGAACTGTGCCCGACCTGTGCCAACAGCAGCCGCGAACGCAGCCAGCTGTGTGTGGTCGAATCGCCGGCCGACCGCCTTGCCATCGAGAACGCCACCGGTTTTCGTGGCGTGTACTTCGTGCTGCAGGGACGGCTGTCGCCGCTTGATGGCATTGGCCCGCGCGAACTGGGCCTGGAGCAGCTGGAGCGGCGCCTGGCCGAAGGCGAGGTGCAGGAACTGATCATTGCCACCAGTGCCACCGTCGAAGGTGAAGCCACCGCGCATTATCTGGCGCAGCTGGCGCGCGCGCGCAAGGTACAGCCCAGCCGCCTGGCGCAGGGGCTGCCGCTTGGTGGAGAGCTGGAATACGTCGATCGCGGCACGCTGTCACATGCGTTCGGGACGCGCAGCGAATTCCGCGATTGAGCAACGGCCGGGCATCGTCCGGCGCGGCCGGCCTACAATGCGGGAGACATCTCCGCCGAGGCCGACCATGAGCAACGAAACCCTCTTCAGCAAGATCATCCGTCGCGAGATCCCGGCCACCATCGTCTACGAGGATGACGAGGTGCTGGGCTTCAAGGACATCGCACCGCAGGCGCCGGTGCACGTGCTGTTCATTCCGAAGAACGAGATCATCCCGACCCTGGACGACCTGCAGCCGACGCAGGCGCACCTGATCGGCAAGCTGGCGCTGGCCGCTGCCGAGTACGCGCGCGGCGAGGGATTCGCACAGGACGGCTACCGCATCGTGATGAACTGCCGCGAAGACGCCGGGCAGACCGTGTTCCATATCCACATGCACCTGCTGGCCGGGGCGCCGCTGGGGCATTTCGGTACGCCGGGACGTTGAGGCCCGTATCCACGCATGGCGTGGATCTACCGTCTCCCGGCGTAGATCATGCATGAGCGCCAGGAGCGCCCCGCTGTAGATCCGTACCATGCGTGGATGCAAAAAGGCCGCCCGAGGGCGGCCTTTCCCGTCATGCGTGCAGGGGAGGGATCACCACCAGCCCCAGCGTCCATAGCCGCCCCAGTACGGGCCATACGGGCTCGGGCCCCACGGACCATAGGGATAAGGCACCACGTCGACCTGGCGCTGTTCCGGCCACAGGTAGATCACATCGGCCGACAGCTTCGGCAGACGGTAGTCATAGTCGCCGATACGGGTGTTCTGGTAGCCGTCGATCTTGCCGATGAAGGTCACGTCACGGCCGGCTTCGAATACCGCCGGGTCGTAGAAGCCGGCGCGGCAGGCAATGAAGCGGCCGTCGCTGGCGTCGGACGAGGTGGTGTTCGGGCGGCCACTGGCGTTGAGCGGGCGCGAGATCATCTGGAAGCAGGTCTCGCCCTGGCCGGGCTTGGTTTCGATGATGCGACCACCCCAACGGACCGGCGTACCGACCTGCTGGGTAGCGACCGAGTCGCGCGGGGAAACCAGGCTGAACTGTCCCTGCAGCGGCTTGGGGGCCGTGGCGCAGGCCGACAGGGCCAGCGTGGCCACAGCGGTGAGGAGGAACTTGGTGTTCATTGGGAGGCTCCGGAAGTCGGGCGATGCCTGCGCAGGTCCCGCAATAATGAAGCGAGGTCGGTGCAAGTTCCAGCGTAGCGCGCGTCGGCGAAACGCTGGCTGAGTGCCAGCAGCGCAGAATCAGGGTGCCGGGCATGTACCCGACGTGCCCAATCCTGTGCGGTCTCATGCGTTTGGCGGGCCAGGCCGAGGCGGGCATAGCGATAGCCCAGCCGGTGCCAAGCGCGCAGCAGCGGATCGCGTTCGCGTTCGCCGCGGGCCAGCAGCCAGGCCATCCACGCCAGGGCCATCAACGCGGTCGTCACGAAGCCGGCTACCAGCTGTGTCGGGCCCAGATCATCCAGCCCGAGCGGCGTGAGCAGCTGCTGTTGGCGGCGCGCATCGAAGGACAGCACCAGGTCGTTCCAGCCACGGCGCAGCCAGTCGCCCATCTGACCCACCTGCAGCCAACGCTGCTGCAGCGGGCTTTCGGTACCGGCCTGCAGGCGATCGTCGAGGGTGTCGAGAATACGTTCCGGGGCCACGGCAGCGGTCGGGTCGATCCGCACCCAGCCACGTTGCGGCAGCCATACCTCGGCCCAGGCATGGGCGTCCATCCGCCGCAGCACCCAATAGTCGCCGATGCGGTTGCGGGTGCCTCCTGCGAAGCCGGTGACCACGCGCGCGGGAATGCCGGCATTGCGCATCAGCACTACGAAGGCCGAGCTGAAGTGCTGGCAGAAGCCGGCTTTGTAGCCGAACAGGAACTCGTCGACCGGGTCACGCCCAGCCGGGGGTGTGGTCAGCGTGTAGGAGAAGTCGCGGGTGATCCATTGCAGCGCGCGGCGGACGATGGCCTCGTCGTCGCCGCCAGCCTCCTGGCGCCATTGCTGGGCCAGGGTGGCGCTGCGCGGGTTGAAACCGCCAGGCAGCTGCAGGGTCGCACGGCGCAGGTAGGGGGACAGGGTGCTGTCGAACCGCGCAGGCGGGGCCGAGTGCAGGCGCCATCGGCTCAGCGACGCCAGCGGGCGCTCGCTGCTCAGGCTCATGTCCGCGTCCAGCGTGCTGCCCTGGGGAGCGCGGCTGGGCAGGTCCAGCGCCACCAGCTGGCGGCGATCGGTGGGCTCGTAGTCGATCTGGTAGTCCCAGCCCTGCGGGCCCGCTTCGACCGAGGCCGGCGGTCGCCGCACGCTGGCACGATCGCGCGACCAGCGACGGCCATCGAAGGCGGTCAGTACCGGGCCCCGCCAATAGCGCTGCGCCGGTTCCGGCACCGCACCGAAGAACTGCACGCGCAGCGCCGGGGTATCGTCGGCCATCAGGTCCAGCCATTGGTCGGGCTCCATGCTGTCGGACAGCCCCGGCGTACCCACCGCACGTTCGGGAACACCCCAGAGGGGCGTGGCCAAACGCGGGAACAGCCAGAAGCTGGCCAGTGCCAGCGGCAGGCCGATTGCCAGCAGGCGGCCGACACTACGCAGCTGCCCGCGCAACGCCAGGCGGCCGGCATGGCCCTCATCATGTGCCAGGCGTTGCAGCGCAAGCAGGGCGCCAACACCGGCGATGACGGCCAGGGTCGTGGTCAGCGGTCCCTGGTCGAGCAGGAATGCGGCGAACGGAGCAAACAGGGCAAAGCCGAGCAGGCTGCGCGCGTCACGCAGGTTGCGCAGTTCGCTGGATTTGATCGCCAGCATCGCCGCCAGCAGAGCGCAGCCGGTATCCCGGCCGGGGCGCACCATGCCCATCTGCCAGACGATGGCGGCGAGCATGCCCAGTACCAGCAGCAGGCGTACCGGCATCGGCAGCACGCGTCGCCAGGAAAGTGCGGCGGTCAACATCGCAGCGATCGCAATCACCGCCGCCAGCAGCGCTGGCAACTGCAGCAGCAGCGGCAGCAGGGCCAGGGCCGCACAGGCCAGCGTCCAGGCGCGTGTGCTGCGATCAAGTTGATCGAGATGCTCAGCCATGGGGCATCAGCGCCAGCGCGCGCAGGCACAGGTGATGATGGTTGGCGCCCTGGCCGGGGCCGAACGGCGGATGCGCCGGCAGCAGCAGGGTGTAGCGGCGCCCCTCGCGTTCGGCCATGCCGATCCAGCGCGCCAGCCGTGCGATGCGTGCTTCGTGGCCCAGCGGTGCCAGCGTGCGCCAGTCCAGCACCACTTCGATGCCGATCGGCTTCTCATACTCGCGCACCAGCAGGCTGTCGCGGCGCGCGGAGTGCTTCCAGGAAATGCTGCGTGTCGCGTCGCCGGCGCGGTAGGGACGCAGCTGATGCAGTTCCTCGCCGCTGGCATGGGCGCGCGTGTGCAGGGGATCGTTGCCACTCTCCGGAAGTGCGGGCGCGGTCGTCTCGGCCAGTGGATAAACCAGCAGCGGTTGTTCCGGCCACACCCACGACCACGCCCGCACCAATCCCAGTGGCTGGGTGGTGGACAGGCGGATGCGTGGCAGCTCCAGCCAGCCGCGGCGTTCGCTGGGCACCTCCAGCTCCACCTCACCGCGGCCGTGTGCAGGCAGCGAGGTCCAGGCTTGGCTGTCGCCCAGTTGCAGGTGCAGGCCATGACGTGCGCGCGGGTCACGCAGCGACAGGTCCACGCGCAGGCGCAGCGGTTGCCCGGCCGGTACCGGCTCAGCGGAGATCGCATCGACCTGCACCCCGGACAGCTGCAGGTGCGCGGCGATGGCACTGGCGATCGCCGCGGCCGCGAGCAGCAGGGCCAGCAGCAGCGCCGGGTTGTTGTTGTAGTTCAGTGCGCCCAGCAGCATTGCCGCCAACAGGGTGGCAACAAACAGGCCGAAGCGGGTCGGCAGCACGTAGATGCGATGACGGTCCAGTCGCTGCGGCAGGGTTTCGGGCCTGCGTGGCCGCGCCAACAGCTGCATGCGTGCCCAGCGTGTGGCCACGTTCAATCCACCGCGACGGTCTGCAGGATCGCACGCGCCAGTGCCGGCCCCGAGCTGGACTCGGCCTCCGCCACCAGCCGATGGCCGGCCACGGCCACGAACAGGGTCTGCACGTCTTCGGGCACTACATGGCCGCGACCGAGCAGCAGCGCATGTGCTTTGGCTGCACGCAGCAGGGCCAGGCCTGCACGCGGTGACAGGCCGACCCGCACGCCGGCGTGCTGGCGGCTGCGGGTCAGCAGCGCTTGCACGTAGTCGATGAGCGCGTCGCTGGCGTGCACCTGGCCGACGGCGTCGCGCAACGCGCGCACCTGGGTGTCGTCCAGTTTCGGTACGGCGCGTGCGATCAGGTCGCGGCGATCACTGCCACGCAGCAGTTCGCGTTCGGCCTGCACGCCGGGGTAACCCATCGCCAGCCGCAGCAGGAAGCGATCCAGCTGTGAATCCGGCAGTGGGAAGGTGCCGGACAGGTCCACCGGGTTCTGCGTGGCGATCACGAAGAACGGATCGGGCAGCGGATGGGTCTGTCCATCCAGGGTGACCTGCTGCTCGGCCATCGCCTCCAGCAGCGCGCTCTGTGTACGCGGCGGTGCGCGATTGATCTCGTCGGCCAGCAGCACGTGGGTAAACACCGGGCCGGGATGGAACTGGAACTGGCGGCTGCCCGCTTCATACACCGAGACGCCCAGTACATCGGCGGGCAACAGGTCGGAGGTGAACTGCACGCGCTGGAAGCTGAGGCCGAGGCTGCTGGCCAGTGCATGTGCCAGCGTGGTCTTGCCCAGGCCGGGCAGATCCTCGATCAACAGGTGACCACCGGACAACAGCGCGACGAAAGCCAGTCTGACTTCCGGCACCTTGCCCAGCACCAGTGCGTTTACCTGATCCTGTGCCTCCCGCAGGGCCTGTCTCAATTGATCGGTTAGCATGCTGGGGTTGGGGGACGAAGCTGGCATGATCGTCTCAGTTCTGGAATCCACTCGATTATCCATAGAGCGATGCAAGGCGAACAGCGCGCACGAACGATATTTCTCTGGTTATGGACGCTGGTCACAGCGGCCAAGCTGGTGGTGGCCGCGCGCCTGCCACTGTTCGTCGATGAGGCGTTCTACTGGCAGGAAGGCCAGCATCTGGCGGCTGCCTATTCCGATCTGCCCGGGCTGACCGCATGGCTGGCACGGCTGGGCGTGGAGATCGGTGGCCACCACGTACTGGCATTGCGCCTGCCGTTCCTGGCCATCGGTGCATTGCTGCCGCTGCTGGTGGCGCGCATTGCCACGCGCTGGTTCGGCAACGTGGCCGGGTGGCAGGCCGGCAGCCTGACGCTGTTGATGCCGTTGTCGGCCACGCTGGGGCTGCTGGCGGTGCCGGACGTGCCGATGGCGCTGGCGGCGGTGATCTGCCTGCACGCCGGCGCGCGCCTGCTGCACAACGTCGATGCGTCTGCGGCGATGAAGCTGGCGCTGGGCCTGATGATCGGTGCGCTCAGCCACTACCGTTTCATCGGCGTCATCGGCGTGGGCTTTGTTGCCTTGCTGGCGCTGCCGCAGGGGCGGCGCATGCTGGCCGATCCGCGCGTGTGGGTGGCGCTTGCCGTGGGCGTGCTGGCCTGGCTGCCGTTGCTGGCATGGAATGCGGACAATCACGATGCCGGGTTGAAGTTCCAGGTGGTCGAGCGCCATCCCTGGTCCTTTGAATGGGCTGGGCTCTGGTTTCTGCTGATCCAGCCGATGCTGGTCACACCCATCCTGTGCATCGCGATGTGGAAGGTTGCGTTGGCCGGTACCCGCAGCGGTGGCGGCGCGCGCGTGCAGTGGCGTTACTTCGGCCTGGTCGGTGGTGTGTCCACGCTGGGCATCTTCCTGCTGGGATTCTTCACCGACGTCGAGCGGATCAGCTTCCACTGGCCGTTGCCGGGCTATCTGGCGCTGCTGGTGGCGGTGCCGGTGGTGCTCAACGGCTGGCCTCGCTGGCTGCGCCGTACCGGCTGGTGGCTGGCCGGCGCCGGCATGGTGCTGGCATTTGGTTATTACCTGATGGCATCCACGCCTTCGCTGCGTGAACAACTGGCGGGCAGCAAGTATTACCCGCGCAATTTCGCAGGCTGGCAGCCGTTGGCGGTGGCCGTGCGTGATGAGCTGCAGCAGATGCCGGTGGGCACGCGCGTGCTGGCTGGCAACTTCAAGGTCGGGGCCGAACTGGGCTTCCAGCTGGGCAATGGTGATATCGAGGTGTTGCCGCATCCGCTCAACGACAAGCACGGCCGTACTGCGCAGCTGGCGCAGTGGGGCCTGCTGCACGAGGGCGAGCGTACGGTGCCGATGCTGCTGGTGCTGTCACCCAGTGACCAGCGTTACCGCGATCTGCTGGCGCGCTATCACGCCATCTGCGAACAGGTCGGGCCGCTGCCTGCGCCGCGGGTGGTCAGCAGTGACCACGGCTTCCAGCGCTTCCTGCTGTTCCGCATGCCGGCGCAGCGCGCGGCGGGACCGTGCGTGACCCCGGCGATGGCGTGGCTGGATGCACCGTCCAGTGGCGAGAAGGTTTCGGGCACGCTTTCCATCAAGGGCTGGGCGTTCAAGGACGGCGTTGGACTGGCGCGTGTGGAGGTGCTGGTCGATGGCCGCTCGATCGGCGACGCGCAGTACGGGCGGGTGTTCGACATACGCCAGACCTGGCCGGACAGTACTGACCCGCAGCACCCGGCGGTGGGCTTCGATGCGTCGCTGGATACCACCACGCTGGCACCGGGCCGGCATTGGCTGGGCCTGCGCCTGCATGGCCGCGATGGCAGCGTGGAGCAATGGCAGGAGCAGCCGTTCGAGGTCCGTTGAGGCGCTTGTTTTTGTAGAGTCGAGCCATGCTCGACTGCTTCTGTTCCAGATGGCAGGTGACCTGAAAAAAGCAGTCGAGCATGGCTCGACTCTGCAGTTCAGGGCACCGCGAAACCTGCCCTGCGCAGCAGCCCGCACAGCGTGATCAACGGCAAGCCCACCAGCGCTGTCGGGTCGCGGGTGTCGATCGCCTCGAACAGGCTGATGCCCAGACCCTCGCACTTGAAGCTGCCGGCACAGTCCAGTGGCTGCTCTGCGGCCACGTAGCGGGTGATCTCGTCCTCGCCCAGCGCGCGGAAGCGTACTTCGGTCAGGTCGATTGCTGTGAAGAATTCTCCGTTGCGCGTGAGACTGATGGCGGTATGGAAGCGCACGGTGTGCCCGGACATCGCCGCCAGCTGTGCGCAGGCGGCCTCGACCGTACCCGGTTTGCCCAGCGGCTGGCCGTTCAGGTCGGCCACCTGGTCCGAGCCGATCACCCAGGCGCCGGGGTGGTGGGCAGCGACCTCGGCGGCCTTGGCCGTTGCCAGGCGCGCAGCCAGGGCCTGCGGGGCCTCGCCGTTCAACGGGGTTTCATCCACATCGGGGCGTGCGCAGTCGAAGGGCAGGCCCAGCCGTTGCAGCAGTTCGCGGCGGTAGCGGGAGGTGGAGGCCAGGATCAGCGGCATGCGACAATACCGGGGCAGGGCGCGGCAGTCTGGCTCGTCCGTATCGCCAGCGGCAAGCCCTGTATGGCTGGCATTTGACAGCAGTCGCCTCGATCCTTAGTATTCAGCGGCTTATGTCCGCGAACGTGCCCGAAACGCTGGATGCTTGGCGGATGGTTGTAGCGCGAAGGCGCTTCGACGGCCAGGTCTCACTGGCTGAATTGACCCGCCTGCAGGGGTTGGTCGCCGATACCGACGGCGAGTGTGTCTACTCGCTTGAATTCGGTCGCGACGACATCTTGCGGGTATCCTATGTGGAATTGTCCATCGACACCGCGTTGCCGCTGACCTGTCAGCGCAGCATGCAGCGATTCCTGTTGCCGGTGAAGATGACCCAGAGGCTTGGCCTGATCCGCGACGAGGACGAGGAATCGTCCCTGCCGGAGGAATACGAGGCGTTGCTGGTGCCGGAAGATGGCCAGCTGCGTCCGCTGGACCTGGTCGAAGACGAGTTGGTGCTGGCGGTGCCGGTGGTACCGCTGTCGCCCGACGGTGAGGCAGTCGACAAGGACTGGGCACCGAGCGAAGAAGAAACAAAGAAGGCCAACCCGTTTGCGGCGTTGGCGGCCTTGAAGAAACAATAGCAGCCGGATTGTCGTCGGCGGCTGCGGCGAAAGCGAAAGTGTGCTGGGCGCTGGCGTCCTGCGCGACGATACGACGAAGCAAAAACGAACCGAGTTTGGAGCAATCCCATGGCTGTCCAGAAATCCCGTGTCACCCCGTCCCGCCGCGGTATGCGCCGTGCGCATGACGCCCTGAGCGCCAAGCAGCTGTCGACCGACCCGACCACCGGCGAAGTGCATCTGCGTCACCACATCACTGCCGATGGTTTCTACCGCGGCAAGAAGGTCATCCAGACCAAGACCTCGGCCGTCGAAGAAGATTGATGTGCCGGGAAGGCCGCTGCCTCCGGGCAGCGGCCTTTGCCTTCTTTCCCGGGCATGCCGGTGATCGGCGGCCCGCGCAACAGGAAACATGATGAGCAAGCGGATCTATTCGAGGATCGCGGGCACCGGTAGCTATTTGCCGGAAAAAGTCCTGACCAACGCCGACCTGGAAAAAATGGTCGAAACCTCGGATGAGTGGATCCAGTCGCGCACCGGTATTCGTGAACGGCACATCGCGGCCGAAGGCGAAACCACCAGCGATCTCGGCTACCACGCCGCGCTGCGCGCGCTTGAAGCGGCCGGCATCGACGCTTCGCAGCTCGACATGATCGTGGTCGGCACGACCACCCCTGACCTTATTTTCCCGTCCACCGCGTGCCTGATCCAGGCCAAGCTCGGTGTGGCCGGATGCCCTGCCTTCGACGTCAACGCGGCCTGCTCGGGTTTCGTGTTCGCGCTGGGCGTGGCTGACAAATTCATTCGTTCCGGTGACTGCCGGTACGTTCTGGTGATCGGCGCCGAAACGTTGACCCGCATGGTCGACTGGAACGATCGCACCACCTGCGTGCTGTTCGGTGACGGCGCCGGTGCCGTCGTGCTCAAGGCCGACGAAGAGACCGGTATCCTCAGCACCCATCTGCATTCCGATGGCAGCAAGAAGGAGCTGTTGTGGAATCCGGTCGGCGTCTCGACCGGTTTCAAGGACGGCACCAACGGTGGTGGCACCATCAACATGAAGGGCAACGACGTGTTCAAGTACGCCGTCAAGGCGCTGGACTCGGTCGTTGACGAAACGTTGGCCGCCAATGGCCTGGGCAAGTCCGATCTGGACTGGCTGATTCCGCATCAGGCCAACCTGCGCATCATCGAAGCCACGGCCAAGCGCCTGGACATGTCGATGGAGCAGGTCGTGGTCACTGTCGACCAGCACGGCAACACCTCGTCAGGCTCGGTGCCGCTGGCGCTCGACGCTGCAGTGCGTTCGGGCAAGGTCGAGCGCGGCCAGTTGCTGCTGCTGGAAGCCTTCGGTGGCGGCTTCACCTGGGGTTCGGCTCTGCTGCGCTATTGATAGTGCAAGTTACGACAACGTGAAGTCTGTCGTTACGGCCCCTCTGGGGCCGTAACGCGTTTTAAGGAGGACCTGTCATGGTTGAGCCCATCGTCATCGAAGGGCAACGTGCCTGGCTGAAGCAGTACGGCAAGGGAAGCCGGGCCCTGGCCCTTGGCCTGCTCAATTTTGTTGCCCGCCGTTTCCATCTCGATGCCCTGCGCCCGCCGCCGCACCGTGGTGGCGACGCCGCACGCCAAACCGAAGCCCGTCGTCTGGGAGAACTGCAGGCGCAGGGGGTGAACGTGCCCGATGTGCTGGGCACCGGTCATGCGGCGCTGGTGATCGGCGACAACGGCAGTTCGTTCAATACCTGCCTGCGCGAAGCTGATCCGGCCGGCCGCGACCGGTTGGTGATGGCGGCAATGCTGGCCATTGCCGAAGCGCATGCGCGTGGGGCCTATTTCGGTCAGCCGCTGCCGCGCAATCTCACCTGGGACGGGCAGCAGGTCGGCTTCATCGACTTCGAAGAAGATCCGCTGGAAGTGATGGATCTGTCCGAAGCACAGGCCCGCGACTGGCTGATGTTCGGTTACGGCGTGGCCAAGTACTACGCCGACCGCCCCGAGCACCTGCAGGCAATGATGGCCGAGGCGATGGACGACGTTCAGGCACCGGTGCGCGAGCATGTGCATGCGGTCAGCGGCCGCCTTCGCAATCTCGCCCGGGTCTGCATGAAGCTGGGCCGTTCAGCGCGCGCGCTGGCCCATTCGATCTTCATCGCCCATGGCGCCAGTACTGCTGGCGTGCTGATGCTGGTGGGCCTTTGTGTGGATTTCCTCGCCGACGGCGATCTGGACGTTCTGCAGCTGTTCTGCTGAGTTGCGTCCGCCGGGCATGGCCCGGCGCTACCATCGGCCGGGTCGGATCTCTTTTTCCTTGGAAAAAGGGATCCCACCCCGGATCTCCAGCGCGTTGCGACAGCCATGCACCATACGCGTGCATACGCGCACGTACAGACGACACGGCATGTTCCCCCTTATCATGGCCCGCTTCGATTGCAACAAGCGGATGACCGCGTGACCGTATCCACCCTCGCTTTTGTCTTCCCCGGCCAGGGCTCGCAGTCTGTGGGCATGCTGGCTGAGCTGGCTGAACTGCACCCGCAGGTGCGTGAAGCCTTCACCGAGGCATCCGATGGTGCCGGCGTCGACCTGTGGGCGCTGTCCCAGGGTGGCCCGGAGGAAATGCTCAACCGTACCGAATACACCCAGCCGGCCCTGCTGGCTGCAAGCATCGGCGTGTGGCGCGCCTGGAACGCCGTGGGCGGTCCGCGCCCGTCGGTGCTGGCCGGTCACAGCCTGGGCGAGTACAGCGCGCTTGTCGCTGCTGGCGCGCTGAGCCTGCATGACGGTGCGCATCTGGTGCGCCTGCGCGGCCAGCTGATGCAGCAAGCGGCGCCGACCGGTGTCGGCGCCATGGCCGCCGTGCTTGGCGCCGAAGACCAGCTGGTGCTGGACGTCTGCGCTGAAGCCGCAGGCAGCCAGGTGGTGGTGCCGGCCAACTTCAATTCGCCGGGCCAGATCGTGATCGGCGGCGACGCCGATGCGGTCGACCGCGCGCTGGCGCTGCTGGCCGAAAAGGGCGTGCGCAAGGCAGTCAAGCTGGCGGTCAGCGTGCCGTCGCACACCCCGCTGATGCGTGAAGCCGCCAACCGCCTGGCCGAAGTGATGGCCGGCCTGTCCTGGCAGGCACCGCAGCTGCCGGTGGTGCAGAACGTCGATGCCAAGGTTCATGACGGCATCGACGCGATCCGCACCGCGCTGGTGCAGCAGCTGTACCAGCCGGTGCAGTGGACCGGGTGCGTGCAGGCGCTGGCTGGCCGTGGCGTCACCCAGATCGCCGAGTGCGGCCCGGGCAAGGTGCTGACCGGCCTGGTCAAGCGCATCGACAAGGCCATTGACGGCCGCTCGCTGGCCACCCCGGGCGACTTCGAAACCGCCCGCGAGACGTGGTCGGCCTGATTGCCCCTGTTCCTGCCGACCGCGCCGGTCGCCGCTGCAAGCGGCATGGGTGCGGCGGCCGTCCCAGCCTGAGGAAAACATCATGAGCAAGCCCCTGCAGGGTGAAATCGCACTGGTCACTGGTGCAAGCCGCGGCATTGGTGCCGCCATCGCCGATCTGCTGGCCGCCCAGGGCGCCACCGTCATCGGCACCGCCACCACCGAGTCCGGCGCTGCCGCGATCGGTGAGCGCCTGGCTGCCCACGGCGGTCACGGCCGTGCGTTGAACGTGACCGACGCCGCTGCGCTGGACAGCGTGCTGGACGGCATCGCCAAGGAATTCGGCCCGATCTCGATCCTGGTCAACAATGCCGGCATCACCCGCGACAACCTGCTGATGCGCATGAAGGATGAGGACTGGGCGTCGATCATCGACACCAACCTGACCAGCGTGTTCCGCACCAGCAAGGCGGTCATGCGCGGCATGATGAAGGCGCGCAAGGGCCGCATCATCAACATCGCTTCGGTGGTGGGCGTGACCGGCAATGCCGGCCAGGCCAACTACGCGGCCGCCAAGGCCGGCATCATCGGCTTCAGCAAGTCGCTGGCCAAGGAAATCGGTTCGCGCGGTGTCACCGTCAATGTGGTCGCTCCCGGCTTCATCGACACCGACATGACCAAGGCGTTGCCGGAAGAAGCGCGTACCGCGCTGATCAACGACATCGCCCTCGAACGCCTGGGCGCGCCGGAGGACATCGCGCATGCGGTGGCCTTCCTGGCCGGCCCGGCTGCCGGTTACATCACCGGTGAAACCCTCCATGTGAACGGTGGCATGTACATGCCGTAAGCAAGGGGCGCAGGGATTGCGCCGCAAGTGATTGATCTGCTGAGGTTTTTGCTGCGATGCAAGGCCGCGCTGGTTTCCACTACACTATCCCACGGCCATCGCCTTTGATGGCGACCACTTTTGAACCACAACTCCATCTGGAGCGAGATCCCATGAGCACCATCGAAGAACGCGTCAAGAAAATCGTCGTCGAACAGCTTGGCGTCAAGGAAGAAGAAGTCACCACCAGCGCATCGTTCGTCGATGACCTGGGTGCTGACTCGCTGGACACCGTCGAGCTGGTGATGGCGCTGGAAGAAGAATTCGAGTGCGAGATCCCGGACGAAGAAGCCGAGAAGATCAGCACCGTCCAGGCCGCCATCGACTACGTCAAGGCCCACGTCAAGGCCTGATGTCAGACGGCAGTGCGCGCGCGGGCTCCCGCTCGCCGCGCACCGCACCCCATGGGGCCGCTGTTGCGGCCCCGTGTGTTTGGGCATCACATCGAAGCAAACCGAGTTACCCGTAGAAATCATCCGGGTCAGGAGAAACAGCAATGAAGCGTCGCGTCGTCGTAACCGGCCTGGGTATCGTCTCGCCGTTGGGCAATGATCTGGCCAGCAGCTGGGAAGGCATCACCCATGGTCGTTCGGGCATCGGTCCGCTGACCAACGTTTCTGATGCCTACCTGGATCGGTTCACCACCAAGATTGCAGGTGAGGTCAAAGGCTTTGACATCACCGCCGACAACGAACTGTTCGGCAGATTCCGGGTCAGCGGCAAGGATGCCAAGAAGATGGACCCGTTCATCCATTACGGCCTCGGTGCCTCGTTCATGGCCCTGCATGATTCGGGCCTGGAGATCACCGAAGCCAATGCCGATCGCATGGGCGCCATCGTTGGCGCCGGCATCGGCGGCCTGCTCGGCATCGAGGAGCAGACCATCGAGTTCCACGAGGGCAAGAAGATCTCGCCCTTCTACGTGCCCAAGACCATCATCAACATGCTGCCGGGCCAGCTGAGCATCATCACCGGCCTGAAGGGCCCGTCGTTCTCGGCAGTGTCGGCGTGCGCGACCTCGAACCATTCGATCGGTACCGCCATGCGCATGATCCAGTACGGCGATGCCGACGTGATGGTGGTTGGCGGTGCCGAGCGTGGCTCGTCGCCGACCGCGGTGGGCGGCTTCTGCGCGATGAAGGCCATGAGCACTCGCAACGACGCTCCAGAACAGGCCTCGCGCCCGTGGGACAAGGACCGTGACGGCTTCGTGCTGGGCGACGGCGCCGGCATCCTGATCCTGGAAGAGTACGAGCACGCCAAGGCACGCGGCGCGAAGATCTATTGCGAACTGGCCGGCTTCGGTGCCAGCTCCGACGCGTACCACATGACTGCCCCCAGCGAGAACGGCGAAGGCGCCGCCCGCTGCATGGTCATGGCCATGAAGGACGCCGGCGTGACCCCGGAACAGGTGGGCTACCTCAACGCGCACGGCACCTCCACGCCGCTGGGCGACCTGGGTGAAACCATGGCGATGAAGACCGCCTTCGGCGACCACGCCTACAAGATGATGGTCAGCTCCACCAAGTCGATGACCGGCCACCTGCTGGGCGCTGCCGGCGGCGTGGAAGCGATCTTCTCGGTGATGGCGCTGCAGGACAACGTCATTCCGCCGACCATCAACCTGCAGCAGCCGGGCGAAGGCTGCGACCTGGACTACGTGCCCAACGAAGCGCGCCAGGCCAAGGTCGATGTGGTGATGTCCAATGGCTTCGGCTTTGGCGGCACCAACGGTACGTTGATCTTCAAGCGCATCTGATCTGTCCGTGGCGCCGGGCAATTGGCCGGCGTCGCTTGGTAGAGTCGAGCTTGCTCGACTCCGCCGTTGTGTAGAGTCGAGCCATGCTCGACTGAACGTGCAACCCAGTCGAGCATGGCTCGACTCTACATGCGAAGAAGCCGCCGCAAGGCGGCTTCCGTGCATCTGAACCCCGAACTGGCCGCCATGAACCACGCACCGCTGATCCACCCGCTGCCGCATCCGATCGACCTGCTGGCCCTGCAGCAGAACGACCCGGCGCGCTTCCCGCTGCTGATGGAATCCACTGCCTCGGGCACCGCCCAGGGCCGCTGGAGCCTGCTGCTGGCCGCGCAGGGCGATTGCCTGCGGCTGGATGCCGATGGCCGGGTGCGTGACCAGCATGACGCTGTACAGGCAGGCAGCTTCCTGCAGGTGCTGGATCGCGCCTGGCAGCACGAACGCCTGCCGCATGACGGCAGCCACAGCCTGCCGTTCCGCGGCGGCTGGGCGTTGATGCTGGACTACGAAGTGGCCAGCCAGATCGAACCGGTGCTGCCGGCGCGTGCGCGCGACGATGGTCGCCCGACCGCGCTGGCGCTGCGCTGCCCGGCGGCGGTGCTGCACGATCACCACAACGATGCCAGCTTCGTCATTGCCGAAGCCGGTGAGCAAGCGCTGCTGGATGCGCTGGTCGGCCTGGCCGCGCAGGTGCTGCCCGAAGCAGGGCAGGGCTGGCAGCCACCGCAGTTGGTGGGCGAGGACGCGCCGCAGCGTTTTACCGACGGCGTCCGTCGGGTGATCGAGTATCTGCGTGCCGGCGACGTGTTCCAGGTGAATCTGTCGCGACGCTGGAGCGCGCAGTTCGCTGCGCCGGTCAGCCCGCAGGCGCTGTACGCGCAGCTGCGCCGCGCCAACCCGGCGCCGTTCGCGGGCCTGTTCAGTGCGCACGGCCGCCACGTGGTCAGTTCCTCGCCGGAGCGGCTGGTGTCGGTGCATGCCGGGCATGCGCAGACGCGGCCGATTGCCGGTACGCGTCCACGTTTCGAGGGCGACGACGATGCCGCGCGCATCCAGGAACTGGTCGGCCACCCGAAGGAGCGCGCCGAGCACGTGATGCTGATCGACCTCGAACGCAACGACCTGGGTCGCATCTGCCTGCCCGGCACCGTGGTGGTCGATGAACTGATGACGGTGGAGAGCTATGCCCACGTGCACCACATCGTCAGCAATGTCAGTGGTCACCTGCGCCCGGAAATCACCCCCGGCGAGGTGATCGCCGCCACCTTCCCCGGCGGCACCATCACCGGCTGCCCCAAGGTACGCTGCATGCAGATCATCAGCGAGCTGGAGCAGACGCCGCGCGGCGCCTACACCGGTGCGTTCGGCTGGCTGAACCGCGATGGCGATCTGGACCTGAACATCCTGATCCGCACCGCCGAAGTGGATGGCCACGAGGTGAGCTTCCGTACCGGCGCCGGCATCGTGGTCGATTCGGACCCGGACAAGGAACTCGACGAGACCCGCGCCAAGGCCCGCGGCCTGCTGCGCGCGCTGGGCCAGCAGGGTTGACGGCAACCACCCCGCCGGGCATGGCCCGGCGGGGTGGTTGCCTCCATGGCCGGTTCATCCACGCATGGCGTGGATCTACTGGTGGGTGCCGACCGTTGGTCGGCACGGCCACAAACCCCGGTCATGACCCCAATCCATCGGCACGGTATCCTGCACGACGGAATCGAGTTCAGAGGTAGTCCATGGCGGGAGCCAAGCGCGGGTGTCTGTTCGTGGTAACGCTGGTGGTGGTGCTGGCCGCCGTCGTGGCCGGCGCGGGCGCGTGGTTCTTCTACCAGCAGACCCAGTTCGCTGACGCCCGGATAACCCCGTCCGCCGAGAGCGTGGTCATCGCCAGTGGCGATGGCATGAACACGGTGCTGCGAAAACTGCGCGATGCCGGCGTTGACGAGGGCCAGGACGCGCAGTGGCAGCTGCTGGCGCGCCAGCTCGATGCGGCCGGCAAACTGAAAGTGGGCGAGTACGCGCTCAGTGGCGAACTGACCCCCCGCGAGCTGCTGCTGCGCATGCGCGCCGGCAAGGTGCTGCAGCATCGCGTCACGATCATTGAAGGCTGGAACATCCGCCAGATGCGTGCCGCGCTCAAGCGCGCCGAGCCGCTGCAGCACACCACCGACACCCTCGATGACGCCGCGTTGATGCAGCGTCTTGGTTTCGGCGGACAGCATCCGGAAGGTCGGTTCCTGCCGGAGACCTACGTCTACCAGCGCGGCGACAGTGATCTGGATGTGCTCAAGCGCGCCCACGCTGCGATGGAGAAGGCGCTGGACGAAGCGTGGGAAAGCCGCGCGCCGGACCTGCCGATCAATACGCCGTACGAGCTGTTGACGCTGGCCTCGATCATCGAAAAGGAAACCGCGCTGGCCAGTGAACGTCCGCAGATTGCCGGTGTGTTCATGCGCCGGCTGAAGATCGGCATGCGCCTGCAGACCGACCCGACTGTGATCTATGGCATCGGCGCTGCGTATGACGGCAACATCCGCCGTCGCGACCTGACCACCGATACGCCCTACAACACCTATACCCGTGCCGGCCTGACCCCGACGCCGATCGCCATGCCCAGCCGCGACGCGCTGATGGCCACCGCGCAGCCGGCCGCCGGTGACGCGCTGTACTTCGTCGCCGTGGGCGATGGCAGTGGCGCGCACGTGTTCTCACCCAGCCTGGACCAGCACAACGCCGCCGTAGCCCGCTACCTGCAGCAGCTGCGCCAGCAACGTACCAAGGAGACCCCGGCGCAATGAGTCCCGCGCTGCTTCGCCATCCCCGTTTCGTCAGCCTGGAAGGTGGCGAAGGTGCGGGCAAGACCACCGCCATCAACGCCATCCGTGACTGCCTGCGCGGCCATGGCCACGAGGTGGTGCTGACCCGCGAACCGGGCGGTACGCCGCTGGCCGAGCGCATCCGCGGACTGGTGTTGAAGCCCGATGCCGAGATCGCCGCCGAACCGCTCAGCGCCGAAGCCGAGCTGCTGCTGGTGTTCGCCGCCCGCGCGCAGCATGTGGGCCAGGTGATCCAGCCGGCGCTGCAGCGCGGCGCCTATGTGCTGAGCGATCGCTTCACCGATTCCAGCTACGCTTATCAGGGCGGTGGCCGTGGCCTCGACCCGCAGTGGATTGCCGACCTGGAGCGCCGCGCCGTCGGCTTGCTGCCGGGCCTGACCCTGCTGCTGGATGTGGATGTGGCGGTAGGTCGTGCGCGCGCCAATGGCCGTGACCTGTGGCCGGATCGCATCGAGAGCGAGCAGGACGATTTCTTCCAGCGCGTGCGCGAAGTGTTCCGCATCCGCGCACAGCAGGACCCGCAGCGCTTCGCGCTGGTCGATGCCGGACAGGTGCAGGAGCGCGTGGCTGCTGATGTAGTCGCGCGTGTCGAGCGCTGGCTGCAGGACGGGGAGGGCGCATGAGCACGTTCTCGCCCTGGCAGCAGCGTGCGTTCGATCAGACCGTGGCGGCGCTCGATGCCGATCGCCTCGGCCATGGCCTGCTGATCTGCGGACCGGCCGGGCTGGGCAAGCGCGAGGTGGCGTTGGCACTGGCCGACCACGTGCTGGCGCGCGGCGATGCCACGCATGCCACGCGCACCCGCCAGCTGATTGCTGCCGGTACCCACCCGGACCTGCAGCTGGTCAGCTTCATTCCGAACAAGAGCGGCGACAAGCTGCGCACCGAGATCGTGATCGAGCAGGTGCGCGAGATCACCAACAAGCTGGCGCTGACCCCGCAGTACGGCGTGGCGCAGGTGGTGATTGTCGACCCGGCCGATGCGATCAACCGCTCGGCGGCCAACGCACTGCTGAAGACCCTGGAAGAGCCGCAGCCCGGCCGCTACCTGTGGCTGATCAGCAGCGACCCGGCGCGCCTGCCGCAGACCGTGCGCAGCCGATGCCAGCGCCTGGAATTCAAGCTGCCGCCGCGCGATGAAGCGATGGCCTGGCTGCAGCAGCAGGGCCACAGCGAAGCATCCGCACGCGAAGCGCTGGACGCGGCACGCGGCCATCCCGGACAGGCCGACAACTGGCTGCGCGAAGACGGCCTGAGCCTGCGCCGCGAGGTGGGCCGCGAGCTGGAACAGCTGGCGGCCGGCAAGACCGGTGCGGTGGAGCTGGCGCAGAAGTGGTGCGCTGATGACAACGCGGCGCTGCGCCTGCGCTTTGCCGCCGACCTGGCGCTGGCACAGGCCAGCACCGATGCCTTGACCACGCCGGAGCGATTGCACAAGCTTGCGGCCTGGTTCGATGCGGCCAACCGCACCCGCGACCTGCTGCGCACCACGGTGCGTGCAGACCTTGCGGTGGTCGAGTTGCTGCTGGCCTGGAACAAGGTGAACGAGCGGCCTGCCGCAAGGGGAAATCGATGAGTGCCAGCAACGCCCGCCAGGGCATCCTGTCCCTGGCCGTGAAGGACAAAGCCGCGCTGTACAGCGCGTACATGCCGTTCGTGAAGAATGGCGGCATCTTCGTGCCCACGCCCAAGCGCTACTTCCTGGGCGACGAGGTGTTCCTGCTGCTGACGCTGCCCGATTCCAGCGAGCGCCTGCCGGTGGCCGGCAAGGTGATCTGGGTGACCCCGGCCGGCGCACAGGGCAACCGCACCGCCGGCATCGGCGTGCAGCTGGCAGATGGTGCCGAAGGCGAAGGCGTACGCCACAAGATCGAGACGCTGCTGGCCGGCCTGACCAGTTCGGACAAGCCGACCCATACGATGTGATGGGGCTGCGGATCATTGCTCCTGGCAGCGCCGGGCCATGCCCGGCGGATACCCCGGAAATCCCCGTGAACACATATGTGAAAACCTGTTGACGGTCTCTGAAAAGACCCTATAATGAGCGGCTCAGCAACACCGGGCGGTTAGCTCAGCGGTAGAGCATTGCCTTCACACGGCAAGGGTCACAGGTTCGATCCCTGTACCGCCCACCATGTTGCAGAACGAAGAAAGCCTCCAGAAATGGGGGCTTTTTTGTTGCTCGGGACCCGTCCTGGTCATCACCGGTGCGGAGCGCATCGAGGCCGGAGAGGAACGTCTGCTGCGATGACGATGGTTGCCGCTCTTCCTGCGCACCATGCGCTGTCCCGCCACCCCAGGCAGGCGTAGTCTCAGCCCATTGCTGTGCCCATCCACTCTGGAGTGCCACCATGCCGCTCGCCCGCATCGATCTTCGCAAAGGTAAATCCGCCGACTACCTGCAACGCGTCGGCGAAACCATCTACCAGGCCATGCGCGCGGTGGGCGTGCCGGAGAACGATCGCTTCCAGATCTTCCAGGAGCACGAGCCTGGCGCGCTGATCTACGACCCCGGCTACCTGGGCGTGGACCGCACCGACGACTTCATCTGCATCCAGATCACCTGGAATGAAGGACGCACGCTGGAGCAGAAGAAGGCGCTGTACCTGGGCATCGCCGATGGCCTGCACGCGGCGGTGGGCATCCGCCGCGAGGATGTGTTCATCAATCTGGTGGAAGTGAAGAAAGAGAACTGGTCGTTTGGTAACGGTCAGGCGCAGTACGTGAGTTGATGCGCGGAGAGCATCCGCGCATGGCGTGGATCTACTGCGAGCCCGGCAGGGGCTGAGAGGCCAATCCACGCATGGCGTGGATCTACACTTCGCTGCCCACCTGCGGGGTCTGCTTGACCGCGGCGCTGCTGGCGGCCTTCACCGCGTCGGCGCTGTTGGGCTGTTCGCACTCGATGCTGGTGCGGTAGCCGTCGTTGCCGATGTTGTGCTCGGCGCGCTTGACCAGCCACTGCCCATCCACGCCATCGCGGAAGCCCTGCATCACCACCGTGGCTTCGGCCATCAACGTCTCACGGCCGGGCAGGCTGTAGCTGAGCGTACGCGTTTGCCGGGCCTGCTCCTGGTGTTTGGCGCGGGCTGCGGCTTCGGCGGTGGCGCGGTCGGCATAGGCCATGCGCAGGCGAACGATCGGTTCACCGCTGCCCACCTTCACTTCCTGGCGCTTGGCACCGCGTACATCGCGGTAATAGGCGATGGTGGTGCCGGTCTTCTCGCGTGAGGCGATGGTCACCTTGTAGGCGCTGCCATCGGCAGGGGTAAGGGTGACGTCGGGAATGCGCTCGCCGCTGGCACTGGTGGATTCGCCTCGTTTGACGAACAGCAGGTGCCCACCGCCCGGCTTCGCGATGGCGTCGTGCTGTTTGGCCAGGCGCAGCAGCAGGTTCATGTCCGATTCCTGCGACTGCGCCGTCAGCGGTAGCACGATCGATGCCAGGGCTGCACTCACCGCAGCGGTCAGTCCATGTTCGGCAGCCATCCGCGTGACCATCCCGCCGATCGTCGTGCCCTTTTTCCAGGTGCGCGTTTTCTGCGTCTGCAGATCGTTCTTGCCGCCTTTGCTTGTTTCGAAGGGCGACGCGTGTGCGCGCAGGGTCATGCTGCCCGGGTAGCCGGAAATCTCCACCTCATTGCAGACGTACAGGCCCATGCGCCGCACTTCGCCGTCATAGCCGATGAAGGCTTCCAGCTCCGCGCCCGCAGGCGGCAGCTGGATCGGGTCGGATGGGTCATGGTCGGCCAACTGCAGTTCCAGCATGTCAGCGCTGGTGCCGGTCTCGTCAGTGATGCGCAGCGACTTGAAGCGCGACATGATCTTGTCAGTGATGTCTTCGCTGTTGGCCACCAGGCGGAACGCCGGTGCGATGCCTAGTCCCACAGTGCGACTCCCTTGCGTTCAGTGGCCGGACGCTGAACGTCGGGCAGGATGAGGGTGACCCCGGCCGGCAGTACTGCGCCGCGACCGGCCAGGCCGGGGTTTGCATCCAGTACCGCACGCACGATCGATGGTGACTGCTCGCCATAGTGCGAGTACGCGATGCGGTCGACGACGTCGCCGTCGCGGGTGTTATACGTTCGTGCCATGGCTGTGCTTCCGCAGGGAAAGGGTGAAGGTCTGCTGGCGTATTTCGCCATCGGCGGTGAAGTGCTTGCTGGTGGCTTCGACCTTGTCGATCACCCACAGGCCGAGGTTGCCGCCACGGCCGGTCAGCAGCCGCTGTGGCGCGCCCTGTGCGGCCAGCCTGCGCAGCTCCGACATCTGGTTGCCCTTGCCGCGGAACTCGTGATTCAACACCCCTGGCAGTGTCATGGTGGCCTGGCCTGGACCGATGTACTGCAGGGCGGCCAACTGGCCCACACGCTCCTGGGCCTGCCAACGGAACTCGTTGGATTGCTGGATCTCCTGGAACACCGCGGTGTTGAGGCTGAACTTGAAGCCGCCCAGCATCAGCAGCACGGGCGCGTTGCCTGAGTCGTTGCTCTGGAAACCAGGCAGCAGCTTGTCGAGGGTTGCGGTTACGAACTCGCGCTTCATGCTTAGTTCCTGTCTCCGAGGGTGGCGCGGGCCTGCACGGCCTGTTGGTGCTGCAGTGCATTGGCGGTACGCCGCGCCAGGGCTTCGCTGGATTCCCCGGGCTGCTGGTGGATGGTGATGTTGTTGGTCTGTTGCTGCTGCACGGTCGTGGGCATGGGTGGGGCGCCCGAGGGCATCGACGGCGCCTGTCGCCCTTGCTGTGCGCTGCCGAGGTCGGCCATGCGCCGCTTCAGGCCATCACCGTCGTTGCTGCCTACCGCGTAGGCGACACGTGCCATGTCACCGATGCCGCCGCCGCCGTTGGCGGCCATGGAGCCATACACGGCCTTGCCCACGTTTGCGCGGTCAAGGGCGATACCGGCGCCTTCGACGGCCTTGTCCTTGAGGAAGCCAAGGCCACCGCCCACTTTGTCTGCCACCCAGCTGATGCCGTCCAGCAACGGCTGCAGCTTGCCCATGATCCAATCGATGGCCGCGCCTGCCGATGCCATGATCGCGTCCCAGGCACCGCCCAACGTGACGGTGATCCAGCCGGCAGCCATGCCCAGCATTTCGCCCAGCCAGACAACGGTCTGCACCACGCCCCCGATGACCTGGATGACCATGCGGAAGTTGGTCAGCAGGGCCTCACCCACCAGCGAGCCGATCTCGGCCACGCGCGAAAGCTCGTTGCCGGTGTACTGCGCCGGCTCCAGCATCCTGGACAGCCAGTCCCAGGCCTGTCCGATCAGCCCGCTCATGACTTCCCATGCCGGACGCAGCGGTTCGACGGCACGCATCAGTTCGCCCATGGCAGCGGTACCTGCGCCGCTGAGACCTTCCCAGACGCCACCGAGGAAGGCCTTGATGGGCTCCCAGTACTTGCGCACCAGCAGTGCACCGGCGGTGATGGCTGCAATGGCCAGCGTGATCGGTCCTCCGCCGATGGCACCGACAGCAGTGGCGACCACGCGGAAGCCGGACGCCAGGCGCATGGCGGTCGGTCCGAACTGCCCCAGCTGGGCCAGCAGGCTGCCGCCGCGGAACAGTTCGAAGGCTTTCTGCACGGCCAGGATCGGGCCCTGCAGGAAGGTCCAGGCATAGCGCACGCCGAGCACAGCGGTGCGCATGCCCATCATGCCAACCACGACCTGGGTGGTGTTGGCGATCAGCTTGGGATTCTCCTGCACGAACGAGGTCACCCCGTTCAGCAGCTCGGTCAGCTTCACCGCCGCTTCGCCGACCGCGGGCAGCAGGGCGGTACCGAAGGCTTTGGACAGATTGTCGACGGCGATCTTCGCGCCTTCGATCTTTTCCGGATCGCTTTGGATTTTTGCTGCAAAGCCGGCATCGGTGGTGCCTGACGACGCGTACAGGGCCTTGTCGCGGATCCGGGTGTATTCCTCCCAGTTCTGGATCATCGGGCGCACGAAGTTCTGCGCCTGTGCATCACCGAACAGCTTGCCGATCTTTGCCTGGTCGCCCGAGGTGGCCTGGATGATGCCCTGCATCGCTGCATCGAACGGATTGCCGCCGGTGGTCTGCGCCTCGTTGATGATCCTGCGCAGGTCCAGCTTGAAGCCCTTCCTGGCCCTGGCCTGCAGGTCCGGCGAGAGGATGCTGGCCATGAAGCGCTGCATGTTGCCAGCCGCTTCGTCGGCACCACCGGCGCCCTGGCGGGCGACATCCAGCGCCGCACCCATGGTGGCCGCGGCTGCATTGCCATGCATCTGCAGCGACTGGAACGCGCTGCCAAGCACCGGCAGCGCGCCTGCCATGTCCTTCAGGCCGACGCCGCCATCCTTGCCGGCCACGACCAGTACGTCCAACGCTGACTGCAGGCCACTGGGGTCGATCTTCAGCGCCTGCTGCAGGCCGGACGCGGCCAGGGTCACGTCGTCGATGCTCTCGCCGGTGGCGGTGGTGGTGCGGCCGATCGCGCCGAGGCTGGCCTGTGCGGCCTGCGCGTCGATGCCGGCGCCAACCAGTTGGCTGATCGCGCGCTGCAGTTCACCGGCGCCCTGATAGGTGCGTCCGGATTCGGCCAGGATGGTCTCGCCCAGTGCCTTGACCTGGGAGCGGGTCAGGTTGGCGGCGTTGCCGATGGCCTGGTTCTCGCGTACGAAGCCGGCGGCGTTCTCCACCGGCTTGGCCAACGTGGTGATGGCATTGCCGAGCATGCCACGGGCATCGCCGAATGCCGATCCGAGCTTTTCACGCTTCTCGAGATTGGCCGTGCGCTTGTCTTCGATGCGTTGCAGTGCTTCCTGCGAGGCGCGCAGCGCGTCGGCTTCGATGCGCATGCGGGCGAACTGGCTGCTCGACCTGCCCATGAGGTTGAGCTTGCGCTCGAGCTTGTCCGCTTCATCGCCAAGACGCCTCAGGCCATCGTTGCTGAAGGACAGCGCGTCCTGCAGCGACTTGGAGACCGAGCCGCCGATCGTGATCGTTGTCGTTTGAACGTTACTCGCCATGTACCGGCAATCCCTGTATCCACCAGATGAACTTCGACACCCGCAGCGTCATGATCTCGCCCAGTCCCCAGCCGGTATGCCCGGCCAGGGCGAGCGCTCCCTGCCTGATCTGCGGCAGGGTCAGGTGGTAAAAAGCGCGACACCGGCCTGCAGGCGGGCGTAGTCACGCAGCGGCATCTTGCGCACGTCGTCGGGCGCGATCTCGCACAGGTTGGCGATCATGCGGACTTCGCGCTGGGCATCGGTGCCCTTGTCGTCCTGGTAGCGCTCCATGTCTTCCACGGTCGGCTCGCGCATGCGCAGCACGGCAGTGTCCACGCCATTGACCTGGCGCGGGCGGGAGAGGGTGATTTCGGCATAGCCGTCGCGCTCGATGACGGTGTCGGTGCTGGTCTTGGTCTTGCTGGACATGGATGTGTTCCTGGATATCGATGGAGTGCGGTGGATGCGGGGGCGCGATGCGCCCCCGTGTACTTCAGTGCGATGCGGGCTCAGATGCCCAGCGCACCGCGGATGCCGGCCAGTGCGTCCACGCCGCCCTGGCGGGCGATCATGTTGGTCACGTCGATCTCCTGCACCACCTGCGCGCCATGGGTCAGCTTGTAGTAGCTCAGCGCCAGGCCGACCTTGACCGTGCCCTTCTCACCGACCTTGGTCTCGCCGCGGTCCAGCGACTTCACCTTGCCGCGCATGTTGTGCACGACCTGGGAGACCGTGCCGTCGTCCGCTTCCAGTGCTTCGCGGGCGGTGAAGCCGTATTCCTTGCTTTCGATGACGTGGAACTTGGACATGATCTCCGCGTCATCGGAAGCGAAGGTCACTTCGGCGGTCAGCTTTTCGTGGCCGAGTACGATCTCGGTCGGGGCGAGCATGCCACCGGCCTGGAAGTCCTCGGTCTTCAGCGTCAGCTTGGGGGCGGTGAAGGAGACCACGCTGCCGGCATAGCCCTTGCCGTCGACGTAGAAGTTGAAGTTCTTGCGGATCTTGCGCGCCATGCTTAGAAGATCTCCGAGACGTAGTTGTTGTTCATGTGCATGCGGAAGGTCAGCTGCTCACCCGGGTAGGTCGGGGTGAAGTCGAAGTCCCAGTAGAAGCGGCCCTGGGCCACGCTGTCCGCTGCGTTCAGGTCGGGGTCGACCCAGCAGTTGCCGCCGAGGATCGCGCCCTGGGTCTTCAGGCCGCGCAGGAAGGCATTGACGCCCTCGCGCACGTCATCGACGTAGGTCTTGCTGATGCCGCGGTCAACGGCCCACAGATGGGCGGCCTCGAGGCTGTCGGCGATGATGTCGGCGGTGCGCACCACGCACAGGAACTGCCACTTGGCATCGATGCTGGCGGTGCGGTTGCCCCACAGGCGGAAGCCACCTTCACGGATGATGGTTGCCACGTTCGACTGGTTCAGCAGGTTGGCGCGGCTGGTTGCATCGGACAGCCCGAAGTCGATCGCACGTGCGGTACCGACCACACCGTTGAGCTCCAGGTTCGACGGCGATGCCCACCAGCCACGTTCGTTGTCGCTGCGGGCGATGGCGCCGGCCACGGCACCCGAGGCGTAGCGGGTGATGATGGCATCACCGGACTGCACCAGCAGTGCCGGGTCGACCACGTAGACACGCTTGGAGCCGGTCAGGGTGGTGGTGCTCTTGGCCGCCTCGTCGTTGCTGTTCGGGCCGTCCTTGATGATCACCGCGCGCAGCTTGTCGGCGATACCCAGCAGTTCGGCCACGACCGGGTTGGCCAGCAGCTCTGTGTCGCGCTTTTCGTGGGTGTGGGTGAAGCCCGGTACCGCCAGGATGCGCGGCTTGATGCCGACCACCGACTTGGCAGCCAGCAGCGCGTGCACGCCGGTGTAGGCACCGGTCTGCGCATTCACGCCGCCCAGCACGTTGGCCAGGGTGTCGTTCTCGGTGGCGCCCTTCTCGACGCGGACGACGACGACGACGGCGTTGGACTGGTCGAAGATGGCGTCGAGCTGGCCCGGGAGGGTGCCCTCATCGACTTCGGTTGCGGCGTTGGCGAGCAGCTTGGCTGCCTGCGAACGCGAGGTCACCAGGACCGGAGTGTTGTACGGGAAGGCGGTCTTGTCGGCGCGGGGCGCGGTGCCCACGATGCCGATGACGCTGGTCGAGGCAACAGCGATCGAGCGGGAACCACCATCGATGTTGACGACCTGCACGCCATGCAGAAATTCGGCCATGCGTTGTTTTTTCCTTGGTTGGGTGGGTGCTGCGGTCGCGAGCTGCGCCGCATGGGTACATGTTCGTATCTGGCCACGGCTGGATTAATTGCAGCCGTGGCCCGGCATCACGGTTGCGGCAGCGTGGGCACTTCGGGTTCGGGTGCAGCGACCATCACCCAGGCAGTGCTGGCTTCGTCGAAGGTGACCGGGTAGCTGCGGTCGCCGGGCGGCGCAAGATCGGTGACCGTGGCCGGTAGTGCTACGCCGCGAGGTACGGGAGTGGCGAAGCTGGCATCGCGCTTGTTCCACAGGGGACGCGCGCTGTAGTCCGGCAGCAGGGCCCATTCGAGGCGGCTGGCATTCCACGCGTTGTATTGCGCCGTGGTGCCATCCAGCTTGAACGGTTCCGACAGGGTCACGTCCTTCGGCAAGGGCTGGCCGAGCGCGAGGCGATTCGGTACCGCCGTTGCCGTGCGCGTGTCCCACAGCATGCAGTTGCGGAAATCGGCCACCGTTTCCCAGCGTGAGCCGTCGTCGGCCAGGCGCAGTGCCTGGTACTCGCCTGCAGGTTGGCGGGGGGCGACGTCCACGGTGAAGTCGGGCAGGTTCCATGCACCATCGGGCGAGGGCTGCAGGCGGACCTTGCCCATGTAGGCGCGGGTGTCGGGATCGTAGGAGTGCGCGAAGCGCGGTTCAGTAGGCAAGCTCATGTCCTCAGTACGCGATGCAATAGATCATCCGCAGGCCGGCAGGCAGGTTGCGGTCGCCACCGGTGTTCTCCACCACGATGGCGTGGGTGTGTGCACCGGCGTCGGCGGCCGAAGCGGCATGGCCGTGGTCCCCGACCTGGGCGATGGAAATGGTGTGCGAGTGGGCGCCAGCGCCATTCATGCCGATGTTGTGGCCGTGCGCGCCCGCGCCGTCGGTAGTGAAACTGTGTGCATGGCCACCGGCCGGGCTGGTGTACGGCCAGGGGTTGTCGTAGTCCAGGTTGCCGCGCGAACCCATGTGGTTGTTGTAGTCGGCGCCCCACGGGTAAGTGGTACCCGATTCCGCGAACGCGGTGAGATGCTGGTGATCGCCCACCCAGGAGGTGCCACCGGTATGCCCGTGGTGACCCTGCGAATCGGTCCACGCACCATGCGCGTGGTCGCCCACGGCACTGGCACTGGCGCCGTGGGAGTGCGCGCCGCCTGCGCCGACGGAGATGGCGTGGCTATGGTTGCCTGCTGTTGCCGCGCTGGCGCCATGGGCATGGCGGATCACCTCGCCCTGGGTGAAGCTGCCGACCGCGTCCGGGTTCAGCGTGTGGGTGACCACCGTGCCTTCCAGCATTGCCGGAAGGTTGAAGGTGGTTGCACCATCACCGGCACCGTAGCGGGTACCGATGGCTGCAAACAGTGCCGGATAGCTGGCACGCAGCACGGCGGCGCCGTTGCACAGCAGCATGCCGTTGGGTGCGGTGGCGCCGGCGAACAGGATCACCTGGCCAGGCACGTGCACGCTGGATGGCACGCCGGTCATGTTGCGCCAGTCCAGGTAGTGGGTGCCGTGGCGGCCATCGAGCAGGTCGGCGTCCAGGCCCTTGTCGGCGCCCTCATCCTTCAATGCGGCCGATTTCAGGCCCAATGCGGAACGGAACGCAGCATCGGTGGCGATCGACAACAACGTGCGCACGAACTGGGTCGGTGCGCTGGCGCCGAAGCGCTTGTCGATGAACGCACGCAGGCCACGCGGGGTGACTGCACGTTGCGTGTCGGCACCGTCCTCGGTTTCGGTGGGGGTGGCCAGTTCGACCACGCCCTGCACCTCGGTGGTGGACGGCGGGTAGATGAACTCGGCATTGCCGAACTCGATCAGCGCGGTATCGACTTCACTGAAGCGGGTATCGGTGGAGAGCAGCAGCATCGAGGCCGCGGTCTTCTCCATGATCGGATCGGCCTGGCCGAAGGTTGCGAACAGCGTGCCGTCGCCCAGGTAGAGGCCGAAGCCCCGCAGGCTGTAGGCCGCTGCGCTGTCGTCGCGGATGGTTACGTGCAGCGTGTCATCGCCCACGGCCTTGCCGCCGAAGGTCGAGACACGCTTGATCTCGCCGGGCAGCGTGGTCTGCCCGGCCGACGGTGTGAACGCCGTGGAGGTCAGGCCGATCTCGGTGATCAGTACGGCACTGGTGCCGGTATTGGGTGGGTTGACCAGCCTGGCGAAGCCGGCGTCGGTGATTTTCAAGCGCATGCGGGGTTTACTCTCCGATCAGTTGGATGCGGCGGAAGGTGGTGCCATGGGCGCCGGCAAGCGCACCGATACCGGCGCTGGCCTGCATGCCCTGGGTGAAGGTGAAGTGCGAGCGCACCGGCTTGGTGCGCGTGATCTCGCCGATCACGTCGTCGACGAATTTGGCGGTGGCGGTCTCGCCGCCCTGGTTGGCGATGGTCATCACCGCTTCGAAGGTGTGCGGCGCGCCCGGTGGCTGCATCTCCCACCATTCGCGGATCAGGATCGAGCCACCGAAGGCGGCGACCACATCACGTACGCTGCCCCAGGTGCCCTTGCGTCGCTGGATCGCGATCGCGGCGCGCACGCGCGCACGCTTCACCGTCTCCGGCCAGTAGGCTTTCCATTCGTCGACGGACAACGCCCAGGCCAGCCATGGCAGCAACGCGGCTGGGCAGCGGTCCGCATCCCACAGCGCGGTGATGTCCACCGGCAGCGGGCGGGTCACCGCAGCGCGGGCCAGCGCCCGTTCGGCGTGGGTGGCATTGGGGGGCAGCAGGTTGGCGGCGGCCGGTACCCTGACCAACGCATCGCCGTCGATGATCGAACCGGGGGCGGGCAAGTAGTTCAGAGTGACCACGTTGTTGACCACGCTGTAGTCGATCCTCCCCATCTGTTGCGGCAGGGTATGGATATAGCTTGTCGCTACACGGCCTTCTTCGGCCTGCGCGCCCCAGACATGAACGAGGCTGTCGGGCTTCAGACCGCGATTCCCGGCGGCCAGTCGATCCAGCACGATGCTCATGCCCCGTGGCGCGTCATCCGCGGTCGCCGTGTAGGTGTAGCTGTAGCGCTTCCACTCGGTGCCCACCTGCAGGCGCGTCCTGCCTGGGCCGGTCGTGCGCATGCCGAAGTCGATGGCGCACGGTTCGGTTGCACGCAGCCAGACGCTGATGGTGCGCATGGCACCGTTGGGAAACGAGCTGCCGTCCTCGTCCACCAGGCCGGCGAAGTTCTGTTCCGGCCCCCCGGTCGCGTCGGAGACGGGGAAGGAGTACGCGTTGAGACTGCCATCTGGGGCCAGCGCACCTGGTATCAGGTTGGCCGGCTTGAGGTAGAAGCCTTTCCACCGGGGATGGTCGAAGTACGCCGAGAAGCGCTGCAGGTTGCGCCGCAGCGTATCCGACAGCTTCAGGCGTCCCTGCCAGTCAGTGCGGTACACCGCCTGCAGGGTGGCCAGCGAGCCACCGGGATGGCGGAACTGCAGGTTGTGCCCATCGATCGCGCCGCGCAGGCGTGCATTGACCAGGCGTGTGGTGGAATCACTCATCGTTGCCGCCATGGGTCAGGGTCACCGTACTGCAGTAAGTGGCCTGGGTCCGGTCCACCACCACGTCAGCCGACGGGCTGGCAATCTCCACGCGCTGCACGCCCTCGGCATGCAATGCGGCGAACAGGCCCGAGCGGGTGACATCGCGGCCGAGCCGATGCGACTCGGCGATGTAGCGATCCAGGCGCGCGCGTGCTTCGGCCAGCACCACCTGTGAATCCGGGCCGGCGAAGGTATAGAGCGTGGCAGTGACCGCGTACCTGACGATCGCCGCCGTGCGTACCAGCACGTGGTCCGTCAGCGGACGCACGTCGGCCGCGCTCAGCTTCGCTTCCACTGCATCGAGCAGCCCCTGGGTGGCGGTGCCATCGGCTTCACGCGAGAGCACCGAAACCACCACCTCCCCCGGCGACGGACTGGTCGCGCTGGCGTCGAGCACGCGCGGATCGGCGCTCAGCGCGTGGAAGATGTAGGCGCCTTCCGGCCCGGCTACGCTGAATCCTTCCGGTCCCAGCTGGATGCGCCGACGGAAATCCTCGTCGTTCTCGTAGCGCGGCGGGACGCCCTCCTGCGGCTTGCCAGGGTCCAGCATCTGGCGGCCGATGCCGAAGATCGCGGCCAGCTGATCCAGATCGCTGCCGACTGCGTAGGCCAGCATCACGCCGCGTGCGGCGTCGTTGACGCGCTGGCGGTCGAGCAGGCGCAGGTAGGTGCAGACCTCCAGGATCTTGAAGGCCGGGTCCGACGGCAGCAGCGCGTCGAAGGTGGGGTCGAGCGCCTGCAGTGCGGTCAACGATTCATCGAACAGCGTCTCGAAATCGAGCACTTCGATGACCGCCGGTGCAGGCAGTTGGGAGAGATTGACACTGGTGAACGAGCCGGATGCCACGGTTAGCGAACCTCGATTCCTTCGATGGTGATGGCCTCGCCGTCGGGCAGATGGATTCCGGTCACTGCCAGGATCATCACGCCGGGGGCGGGGAGGGAGACGTCGACGTTCTCGACGTGGAGCCGCGGTTCCCATCGCGCGAGTGCGTCGACGGTTGCCGCGATCAGGTCCATGCGCAGCGAGCGGTTGGTCGGCGCATCGATCAGTTCGAACACACGCGAGCCATACTCGCGACGCAGTACGCGGGAGCCCAGGGGCGTGGTGAGAACGTCACGCACGGATTGATGCAGATGGGCCAGCCCATCCAGTGGTTTGCCAGTGTTGGCGTCGATTCCTCGCATGGCCTCTATCGTCGTGGAGTGCGGGTTTTCAGGGCATTGCACGCGTGGCCGCTCAGGGCTGCGCGGGCGTGGTGGGTGCGGTTGGACCCTGTGCGGTGTGCATGTGTGACTTCAGGCCGATGACGCCGGCCTTGACGTCGCCCGGTGTGCTGATGTCCTTGCCCGCACTGATCGCACCGGTGACGTCCAGGTCGCCGGTCGCCTTGACCGACGGTGTGTCGAGCACGATCGATTCACTGGCGATCACCTGTGCACTTGCACAGTTGACGATCACCTTGCCGCTGCCGACATTGACGGTCAGTGTGGTGGTTTCCCGGTCGTACTCGACAAAGCTGCCGTCGGCGAACTCGGTGCGCTGCCGCAGGTGCGAATCGGCCGGCGCCGGGAAACGATCCTGGTACAGGCTGCCGAGCACGAGTGCCTGGCCCGGGTCGCCATAGGGGCATGCCAGTACCACCTGCTCACCGGGCTCAGGGGCGCACCAGCTGCGCACGCCGGGCCCGGCACGCCGTTCCAGCCAGTGAATCCAGTCGGTGAGCATCCCATCGGCATCAACGCGTACGCGGCCATTGGCCTCATCCAGCTCGCGCACGACGCCGATCATCAACAGGTTCCCGATCAGCCTGGCGTGTTCGGCGCTCATGGTGCTGCTCCCTCGATGGGCTGGTAGCGGGCCTGATGATCGCGACCGATCTCCGGTACGAAGCTGTAGAAGGCCTGCGGCACCACGCCGCCGGTGTCTTCCCAGCTGTTACTGCCGAGCGCGACCGGTAACGCCCACTCGACCACCCAGGTGCGAAGCCCGGGCTGTGCCGTTGCGGCATCCTCGGGCAGTGCGGCGATCACTTCGATCGCTCCACTGGGAGCGCCGGGGAATCGGCCGAGCTGGTGCAGCCAGGTCGCCAGGCCAACGGCGCTGTTACGCAGCTGCAGCGCTGTGCCTGCATTGGCGGTGGCCACGACGATTCGCGCTTCGAAGCGCAACATGGCCTGCAGCTGCCCACTGCCGTCGTCGTTGTCCTTGCCGCGATCACAGCGGGTCAGTGCCAGCAGGCAGGCCGGCGTGGCCAGTCCTTCAGCGCTTGCGTCGCGATAGAACTCGACGGTTGCGAAGCCTGGAAAGCGCGCGCGTATCGCGGCTTCGACAGCAGCATGCAGCACGTCGAGAGTGGAAGGTTGGGAGTCGGTCGCCATGTCAGCTCGTACGTTGAATGGGAGGGCGCGCGCGATCGAGGAAGACGCGCGCTGTCTGCATGTAGTGTTGCCATCACCTGGAGCGCGGGACATTGCAGGCGTGGCCGTGGTCCGGCTCAGTACCGGCCATACCCGCCGGTGCTGTCACCGGCGGTACATCCCGCTGGCTTCAGTGGTGGCGCGCCATTGAGGGTGAAGCCCTGCTGGCTGCCAAGGCTGCACAGCAGGGCGCGCAACTGGTCGGCCAGTTCGTGGTAGTACCGCGCCACGGCGACGTGGTTGCGCAGCAGCGCATCGTCGTCGGCGGCCTGCAGATCCGGCAGCGCCCGCGGCGCGCGCAGCTGTGCTGGTGCGATGTGCAGATCAATGTGGCAAGGAGCCGGCGTTGGCTTCGCGCCAGATGCGCATGAACTCAGCATCAGCATTGCCGCGATTGCGGCCAGGGGTCTTGGCATGGGTCTCGATATCCCGTTGCAGGGCGTTGAACTGCTGGCTGCGCGTGGCCTGTGCGGCGACGTGCTGTGATTCAGCCTGTGCACCGGCTCGTGCGTTGGCCTGGCCCTGCCGGTAGGCGGCCTGCGCGTTGTCGGCCCGTAGCGCCTGCTGTGCCGCCTGCGCCACCGCGACGGCGCGGTCGGCACTGCGGTCGCGCAGTGTCCAACCCAGCCAGGCGCAGGCCACATGGCTGGTGAACAGTGCAACCAGGGCAATGCGCAACTTCAGAGGGATCGGCATCAAGGCGGGCCCCCACCCGCGGCACGATAGGCCGCGCGCAACGTTTCCAGCGCGTGCTCCTTCTGCCCATATCCGGCGCCTGGAAGCGAGGCCCAGATGCGTCGTGCCGCGCTGACGGCGGCATCGAAGCGGCCGAGGCGGACCAGCTCATAGGCACCGCATTGCTTGAGCAGGGCCACTGCCGCGCGGTCCTGCGATACCGGGCCGAAGTCGGGCAGGCCGAGGCGTGCACGCAGGTCATCCCAGGTGCTGCGCAGGAACTGGTAGCGGCCGGCGGCACTGGACTTGATGCCGTAACGCGGCAGCGACACCAGTACGCGCGGATGGTCGCGGTAGTCGTTGAGCAGCTGGCCACCGACGATCACGTCGTAGCCGCGGTCACGCGAGCGCTGGCCTGGGATGTCGGTGCCTTCGGAAACGGCCAGCATGTCCAGGAACGCGGCGACGTTGGCGCCGCCGAGGGCGCTGGCTGCAGCGGCGGTCATGCCGCAGCTCCAGGTTGCTTGCGCACCAGGTCCAGCAGCGCAGCTATCTGCACGCTCTGCTGGGCGACCTGCGCGCGCAGGGCGCTGACTTCGCCGCGCAGCTGGCCTATCTCCTGGGCCATCGCTTCGCGTTCGTGCATCAGGTCATCGGCACGCGTGCGCTCGGCCGCCAGTTGCTCCTGCAGGGTGCGCAGGGTGTTGCTGGTGGCTTCGTCGGCGGTACGGTCGACCTTGGCTGACGACAGCCATTGCCGAAGCCACAGTGATACCGCGATCAATACGCCGGAGGTACCGCCCAGGTATTTGGCCCAGTCCGGCACGCTGGCCAGCAGGTCGCTCTCGTTCATGCGCGCGCGTACCCCTTGAGCAGGGCCGGGTGGACCGGTAGTGGCGACGCGGAACGGGCACCGCGCAGCGCGCGCTTGATGGTGGTCTGGGAGACGCCGAACTCGCGCGCGACATGCTCACGGGGCATGCCGCTGGCCACCGCGCGTGCGATCTGCTCGCGGCGCTCATGTGCACTGGCCGCGAAGCACGATGCCAGGAACAGCAGCTCGCCACCGAAGTGCGCAACCAGTCGCTGGGCGACCTCATGGCCAAGGATGTCGATCAGCCGGTGCTGGTCCGGCAGGCTGGAGGGTACGTAGACGATGACGCGATGGCGTCCGGTGGTGCTGGAGGTGGTCGGCGGCCACGCACGCACCAGCGTGAGGGCTGCGGATTCGCCGATGACCTCGGCCAGGGTCTGGATGCTGTCGGGCAAGGCGTTCATGGGAAGGCTGTTCAGTGGCATGGATATCCACTGTTGCCATCCCGTGACTTTGGTCAACACCTTTCATCCACTTTCGTTCTGGCGTGCTGAAGGCGTTCAGAGCCGTAGGCGAGGTCCAGTGAGGGCCTCCAGGAGCACATATGTGAAGCGCTGTACCCGGTTGACCGGCTGCTTCTGGGTTTCAGCCGTTCTTGTAGTGCTCCTTGTCCTCACCGGAAGGAAACAACGGCAGGGCAAGGGAATACGGCAGGTACAGGGTGAGGATGGCCCGAGCGTACCCATCCTCATGCGGCGCGCAGGCCCTGAAACGAAGAAGCCCCGGACGATGCCGGGGCTTCAGGACTGCAGGTCAGGCTGGATCAAAGATCGAACACCAGGTTGCCGCCGGTCTTGCGCGGTATGTAGCCGGCATCGCGCAGCCAGCGCGCGGCGTTGACCTGGTCCATGCGCTTGACCGGGAAGCGGTTGGCGAACATCAGGAAGCGCGCAACGGTGATCGACTCGCCCTTGCCCTTGAGAGCGGCCAGGGTTTCGGTGAACCACGGTGCAGGCGGCTGCTGGCTGCCAGGGCGGGCGGTTGTGCGCGGCTGCTGGGCATTGCCGGTCCCCGTCTGGGCATTGGCCAGCGAGCACAGTGCAATGAAGATCGCATCCAGGCTCACGATGTCCTTGCCACCCTTGGGCTGCGACTTGAACAATTCGATGGCCTGTTGGCGCGTCGACGTGAACTGTTCGACCTCCATGACATTTCCTCTTTTCAAAAGCGGTTGGGGATGCAGGGTGACGGCAGGTGCCGTCGGTGATGGGGGACGACCATACCTCATTTTCGTCGATGATGGGCCGGAACCTGCGGTTGGGTCAGGGGAAGAGACAGGGCAGTGCGGCCCTGCTCCAGGCTCAGATCGCGCCGCGCGACAGCAGCTGGTTCAGCGTCCTGCGTACCAGATCGGCCTGGCTGCCGTCGTTGCTCACCTCGATGTCGACCAGTTCATCGGGCAGTGGCTGCTCGCTGTCGTGGGTGTCATGGCCGCCATGGCCCGGGCGGCTGACGCGGATCACGACACCACCGCGGCGACGGATCGCGCGGGCTTCATTGGTGAAGCGGACGTCGGGCACCAGTCCTCCCGCAGGCAGGCGCGCGAACAGCGAGCGTACCCACAGCTCGGGATGGACGCGGTCGCGGCCCCATTCGGTACCCGCGGTCTGCATCAGGTGGCGAGGAGTGAGTTCGGCCAGCCAGTCGATGGTGTCCTCCTTGCGGCTGTCCAGTTCACGCAGGGAGAGCCCGAGGATGGACGCGACGAACTGCCGCAGCGGTGCGGCGAAGCTGTCGCAGGGCAGTGCCAGTGCCGACGCCAGCCCGTTGGCGAGGGTGTCCTTGCCCGCACGCTTGGCGCCGGCGATGCCGATGTAGAGCGGCGGGCCCGCCTGCGGGCGTGCGCGAAGCGCAGTGCTGGCCAGGGCAGGCCCGGCACGGAACGCGGCCAGCGTGTCGGCGATCATGCGATGGCCGCTGTCGAGGGAAGCGGGAATCATGGGGAATCTACTCCTGGAAGGGCGTGGTCGCTGCCGGTGGATCAGGAATCACGTGCGGCGGTGCTGCGGGCGCGCAGGATGCGCTGGGTGATGCGGCCACCGCGCGCTGCCGCCGCAATCGGGTCGAAGCACAACATGGCGGAGCGGGTGCGACGGCCGGCGGCCAGATGGTCGCGGATGGTGCGCTCGGACAGGATGGGAACGCGTAGATGGATCTGCTGCACAGTCAGCTGTTCGCCTTCGAAGGCATGCAGTCGGGCGCGAGGCATGGCGTGTGCTCCTGGAAGGTGGCGTAGCCGGTGCACGCATCTTGATCTTGGGGACGCAACTAGTCAACACCTTTCATCTACTTACATCCTTGCGTGTATTGTCTGGAGGGTGGGTAGACCACAACTGCAGCGCCAACGCTGCGAGGCGGTCGCGCTCGGCATGGCCCCGGATCGCCTGCACACGTTCGAGATACTGCTGTCGGTGCCGGCGCGGACTGACCGTCCTCCAGCGCCCACAGGCATCCATGCAGCGGTAGCCGCCAAGCAGCAGCAGGCGGCGTGCCTCGCAGGCCAGTCGCCAGTCGGCGCTGTCGATGCCGAGCTCGCGACCGTCGCGCACAGGTGGCATCAGAACGGACCCGCCGCGTGCTCGCCGAGGGTGAGCTTGCGCACTGGCATCAGCCACACCTTGGCGCGCTCCTTGCCCACCACCCTGGTACACACGCCATGACGCTTGACCACGTAGGCGGCGGCCTCGTTGACCTCGCGGCGGTTCGGCCTGTCGATCCCCACCGCGATGACGATCTCGGTCGCACGGTACTGTGCGCTCCAGTGTTCGGCGGGAACGGACCAGTCGAAGTGGCGGTCGATCAGCTCGGCGATCGGCGAGATCGGTTCATGCTCGCTGTTGGTGGCATTCAACGTATCCAGCTCCTCACTGGACAAGTGCCAGGTCTCACCGCTGCGGTACAGCGCGTGAGCTTCGGCCCATACCTGCTGCATGTCGATCCGCGCCGGTTCGCCCAATGCCACGGCGTGTACGGTCCACCAGCGGGTGTTGCCGGTGGCATCGCGCAGGAAGCGCTCATCGTTGACACTGGCGAACAGGATGGTGCGCCGCGCATAGCGCGATTCCGTACGCGCATAGGGGCGGCGGATCTCGTCATGGCTGCGCGAAATGAATGACTTCAACGCAGCAATGTCGGTGCGGCGGAAGGTGGCGTCGACCTCGCCGAGTTCGACGATCCACTTGGAGATGACCTGCTTGACGCTGTCCTTGTTGGCCGGATCAAGCACCACGCCGTCGGCGATCAGCTGCAGCTCGGCGGGTGCCAGCTGCCGTGCCCAGCGGGTCTTGCCCAGGTTCTGTTTCGACACGAAGGTCAGCACGCCACGCGCCACTAGGCCGTCCGGTTCGAACGCTGCGGCCACACCCGAGATCAGCCAGCGTCGCATCAACACCTCTTTCAGGATGCGGCCATCAGTCATGCAGGTGGGGCGGGCCTCCTGCACGGTATCGAAGAAGTCCTGCAGGCGTGGCTGGCCATCCCATGGCCGCGAGGTGATCCAGCTGGCGACCGGGTTGTAGGGGTTGGCCTCGGCCACCTGGCACAGGTTGGTCTCGAAACTGGCCGTGGCCATGCCAGCGCGATGCATGCAGTCCATCACCTCGCCGGCGGCCACTTCCTTGGCATTGTCCACCGTGCTCTGCAGGCCCGGAACCAGGACCTCCAGGTCCTTGCGGATGACGTTGTAGCGCACGGTCACCCCGGTGCGCCGGCACAGTTCGGCCAGGTTGCGCGCGGTCGGCAGCGGCCGGCCACGCGCGCTGCTGTCCGGGAACGGAGTGAACGTATCGAACGCGGAAAGATTGCCGGGCACCAGGTAGTGCGTGGCGCGCACTGGCGGAGGGTCATCGTCACCCGGGGCGTCCTCCGGTGCCGTCGCTGGCGCGGGTAACAGCTGGGCGCGCAGCACCTCCAGGCCTTCGCGCAGATGCAGGTCGTTGAAATCGGTGGGACGGTCATCATCGCCATGTACAACGGCGAACTCCGGCCAAACCACGCGCGCGTCGATCTCCGCCGCAGCGTGGGTAGCCTGGGTGACACCGGGGTTGTCCAGCGGCTGCCGGGTCCATTGGTCGTTGTCTGCACAGAGTACGAAGCTGGCATCGGGCACGGCGTTGCGCCAGGCATGGGCTACCGGTGCCAGGTTGCCGGCGTCCCAGGCGACCACCACGCACCAGCCGGTGGCCTGGTGGATCGACTCCGCAGTGGCATAGCCCTCGGCGATGGCGATGGGCTGGTGTGGCTGCGGCTTGCCGATGACGTGAAAGCAGCCCTGCTTGCGGCCGCCCGCCAGGAAGTCCTTGTCGCGGGCCAGAGCCGGGTCCACGCGTGGAAAGATTGCCTGCAGCGAGACGATCCGGCCCGCTGTGTTCATCACCGGCACCAGCAACGCGTTGTCGATGTGACGGAACACCAGGCCATCGCTGTTGCGTATCGGCCACGCCGCCACGCGCAGGCCGTGTGCATGGATGCCCTTGCGCACGAGGTAGGGATGGCTGCCATCGGCGGGCACGGCGCGGTTCCACAGAATGTTGGCAGCCTTGGCCGCTGCGTGCTCGCGCTCGCGCTGCTGCTGTTCGCGTTCGGCACGGGCCCGTTCCTGGCGCTGGCGGATAGCACGCTGCTCGGCGGTGCTCAGTGTGGTGGGTGACTTCGCGCACCACGCATGGCGGGTTCCGGTACGCCAGCTGCCGAACTCACCGGCTGGAACGTTGTCACCGAACAGCACGGCCCAGCCATTGCGGGAACCGCGGCGGTCGCCCTCCACATGGAAGCGCACAAGCGTGCCGTCGGGATTGAGTGCATCGCGACCGCGCGCGTCCGGCACGATGCCGTGCGCGTGCATGGCCTGCAGGAACGCGGGAACGACGTCCTGTGATGGGTGCGTTGTGTGCATTCGGCGGGGTCCCCCTGAAACATGTTTCGGTTCACAGCGACCGATGGCGGCCAGGGTGCTGTGCGTTGCCTGCCGTGCGCAGGCCATGCGGTGGCCGCCCGACGCGAAGTGGTCAGTAAGTGATTGGAGGTGTTGAGGCCGTCATGGTGTCGGAACGCAATTCTTTTTGCAACACCTTTCAGTACCTTTTGTCCCTTGCTGGCACGGTGTGGGAAAGCTCGCCTGGGACATGCGATGACGATCGCAGATCGCATGCATCCGCGTGTTCCGTCGCAGTTGGCGAGAACCGGTTTTCCGATGATGGCGTGGCCGTTCCGGACGGCCGTTTTTCGACTCAATCGCCCGGCCTGGGCGCCCATGCACAAGGAGCCTGCATGCCTGAAATCGACCCCACTGAAGCACGCCCATCCGATGAAACGGGCGCGGCATGCCTTGCTGCCGCAGCGTTCTCATTCGGTGCGACCACCCCTCGATAAAATACGACTGGCATGACGGACACCATCGACGAAGCGCAGGAACTGGAAGCGCGCCACCTGCAACGCGCACTGGCCCAGCACGCAATGCGGGCCAGCAGCGTTGCCCCTCTCACACCCATTGGGGAATGCCACAACCCGGACTGCAGCGAAGACTTCAACAACGATCCGGCCAGGTTGTTCTGTGGGCCTGCCTGTGCCGAGCGTTTCGAAGCCATCCATCAACACCGCAACGCATAGGAACAGGGGACATGTCTCTGAACAGCAACGACGCTGGCTTCACCGAACGCATCGCCGGATTGTCGGCCGAGCTCGCCCTGCTGGTGAGCCTGGTGGAGAACCACATCCATCTGCAGTTGGCCGATCTGGCCGATGCGGGGGACGTGGATGCACAGGAGCGATTCGCGGTGGCCGACCCGGAGCGCTGGTTGGAGAACGCCCGCAACAGCCTGCAGGCGGGTGTCATGTTCCTGGAACGCGCGGTGCAGCAGCCCGCACGGTTCTAGCGGCGCGGTGCGGGGACGGAAGGGGCCGGTGCGGTCGCCTTCCGTCCCCCCCGGGGGATACCCAATGCGCGGCGCATCCGAGACTGCGTCATAACGTCGCACTGCCTGCAGGGCAACCCTGAACGTGGTCCAAGGTTGGCCATGGCCCCGTAGAATGGCGGCGTGCGTCGTTCTGTCCTCCACCGCCGGTTCCAGGCCCTGGCATGGCTTGCCATGCTGCTGGTGCTGCTCGCCCCGTTGGTGAGCAGCTGGCTGGCGCATGGCCACGTTGCCGCTGCCGCACCGGTGGCAGCCATGGGCCACGCGATGCATGCGGAACATGCGCAGCACGCGATGGAAGGGCACCACGACCATCACGCGATGGCGATGCAGCACGGCGAATCGACGCCGAAGCCGGCTGCCGATCCACACGCCGACCATGAGATGGGCGTGGACTGCGATTACTGCCTGATCGCCGCGCGGCTGATCACCCTGTTGGTGGCGGCATTGCTGCTGTTGGCGCCGATGGCGCCGGTATGCCGCGCGTTGCGCGGTGCGGTGCAGGCGTTGCCGCAGCGGATCAGCGGCACATTGGGCGCGCGTGGGCCGCCGGCCCTGATGGCCGTCTGAGCCCTGCGCGTACGCCTTTGGATTGATTTTCGCGAGCTGCCAGGCATGGCCTGGCACTACGGCGTGCGCATTCTACGAACTCCTTGAGCTGCCCTGCCATTGCGGGGTGGCCTTGCATGCCGTGAACAAATGAAAACGAACCCCAACTCCGCGCGCCTGCACCGGGCGGCGCTGCCTGTCCTGTGCGCGTTGGTGCTGCACACCGCCCCCGTACTTGCCGCCGACGGGGCACCACCGACCACGCTGGATACCGTGCGCGTGGTTGATACCCGCAACGGTGAACTGTCTTCCACCGCCAGTGCCGGCTCTGCATTGGGCCTGAGCGTGCTGCAGACGCCGGCCAGCCTGACGGTGATCTCGCGCGAGCAGCTGGAACAGCGCGGCGACAGCAACCTCAGCGATGCGATCGGTCGCGCCGGTGCGATCAGTGCCATGCCGCACCCGGGCAATGGTCTGAGTGCGCTGTCCAGCCGTGGCTTCACCGATGGCGCCTCGGTGATGCGCCTGTACGACGGGCTGCGCCAGTACGGTGGCGTGGGCATCACCTTCCCTTTTGATACCTGGTCGATCGAGCGCATCGAAGTACTGCGTGGGCCGGCTTCAGTGATCCATGGCGACGGTGCGATTGGCGGCGTGATCAACATCGTGCCGAAGAAGCCCTCGCGTGGCGCCATCGAGAACGAGATCAGCGTAACCGTGGGCAGCGAGGACACCGCGCGCCTGGGCTTCGGCAGTGGCGGTGCGTTGACCCCGGACCTGGCCTATCGGCTGGATGTGAGTGGCAACTACAGCGGTGGCTGGGTTGATCGTGGGCGCAACAGCGACGCGACTTTTTCCGGTGCGTTGCTGTGGCAGCTGCGCCCGGACCTGCAGCTGACCCTCACCCATGCGCAGGGCTACCAGAAGCCGATGCGCTACTTCGGCACGCCGTTGGTCGAGGGTCGCCAGCTGGAGGCGTTGCGCCACCGCAACTACAACGTGGACGACAGCGAGATCCGCTACCGCGACCGCTGGACCCAGCTTGATGCGCTGTGGACACCGAACGCGAACGTGGAATGGCGCACGCGCCTCTACCAGATCGACAGCCAGCGCGATTGGCGCAATGCCGAGGCCTATGTCTACAACCGCGCTACCGGCTTGATCGATCGCTCGGGCAATACCGAGATCACCCACAACCAGGACCAGACCGGACTGACCTCGACGCTGCGTGTGCAGGGCAATGTGGGCGGATGGGCGAACAACTTCGCGGTGGGCCTGGACGCCAACCGCGCGCACTTCAAGCACACCAACAACACCTATGCCGGCAGCTCGGGCCCGGTCGATCCGTTCGATCCGGTGCCAGGCCAGTTCGCCAGCGATGCGCCCAACCTGCCGCGCTACCGTAACCGTGCCGAGCAGTACGCGTTGTTCGTGGAAGATCGTCTGGCGTTGAGCGAACGCTGGTCGGTACTGGGTGGGCTGCGTCACGACCGCGCGCGCATCGATCGCACCGATCTGATCAGCGGCCAGAACGCGTTCTCGAAGACCTATAGCAGCACCGGCTGGCGTGCAGGCACGGTGTTCGCGCTGCAGCCGACGCTCAGCCTCTATGCGCAGTATTCGCAGGCGGCGGACCCGGTCAGTGGCCTGCTGATGATCAGCCCCGCCAATGGAGCGTTCGATCTGGCCAAGGGGCGGCAGATCGAGGTGGGCCTGAAGCAGGCCTTCGATGGTGGCGAGTGGACGCTGGCGGCGTATCGCATCCGCAAGACCGGGCTGCTCAGCCGCGATCCGCTGGTCCCGGATCGCCGGGTGCAGGTGGGCGCGCAGACCTCGCGTGGCATTGAGGCGTCCTTGAACTGGAACTTCGCGCCGCACTGGTCGCTGGATGCCAATGCCACGGTGCTGAAGGCCGAGTTCGAGGACTTCCTGGAAACCACCGGTTCGCCGGCGGTGCTGGTGTCGCGTGATGGCAACGTGCCACCGAACGTGGCCGAGCGCCTGGCCAATGCATGGTTGAGCTGGCAGTTCCTGCCCGACTGGAGCGCAGCGGCGGGCATCCGCTATGTCGGCAAGCGTTACGCCGACAATGCCAACACACTGGAATTGCCCGGCTACAGCACCACTGACGTTGCGCTGACCTGGCAGGCGGCACCGCGCACGCGGCTGTCCGCGCGGCTGTTCAACGTGTTCGACAAGGCGTACTACGCCACCGCGTACTACACCAGCACGCAGTGGCTGCTGGGTGCAGACCGCCGCGTCGAATTCACCGTCGATCATCGCTTCTGAGGACGCCGGCCATGACGCTGCGATCCACCGCCAAGCGCTGGACCTATCTGGTGCATCGCTGGCTGGGCATCGGTGGGTGCCTGCTGATGCTGCTGTGGTTCGTCAGCGGCATGGTGATGCTGTTCATCGGTTACCCGAAGTTGACGCCGGGTGAGCGGCTGGCGGCGTTGCCGGTGCTGGGGGATGCGCGCCACTGGCAGGGGCTGTCGGCATTGCCGGCCGCCGTGCAGAACGAGCCGGAGGCCGTGGCACTGACGACGCTGCGTGGCGAGCCGGCGTATGTGGTGCGAAGTGGCAGCAACGTGGGCGCCTGGTCGGCGTACACCGGCCAGGCCCTGCTGCCGGTGTCGGCACAGCGCGCCGAAGCATCCGCTGCGCAGTTCGCCGGCGGTCAGGCGTTCGTCGGCGCGATGCGTGTGGACGAAGATCGCTGGACGCATTCGCGTGCGCTGGATGCGCATCGGCCGCTGTACCGGGTGGAGGTGGGCGGCGCGCAGCCGGGTGATCTCTATGTGTCCTCGCGTACCGGCGAAGTGGTGCTGGACGCACCGCATGTGCAGCAGCGCTGGAACTATGTGGGTGCCTGGCTGCACTGGCTGTACTTCCTGCGCATGCAGTCGGTGGACCCGGTGTGGACGTGGGTGGTGATCGTGCTGTCCGCGCTGTGCACGCTGGCGGCGATCAGCGGCATCGTGGTGGGGGTGTGGCGCTGGCGTTTCCGTGGGCACTATCGTTCCGGTGCGAAGACGCCGTACGTCGAGCCGTGGATGCGCTGGCACCATCTGATCGGATTGTGTGCTGCGGCCTTCGTGTTCACCTGGATCTTCAGCGGCCTGATGTCGATGAACCCGCTGCAGGTATTCAGCACTACGGCAGGTGCAGTGGATGCCGCGCGCTATCGCGGCGGGGCTGTGTCGCTCGATACCGCCGTCGCGCAGCCGCAGGATCTGCTGCGTGCAGCGGCGAAGCAGGGCTTCGCGCCGGTGGAGATCCAGTGGCGTCGCATCGGCGGCGAATTGTTCGCGGTGCTGCTGGACGGGCAGGGCGGTACGCGCATCGTTTCGCAGGCAGAGGGGCGGCTGCAGGTCGCCCAGACCCTGTCGACCGCGTGGCTGCAGCAGCACGCGCAGGCGATGGCGGCGGCACCGTTGCTTGGGTTCTCGATCCTGCGCACGCCCGACGCGTATTTCTACCCGCGCGCCCCCGAGGCGATGAACGGTGCGGCGGTGCGACGCTTCCCCGTAGCGGTGGCCGATTTCGGCGACGAGCACGCCACGCGCGTCTACTTCGATCTGGCCACCGGCGATCCGTTGCTGACCATGGGGCATCGCGAGCGGGTGGGGCGCTGGCTGTTCTATTTCCTGCACAGCTGGGACCTGCCTGCGATGCTGCGTCATGACACCACCCGGCTAGGTATATTGCTGCTGCTGAGTGTTGCGGGTACTGCATTGTGTGCGACGGCCACGGTGATCGGCTATCGGCGTTTGCGGATGAAGCTGCGGCGTGGGCGGCGCTGATGCCCTGGACTACACCCGCAACCAGCGCGTGGACACTGCAACCAGCAACAATGCCGTGGCCACGCCGATGAACGCGGCGATCAGGCCGAAGTGGTTGGCAGCAAAACCGATCAGCGCCGGTCCGGCAAGGATGCCGGCAAAGCCCAGCGTGGAAACGGCGGTGATTGCCAGGGCCCCGGGCATGCGGGTCTGGTGGCCGGCCAGCGAGAACAGCGCGGGCGCGATGTTGGCGCAACCGAGGCCGACCAGCACATAGCCGATCAGCGACGCCTGCCACGGCGTGACCAGAGTCAGCACCAGCACCCCGGCAGCGGCGAGCAGAGCACCGAACACGATCGCGCGCTGGCGACCCACGCGTGCCACCAGTGCATCGCCGAACAGTCGTGCGACCGTCATGGTCAGGGTGAAGGTCACATAGCCGATACCGGCGAGGCTGGCGTCGACGCGACGCACATCGCTGAGAAACACCGCGCTCCAGTCCAGCATCGCACCTTCGCCGAGAAAGGCGACGAAGGCCAGCACACCGATGAACAGCACAATGCCATGCGGCAGGGCCAGCATCGGCGTGTCATGTGGCATGCGCTCGCTATGCCAGTACGATGCCGACAACAGCATCACCAGCAGCATGGCGCCCACGCCGATCAGCACCGATGTCAGTGGCGACAGCTGTGCGGACAGCAGCACGGTCATGGTGGCCGCGCCGAGGAAACCGCCGATGCTGAAGAAGGCATGGAAACCGGACATCATCACGCGCCGCGCTTCGCGCTCGACGATGACGGCCTGTACGTTCATCGTGCAGTCCATCGCGCCCACGGCGGCACCAAACACGAACAGCACCAACCCCAGCGCCCAGGACGAACCGGCCAGGGCCAGGCCGGGCACAGTCAGGCAGATCAGCAGGCTGCTGGCCACCATCACCCGGCGGCAACCGAGGCGCGCGGCCAGCACGCCGGACAACGGCATCGCCAGCAGCGAACCGGCACCGAGGCAGAGCAGCACCAACCCCAGCGTGGCGTCGTTGATCTCGGTGCGTGCCTTTGCGAACGGCACCAGGGTGGCCCACAGCGCGGTGGCGAAGCCGGGAATGAAGAATGCAGCGCGGGTCGCGTGCTGTTCGGCACGCGCGCGGTTGGCAAGGGACATGAGCGGTACGGTCAGGGGGGAGTGGGGTGCACTGCGATACCGGCGGCGCGGAAGCGTGCTGCCAGGGCGGGCGGTGCGGTGGTGGTCAGCACCAGGTCGTCAATCTCGTCCAGGCTGGCGATCTGCCAGTTGCCACGGGCACCGAGCTTTTCAGTGGTGGCGGCGACGATGACGCGGCTGCTGCAGGCCACCATCGCGCGCTTCAGCGTGGCTTCTTCCGCATCCATCGCCCACACGCCGGTGTCGCCGTCCACCGCGCAAGGGCCGGGCAGGTACACATCGGCACGCAGGCGCTGCACTTGGGCCAGCGCTTCAGCGCCGACGGCACCGCCACCGCTGGCCAGGCGGCCGCCGATCAGCTGCACCGAGGTACCTTCAAGCAGGCTGGCGGCGGTGGCGATCTGCGGGGCATTGGTGATCACCGTCAAGCCGAGGGCGGTCGGCAACTGCTGGGCGATCGCCAGGTTGGTCGAGCCGGCATCGAGCAGTACGACCTGGCCGGGTTGCAGCAGCGCGCAGACGCGGGCGGCCAGCTCGGCCTTGTCGCCGCGGTCGCGGGTGAGCCGCTCGCGCAGCGGCCGTTCCTTTGGCGGCGGCAGCACGGCGCCCCCGTAGACACGCTGGCACAGCCCCTGTGCGGCCAGTTCGCGCAGGTCGCGGCGGATCGAATCTTCAGAGACGGCATAGCGGCGCGCCAGTTCGGCGGCGACCACGCGGCCCTGCTGGCGCAGTTCCTCGAGGATCTGCCGGGTGCGCTGGGCGGGGAGGGGGCTGGGATCGGAGCTCATGATGCAAGTCTGCATGTTCGTGCATCAACGTGCAACAACGTGCATTGGGTGAAAGCGGGCACAGGACGGCTGGACTGCTGGTGAACCCGCCCGCGACCGGGTCTATGGATCACCCTCGCGGCCCGGCATCATGGCAGGGCACCTGGCATGGAATCCCTGATGTCCCCCACCGTTCACCGCAAGCTGCGCATCGGCGCGGACCAGTACACCGGCCAGAAAGTGGTCGATCAGCAGTTCCACGAGTGCGATTTCTCCGGCGCGGACCTGACCGCCACCGAGTTCATCAACTGCAGCTTCTACGATGCGGACAGCCGCGCCGGCTGCCGCTTCAACGGCGCCACGCTGAAGGAAGCCAGCTTCCGCAGCTGCGACATCAGCATGTGCCACTTCAACTTCATCAAGGCGTTGGGCCTGGAGATCAGCGAGTGCCGCGCGCAGGGCGCGGATTTCAGCAACGCCAGCTTCATGAACCAGATCACCACGCGCAGCTGGTTCTGCAGCGCCTTCATCAAGAAGTCGAACCTGCGCTATGCCAATTTCTCGCGGGTGACGTTGGAGAAGTGCGAGCTATGGGAAAACCGTTGGGATGGCGCGAATGTGAGCGGCGCCAGCTTCGCCGGCTCGGACCTGTCCGGCGGCCAGTTCGAGGGCATCGACTGGAACAGCGCCAACTTCACCGACTGCGATCTGACCAACTCCGAGTTGGGCGAGCTGGACCTGCGCAGCACCAACCTGCGTGGCGCCACGCTGGATGTGCAGCAGGTGGCGCAGTTGATGCAGCGCATCGGCATCACCGTGGTGCCGTAGGCATCACCCGGCGTACGCCACCCAGCCCTTGAAGCTGAAGCCGGCATAGAACAGTTCCATGCCGTCGAAACCGGCCTCCTGCAGCAGTGCGACCTCCTGCTCGGGCGCCAGCAGCGGCAATCGTTCGGCAATGGCTTCGATCGCGCGCTGCGCATCGGCGCGGGCAACCCCCGAGGCTTCGGCGAACGCTGCGTAGCGCTGCAACCAGCGCAGCTTGCCGACCGGATCCTGCGGCACGCTGTGGTGCGCCACTACCAGCGGCGCGCCGGGCTGCAGGCGCCGGTGCAGTTCGCGCAGTGTGTGCAGGCGCTGCCCGGCATCGAGAAAGTGCAGGGTCAGCAGGCAGCTGGCGCCATCGAAGCGCAGGTCGGGGGCATCATCGATGTACCCCTCCAGCAGCTCCACGCGCGCCATCAGCGGACCCAGTGTCTGTTCGGCCAGGGCCAGCATCGGTGCAGCCGGGTCCACGCCCAGCAACTGCCAGCCCGGTTGTGCTTCAGCGAAGGCCTTCAGTTCCAACCCGCCACCGGCACCCAGCACCAGCACGCGACCCTGCGCAGGGACTCGTTCGGCCAGCAGCAGCCTGCTCATCTGCTGCAGGGCGAGGAAGCCCGGCACCTGGCGCAGCGGCGCTTCGGCATAGCGGGCCACTGCCTGCGGGTCGGAGAACGTGGACATGCGCGGATTCCTGCGGCGGGGGACATACCACTGTAGCGCGACGCGCAAGGGGCATCGTGCGCCGGCGCCGCGTTTCCCAGGGTGCGCGCCTGTCTGGAACTGCAGGACACTGCGAATGGAACATCGCCCACCGCCAATGCCCTCGACCGGGGCCTTCGGACTTGCGTTGTCGTTGCCGGCGGAAACCTACATGAGTGACGACTGACAGACGACGCTGACCGGCCGCTGGTCAGCTCGGCGTAGTTCCCGCGCCAGTACCTGCCAGATCCGCGGGTCCTGGCACTGCGAGACGTTGAAGCGCAGATAGTCGGCCGCGCGCTGCGACTGGCTGAAGGCATTGCCCGGGGCCAGTACGATGCCTTCGCGCAGGCATTGCCGCGCCAGTGCGGCGGCATCGCGACCATCGGGCAGCTGGCACCACAGGAACAGGCCGGCTTCCGGTTGCAGCCAGGGTGTGATGCCCAGTGGCTGCAGCTGCCGCAGCGCATGCTTGCGGGCATCGGCCAGCCGCGTGCGCACCGATTGCATGTGGCGACGGTAGCCGCTGTCGGTCAGCGCGATGTGCATCAACTGCATCGCCAGGTGACCGCCACCGAAACTGGTGGCCAGCTTCAGATCGGTCAATGCCTCGATCCAGTCGTGGCGTGCAGCGATGTAGCCGCAGCGCGAGGCCGCCGACAGCGTCTTGGAGAAGCTGCCGACGTGGATCACCCGTGACAGTCCATCAAGCGCGGCCAGCCGTGGCGCGGGGCGCAGCTCGAAATCGGCGAAGATGTCGTCCTCGACGATGATCAGCTCACTGCGTTCGGCCATGCCAAGCAGACGATGGGCGGTGCTGGCCGAAAGTACTGCGCCGGTCGGGTTGTGCAGGCCGGAGTTGGTGATGTACAGCCGTGGCGAATGGTCCTGCAATGCGCGTTCGAACGCTTCAAGGTCCGTGCCGTTGTGCGTGTACGGCACGCCCACCGCCTGCACCTGGTGTGCCTTCAGCAGTGCGTGGTAGTTGAAGTAGCTGGGATCGTCGACCAGCACGCAGTCGCCCGGCTTGAGCAGGAAACGACAGATCAGCTCGACCGCATGCGTGCCCGATTCAGTCAGCAGGATCTGTTCCATCGGCGCATCGATGCCTACTGCGGCTGAGCGCCGCTGCAGCAACTGGCGCAGCGCTGGCAGACCGAGCGGACCGGCGTAGTCGACCAGGTGCGATGCATTGGCGCGCGCCAGCTGGCGCAGGCCGCGGCGCATGCCGTCGTGGTACAGCCAGTCGCTGGGCATCCAGCCGCAACCAGGCTTGAGGTGCCCTGGCGGCGTTTCCAGCGACTGCCGCGACACCCACAACGGGTCCACCGCGCGGTCCGGCCGTGGATCCATCTCGGCCAGCGCCAGCGGCGCGGCCGGTCCGCTGACGTAGAAACCGGAACCCGCACGCGCGCTGATCACGCCTTCAGCGGCCAGGCGTTCATAGGCCTCAACCACCGTGGAGACGGAAACCCCCATGGCGGTGGCCTGTGCACGGACCGAGGGCAGGCGTGAGCCGGGGCCATCGATGCGCGCGCTGATGCGGGTACGCACCGCCTGGATGACCGAATCGATGCGGGTGAGGGGGCGGGCCATGGCAGGACTGTAGTGGAAGTGTGGGCAGTACAGTTTCTTGCGACTGTACTGGATTGTAGCTGGGGCCGTGCGGTCGCGGATGCTTCCATGGAGATCCCGCCGGGCGCCGCCCGGCACGACAGGAGTGCAGGTGTGGAACGGTCGGCGAGTGGTTGGGTCAATGGCTTCATCGGCGTGGTGATTTTCGCGGGCTCGTTGCCCGCCACCCGTCTGGCGGTGCTGGAGCTGGATGCCGGATTCGTCACTGCTGCGCGAGCCACCATCGCCGCTGTGCTTGGCGTCAGCTTGTTGCTGCTGCTGCGCCAGCCGCGTCCGCAGCGCAGCGACCTCGCGGGCTTGGCCGTGGTCAGCCTCGGCGTGGTGGTTGGCTTTCCATTGCTGACCGCACTGGCCCTTCGCCACGCATCGTCGGCACACACCATCGTGTTCCTCGGCCTGCTGCCGCTGAGCACCGCGGTATTCGGTGTACTGCGCGGTGGCGAGCGGCCACGCCCCGCTTTCTGGTTGTTCTCGCTGCTGGGCAGTGCCTGCGTGGTCGGCTACGCGGCACGCAATGGCATCGAAGCGTCGCTGCAGGCCGATCTGCTGATGCTGGCGGCGATTGTGGTGTGCGGGCTCGGCTATGCCGAAGGCGGGCGACTGGCACGTCACCTTGGCGGTTGGCAGGTGATCAGCTGGGCGCTGCTGCTTGCGCTGCCGGTGATGTTGCCGCTGGCGGTGCTGATGCGCCCCGCGTCGTTCGCGGCGGTCGGTGCCTCCGCATGGTGGGGACTGGGTTATGTGGCGGTGTTCAGCATGCTGCTCGGCTTCCTGTTCTGGTATCGCGGCCTGGCCCAGGGCGGCATTGCCGCCGTCGGCCAGCTGCAACTGCTGCAGCCCTTCTTCGGCCTTGCGCTGGCCGCGCTGCTGCTGCATGAGTCGGTCAGCCTCAGCATGGTGCTGGTGACCGTGGTCGCAGTGATCTGCGTGGCGGGCGCACGCCGCTTCAGCCGCTGAGCGAAAAAGGGGACGGAGGGGATTAAGTCGTTTCAGGCACGGTAGGGCGAGTTACGACTTAATCCCCTCCGTCCCCTTTTCCGGTGATAGCCGGGGCGTATCGTGGGCTGTGGTCAACGGTATTGGCCGGGGCGGTGCGCTTGGCCGAAGCTGTGCGCATGAAGCCGATTTCCCGTATTTCCTTCGAGGGCCAGGTGGGCCTGGTGACCGGTGCCGCCGGTGGGCTGGGCCTGGCCTACAGCCGCCTGCTGGCCGAGCGCGGTGCGCAGGTGGTGATGCATGACGTCGGTGCCGGTACCGATGGGCGTGGCTGTGACCCACAGCGCATCCTGCGCAGCGTAGAAGCGCTGCAGGGGCAGGGTCTGCCGGTGCGGGCCGCAAGTGGTCCCATCGACCATCGCGCGGGTTGCCACGCGCTGGTGCAGGATCTGTTGCAGCTACATGGCCGCATCGATTTCCTGATCCACAACGCGGGCTGGGTCGAGTACCAGACGCTGGAAGCGATCGAGGACGCAGCGCTGGAGCAGATGCTGTGCCTGGCGGCGAAGACGCCGCTGTGGTTGGCGCAGGCGGTGTGGCCGGCGATGCGCGAGGCGGGTGGCGGGCGCATCGTCATCACCACCTCCGATCGCGCGCTGTATCCGCAGTACGCACAGCGCGGACTGTCCGCCTATGCGATGGGCAAGCTGGCCGCGCTTGGCCTGGTCAATGTGCTGGCGCTGGAAGGTGCCGAGCACGGCATCGTGGTCAATGCGGTTTCGCCGGTGGCGAAGACGCGCATGTGGGGCATCGACGGTGAGCCCGACGAACTGCATCCGGACGCGGTCGCGCAGGGCGTGGCCTATCTTGCGTCCACGCGCTGCCACGAGGGTGGCTGGGTGCTGCGCGCAAGCAATGGCCAGTTCCATGCGTTGCGCCTGCAGGAGGCCGAGCACGTGGCGTATCCGCGTGATCTGCGCGCAGTCAGCGCCGACAGCATCGAGTCGGTGGCACTGCAGTGGCCGGCCATTGCCCGCGCCAGCGTGGACGCGCGCGGCTGAGGGCGTACTCTAGGTGGGTTCCCATTGCTTGCATCGAGATGATCGACCTGCGCCTGCTTCGCCAGTTCGTGGCCGTGGCCGAAGAGCTGCATTTCCACCGTGCCGCAGCCCGCCTGCATATGTCGCAGCCACCGCTGACCGCGGCGATCCGACGGCTGGAAGACGAACTCGGAAGTGAACTGATCGTGCGCGGCAACCGTACTCTGGGCCTGACCGTGGCCGGGCAGACGCTGCTGGTGGAGGCGCGGGCAACGCTGCAGCAGGCCGAGCAGGCGTTGCAGCGCACGCGCGAGGCTGCTGCCGGGCAGTCCGGCAGCCTGCGCGTAGGCTATGTAGGCAGTGCGCTGTATGGGCGCCTGCCAGGCTTGATCCGCCGCTTCCGCCAGCAGTACCCGCAGGTACAACTGCACCTGCAGGAAGCCACATCGCGCCAGCAGCAACTGTGGCTGCGTGAGCAGCGCATCGACGTCGGCGTGCTGATTCCACCGATTCCCTCCGCCGAGCTGGTGCTGCACGACTTCGACCACGACCGCCTGGCCATCGCGCTGCCGCGTGCACATGCGCTGGCCGACGCGCCGGACGTCGGTGTGGCGATGCTGGCTGACGAGCCGTTCGTTTCATGGCCTGCAGGCGAGGGCATTGGCTTCCACGCGCAGGTGCTGGGCCTGTGCACCGCGGCGGGCTTCACCCCGCGCGTGGTGCAGGAAGCGCAGGGCATGCACGCGGTGCTGTCGCTGGTGGCGGTGGAGGCGGGGGTGGCGATCGTGCCAGCCAGCATGGCCAGTTTCCGCCCGGAAGAAGTTGTGTACCGCCTGATCGACGGCGCCGAGGCCGGCTTCGAACTGCAGTTCTGCATGCGTCCGGAGGCACCATCACCCGTGCTGGGAAATTTCCTGGATGTTGCCACCGCGAGCTGATCCGGCGGATCAGCTACGCCTTACCGCCGCGGAACAGATGCGCAACGGCATAGTCGATGAACACCCGCAGGCGTGCACTGGGATGCCGCCCGCCGGGCCATAGCAGCGAGAACTGCCCTTTGTGCGTGGGCAGTGCAGGCAGCACCTGTTGCAGGCGACCATCGGCCAGCGCGTCGGCTGCGAGGAAGTCAGGCATCCAGGCCAGGCCCATGCAACCGATCGCAGCGGCCAACAATGCCTCCATGTTGTTGCAGGTCATCGCCGTGGGAAGGCGCGCTCCGGCATCGCCTTCGATGCCCGGCAGCTGCCACGGATGCAGTTTTCCGGTGGTGGGGTAACGGAAGCGCAGCGCGGTATGCAGGCGCAGGTCGCCCACATCGCCGGGAGTACCGTGCGCCTGCAGGTAACCAGGCGCCGCACAGAGCACGAAACGAAAGCCGCCCAGCCGCCGTGCAGTCAGGCTGGAATCGGCCAGTTCACCACTGCGTATCACCGCGTCGAGACCTTCGCTGACCACATCGACGATGCGGTCGTTGAAGTCCAGTTCCAGCTGCACCTGCGGGTAGCGCTGCTGGAAGCCGGGAAGCACTGGTAGCAGGAAACGGTAGCCGATGGTGGGCAGGCCGATGCGCAGCAGTCCACTGGGCGCGTGCTGTCGCTGTGCCAGGTCTGCCTGTGCTTCGGAAAGTTCGTCCAATGCACGCCGGCAGCGCTGCAGCAGCAGTTCGCCTTCGTCGGTGAGATGCACGCGGCGGGTGGTGCGCTGGAACAGGCGCGTGCCGAGTTCCTGTTCAAGGCGGGCGATGCGCTTGCCGACCGCCGACGCGGACAGGCCGAGTACACGTGCAGCACCAACGATGCTGCCGGCCTCCGCGGTGCGGACGAAGGCGAGCAGGGCAGAGATGGAGTCCATGTAGGCATGATTGCGGAACATCTGGCCGTAATCAACGTCCATCCAGCCTGTTTTTCAGGAATAGCGGCCTGCTCATCATCAATGCCCCTGATGGATGGAGGCCCGCATGGCCCCGGTTTCGATGCTCCCCGTACCTGTCCAGACGCAGCAGCGCTGGACGCTGCTTGCCGTCTGCCTGGCCGCACTGGCGTTGCCGTTGTCCTTCTCGGCCGGTGCGGTCGCGGTGCCCGCGCTGGCCCGCTCCGCGGCGTCGTCGCCAACGGCGCTGGCCTGGGTGACCAACGCCTTCATGCTCACCTTCGGCAGCTTGTTGCTCGCTGCCGGTGGCCTGGCCGACCGCTATGGCCGACGGCGATTGTTCCTGCTGGGCACGGCGGGTTTCACCATCGCCACGGTTGTCGTCTGCCTTGCTCCCACGCTGCCCTGGCTGGATCTGGCGCGCGGGTTGCAGGGCGTTGCCGCCGCAGCGGCGTTGGCATCGGGCACGGCTGCGCTCGCGCATGCCTGGCAGGGGCCGGTGCGTGTTCGCGTCTTCGCTCTGCTGGGCACCACATTCGGTGCGGGGTTGGCGCTGGGGCCGCTGCTTGCGGGTCTGCTTCTGCAGGCGTTGGGATGGCGCAGTGTGTTCGCCGCGGGCGGAGTGCTGACGTTGGCGGCCTTCGCACTGGGCGCGCGCGTGTTGCCCGAAAGCCATGGCGAACGCGGGCGGTTGGATATCGGCGGCATGCTGGGCTTCAGCCTGATGCTGGCGGCATTGACGCTGGCCCTGCTGTGGCTGGGGGAGTTTGGCCCGCACGCCGTGCGCGTGCAGTTGGCGCTGTTGGCGACGCTGCTGATGGGCGGGGCGTTCGTCTACATCGAACGACTGCACCGCTCACCCTTGCTGGACCTCTCGTTGTTCTCGCAACCGGCCTTCCTCGGTGTCCAGCTGCTGCCGGTGGCGACCTGCTTCGGCTACGTGGTGCTGCTGGTCGTACTGCCGCTCCAACTGCTGGGCGTGCATGGCCAGAGCGCGACGCTGGTGGGGCTGCAGATGCTGGCGCTGTCCGCGCCGATGCTGGTGCTGCCGATGCTGGCCGCGCGCTGGGCCGAGCGCGTGGGAAGTGCGCGGCTGTGCACGCTGGGACTGCTGGTCTGTGCCTCTGGCCTGTACCTGTTGTCGCGCCACGCGTCGCAGCCGTCGCCGTCGCAGTGGGTGCCGTTGCTGATGCTGGTCGGTGCGGGGACGGCCTTGCCATGGGGGCTGATGGATGGGCTGTCGGTGAGCGTGGTACCGGTGCAACGTGCGGGCATGGCCGCGGGCATCTTCGGAACCGTGCGCGTGGCCGGTGAAGGCATCGCATTGGCCGCAGTCACTGCCTTGCTTGCGCTGCTGATCGGCCACCAGCTGCAGGGGGCGTCGCCCGCGTCACTGGCGCGTGCCGGTGCCTATCTGGCCACGGGGGCGCAGGCACAGGCGCAGGCACTGCTTCCGGCGATGAGCGGCGCGCAGCTGCAGCAGGCCAGTGCCGAGGCGCTGGCGATACTGCTGCGTGTCCTGGCGCTGCTGACCGCCGCATGCGCGGTGCTGCTGCACCTGCTGCTGCGGCGGTCAGCGCTGGGAATACTCAGAACCGATAGCTGATGGTGCCGGTGACCACGCGCGGGTAGCCGGCGAAGCAGTCGCCAAACGTGCGGCACGGGGCGTAGTAGCGCTTGTCGGTGAGGTTGGTGATGTTCAATGCCATCGTCCAGTCGGTCACCTGCACTTCCACCAAGGCATCGGCCAACGTGTAGCTGGGGGTGATGATGCGCCCGCCATTACCCAGCGACGCCGTGTTGCCGACATGGCGCACGCCCAGCCCCAGGCGCAGGCGTGCGGCATCGTCCAGCTGGAAGCCCTTGGACACCCAGGCCGAGGCCAGGTCCTGTGGGGTGTCGTTGAGGCGCTGGCCCACTTCCAGCGCGAAGTTGCTGCGGCTGACCTCGGCCTCGTTGCGCGCAACGGCGGCGGTGATCGTCAGGTCGTTGGCGAACTGGAACTGGCCTTCCAGTTCCACGCCCTTGGAGCGGATCTGCCCGGTCTGCACCACGTTCAATACGTTGTCCGGGTCGTTGGTCTGCCGGTTGGTTTCTGTGATGCGGTATGCCGCCATCGTCAGCAGCAGGTTGCGTGCCGGTTGCCACTTGATGCCGGCTTCGCTCTGGCGGCCACGCATCGGCTTGAAGGCCTGGCCGAACAGATCCTGGCCAGTAACCGGCAGGAACGATTCGCTGTAGCTCAGGTAGGGGGAGACCCCGCCGCCGAGGTCACCGATCACGCCGGCGCGGTAGGTGGTGGCGTTGTCGGTCTGGCTGGGTTGGCCTTCGGTCCTGGAGCGTGCATGGTCGCGGCGTGCGCCCAGCACCAGCGAGACGCGGTCGGCCCAGCGGATCTGGTCCTGCACATAGACACCCAGCTGGGTGGAGGTCTGGTCCGGCTGACGATCCCAGCCACGCACGATCGGTGCGACCGATAGCGGGGTGTAGATGTCGATCGGCGTGCCCGTGGCGTCCAGCCGCTGCAGCTGCTCCTTGTACTGGCTGTAGTCCACCCCGGCCAGCAGCAGGTGCTGGAAGGCACCGGTGGCGAAGTCGAACTGCAGCGCATTGTCGGCACTGAAGATCTGCACGTCGGGGCGGGTGCCGTAGGCGGTGCGGTTGACCACGCGGCGGCCGGCATCGATGAAGGGATCTGCCGGATTGCTGTAGCTGTCCACGTACATCTGCTGCAGGGTGGTCCTGCCGTCGATGTAGCGCACCGCCGAGCGCAGGCTGAGCACATCATTGAAGCTGTGGTCGAACAGCGCGGTCAGGCTGTAGACGCGCGAATCGATGCGATCAAAGCCGGGGTGGCCGATGAAGGTGGAGGTGTCCAGGCGACGGCCCGGCGGTGCCAGCAGGGTCGCTGCCAGTGGCAGGAACTGCTGGCTGGAGCCGGTCCTGTCGTGCTGGTAGCTGGCCAGCAGGGTCAGCGTGCTGCGTTCGCCGCGCCAGCTGATCGACGGCGCAAGGTAGATGCGATCGTCCTTCAGTACATCGGTCTGCATGTTCGATTCACGCACCAGCCCGACGAAGCGGCCGGCAAGCGTACCGGCATCGTTCAACGCGCCGCCGATGTCACCCTGAAGCTGCCTGCGGTCGAAGCTGCCGAACTGCACGCCCACCTCGCCAGTGAGGGCGCCGAAGGTCGGGCGCTTGCTCATCGCATTGATGATGCCGCCGGTGGCGCCGGCACCGTACAGCACCGAGGACGGGCCGCGCAGTACTTCCACCCGTTCCAGGCCATAGATTTCCGGGCGGGCGAGCGGGCTGAACCCGTAGCTGCGGCGCAGGCCATCCTGGTATTGCACCGGGTCCAGGCCGCGCACCGAGGTCGCATCGTTGCGGGTATCCAGGCCCCAGGCATCGGCGGTGACGCCGGCGCTGTAGCGCAGCACTTCCTGCAGGTTGTGCGCACCGCGATCGGTGAACAGCTGCTGGGTGACCACGCTGATCGCCTGAGGCGTTTCGGTCAGGGCGGTGTCGGTCTTGGTTGCGGTGCTGGCCCGCTCGGCCACCACGGTCACCTTGTCCAGGGTGCGTGCCGCCGAGCCGTCCTGGGCGTGGGCGATGGCCGAGGCCAGCAGAGTGGGCAGGGCGAGCGTGTACAGCAACGGGCGGCGCGGCGACAGGGCGGGCATCGTCAGGAATCCGGGAAGGGCGGTGACGGCGGATTATCCGGATGCCTGTTCGTAAATACAAATGATTCCCAAGTGCGATTGCGCCTGCCGGGCCTTGTCTCAGGGCAGGCCGTCTGTTGCGCAGCGGATGCTCATCCAGGCGCCGCCGCCGGGGGCGGTGCCGGCACGGACGCGGTAGCCGTGCAGGCCGGCAATGGCGGCCACGATCGACAGGCCCAGGCCGAATCCAGGTCCCTGGCCGGCGCTGCTGCCACGGAAGAAGCGCTGGTAGATCAGCGTGCGGTCCTTCGGCGGAATCCCCGGCCCGTTGTCGATCACATCGACCCTGGGGACGCCATGGTCATCGACTGCGCGCAGCAGGATGCGGCCCTGCGCCGGTGTGAACTGCAGGGCGTTGGACAGCAGGTTGGCCAGCGCTTCGAACAGCAGTTCGCGGTCGCCACGCAGTGGGCCGATCTTCGGGTCCACCTGCAGCTCCAGCAACTGCTGCTTTTCTTCGGCCAGCGGCAGGTAGAACTGGTGGAGTTCCTGCAGCAGATCGGCAATGTCGACCTCGTCGAAGGCCGAGCGCCGCTGGTGGCTCTCAAGCTCCGACACCCGCAGCAGCGCAGCGAAGCGCGCCATCAGCATGTCCGTCTCGGCCAGTGCTTTGTCCAGGGGATCGGCATGCGGATTCAGTTCGTCCAGACCCACGCGCATGCGATAGAGGTGCGCGCGCAGGCGGGTGAGCGGGGTGCGCAGATCGTGGGCGATGCTGTCGCACACGCCCTTGACCTCGGTCATCAGCTGTTCGATGCGCTCCAGCATGGCGTTGACGATGCTCGACAGCCGATCAATCTCGTCGCGGCGGTCGGATACCGGCAGGCGCTGGCTGAGATCGCCGGCAACGATGCGGTTGGTGACCGCTTCGATCTGCTGGATCCGCTTCAACGGGCGCCGGCGCAGCAGATGCCAGCCCACCAGGCCGGGGATGATGGTCAGACACACGCCCCACAGCAGTGCATCGAGGATGATGCTGTTGACCGCCATGAGTTTGCCGTTCTGGCGCACGAACACCAGCGACCGGCCGTCCCGGGTTGCCACGCCGAGCGCACTGCCTCCGTTCTCGTGGCGGCCATTGGCCAGCGTCCAACCGTCCACCGGATGTGAGTTGCCATCCAGCGGCAGTCCTTCGGGAATGGCCGTCAGCGGGCCCGCCATCGGCAGGCCGCGGTTGTCGAACAGCCCGTACGTATAGACCTGGTGCAGATCGAAGCGCTGGCTGTCGCGCAGCGCGTCGTCCAGCGCCGGGCCTTCGAAGCTCATGAACAGATGGGCGCGCTGCTGCAGGCCCGACTCGGTCAGGTCGTTCAGGTAATCCGAAATGCGCCAGTACATCACGCCCAGCAGCAGGCTGGACCAGGCCACGAACAGGATGCAGTACAGGCCCAGCAGCCTGCTGCTGGAGGAGCGCCAGTGGTCAGGATTGCGCGTCGAAGACATAGCCGGTCCCACGTACGGTCATGATCGGTTGCGGCCTGCCGGGTTGCTCGATGCGCTTGCGCACACGGCCGATGTGCACGTCGATCAGGTTGGTGCCCGGATCGAAGTGATAGCCCCAGACTTCCTGGAACAGCATGCTGCGGGTGACCACCTGGCCGGCGTTGCGGACCAGGAATTCGAGCAGCTTGAACTCGGTCGGCAGCAGCGCAATCTCATGGCCGCCGCGTCGTGCTGAACGGGTCATCAGGTCCAGTTCCAGGTCGCCGGCGCGCAGCACGTTGTCGATGGCAGAGGCCTGCCCCTGGCGCCGGATCAGTACTTCCACGCGTGCGGCCATCTCATCGGAGGCGAAGGGCTTGGTCAGGTAGTCATCGCCGCCGGCGCGCAGGCCACGCACGCGTTCATCCACGTCCGACAGCGCACTGATCATCAGCACCGGCGTGGTGATGCCTTCGCGGCGCAGCGTGGTGACCAGGGCCAGGCCATCGATGCCGGGCAGCATGCGGTCCAGGGTGATCACCGCGTAGTCGCCTGCACGTGCCAACGCCAGGCCATTGCTGCCGTCGCTGGCCAGGTCCACGTCGAAGCCGTGGCTGCGCAGTTCAGTGGCGATTTCCTCTGCGGTGACAAGATCGTCCTCGATGGTGAGTACGCGCGGCATGGGCCAGTGTGCAGAGTGGGACAGGGGCATCCTCGCAATCGCGGGCAGCGACTGCAAATGAAAAATGTTTCATGCGCCATTTAGCAGGATCGTGCCGCCGCGTCTTCTATATTCGGCGCCGAACGCTCCCCCACGCGTGGAACCTGCAGCCGATGATCCTTCCGAACCCCTCCCGTCCGTATCGCGCCTGGTGGCTGCCCCGAACCGCCGGTCTTCCGCTGCTGGCGCTTGCCCTGGCCGGCCTGCTGAGCGCCTGCGGAAAGGATGCACCCAAGCCGGGCGCGACGACGCCTGAGGTGACGGTGCTGACCCTTCGCAGCCAGCCGCTGGCACTGCAGCAGGAACTGCCTGGGCGCAGCGTCGCCTCGCAGGAATCGGATGTGCGCCCGCAGGTGGATGGCGTGCTGGTGAAGCGGCTGTTCGAGCAGGGCCAGTGGGTGAAGGCCGGGCAGCCGCTGTTCCAGATCGAGCCGGCGCTGTACCAGGCGGCACTGAACGAGGCACAGGCCAACCTGAAAACCGCCGAGGCCGCGGCGGTGACCGCGCGCCTGCGGGCGCAGCGCATGCAGGCGCTGGGCAAGGACCAGCTGGCCGCGCGCCAGGACGTGGACGATGCGATCGCCGGCAACCAGCAGGCCGCCGCCGCCGCGCAGGCCGCACAGGCCGCACGTGACACGGCCAGCACACGGCTGGGATTTGCCACGGTGACGTCGCCGATCGCCGGGCGCATCGGCCGCGCGCTGTTCACGCCAGGCGCGCTGGTCACCTCCGGCCAGGCCGATCCACTGGCACGGGTGCAGCAGATGGACCCGATGAACGTGGACATCACCCAGTCCAGCAATGAGTACCTGGCACTGCGCCGCGCCATCGCCGACGGTGGCGTGCAGGCCGATACGGCGCCGGTGCGGCTGCGCCTGTCCGATGGCACCGATTACCCGTTGCCGGGGACGCTGGAATTCGCCGATATCGATGTACAGCAGGAAACCGGCAGCATCACCCTGCGTGCACGTTTTCCCAACCCGGACGGGCAGCTGCTGCCGGGCATGTACGTGCGTGCACTGGTGGGGCAGGGCACCCGTCAGCAGGCGCTGCTGGTGCCACAGGCGGCGGTGGACCGCAGTCCGAAGGGCGAGGCGCAGGCGTGGCTGGTGGACAAGGACGGCAAGGCCCGCCTGCGCCTGTTCCGCACCGCACGTGCGGTCGGCGACCAGTGGCTGGTGCTCGACGGCCTGGCCGCCGGCGAACAGGTGGTGGTGGCCGGCGCGCAGGGCCTGGCCGATGGCATGACGGTGCGGGTGAAGGCTGCGCCAGCACCGACCGGAAAGGGCTGAGCAGATGCTGCCGCGCTTCTTCATCCATCGCCCGGTATTCGCCTGGGTCCTGGCGATCTGCATCATGGCCTTTGGCACCATCGCGGTGACCCAGCTGCCGGTGGAGCAGTACCCGGACATCGCACCGCCGCAGGTCAACATCACCGCGAACTACACCGGTGCCTCGGCGCAGACCGTGGAAGACAGCGTCACCCAGGTGATCGAGCAGCAGATCAAGGGCATCGACCACCTGCTGTACTTCTCGTCCACCAGTTCGTCGTCCGGGCAGGCGCGGATCACGGTCACCTTCGACCAGAGCGCCAATCCCGATATCGCCCAGGTGCAGGTGCAGAACAGCGTCAACCAGGCCATCAACCGGCTGCCGCAGGAAGTGCAGCAGCAGGGCGTGACCGTGGCCAAATCGCAGGGCGACTCGCTGATGGTGGTGTCCCTGTACGACACCAGCCGGCGCATGGAACGGGTGGACGTCTCCGATTTCCTGGTCAGCAACGTGCAGGACCCGATCAGCCGCATTCCCGGTGTTGGCGAGATCAACGTGTTCGGCTCGGCCTACGCGATGCGGGTCTGGCTGGACCCGCACAAGCTGCGCGCCTATGACCTGATGCCCTCGGACGTGCGCAGCGCGATCCAGGCGCAGAACACGCAGGTGACCGCCGGCGAACTGGGCGCGATGCCGTCCAGCCCGACGCAGAGTCTCAACGCCACGGTGACCGCGCAGTCGCGCCTGCAGACTCCCGAACAGTTCCGCGCCATCATCCTGCGCACCTTGCCGAACGGTGCAGCAGTCGTGCTGGGGGACGTCGCAAGGGTCGAGATCGGCGCGGAAAACTACCAGACCAGCAGCTATCTCAACGGTTATCCCGCAGCCGGTTTCTCGGTGACCCTGGCCTCCGGCGCCAATGCGCTGGCCACCGCCGACGCGGTGCGCGCAGAGATCGAGCGGCTGCGGCCAACGTTCCCGCCGGGGCTGCAGGTAGCCTATCCGCGTGACAGCACGCCGTTCGTGCGGGTCTCGATCGAGGGTGTCATCCACACCCTGATCGAAGCCATCGTGCTGGTGGTGGTGGTGATGTTCCTGTTCCTGCAGAACCTGCGCGCGACCTTGATTCCGGCGATCACGGTGCCGGTGGTGCTGCTGGGCACCTTCGGCGTGCTGGCCGTCGCCGGATTCACCATCAATACGCTGACGCTGTTTGCGATGGTGCTGGCGATCGGCCTGCTGGTCGATGATGCGATCGTGGTGGTGGAGAACGTGGAGCGCATCATCCACGATGAGCATCTGTCGCCACGGGAAGCCACCGAGAAATCGATGGGCGAGATCACCGGCGCGCTGATCGGCATCACCGTGGTGTTGGGCGCGGTGTTCCTGCCGATGGCCCTGTTCGGTGGTTCCACCGGCATCATCTACCGCCAGTTCTCGATCACCATCGCCTCGGCCATGGCGCTGTCGGCGCTGGTCGCGCTGACCCTCACGCCGGCTTTGTGCGCGACCCTGCTCAAGCCGTCTTCGGCGCAGAAGCCGCAGGGCCGCTTCTTCAGGGCATTCAACCGTGGGGTCGAGCGCAGCCAGTTGGCCTACCAGGGAAAGCTGGGTGGCGTCGTTACCCGACCGCGGCGCTGGATGGCGTTTTACCTGCTGTTGGTGATCGCGATGATTGCCTTGTATGCGCGCATGCCGACCGGCTTCCTGCCGGTGGAAGACCAGGGCCAGGTGACGTTCCAGTTCTCCACACCGGAGGGCACGCCGATGGCGCGCACCGAAGCGCTGGGTGAGCAGATCAGCCGCTACTTCATGGAGCACGAGAAGCAGAACCTGGACGTGGTGTTCGTGGTGGTCGGGCGCAACAATGCCGGCACCGGGCAGAACGCAGGGCAGGGCTTCCTTGCACTCAAGCCATGGGATGAGCGCAAGGGTGACAACACCGCTGCGGCGATCATCACCCGTGCCAATGCCTACTTCCGTGCGCTTCCCGATGCCAAGGTCAATGTGCTGGCACCGCCAGCAGTGCGTGGGCTGGGCCAATCCAGTGGTTTCGAGCTGTGGTTGCAGGACACCAGCGCTGCCGGTCGCGTGGCCCTGCAGGCGGCGCAGGAACAGGTGGTGCGCGCAGCCGGCGAAGACGATGGACTCACCTCGGTGCGCTTGAACGGGCTGGGCGACAAGGCCGAATTGCGGCTGGACATCGACCATGCCCAGGCCAGCGCGCTGGGCCTGGCCCAGGCCGACATCAATTCCACGTTGTCCGCAGCCTGGGGCGGCAGCTACATCAACGACTTCCTCGATCGTGGCCGGGTCAAGCGGGTCTACATGCAGGGCGACCAGCCCTACCGCAGCGTGCCCGACGACATTGGCCAGTGGTACGTGCGCGGTGGCAATGGCCAGATGGCCTCGTTCGCCAGCTTCGCCATCAGCCACTGGGCGCGCGGCCCGCAGCTGCAGCAGCGCTTCAACGGCCTGCCGGCGATGCAGATCCAGGGCAGTGCCGCCGAAGGTCGCAGTTCGGGTGAAGCGATGCAGCGGATGCAGGCGCTGGTTGCCGATCAGCCCGGATTCGACCTGCAGTGGAGTGGCCTGTCCTACCAGGAACAGTTGGCCAGCAACCAGACGTTGTGGCTGTACACCGCCTCGATCGCCTTCATCTTCCTGTGCCTGGCCGCGCTCTATGAAAGCTGGACGGTGCCGGTGGCGGTGGTGCTGGTCATTCCGCTGGGCGTGATCGGAACCGTGCTGGCGACCACGGCGGCGGGCTTCGTCAACGACATCTACTTCCAGGTGGGTCTGCTGACCACCATCGGACTGTCGGCCAAGAATGCGATCCTGATCGTGGAGTTCGCCGAAGCCCGCTATCGTGCCGGCAGTTCTGCGGTGGAGGCCGCACTGCAGGGCGCGCGCCTGCGCCTGCGTCCGATCGTGATGACGTCGCTGGCGTTCGTCGCCGGCGTCATTCCGTTGGCGCTGGCCACCGGTGCTGGTGCGGTCAGTCGCCGTGAGATCGGCATGAGCGTGATCGGCGGCATGGTGTCCGGCACGGTGCTGGCGGTGGTGCTGGTGCCGCTGTTCTTCGTGCTCGTGCGCCGCCTGGGACGGTCAAGGCCGCTGCACTGACGGGGGCGGCGACTGTCATCTGACTGCCGCACGGCCCTCACCGGTTCTTTGCCCATGCATCGCTAGCGTACAGGTCCCCGTCCCCCACGGAGACCCGCCATGTGGCTGTTCGACCATCTCTGGCCAGGCCGCAGGCCGTTACCTGTCCCGGTCGAAGCACCGCCACAGGCTGCGCCCCGCCGGCCTTGGCTGAAGCGCCCGGTACGCGCCGGGCGCAGTGGCATGGCACCGTGGCAGAAGGTTGCCGCACCGCCACGGCGCACGCGCCACTAGCCTAGTCGCTGCGGTCGGCCGGGTGGTTGACCCCATCGTTGACCGGAATGATGCCCAGTGCGAACGGGTCGATGCCTTCCAGGCACGCCACGTTGTAACCGTACTGGTCCGGGTTGGAGCGGCGCCGGTGGTGGGTGTAGATGCCGCACACACCGCAGAAGTAGTGTTCGGCTACATGGGTGTTGAACTGGTACAGCCGCAGGTGATTCTGCCCGCGCACCACCTGCAGGCCGTCGCGGCTGACGCTGGCGGCAATGGCGCCACGGCGCCGGCACATCGAGCAGTCGCAGCGGCGCGGTTCGACAATGCCGTCCGGCAGCTCCAGCAGCAGCTCGACCGTGCCGCAGTGGCAGGTCGCGCGGTGCTGGGGTTGGACCGGAACGCCGGCCACGGAAGTAATGCCCATCAGTGCTCCTGTGAGGTGAAACGAAGCCGCAGAGGCCGCCGCCGACGGTGCGCCGGCCTGCCTGAACGGGCCGTAGATGCCACGGTGAACCCGCTTGTGGCTAACTATGCGGCTTCAAGACCGCGACAGGATGCCAGTGAAAGCCGCAGGACGATGGATGACAGGAAGTGCCATGGCGCTGCTGGCGCTGTGGATGACCGGGCTGCTGGCCTATCAGTTGCCGGGGCCGGGCTGGCTGGCCACCGGCGTCGCCGGGCTGTGGCTGCTGGTGGCGCTGTGGGCGTCGTGGCGGGTCGCGCGGGGCCGTGCCTCGCGCCGCCTGGGCCTGGTCTTCGGTGCGGTGCTGGCGCTGGCTGGCCTGTGGTGGCTGCTGCTGACCCCGCGGCAGGACCGCGAGTGGGCCGATGATGTGGCCCAGCGCCTGCATGTGGTGTCCTTCGATGGCCGCCACGTGGTGCTGGACAACGTACGCGACTTCACCTGGCGCAGCGAAACCGACTACGACGCGCACTGGGTGCGTCGCGAATACGACCTGGACCAGCTGCGCTCGGCCGACCTGGTGCTGTCGTACTGGATGGGCCCGGCGATCGCCCACACCCTGATCTCGTTCGGCTTCGACGACGGTCGCCACGTGGTGTTCTCGCTGGAGATCCGCAAGGAGCGTGGCGAGTCGTTCTCTGCACTGGGCGGCTTCTTCCGCAAGTTCGAGATGACACTGGTGGCCTCGGAAGAGACCGACATCATCCGCACCCGCACCAACGCGCGCGGCGAGGATGTCTATCTGTACCGCCTGTACGGCATGGACCGTGCGCAGCTCAAGGAACTGTTCGCCGCCTACATCGCGCAGGCGCGGGAGCTGGATGCCAGGCCGGGCTTCTACAACACGCTCACCAGCAACTGCACCACCATCGTGTTCGACCTCGCCCGGCATATCGCGCCGCGCCTGCCGCTGGATTACCGCCTGCTGCTGTCCGGTTACCTGGCCGAGTACGCGCAGGAGGTCGGCGCGCTGGCGCCGGGCGTGCCGTACGCCGAGCTGCATGACAAGGGCCGCATCACCCAGCGTGCGCTGGACCTGGGTGACGGCGACCACTACTCCACCGTGATCCGCCAGGGCGTGCCCGGCACCGAGCAGGACCCGCAGTAATGACTCGACTCCTCATGACCCGCTGGCAGCGTGCGCTGCCGGTGTTGTTCGCCGCCTTCCTGCTTCTGGGCAGCAGCGGCTGCGCGATGGTCACCGTCAAGCAGGTGAAGTCCAGCGATTCGCTGGTCAACAAGCGTGCCGACGTGCTCAACACCGGCAAGCTCAGCCCTGCTGCGCGCGAGACGCTCAGCGCCGCAGGCCTGGACGAATCGCAGTGCGACAAGGACTTCCTGGTCTGCCGCAGCACGTTGCTGATGACCGACGATCTCAATGTCGAACAGCGGCTGTCAGCGCTGTCCGAGCTGTGGGTGAAGGCCGCGCTGGCGATGACACCGAAGAAGACCGCCGCTGGCGAACCGCCGATGAGCGACGCGGCGCTGGATGCGTGGCTGGAAGCCGCGCGCTATGCGTATGCGTACCTGTTCTACAGCGGCCGCTCGCCGTCCGACCGTGCCTTCGAGGACCGGCAGACGCAGGTGCGTGACTACTACAACTACGCCGCTGAAAAGGCGGCGGTGGTGCTGTTCGTGCGTGCGCGTGCGGCGGCACTCGCCGGCGAGGACTACACGAAGCCGATCTCGGTTGGCAGCTGGTCGCTGGCGTCCAACTACCAGCAGCTGGGTCTGAAGAGCATCCCCGCGCAGCTGGTGCCGGCCGGTACCGTCAGCTTCGTCGGCCTGCGCAGCACCTATCGCCGCGATGGTTTCGGTGCCGAGCTGGTGATGGTGATGGATCCACCGAAACTGGTCGCCCCGGTGATCGCGCCGGATGGTCCGAAGGCTGAAACCACGCAGGACGACGAAGATGGCGCACGTCGTGGTCGCCATCGCCATGACGATTCGGTGCCCGAGTTCAGTGAGATGTCCTCGATCAACGTCACCGCGCTGCTGCGTTTCGAAGGCAGCAGCCTGGAAGACGTGATGCGTACGCGCCGGGTCGAGCTGGATGCCTACTCGCCGGAAGCCACCGAGCGCATCACCCTGCACGGCGAGCAGGTGCCGCTGGCCGGCAACTTCACTGCGGCCTACGGTCTGTGGCTGGCACAGAGTGGCTTCGCCCGGCAGTCGCTGCGCACCCTGTTCGGCATGAGCGAAGGTATCGGCGAGCCGCACATCTACCTGATGCAGCCGTGGGATCCGAACCGCCGCATCATCTTCATGCTGCACGGCCTGGCCAGCAGCCCGGAAGCGTGGGTGAACCTGGCCAATGAGATCATGGGCGACCCCGAACTGCGCCAGCAGTTCCAGGTGTGGCAGGTCTATTACCCGACCAATGCACCGATCGCGTTGAACCGTTACGAGATCGCCAACGCGTTCAACGATACGCTGGAGCACTTCGATCCCAACGGCAGCACGCGAGCATCGAAGGACATGGTCTACATCGGCCACAGCATGGGCGGGGTGCTGGCACGCCTGCTGGTGAGCGATTCGGGCGACGTGCTGTGGAATGACCTGCTGGCCAACTACGACCTGAAGGGCGAGCGCCTGAAGCGGGTGCAGAACAAGCTGGGCCCGCTGCTGCATTTCAAGGCACAGCCAAACGTGGAACGCGCGATCTTCATCGCCGCGCCGCACCAGGGCACGGATATCGCCGGCAACAAGGTCGGGCGCCTGATCGGTCGTCTGGTGCGCCTGCCGCTGACCATCCTCGGCAAGTTCGAGGACGTGTTCATGGCACTGGCGCAGGCCGAACAGCAGGTCGATGGCACGGCCAAGCCGAAGATTCCGAACAGCATCGACAACCTGAAGGCGAGCGACCCGTTCGTGAAGGCCGCCGCGCAGCTGCCGATCGAAGCGGGCCTGAAGTACCACTCGATCATCGCCCAGCGCAAACCGGAGCTGCCGGTGGAGAAGTCCGATGACGGGCTGGTGCCGTACTGGAGCGCGCACCTGCCGGGCGCGCTGTCGGAAAAGGTGATCATTTCCGGCCACAGCGTGCAGGAGACCCCGCAGGCGGTGCTGGAAGTGCGGCGCATCCTGCATCGCGACGTCGATGACGTGGGGACCGCTGCGACGCCCTGACCGCTGCGCTCGCCGGGCAGGGTCCGGCGCTACCACGCGCGCATCCATCGGTAGCGCCGGGCCATGCCCGGCGGAAGCGCAATGCTGAGGCGCTAGACGCGTCGCGCGATCACCGTGGCCAGCACCGCCAGGCCGAAGGTGATGGCCAGGCACAGCAGGTAGCCGGTGTGGGGCGCGGCTTCAACGAACAGCGCGAACAGCGCGCCGGAGACCGCCAGCGCGGTGGTCACCGACAACGCCTCGCTCAGCTGCAGGGCCGAGGTGTTGGCCCCCTGCTCATGCGCTGCTGACAGCGACAGGGTCAGCACCGACAGGCTGGCGTAGATCATGCCCATGCCGAAGCCGGTCACCGCCCAGCCGACCAGGGCGACCGGCAGCGGTACCGCGTTGAACAGTACCGCCAGGGTGGCAGCGATACCAATCATCATCAGCGGCGTGCCCACGCGCAGCAGTTGCTGGCGCGACCAGCCGCGCTGCTGGTGGCCCTGCAGCCAGGAACCGGCAAACCAGCCCAGCGCACCGAGGCTGAGCACCGCGCCGGCCCAACTGGGCGAGAGCCCCCGCTCGCGCTGCAGCAGCAGGGGCAGGTAGGCCTCGCAGGCGAAGAAAGCCGCTGCAGCAATGCCGCGCAGCGCGATCACGCTGGGCAGACCGCGGCGTAGCAGCAGCGTGCCGGCCGGCAGCAGCCGGTGCACGCAGAACAGCAGCGCCAGCAGTGCCACGCCGATGCTGAGCAGGGCCGGCACACCGCGTTGCTGGCCACCGAAGTACAGCAGCAGCGCCGCCAGCGAGGCGCCACTGGCCCAGCGCACCACGTTGCCACGCCCGTCGTCGCTGCTGCCCGCGCCGGTGGGCTGCTTGCGTGCCAGCGCCGGGCGCAGCAGCAGCGCGGCCGGTATCGCCAGCAGCGGCACCGCCAGGAACACCCAGCGCCAGCCAAGGTGCTGCACGATCAGCCCGCTCAACGCTGGGCCGATCATCGACGGCACCACCCAGCCTGCGGAGAACGCGGCAAACACCTTGGGCCGCAGGTGCTCGGGGTAGCTGCGCCCCACCATCACGTATAGAGATACCGAGATCGCGCCTGCGCCCAGGCCCTGCAGCAGGCGGCCGGCCACCAGCATGCCCATGCGTATCGCAAAGCCGGCCAGCAGCAGGCCCAGCACAAAACAGGCCAGGCCATGCCACAGCGGTCGTGCCGGCCCCTGGCGGTCGGCCCAGCGCCCGGCCAGGGTCATGCCGATCACGCTGGTGGCCAGCGTTCCACCGAACGCCAGCGCATACAGGCGCAGGCCATCCAGCGCCTCGGCCACGGTCGGCATGGCCGCCGCCACCGCCAGGGCTTCGAAGGCATGCAGCGCCACCAGCGCGACCATGCCGATGGTGGTGGCGCGGTAGCGTGCGGACAGGATCGAAGTGTCGGCCGGCGCATTGGCGTCGGCGGGGGAGAGGGTCGGGGTCATACGGGTCAGATGCGGGCCGCGCTTGTCAACTGGCGGCGAAGATAGCAGCATGACACCTCAACAGCAGTTGAGGTCAAGCAATGGTGTCCCAGGAACTGAGCGTGGGCGACGTCGCCGAGCGCAGTGGCGTGGCCGTTTCCGCGCTGCATTTCTACGAGCGCAAGGGCCTGATCAGCAGCCTGCGTACCTCGGGCAACCAGCGCCGCTACAGCCGCGACGTGCTGCGCCGGCTGGCGGTGATCCGTGTGGCGCAGCGGGTGGGCATGCCATTGGAAGCGGTCGGCCGCGCCTTCGAGAGCCTGCCTGAAGGTCGCGCGCCGACCAAGGCGGACTGGGCCAAGCTGTCCGCGCGCTGGCGTACCGAACTGGAAGAGCGCATCCACATGCTGCAGCTGCTGCGCGACGAACTGACCGGCTGCATCGGCTGTGGCTGCCTGTCGCTGCAGCATTGCCGCCTGGCCAACCCTGGCGACGTGCTTGGCGAACGCGGCGACGGACCGATGCGTTGGGAATGACGCACGGGAAAGGGCCCGGCTCCGGGTAGCGCCGGGCCATGCCCGGCGGATCACCAGACGGTGATCGTCTCGCCGCTCAGGATGCCTTCCACTGCACGCTGGAAGGCCAGCGCCGCACGCTGTGCGCTCACCGCTTCAAAGCCCGGGAAGTAGGGTCCGTAGGCGTCCAGCGCTTCGATCAGCACGTTCGGGCTGACCACGTTGATGCGCAGGCCGCGTGGCAGCAGTTCCAGTGCCGCCGCACGCACGAAACCTTCCAGCGCTGCATTCACCGAAGTAGCGTTGACGCCATCACGGATCGGTTGCGCGCTGATGATGCCGCTGGTCAGAGTGATCGAGCCGCCGGCGTTGATGTGGTGCTGGGCGGCCAGTGCCAGGCGCACCTGTCCCAGCAGCTTGTCCTGCAGGCCGATGCTGAACTGCGCCGGCGTCATTTCCTTCAGTGGGCCGAAGTGCACCGAGCCGGTGGTGGAAATCACCGCATCCACCGGGCCTGTGCGCGCGAACAGCTCGGCAACGCTGGCATCGTCGGTCAGGTCCACGCGCAGCTCGCCGCTGTGGCGGCCGGCGCTGAGGATCTGATGCTGTTGGCCGAGCTGGCGCGCGACTGCCTGGCCGAGAGTGCCGCTGGCACCGACGAGGAGGATCTTCATGGCCGTTCCTTGTGAAGGGGGAATGGATGCAGTCTGCGCTCTCACATTGAGGTTAGGTAAGCGGCGTATGCTTCGCAGATTCCTAACTCTGGATTCGTAATGGATACCCTTCGCTGCATGCAGGCCTTCGTTGCCGTAGCCGAGTGCGGCAGCTTTGCCGGCGCCGCCGAGCAGCTGCAGGTCTCGGCGGTGATGGTGGGCAAGTACATCCAGCAGCTGGAAGCGCATCTGGGCACCGCGCTGCTGCAAAGGAACACCCGCCGCCAGCGCCTGACCGAAGCCGGCGGTGCCTACCTGGCCGGATGCCGGCAGGTACTGGAGCAGGTGCAGCAGGCCGAGGCCGATGTGGCCGGTCTGCAGGTACAGCCACGCGGCCTGCTGCGGGTCAGTGCGCCGACCACCTGGGGCAGCTGCGTGCTGGCGCCGCAGCTGGCGGGACTGCTGCGTGCACAGCCGCAGTTGAACATCGAACTGGACCTGAGCAATCGTCGTGTGGATCTGATCGAGGACGGCTTCGACGTGGCGATCCGGGTCGGGCCGCTGCCATCGCAGGAGGTGGTGGCGCGGCCGTTGCCGCCGTATGCGATGAGCCTGTGCGCGGCGCCGTCTTATCTGCGCAGGCGTGGCACGCCACGTACACCCGGGGATCTGCAAGGGCACGACTGCCTGAGCCATCTGGCCTGGCGCGGCGGCCACGGTTGGCAGCTGGCCAATGGTCACCAAGTGGACTGGGAGGCGCGGCTGAGCTGCAACGATGGCCTTGCGCTGCGAGAGGCTGCCGTGGCCGGCGCGGGGCTGGTGCTGCAGCCGACCGCGCTGCTGGCCGGCGAGATCGCGGCAGGGCGGTTGAAGCCGCTGCTGCGCGACTACCTGCCCGAACCGCGACCGATGCATCTGATCTATCTGCCCGATCGCAGGCCGCGCCCACGATTGCAATGCTTCGTCGATTTCATCATGACCACATTGGGGCAATGAGCATCCACGCATGGCGTGGATCTACCGAAGAGCACCGTGCATTCCAGCGTGGATGACGGTGTGTGCCGACCGTTGGTCGGCACGCATCGGGATAAATCATTCGCCGCAGACAGCAGAGCGCGGTGCATTCCAGCGGCGACAGGTATCAGTAGATCCACGCCATGCGTGGATGACGTTGTGTGCCGACCGTTGGTCGGCACACATCGGGATCAATCATTCGCCGCAGACAGCAGAGCGCGGTGCATTCCAGCGGCGACAGGTATCAGTAGATCCACGCCATGCGTGGATGACGGTGTGTGCCGACCGTTGGTCGGCACACATCGGGATCAATCATTCGCCGCAGACAGCAGAGCGCGGTGCATTCCAGCGGCGACAGGTATCAGTAGATCCACGCCATGCGTGGATGATGGTAGGTGCCGACCGTTGTTCGACACACATCGGGATCAATCATTCGCCGCAGACAGCGCCTGCCCACGCACCTGCGCGGCACGCAGTGCGGTGTCCACCAGCGCTTCGAAACCACCGGCCTGGAAGCTCTCGATCGCGGCCTGCGTGGTGCCGTTTGGCGAGGTCACGCGGCGGCGCAGTTCGGCCGGGCTCTCGCCGGCCTCATCCAGCATGCGCGAGGCGCCCAGCAGGGTCTGCACCACCAGCGTGCGCGCGGCGTCGGCCGGCAGGCCCTGGGCAATACCCGCCGCTTCCATCGCTTCTGCCAGCAGGAACACATAGGCCGGTCCGCTGCCGGATACAGCAGTCACCGAATCCATCAGCGACTCGCTGTCGATCCACACCGTGCGCCCGGCACTGGCCAGTACCTGTTCGGCCTGTGCGTGCTGCTGCGCATCCACCGATGGTGTGGCGTACAGGCCGGTCACGCCGGCGCCGAGCAGGGCGGGGGTGTTGGGCATCGCGCGCACCACCGGCAGGTTGCCGCCCAGCCAGCGTTCCAGCTGCGCGCTGGTGATGCCGGCGGCGATCGACACCACCAGCGGCCGGTCCGCCTGTGCCAGTGCCTGCAGTGACTGGCAGACATCGCGCAGCACCTGCGGCTTCACTGCCAGCAGCCAGGTGCGGCCCTGCGCGGCGGCATCGGCCGCGTTGTCGTGCACCTGCACGCCGAAGTCCGCAGCCAGCGACTCGCGCAGTGCGGCCACCGGTTCGGCCACGTGGATGTGCGCGGCGGGCACGCCCTGGCGGATCAGGCCGGCGATCAGGCTGCGGGCCATGTTGCCGCCGCCGATGAAAGTGATGGAATCAGCTGCCATGGAAATCTCCTTGGAAAATCAGGCCGGGCGCGGGCGCGCGCCGAACAGGGCGGTGCCGATGCGCACCAGGGTGGCGCCCTCGGCGATGGCTTCGGCGTAGTCGCTGCTCATGCCCATCGACAGCGTGTCGACCTGTGCGTGCCGGGTGGCCAGCGACTGGAAAAGTGTGCGCATGCGCACGAACGCATCCCGACGGCGCTCTGCCTCGGGCCACGGTGCGGGAATTGCCATCAGGCCGCGCAGGCGCAGCAGGGGTTCGGCGGCAATCGCGGCGGCCAGCGCGTCCACATCCTCAGGAGCACAGCCGTGCTTGCTGGATTCGTCGTCGATGTTGACCTGGATCAGTACGTTCAGCGGGCCGCGCGTGGCCGGGCGATGGCGCGCCAGTGCGGTCACCAGCTTGGGCCGGTCCACGCTCTGCACCCAGTCGAAATGGCTGGCCACGGCATCGGCCTTGTTCGACTGCAGGTGGCCGATCAGGTGCCATTCCAGTGCCAGGTGCTGCAGCGCCTGCATCTTGGCCAGCGCTTCCTGCACGTAGTTCTCGCCGAAGGCGTGCTGGCCCTGTGCGGCCAGCGCGGCCACGGCGTCGGCCGGCTGGGTCTTGGACACCGCCAGCAGGCGTGGATCGGGCCTGCCCGCGGCCTCGGCGGCGGCATGCAGGTTGCTCAGGATCTGGGGCAGGGGAGTGGCCACGTAACGCGTTCCATTGAATCAGGAGGCTATACTGCCGCCCGGGGAAAGATCCTTCCAGTCGAAGCCGTTATTGGGGAGTAGCCGCTCATGGATATCGCCGAGCTGTTGGCGTTTTCCGTAAAGAACAAAGCGTCCGACCTGCATCTGTCCGCAGGCCTGCCGCCGATGATCCGCGTGGACGGCGACGTTCGCCGGATCAACATCCCAGCCCTGGACCACAAGCAGGTCCATGCGCTGGTGTACGACATCATGTCCGACAAGCAGCGCCGCGACTACGAGGAATTCCTCGAAGTGGACTTCTCCTTCGAGATCCCGTCGCTGGCGCGCTTCCGTGTGAATGCGTTCAACCAGAACCGTGGCGCCGGTGCGGTGTTCCGTACCATTCCGTCCGAGGTGCTCACCCTCGAGGACCTGGCCTGTCCGCCGCTGTTCCGCGAAGTGATCCAGCAGCCGCAGGGCCTGATCCTGGTGACCGGGCCGACCGGCTCGGGCAAGTCGACCACGCTGGCGGCGATGATCGACTACATCAACAAGAACGAATACGGCCACATCCTCACCGTCGAGGATCCGATCGAATTCGTGCACACCTCGCAGAAGTGCCTGATCAACCAGCGCGAAGTGCACCGCGATACGCACGGCTTCAATGAAGCACTGCGCTCGGCGCTGCGTGAGGATCCGGACATCATCCTGGTCGGCGAACTTCGCGACCTGGAAACCATCCGCCTGGCGCTGACCGCCGCCGAAACCGGCCACCTGGTGTTCGGTACCCTGCACACCAGCTCGGCGGCCAAGACCATCGACCGCATCATCGACGTGTTCCCGGCCGGCGAAAAGCCGATGGTGCGCTCGATGCTGTCCGAATCGCTGCGCGCGGTAATCTCGCAGGCGCTGCTGAAGAAGGTCGGTGGCGGTCGTACCGCAGCCTGGGAAATCATGGTCGGCACCCCGGCCATCCGCAACCTGATCCGTGAGGACAAGGTGGCGCAGATGTACTCGGCCATCCAGACCGGCCAGCAGTACGGCATGATGACCCTGGACCAGCACCTGCAGGACCTGGTCAAGCGCAGCCTGATCACCCGCAACCAGGCCCGCGAGTACGCCAAGGACAAGCGCCTGTTCGAGTAAGGCGGGGCAGCAACGGGGCGGCGTGCGCCAGTGCGCCGCCGTTCCCGCGCCGTTTCCTCAACCGACCGTTTCCTGGTACATGCCCCATTGGGAGCCCGCCGTGAACACCACCGCGACCACCATCGATTTCACTTCGTTCCTCAAGCTGATGGCGCACCAGCGCGCCTCGGACCTGTTCATCACCGCCGGCATGCCGCCGGCGATGAAGGTCAATGGCAAGATTTCGCCAATCACGCAGACCCCGCTCACGCCGCAGCAGAGCCGCGACCTGGTGCTGAACGTGATGACGCCGGCACAGCGCGAAGAGTTCGAGAAGACCCACGAATGCAATTTCGCCATCGGCCTGTCCGGTGTCGGCCGCTTCCGCGTGAGCTGCTTCTACCAGCGCAACCAGGTGGGCATGGTGCTGCGTCGCATCGAGACGCGCATTCCGACCGTGGAAGAACTGAGCCTGCCGCCGATCATCAAGACGCTGGCGATGACCAAGCGCGGCATCATCCTGTTCGTCGGCGCCACCGGTACCGGTAAATCGACCTCGCTGGCGGCGATGATCGGTTACCGAAACCACAACTCGACCGGCCACATCATCACCATCGAAGACCCGATCGAGTTCGTGCACAAGCACGAGGGCTGCATCATCACCCAGCGTGAAGTCGGCATCGATACCGACAGCTGGGAAGCCGCGCTGAAGAACACCCTGCGCCAGGCGCCGGACGTGATCATGATCGGCGAGGTGCGTACCCGCGAAGGCATGGACCACGCCATCGCGTTCGCCGAAACCGGCCACCTGGTGCTGTGCACCCTGCATGCCAACAACGCCAACCAGGCGATGGACCGCATCGTCAACTTCTTCCCGGAAGACCGCCGCAACCAGCTGCTGATGGACCTGTCGCTGAACCTCAAGGGCGTGGTCGCGCAGCAGCTGGTGCCATCGCCCGATGGTCGCTCGCGCAAGGTGGCGATGGAAATCCTGCTGGGCACGCCGCTGGTGCAGGACTACATCCGCGATGGCGAGATCCACAAACTGAAGGAAGTGATGAAGGACTCGGTCCAGCTGGGCATGAAGACCTTCGACCAGAGCCTGTTCGAGCTGTACCAGGCCGGCGAGATCAGTTACGAGGACGCGCTGCGTTACGCCGACTCGCAGAACGAGGTGCGCCTGCGCATCAAGCTCAGCCAGGGCGGCGACGCGCGCACCCTGTCGCAGGGGCTGGATGGCGTGGAGATCTCCGAGATCCGTTGATTCGTTGACCTGCGTTTTTCGCAGAGTCGAGCTTCCTCGACCCGGGAAGAACAGTCGAGCAAGCTCGACTCTACGGGCAGCACCTCCGCACATTGATGAATTCCAGTCATGACCGACTGCCATCCAGTCGGTTCAATCCATCGCCACTGCAGGCGTATCGTCAGCGTTCCCCCTCTGGAGCGCGACGATGCAGACACGTGAACTCGGCCGCAGTGGCCTGAAGGTTTCCGCCCTCGGCCTGGGTTGCATGGGCCTGAGCCATGGCTACGGCCAGCCGGTGGAGCAGGGCCAGGGTATTGCCCTGTTGCACGCCGCCGTCGAGCGCGGCGTGACCTTCTTCGACACCGCCGAAGTGTATGGCCCGTACACCAATGAAGACCTGCTCGGCCAGGCGCTGGCGCCGTACCGCGACACGCTGGTGATCGCCACCAAGTTCGGCTTCAAGGACGCGCGCGTCGATACCGGACTGGACAGCCGCCCGGAGAACATCCGTGCAGTGGCCGAAGCCAGCCTCAAGCGCCTGCGCACCGACCATATCGACCTGTTCTACCAGCACCGGGTCGATCCGAACGTGCCGATCGAGGATGTGGCCGGCACCGTGCGCGACCTGATCGCCGAGGGCAAGGTCGGCCACTTCGGCCTGTCCGAGGCCAGTGCCGCCACCGTGCGCCGCGCGCATGCGGTGCAGCCGGTCACCGCCGTGCAGAGCGAGTACTCACTGTGGTGGCGTGAGCCGGAGCGCGAGCTGCTACCGACCCTGCAGGAGCTGGGCATCGGCTTCGTGCCGTTCAGTCCGCTGGGGCGCGGCTTCCTGACCGGCGCGATCAACGCCGACACCACCTTCGACGCCAACGACTTCCGCAACACCGTGCCGCGTTTCGAGGTGGAGGCGCGCCGCGCCAACCAGGCACTGGTCGATCGCATCAGCACCATTGCTGCCGCACGTGGTGCGACCCCGGCGCAGGTAGCGCTGGCTTGGCTGCTGGCGCAGGCGCCGTGGATCGTGCCGATTCCGGGCACCACCAAGATCCATCGCCTGGAAGAAAACCTGGGTGCGGCCGACCTGCAGCTGGCGCCTGAGGAGCTGCAGCGCATCGCGCAGGCGCTGGAAGAAGTATCGATTGTCGGCGAGCGCTACAACGCCCAGCGTGCAGCCCAGGCCAAGGGCTGACCATCAGGTGAGGGTGGACCGCAGGTGGGTGCGGACCGTTGGTCCGCACTCCTCAACCCTCACCCCATGGGCCCACGCAGCGCATCAAGCACCGTGCGCATCGCCACGGTGACGTGGCGGCGCGACGGGTAATACGCGTAGTAGCCATCGAAGTGCGGGCACCAGTCGTCCAGCACCGACTGCAGGCGGCCGTCGTCCAGCATCGGTTGTACCTGGTCTTCCGGCAGCCAGGCCAATCCGCTGCCGGCCAGCGCAGCCGCGCGGGTCATGCCCATGGTGTTGAAGGTCCACTGGCCGCTCACGCGCACGCTCAGTTCGTTGCCGTCCTGGCCGAAATCCCACGGCATCAGCCCGCCATGCGTGGGCAGGCGCAGGGTCACGCAGTTGTGGTCTGCCAGCTCGTTCGGATGCCGTGGCACCACATGCTGGCGGAAGTAGCTGGGTGCACCAACCACGTGCATGCGCAGCGGCGGGCTGATCGGTACCGCGATCATGTCGCGCGCCAGCCGCTCCCCCAGGCGGATGCCGATGTCGTAGCGCTCGGCCACGATGTCAGCCAGCCCGTAGTCGGCGGCCAGTTCCACCTTCAGATCCGGATACTGCTGCAGCAGAGGCGCCAGCCGTGGCCACGCGATGTACTCGGCGGCATGGCCGGTGGCATTGATGCGGATGGTGCCGGCCGGGCGTTCGCGATACTCGGCCAGCGCGGCCAGCCCGTCCTCGATCTCGGCCAGGCGTGGGCCAAGTGTTTCAAGCAGGCGGGCGCCGGCTTCGGTGGTGGACACGCTGCGGGTGGTGCGGGTCAGCAGGCGCACGCCCAGGCGCTGTTCCAGGCCGCGCATGGCATGGCTGAGCGCGGACTGGGACACCCCCAGCTGGGCGGCAGCCTTGGTGAAGCTGCCCTCGCGGGCGACGTGGACGAAGGCCTGCAGGTCGTTGAGGTTTTCGCGGGGCATGCTGGGATCATACGGCTCCCTGGAACCTGTAGATCCACGCCATGCGTGGAGGGATGCCAACGCACACTCGACAGGCCTGTCGATTTCCCGTACTCCGGTTCGTCGTACCGGTACATCCAACGCAAGGAGCTTCCGCATGAGCACTGACACCCAGCCCAAGGGCCCGGCCTCGTACTTCCCCTCCATCGAGAAGACCTATGGACAGCCGGTCGCCCACTGGTTCGGGCTGCTGGCAGGGAAGAAGGGCCTGAAACACATGGAACTGGTCAGCTTTCTGAAGAGTGAACATGGGCTGGGCCATGGCCATGCCAACGCGCTGGTGGCGCACCATCTGGCCGGCAAAGGCTGAGCAGGCAACCCCGCGCTGAACGATTGTCGGCGGCCTCGCCCCACGGGATGCAGGGGCGGGCAGACTGGGTGCCCATCCTCAGGCAGGACGCCCGCATGCAGGTCACGCTGGAAGCGATCACCCCCGACAACTACGAGGCGGTGTGCGACCTCGACGTCAGTGAGGCGCAGCAGGGCTTCGTGGCCAGCAATACCTGGTCGCTGGTGCAGGCGGCGTTCCATCCCGGCTACCAGACCCGCGCCATCCGTGCCGATGGCGAGTGGGTCGGATTCTTCATGTGGGTGCCGGAGACGCCGCAGCGGATGTCGATCTGGCGCTTCATGGTCGATCAACGCTGGCAGGGCCGTGGCATCGGTCGACGCGCGCTGGAACTGGCGCTGGCGCAGATCCGGGGCACACCCGGGCTGGCCGAGATCGAGATCTGCTACAACCCGCGCAATCCGGTGGCCGGCGCCTTCTACGGCAGCTTCGGATTCGTCGAGACCGGGATGGACGACGACGGAGAGGACATGCTGGCCGTGCTGCCAGCAGTTGTCCCGAAATAACCTGAATGGGCGAGGGTGGCTGAACGATTTCATCTGCAACTGTCATGCAGATCGTGTCTAATACCGCTCCCCACCTGCTGTTCCCCACCCGAATGTCCCTTCCTTCCCATGGCCCAGCGCCGTGCGACGACGCTGACGGCCACCTGGTCACCGCTGGTCCGCTGACCCCGCCGCCCGACAGTGCCGGCACCACCGCCGATGAGAAAGCGCTGCGCCACTCGATCGCCGAGGACGTGCAGGGCATGGTGCTGGCCACGATGGTGGCCTCGCTGGGCCTGGCCATCTTCGCCAAGGGCGGGCTGATGATCGGCGGCATGGCCGGCATGGCGTTCCTCCTGCACTACTCGATGGGCTGGAACTTCGGCCTGGTGTTCGTGCTGGTCAACCTGCCGTTCTACTGGGTGGCGTTGCGACGCATGGGCTGGGAATTCACCCTGAAGACCTTCGCTGCGGTCACCGCCTGCGGTGTGCTGACCGATCTGCTGCCGCGCTGGATCGACTTCTCGCACATCAACCCGCTGTATTCGGCGATCGTGGGTGGTGCGTTGTCCGGCCTGGGCATCCTGTTCTTCATCCGCCACCGTGCAAGCCTCGGTGGCATCGGCATCCTGGCGGTGTACCTGCAGCGCACCCGTGGCTGGAGCGCGGGCAAGGTGCAGATGTCCTACGACGCCTGCCTGATGGTGGCCGCGTTCTTCGTGTTGTCGCCGTCGAAGGTGCTGTACTCGGCCATCGGCGCGGTGGTGCTCAGCCTGGTGCTGATGTTCAACCACCGCCCCGGTCGCTACATGGGCGTGTGACTGCGGGTACCGCGTTCGCCGGGCATGGCCCGGCGCTACCACGTGGTGGTTCCGGTAGCGCCGGGCCATGCCCGGCGGATATCCATCAGCGGGCGTCGGCCTGCACCCACGGCGGCGACAACTTCAGCAGCCGCGCATGCACCGGGCAATCCTCGGCGTGCGCACCGGGCAGGTAGCCCAGGCTCATCAGGAACTCGCCGGTGATCTCGCCGCCGGTGAAGCGGAACGTCTTCTTGAACAGCTTCACCCAGTCGGCCTTGCTGCGCGGGTGGTGCGCGTCCAGCCACGCCGCGAAGCTGCCATGGCTGGCCCGCAGCTGCTGGATCACCTGCGCATTGTGGATCGCCGCCAGCACCTTCAGCCGGTTGCGGATGATGCCCGCGTCCGACAGCAGGCGTTCGATGTCCTGCTCGGCATACGCCGCCACGCGGTCCACATCGAAGCCGTCATAGGCGGTGCGGAAGCCCTCGCGCTTCTTCAGGATCGTCTCCCAGCTGAGGCCAGCCTGGTTGATTTCCAGCACCAGCCGCTCGAACAGTTCGCGCTCGTCACGCTGCGGGAAGCCGTACTCGTTGGCGTGGTAGTAGTCGTGCACCGGATGGCCCGGGGCGATGAGGCAGTAGCCGCTCATGGGGAAGACTCGTTGGATTCGGGCTCGGGATCGATGGCCAGCGCAGGGCGCCCGCCGATGGACAGCATCGGCCAGCGCGGCGGTTCGAGAGTGAGTTCGCCATCACGCAGGGCCTGGTTGATCGCAATGGCCTGGCCGCTGACGGTGCCGAACAGCGAACCGGCCCGGCGCCAGTGGGAATCCCTGCCACGTGCGTACAGCACGCAGTCCGGGCCACGGTGGGTGTACAGCTCGCACAGCAGCACTTCGCCGGTACCATCGCCGTCCAGGTCGCGATGCACGATCAGGCAGTCACGCTCGCTTCCGGCACAGGATTCGCCGTTGATCGCGCGCGTGGCCAGTGCCTTCCACCAATCGTCCGGCGGCGAAGTGGATCCCTTGGCCACCTTCAGCGCGCGCTGCAGGGCGGCGACGTCCTGCGGCCCCTTGTCGAGGCGGTGCCCGTCGTCCCAGCGCGAGGTACGCGCCAGCGCTGCAGCGATCACCTGCGGCGCGTTGGCATCGGCGGCGATGGCCGGATCATGCTGTAGTTCGCGCAGTGCCTGCACGCCACGGCGGCCGAGATCGAAGCGCAGCACGTTGACGTCGCTGCTGGTGATCGCCGGCGGGTCCGCACGCAGGCGCGCCAGCTGGCTGGACAGGGTCAGGTGCACCGGGTCCAGCAGCGGCGAGTTGCCCAGCAATGCCAGTGCCAGCACCCCCCAGCACATCCAGCGGTTGACCGGCTCCAGCGTCTGCAGCCAGCGCCCCTGTCGGCGCAGCACCGCCAGTGCGTATCCCACCGCATAGCCGGCCATGGCCACTGCGGTCAGCACCGCCCAGAAGCGGTCCACGGTCCAGCCGTACTGCACCACGCGCAGGCCCAGTGCATACAGCGCCAACGCCGCGTAGACCGGCAGCGCCAGCAGGCTGGCTTCAACCAGCCTGCGCAGCAGGACCGGATAAGGCGCGGTGTCGTCGCCCTGCTGGTAGACCGCATTGGTGAACGACACCAGCAGCAGCGACAGCACCAGCAGCAGACTGGCGGCCGAACGGGTCTTCCACAGCGGCTCGAGCCCGGTGAGCGGCAGGCTCAGCACGAACAGCACCGCGATGAACGAGAGCAGCGGCAGCAGCCCGCGGCAGATCGCGAACAGCACCTGGCGGGTGATCTGGATCGCGCGGTGCTGGGTGCGCCCGATCAGCACGCCAAACCCTGCCAGGCTGCCCGTGGCCAAGGCGATGAACGCGTCCTGCCGGAACAGGTCGCGGAAGAACGTCACCTCCAGCAGCTGGAACAGCGCCGCCCACAGCCACAGCAGCAGCCAGGTCAGCCCGGTGAACAGTGCGGCGAGGGCCAGGGTCAAACCGTTCTGCCAGGCGCGCTCGAACAACTCCGGGTAGCTGGCACGCCAATGCCCGTGCTGCAGCTGGAACTGCCACCAGGGCAGGGCCACGAACACCGCCACGGCCATGCCCAGGGTCAGCGGGAACTGCAGCGCGCCCGATTCCAGTGCGGTCTCGCCGTTGAGGTTCCAGCCGATCCAGGCGGCCAGCAGCAGTACCACCGAAGAGCCAAGCGCGGCCTGCAGCCACAGGCGGCGCTGGCCCAGCTCGACCAGGCTCAGCGCCACCGCGCTGGGAATGGCCAGCACCCAGGCGTACCAGCAGTAGCGCCAGCCGATATCGCGGAACGGCCATGCATCGGACAGCTCCTGCGCGGCGTACAGCATCAGGCCCTGCAGCAGGGCGATCAGGACGATGGCGCTGCGTGCCGGCAGGGTCAGGGGTGAAGAGGGCTGCATCGATGACCTTCCATGGCAAAGCGCCATCCTAGCCCATCGCTGCACGCGCCCATCGCGCGACCATATCGGCCCCAGCAGGTAGAATGGGCCCATGCCTGTAACGCCGACCTCCCTTGCCGATCACCTGCTCGTCGCGCTGCCGTCGCTGCTTGACGCGACCTTTGCCCGCAGCGTCGCGCTGATCTGCCAGCACGACGAGAACGGTGCGATGGGCGTGCTGGTCAACCAGCCTTCCGAGTACACGCTGGGCGAAGTGCTCGCGCAGATGGACATCACCACCGGTGATGGCAACCTGCAGGCACGCATGGTGCTCAACGGCGGCCCGGTGCATCCCGAACGCGGCTTCGTCATCCATGACGATGCACGGGCGTGGGATTCCAGCCTGTCCGTGGGCGACGGCCTGTACCTGACCACCTCGCGCGACATCCTCGAAGCGATGGCGCGCGGCGAAGGTCCGGCCAATGCCGTGGTCACCCTCGGCTGTGCCGGTTGGGGCGCAGGGCAGCTGGAAAGCGAATTGTCCGAGAACAGCTGGCTGACCGTGCCGGCCGACGCCGAACTGGTATTCCAGTTGCCGCTGGAGCAGCGCTGGCAGGGCGCGGCCGCACGCATCGGCGTGGACCTGTTCCGCCTGACCGATTACAGCGGCCATGTCTGAACCCATCACGCCCGCGCCGGATTCTGCTGCCCCGGCGATCCGCCGTGATGGCACCGTTTTGGGTTTCGATGTCGGCTCGCGCCGGATCGGCGTAGCCATCGGCAGTGCCTTCGCCGCACATGCGCGTGCGGTGGCGGTGGTTGATGTGCACGGCAACGGCCCGGACTGGACCGCCATCGAGCGCCTGATCAAGGAATGGAAGCCCGACGGCGTGGTGGTCGGCGACCCGCTGACCCTGGACGGCCAGGACCAGCCCAACCGCAAGCGTGCGCAGGGCTTCGCCCGCCAGCTGCGGGAACGTTTCAAGCTGCCGGTGGTGATGATCGACGAGCGTTCCAGCTCGGTCGAGGCCGCCCGCCGCTTCGCCGTCGAGCGCGCCGAAGGGCGCAAGCGCCGCCGCGATGCGGCCGCCCTCGATGCCGTGGCCGCGGCGGTGATCATCGACCGCTGGCTGTCGTCGCCGGACGACGCCACCCCCATTCCCTGACTGCCCGACACCGCCATGACCGCCCAGCAACTCGATGCCTCCGGACGCCTGCGCCACCTGCTGACCCTCGAGGGCCTGCCGCGCGAAACCCTGCTGCAGCTGCTCGACCGCGCTGGCCAGATCCGCGACGCGGCCGTCGGTCGTGTTGGCAACAAGCGCCACGTGCTGGCCGGTTCGGCGGTGTGCACGCTGTTCTTCGAGCCGTCCACCCGCACTCGCAGCTCGTTCCAGCTGGCTGCACAGCGACTGGGCGCCGACGTACTGAACTTTGATGCCTCGACCTCGTCCACGCGCAAGGGCGAAACCGCCTGCGACACGCTGCGCAACCTGGAAGCGATGGGCGTGCGCGGTTTCGTGGTGCGTCACCCCGATGATGGCGCCGTTGCCGCACTGGCCGAAGCGGCGGGCGAGGGCACTGCACTGATCAACGCCGGTGACGGCCGCAGCGGGCACCCGACCCAGGGCCTGCTGGACATGCTGACCCTGCGTCAGGCCAAGGGCCCGGATTTTTCGAAGATGAAGGTGGTGATCGTCGGCGACGTGAAGCATTCGCGCGTGGCCCGCACCGACCTGCATGCGCTGCGTACGCTGGGCGTGGGCGAGATCCGCGTGTGCGGCCCGCAGTCGCTGCTGCCGGACGATGAGACCCTGAAGGGCTGCGTGGTCGGCGATGATTTCGACGCGATGCTGGAAGGCGTCGACGCGCTGATGATGCTGCGCCTGCAGCGCGAGCGCATGGAAGAAGGCCTGGTGCCGTCGCTGGAGCAGTACCACGCACAGTACGGCCTGAATGCTGCACGCCTGGCGCGGGCCGGCAAGGATGCAGCGGTGCTGCACCCGGGCCCGATCAACCGCGGCGTGGAAGTGACCGACGAGGTGGCAGATGGCCCGCAGTCGTGGGTGCTGCGCCAGGTAGCCAACGGCGTTGCCGTGCGCATGGCCGTGCTGGAAACCCTGCTGGGCTGATCTGCCCTGGTGGGTGCCAACCTTGGTTGGTACTGCTGGTGTGGTGGGTGCCAACCTGGTTGGTATTGCTGGTGTGGTGGGTGCCAACCTTGGTTGGCACTGGCCTACCCGGGCGAAGGTGATTTCCCTATGTTCAGGGATCATGCGCCCGCCCATGCTCTTCTGCATGAACAGCACCCGCCTCCTGCTAGGCCGTCATTCCAGTATCGGCCAGAGCTACATCCTCACGACGAACGTGCATGGCCGGGCGGCTCTGTTTGCCAATGACACCGTTGCGGTTACCGCCATGCAGGAGTTCCAGCGTCTGGATCTGGAAGGTCTGACCCATTCGATCGCCTACGTGGTCATGCCGGATCACGTCCACTGGTTGATGCAGCTGCGTGCGGCATCGCTCGACGTTGTCATGAAGCGCTTCAAATCGCGTACGGCCGTGCACGCAAACCGGGTACTGGGAAGGGTGGGGCGCTTCTGGCAGTCCTGCTATCACGATCACGCGATCCGCTCTGATGAATCGCTGTTCCGGCACGCAATGTATGTGATGGCGAATCCGATCAGGGCGGGGCTGGCAACGCAGCTTGGCGAGTACCCGCATGCGTGGTGTAAGTGGGAACTCGAAGGTTCCTGTGCCAAGGCGGAGGTCATGGGCGCGGATAGATAGTGCCAACCAAGGTTGGCACCCACCGAAACCAGGTTCCAACCTTGGCGGTCACCCACCGAAGCCAGGTTCCAACCAAGGTTGGCAACTACCAGAAGCTGTGGCTCAGCGCTTCTGCGCGAACAGCCATTCCCACATCGCCGGGTCGGCGTAGGTGGCGTCCCAGGCATTGTGGTTGCCTTCCGGGTATTCGGTGTAGCGCACGTCGCGTGCAGTGGCGTTCTGGAATGCGGCGTGCAGCCTGCGGTCGTCGTCCGGTGGCACCACATCATCCAGCGCGCCGTGGAAGATCCAGATCGGCGTGTGCTGCAGTCGCTTGGCGATCACCGTATACGGGTCGGCCTCCTGCGCGACCTGCTCGACGAACAGGGTCGGCCGCTTCGCGCGTGGTGCCAGCACGGCGCCACACACTGGCACGATCGCGGCGAAGCGGCGTGGGTCGTCCAGGGCGATGTTCCAGCTGCCGTAGCCGCCCATCGACATGCCGGTCAGGTACTGCCGTGCCGGGTCGGCGCCGAATTCAGCGATCGTCGCGTCCAGTGCGGCCACCGCCATGCGGTTGTTGCGGCCGCTCCACTCCGAATGGCGCGGTGCCTGCGGGAAGACCACCAGCGCCGGGAAGTCAGGGTGCTCACGCAGGTAGGGCCCCAGTCCGGAATAGGTCTGCTTGACGCCATCGGCGCCGCGCTCGCCCGAGCCGTGCAGGAACAGGACGACCGGGACATTGGAGGCTGCAGGCGTCTGCTCGCCAGGGCTGCGAGCACTTAGCCCTGCGGGAATGAACACCTGGTAGTAGGCCGTCTGCCCGTCCACCTTCACTGCGCGCGCTTCGAAGCGGCCGCGCGCGCTGTCCGGCAGCGATGTGGCGCAGCCGGTCATCATCAGAATGGCCAGCCATGGCAGCCAGCGCGACATCGAACGGACCATGGGATTTCCCGAGGGGGCAGGTGTAACTGCATCCTAGTCCGCCACACGTCAATGCGGCATCGTGCGCCGCGTCACTGCGGGCGCGGGAAGCTGGCGATGATGTCCAGCTGCTCCTGCGCCTCGGCGTTGCCTTCGGCCGCAGCTGCCTGTACCTGCGTCATGTCCGGATGCAGAACCACCAGCATCGGGTTCTCGCAGACCGGGCAGTCGTACTCGGTGGCATCCTCGTCCAGCTCCATCACCATGGCACGCGAGCAGCCCTTCCATTCGCAGGCCGGGCAGGTGTGCTGCTGGTCGCGCCAGCCGGGCTGGAAGTAGTTTTCGATCGTTGTTGCCATGGGATGTTCCAGGAATGGAGGCGGGTCGGAGCCCTGCGTCGCAGGAATCCGGCCCTGCAGGAATCAGTGCAGCAGGACCATGGTGGCCAGGCCGAGGAAGGTGAAGAAGCCCATCGAGTCGGTCACTGCAGTCAGGAAGATGCCGCTGGCCAGTGCAGGATCGAAGCCGAAGCGCTTCAGCGTCAACGGCACCAGCACGCCGGCCAGGGCCGCGAACAGCAGGTTGCAGGTCAGCGCGATGGCGATGACTGCCGATAGCCCGGGCGAGTGGAACCACGCCAGCACGATCAGGCCCAGCACCGAGCCGAGCACCACGCCGTTGAGCAGGGCGACCCGCACTTCCTTCCAAAGCAGTGTGCGCGCGTTGGAGCTGCCGACCTGGCCCAGTGCCAGGCCGCGCACCATCAGCGCCAGCACCTGGGTGCCCGCATTGCCGCCGAGGCCGGCGACGATCGGCATCAGTACGGCCAGCGCGACCAGCTTGTCGATCGTGCCTTCGAAGTGACCGACCACGCTGGAGGCCAGGAAGGCCGTGCACAGGTTCACCGACAGCCACATCAGGCGGCGGCGCATGGCACGCCAGACCGGGCTGAACAGATCCTCGTCCTCGTCCAGGCCGGCGGCGCCCAGCGCCTGATGCTCGGCCTGGCCGCGGATGATGTCGACCACGTCATCGATGGTGATGCGGCCGATCAGGATGTTGTTGTCATCCACCACCGGGGCGGAGATCCAGTCATGGTCGGAGAACTGGCGGGCCACTTCCTGGTCGCTTTCGCCGACATCGATGGCCGGCTGCTCGTCGTCGATCAGCCGGTTGATCGGGGTGGTGTCCTCGTGGGTCACCAGCGAGGCGAGCGACACGCGGCCCAGGTACTGGTGCCGGCGGCTGACCACGAACAGGTGATCGGTGTGGTCGGGCAGTTCGCCGCGCAGGCGCAGGTAGCGCAGTACCACGTCGACGTTGACGTCGGCGCGCACGGTCACCACGTCCGGGTTCATCAGGCGGCCGGCACTGTCCTCGGGGTAGGACAGCACCTGTTCCAGGCGCTCGCGGTTCTCGCGGTCCATCGACTTGAGGACTTCGTCGATGACCGTGTCCGGCAGGTCTTCGACCAGGTCGGCCAGGTCGTCGATGTCCAGGTCTTCGACCGCGGCGATGATCTCGTCCGGGTCCATGTCCGCGAGCAGGCTCTCGCGCACGTCGTCACCGACGTGGACCAGCACCTCGCCATCGTCTTCCGGATCGACCAGGCCCCAGACGATTTCGCGTTTGCCCGGCGGCAGCGATTCGAGCAGGTTGCCGATCTCGGCCGGTGCCAGGGTATTGACCAGGCGGCGTACCGGGCCCAGCCGGCCACTGTCCAGTGCATCGGACAGCATCCGCAACTGGCGCGCAGTCTTGTCGTGGCGTACAGCCTCAGCCATCGCAGCTCCCGCGGGGATAAGAAATGCCGCGATCCTGGGAAGGATGCGGCAACAGGGGTGTTCAGCGCGTCATTATCGCAAGCGGATGTTGCAACGCATACCCCGCCGGGCATGGCCCGGCGCTACCGGGGACGCGTTGCGGTGGTAGCGCCGGGCCGTGCCCGGCGAGCGCGTAGCGCGGCGCTCAGGCGGTTTCGGCCACCAGCGCCAGCCAGCGCTCGATGGCGCGGCGGTCGCGGGCGGCCAGCAGTTTCGGCGCGCGGGCGCGCAGCACCGACAGGTCGGCCTCGCGGATCGCACGACGCACCTCCAGCAGGGTGCCGGGGTGCAGGCTGAACTCGGTCAGGCCCAGTGCCAGCAGCAGCGGGGTCATCCGTGCGTCGCCGGCGATCTCACCACACACCGCCACCGGGATACGGTGGCGCGCGCCCGTCTCGATCACCATCTGCAGCAGCCGCAGTACCGCCGGGTGCAGCGGCGAGTACAGCTCGCCCAGCGCTTCGTTGTTGCGATCGGCAGCCAACAGGTACTGCACCAGATCGTTGGTGCCGATCGACAGGAAGTCGACCAGATCGATGAAGCTCTCCAGCGCCAGCGCAGCGGCGGGTACCTCGATCATCGCGCCCAGTGGCACATGGTCGGACACCATGTGGCCTTCGCCGCGCAGCTGCTCGGTCAGCTTGAGCATGCGCCGGCGCACCGCCAGCAACTCTTCGCGGGTGCTGACCATGGGCACCAGCACGCGCAGCTTTCCATAGGCCGAGGCGCGCAGGATCGCGCGCAACTGGGTGTCGGCCACCTTCGGCCGCGCCAGCGACAGGCGCACGCCGCGCAGGCCCAGTGCCGGGTTCTCTTCATTGCTCAGGGTCAGGCCGGTGCGATCGGCCTTGTCCGCGCCCAGGTCGAGGGTACGGATGGTCACCGGTCGTCCGCTCATGCCCAGTGCGGCATCGCGGTAGGTCTGGAACTGTTCTTCTTCGTCCGGCAGCTCGTTGCGCTGCAGGAACAGGAATTCGGTGCGGTACAGGCCGAGCCCGTGCGCGCCCAGCGCATGCGCCTGGGTCACGTCCTCCAGCGATTCGGCATTGGCCAGCAGGGCGATGTCGACCTGGTCGCGGGTGCGGCTGGGCTTGCTGCGCAGGCGGCCGAGCTCGCGCTGTTCGCGCGCGTGCTCCTTCAGGCGTGCACGGTAGTCGCGCAGGTTGTCGGCCTGCGGGTTGGCGGTGATGCTGCCGTCGGCGCCGTCGATGATCAGCACGTCGCCATCGGCGATGCGGCTGAGCAGCTGCGGCACGTTGACGATCAAGGGCAGGTGCAGGCTGCGCGCCAGGATCGCACTGTGCGACAGCGCGCTGCCGGCGGCGGTGACGATGCCGACCACACCCTGCGCCTGCAGCTGCGCCAGTTCGGAAGGCGCGATGTTGTCGCAGACCAGAATTTCGCCCGCCAGGCCTTTCACGGCTGGCGGCCGCTCGGGCTGCAGGAAAGCGTGGATGCGGCCGATCACATGGTCGAGGTCGTCCATGCGGCTCTTCAGATAGGCATCGTCCATGCCATCGAAGACCTTGGCCAGGCGATCACGCTGCAGGCGCAGCGCATAGCCAGCGCTGTAGGGGCCACTGCGGATCAGCTCGTCCAGCCCGAACAGCAGCTCGGGATCGTCCAGCAGCAGCGCATGCAGGTCGAGGAATTCGCCCACTTCCTGGTTCAGTGCACCATGCAGGCGCTGTCGCAGCTCGTGCATTTCCATGCGTGCGGCATCCACCGCACGATGCAGGCGGGCCAGTTCGGCCTCGACCTGGTGGGCGGCGACGCGTTGTTCGGCGACTTCAAGCGCATGTGGCAGGCGTACGCGGGCCCGGCCCATCGCGGTGCCACGGGCCGCACCATGGCCGGCCAGCAGCTGTACCGGCCGTTGGCCGGAAATGACCTGGCCGGCGCGTGCGCGTGGCACGCTCAGTTGTCCTCGTCGAAGCGGCGCTCGAACAGGCCGACCACTGCGTCCATGGCCGCGGCTTCATCCTCGCCGTTGATGCGCACCGTGACCGGGGTGCCCTGGCCGGCGGCCAGCAGCATCACGCCCATGATGCTCTTGGCGTTGATCTCACGGCCCTTGGCGGCCATGGTCACGTTGCAGCGGAACGGCGCCAGGGTCTGCACCAGCTTGGCGGTGGCCCGGGCATGCAGGCCCAGGCGGTTGCTGACGGTGAGTTCTCGTTCAAGCATCGTCGACTATCGCTCCATTACGGGTACCCGCCGCGGCTGTGGCGGGCAGTTGATCCAGTCCCTGTTCCGGATAATTCATCACCCGCAGCAACATCGGCAGGCTCAGCGCCGACACCCGGCGAACCGGGGTCCCCAGCCGGGCCAGCTGCCCGGCAAGGTTGGCGGGGCTGGCACCGTACAGGTCGGTCAGGATCAGCACGCCTTCCCCTCCATCGACCCGCCGCAGGGCGGCCGAGGCGAGCGGAAGCAAGGCGTCCAGGTCTGCGTCGAACGGTACTTCGAAAGCTTCTGTTTTCAGCGGCAACTGCCGCAGGAGCCGGGTCGCCACGTCAAGCAGGGCGGTCCCGACCCCAGGATGTGTTACGAGGAGAATGCCACAGGTCATTACTGCACGTTAACAGGTCAAGGTGAATTGGCGATAGCAGCAGAAGAGGGGCACTGTGTCCCGTATTCATGTATTCCGCCCAGTAGATCCACGCCATGCGTGGATGGATCCTGCGCGCAGGGTCCAAACGCCCCGGAGCAGCTCCGGCAGGCGATCAACTTCGGCCAAAAGGGGGCGTGGACAGCAGCCGGCTACGGATGCTTGTGCCGCCCTGTGGGCGGTCTCCACGCATGGCGTGGATCTACGCCCATTGTTCCGTCTTCGCCCGAAGGTCAATCCTGTTCGCGGTGATAGGTCGCCACGTCTTCCCAGCCCATCTCACGAGCGTGGCGCGCCATGCGTTCGGCCAGGAACACCGAACGGTGCTTGCCGCCGGTGCAGCCGAAGGCCACAGTTACGTAGCTGCGGGTGCCATCACCCAGCTTCGGCAGCCACGTGTCGAGAAAATCCATCAGCTGGGCCAGGTAGCGCTGCACGTCCGGTTGCGCTTCCAGGTAATCACGCACGCCCGGTTCGCGGCCGCTCAGCGCGCGCAGGTCCGGGTCCCAGTGCGGGTTCGGCAGCACGCGTGCATCAAACACGAAGTCCGCTTCAGCCGGCACGCCACGCTTGTAGGCGAACGATTCGAACAGCAGCGACAGGCGTGTGGCGTGGTCCAGCGCGAACTCGGTGATGATCCGCCGCCGCAACTGGTGCACGTTGAGCGCGCTGGTGTCGATCACCGCATCGGCTTCACGGCGCAACGGTGCGGTCAGCTCGCGCTCGCGTGCGATCGCTTCGGGCAACGAAAGGCCCAGTTGGCTCAGCGGGTGACGGCGGCGCGTGTCGGCATAGCGCTTGAGCACCGTTTCGTCGCTGGCTTCGAAGAACAGCACCTTCACTTCCACGCCGGCGTCGGTGGCCAGCTGCCGCCAGTTGCCCAGCTGGCTCAGGTCGGACTGGCCGCGCACATCGATACCGACTGCCAGGCGGCGCCGGCCGGCACCGTCATGGTTGACCAGCACGCTGCGCACGAAGTCCGGCAGCAGCTGGATCGGCAGGTTGTCCGAGCAGTAGTAGTCCTGGTCCTCGAAGGTCTTCAGGGCGACGGATTTACCCGAGCCGGACAGGCCGCTGACGATGATCAGGGTCGGGGCGGAGGGGGTTGCGGTGCTCATGGACAGGCTCTTCGAGGGACAGGGGAATCAGGGCGTTCGCCGTTCCAGCAGGTTGCTGTGGCGGGCGATGAACATGGCCGCTGGATCGATGCCTTTGGTGCGCAGGATGTGCAGGCGGGTGGCCGCCTCGGTCAGCACGGCCAGGTTGCGGCCGGGCATCACCGGCAGGGTGATCAGCGGAACATCCAGGTCCAGCACATGGCGGGTTCCGGAATCGCCGGTCAGGCGTTCGTAGCCATGCGGGGTCGGTTCGGTCATCGGCTTGGTCAGGTGGACGATCAGCCGAAGGTACTTGTTCTTCTTTACAGCCGTGTCGCCGAACATCTCGCGCACGTTCAGCACGCCCAGGCCGCGCACTTCCAGCAGGTCCTGCAGCAGTTCGGGGCAGGTGCCGTCCAGCACGTCCGGGGCGATCTGGGTGAACTCCGGTGCATCGTCGGCAACAAGGCGGTGGCCGCGGCTGAGCAGTTCCAGCGCCAGTTCGCTCTTGCCCGAACCAGCCTCACCGGTGATCAGCACGCCGATCGAGTAGATCTCCATGAACACGCCATGCAGGATCACCCGTGGTGCCAGCGTGCGTGCCAGATGGTAGGACAGGTGGTTGAGCAGTTCGTGGCCGCGCTTGGGCGACAGCCACAGCGGCGTACCGGATTCGTCCGCCGCAGCGCGCAGGTCTTCCGGGCAGGGCTGGTTGCGGGTCAGCACCAGCGCCAGCGGATGCGACTGCATGATCTTCTCGATGGTCTCCCAGCGCTGGCGCGGTTCCAGCGCATCCAGCCAGGACAGTTCCTCGGTGCCGAGGATCTGCACCTTGTTGGGATAGATCGCGTTGAGGTAGCCAGCCAGCGAGGGCCGCCGGGAGACCGTATTGCCGGCCTCCAGTTCACGCTTCTCGCCGGACTTGCCCGCGGCCCAGCGCAGCCCCAGCCGCTCGCGCTGCTGTTCGAACAGTTCACGGGCGGTGATGCTGGTATTCATGCGGCGCTCGCAGGTGGGGTCATGTCCAGCGCCTCGCGCAGTGCCCGTGCATCCCCCGCTTCGCGCAGCGCCTGGCGGATATCCGGCGCGGAAAACAGCTCGGCAAGTTCAGACAGCAGCATCAGGTGCTGGTGGGTGTAGTGGGCGGGGACGGCCATGGCGAACACCAAGTCCACCGGCTCGTCGCCACCGAAGTCGACCGGGGTGGCCAGCCGCAGCAGGGCGCCACGAGGGCGGTCCAGGGTCGGCGCGCGGCCGTGGGGAATGGCGATGCCGTGTCCGATCGCAGTGCTGCCCAGCGCTTCGCGCTGGCACAGGTTCAGGTAGATCTGTTCGGCGTTGGCCTGGCGGCAGGCCAGCAACCCGGCGGCGGCCTGCAGGACGCTGTCGCGGTCGGTGGCCGTGCAGAGCTGGGTCTGCACGGCCGCCAGGAGGTCAGTCAGGGGCATGTCTGCGGGGAACGGTGGCGATCAGCCACCATTGTCGCCCACCGGCAGCGGCGCGTGCTGCTGTTTTTTCTCCTTGTGCTTGATCACCAGGCGGTCAAGCTTGTCCGCAAGCAGGTCGATCGCGGCATACATGGTCTGGGCATTGGCCTCAGCGTGCAGGGTCTGGCCGGGAATGTTGAGGCTGGCGTCGACGTGGTGTTCGGTCTTCTGCAGCTTGAGGGTCACCCGCGCTTCGCAGTGCTGGTCGAAGTGTTTGCCGATCCGGGCCAGCTTCTCCTCTACATAGGACTGCAGGGCCGGGGTGACTTCGACATCTTTGCCAAACGTTTCGATGCGCATCGGGTTTCTCCTGTGTTCGGATGTGCCAATGAACCTCTCCGCCGGGCGCGGCGGCGCGTCAAGCGATTCTGACCCTTTCGTGCGAGGCGGAGATGTTCATGGCTTCACGATACTTCGCCACGGTGCGCCGCGCTACTGGAATTCCCGACGATTTGAGCAGGTCAGCCAGCTTGGCGTCAGAAAGCGGCTTGCGCGGGTTCTCGTCGTCGATCAGGCGCCGGATCATCGCCTGGATGGCCGTGCTGGACGCCTCGCCACCGCCTTCGGTGTCGATGCCGGAGGCGAAGAAGGCGCGCAGCGGCAGGGTGCCGCGCGGTGTACGCACGTGCTTGCGGGCGATCGCGCGCGACACCGTCGATTCATGCAGGCCGAGCTCGGCGGCGATCTCGCGCAGGGTCAGCGGGCGCAGCGCCTGTTCGCCGAATTCAAGGAAACCGGCCTGCTGCAGGATCAGGCTGCGTACTACCCGCAGCAGGGTGTCGCCGCGCTGCTGCAGGCCCTTCAGCAGCCAGCGTGCTTCCTGCAGCTGCGCACGCAGGTAGCCGGCATCGGCCTCGCCACAGCGTCGGATCAGCTGTTCGTAGCCGCGATGGATCACCACCTTCGGCCCGGCATGCGCGGCCAGCGCGGCGCGCCACACGCCGTTCTGCCGCCATACCACCACGTCCGGCACCACATAGGTGTCCTGCGACAGCGGTGCGATCTGCGTGACCGGGCGCGGGTCCAGCGAGCGCAGCAGCGTCACTGCGGTCTCGACCTCGGCCAGCGGCTGCTTCAACTCGTGGGCCAGCCCGGCGACGCCGCTGCGCGGCAAACGCTCCAGTGGGCCTGCGGCAATCTGTCGCGCCAATGCCAGGCCCGGCGTTGCGTCGGCCAGCACGTCCAATTGCAGCAGCAGGCATTCACCCAGCGTGCGTGCAGCCGTACCCACCGGGTCGAAGCGCTGGATGCGATGCAACACCGCGAGAATCTCGTCCTCGTCGGCGTGGATTGCCGGCAACAGGGTTTCGGCGATGCCGGCCAGCGGCTCGCGCAGGTAGCCGTCATCGTCCAGTGCATCGATCAGCGCAGCGCCGATGCTGCGATCACGGGCGGACAGATGCGACAGGTGCAGCTGCCACAGCAGATGGTCGGCCAGCGTTTCGGTTTCGGCGACGCGCTCGGCCGCGCTGCCGTTGTCGTCGTCATCGTCGAAGCTGCCGCCGCTGCCGGTGGCGCTCCAATCCAGTTCGGCCGGCGCCCAGTCGTCGCCGTTGTCGGCACGCTCCGCAGGGGCGTCGCCGTCGTTGCCATCAGCATCGCCGCCTTCGTTGGCGGCACTGCTGCTGTCACTGCTGTCGGCCCAGTCCAGCAGTGGATTGCTTTCCACTGCCTGCGCGATCTCCAGTTCCAGCTCGGTGCTGGACATCTGCAGCAGCTTGATCGCCTGTTGCAGCTGGGGCGTAAGCACCAGCTGCTGTCCCAACGATGTCTGCAGCCGAGTCTTCATGCCTGTGCCGAAAGGAAGGAGAGGGACCCGGCGCTTGCCGTCACAGCTTGAAGGAATCCCCAAGGTAGACGCGACGCACGTCGGCGTTGTCCAGGATCGCTTCCGGCGAGCCCTGGGCCAGTACGCTGCCCTCGGCGAGAATATACGCGCGGTCGCAGATTCCCAAGGTCTCGCGCACGTTGTGGTCGGTGATCAGCACGCCGATGCCGCGCTGCTTGAGATGGGTGACGATGCGCTGGATCTCGCCGACCGAAATCGGATCGACGCCGGCGAACGGTTCGTCGAGCAGGATCAGGCGCGGTTGTGCGGCCAGTGCACGGGCAATCTCGCAACGGCGCCGCTCGCCGCCGGACAGGCTGGCACCGAGCTGGTCGGCGACATGGCCCAGCTGCAGTTCGTCGAGCAGGCTGTTCAATTCGCGCTCGCGGCCCTTCGAATCGAGGTCCTCGCGCAGTTCCAGCACCAGGCGGATGTTGTCGGCCACGCTCAGCTTGCGGAACACCGACGGTTCCTGCGGCAGGTAGCCCACGCCCTGCTTGGCGCGGGTGTACATCGGGTCGCCGGTGATGTCCTTGCCATCGAGCACGATGCTGCCGGCATCGGCGGCGACCAGGCCGACGATCATGTAGAAGCAGGTGGTCTTGCCGGCGCCGTTGGGGCCGAGCAGGCCGACCACTTCACCGGCATCCAGGGTCAACCCGAAGTCCTTGACGACTTCGCGCTGCTTGTACTTCTTGCGCAGGCCTTTGGCGACAAGCATTACTTCTTGCTCCCGGCCGATGCTGCCGGCGTGGTGGCCTTGGGCTGTGCCGCAGGCGCCGCCGGGGTCTTGTTCTTCGGCGGAATGACGGTACGCACGCGGCTGCCGTCGCCGCCGGAGTTCATTTCACCGCTGCGGGTGTTGTAGACCATGCGCTGGCCGGCATTGGTGCCGCGCGCGCTGGTGACCTTGTAGTTGCCGGTCAGGGTGATGATCTCGGTCTTGATGTCGTAGTCGATGCGGTCGGCCAGCGCGTCCATCCAGGTGCCGTCATCGAGCTGCTGCTTCATCTTGGCCTGTTTGCCGGTGAACACCACCCGCACCGCTTCGCCATCCTTGAGGTAGATCTCGGCCTCGGACGAACGCAGGTCCAGTGTGCCCTGGGTGATGACCACGCCCTGCGACAGCACGGTCTTGCCGTCGCCGGTGAGCATGCCCGACTGGGCGCCGGAATCGATATGCATGTCTTCGTTGCGGTCGGTGGACTTGGCGAAGGCGGCGCTGGGAGCAAGAAGACCAAGCGCGAGTACGGCGGCAAAGGGAATCTTCATCGGGGTCCGTTCTACCGGTGGGGGCCTCCCGGCTGGACCGGGGGCGTGCGGGTGGGGCTGCCGGCCTTGCGCCTGTCCGGAGACGTCGCAGGCTGGCGGCGGAATCAGCGCTTGGGCGTGTAGCGGCCCTTGGACTGGCTGAGGAAATGATACGTGTTGTTCTTCGAATCCACTTCGAAACCGACGCCGGACTGTTCCATGCCCGGGCGGGTCATGGTCACCAGTGCATCGGTGCGGGCGCGGTTTTCCTTGGGGAACACGTCCAGATGATCGGTGCGGAAGGTGGTCGGCACCGTGCCCGGGCCGGCCGGGCTGTCGCCGGCGACATTGCCGCGCAGCTTCATCTCATCGCCCTTGGCGCTGAGCCAGCCGGTCTCGGCCCGCAGGGTCCAGTGCTTGCCATCCTTGTCCGGCATCTCGAACAGCGGGGTGGCGATGTTGATGGTCTGGTCGCCGCGCTGGCGCTCCAGCAGCGGTGCGCGCAGGGTGGTCGATTCCTTGCCGTGCTCATCCAGGGCGACGATCTGGAAGTCATGCAGGATGTAATCCACGCCAACCTCCTGACCGTCCTTGGCGGGCCCCTTGTCACGGTTGCGCAGCGCCGCCCAGCTGCTGAGCAGGGCGGCCAGCAGCAGGCCGATACCGAGGATCGTGCGCCAGTTGAGCGAAGGAGCATTCATGCGCCAAACCTCGCCAGGACCGCATCCACGCGGCCCTGGGCGGCCAGCAGGATGTCGCACAGCTCGCGCGCGGCCCCCCGCCCACCGTCGGCACGGGTCTGCCAGTGCACGCGTTCGGCGATCCACGGATGGGCGTTGGCCGGGGCGACGGCCAGCCCGACCGCGCCCAGCGGTGCCAGGTCCGGCAGGTCATCGCCCATGAAGGCCACCTGTTCCAGGCCGATGCCATGCTGGGCACACAGGGCCTGCACGCTGGCCAGTTTGTCGCCCACGGCGATCTGGGTATCGATGCCGAGGTCGGCGCCGCGCTTGAGCGCGGACTGGCTGTTGCGCGCGGTGATCAGCACCGGATGGATGCCGTGCTGCTGCAGCAGTTTCAGGCCCAGACCGTCCTGCACGAAGTACGCCTTGCTCTCGTTGCCGTCCTTGTCGTAGTACAGCCGACCGTCGGTGAGGGTGCCGTCCACGTCGAAGCAGGCCAGGCGGATACGGGCCGCGGCGGCATGCAGGTGGGCGGGGAAGGCGGGCAGGGGGGACCAGGGCATCAGGGCGGCAGGCTCGTTGGGGGCAGGTGCGGCGTTACAGACTGAATGGGGTCTACGGACTGTCGGTTAAACCACCCGGGCCCGCAACAGGTCATGAATGTTCAGGGCGCCGACTGCCCGGCCCTGGCCATCGACCACGATCAGGCCGGTGATCTTGTGGGTCTCCATCAGGCGGGCGGCCTCGACCGCCAGCTGGTCGGCACCGATGGTGCGCGGGTTGCGGGTCATCACATCGGCGATCTTCGCCGTGCGCACGTCCAGCGCGCTGTCCAGGGCACGGCGCAGGTCGCCATCGGTGAACAGGCCGATCAGGACGCCGTCTGCGTCGACCACGGCGGTCATGCCCAGCCGTTTGCGGCTCATTTCCATCAGCGCTTCGCTGAGACTGGCGTCGGCGCCCACGCTTGGCAGGTCATCGCCGGTGTGCATGACGTCGGTGATGTGCAGCAGCAGGCGGCGGCCGAGGCTGCCGGCCGGGTGCGAACGGGCGAAGTCGTCGGCGGTGAATCCACGTGCATCGAGCAGGGCCACGGCCAGCGCATCGCCCATCGCCAGCGAGGCGGTGGTGCTGGAGGTCGGTGCCAGCGCCAGCGGGCAGGCCTCGGCTGGCACGCTTACGTCCAGATGGATGTCGGCGGCCGTACCCAGGCTCGACTGCGGCCGGCCGGTCATGGAAATCAGCACGTTGCCCTGGCGCTTGAGCACCGGCAGCAGCATCAGCACTTCGTCCGATTCACCCGAGTAGGACAGGGCCAGCACCACGTCGTCTTCGGTGATCATGCCAAGATCGCCGTGGCCGGCTTCGCCGGGGTGCACGTAGAAGGCCGGGGTGCCGGTCGAGGCCAGCGTGGCAGCGATCTTGCGCGCAATGTGCCCGGACTTGCCCATGCCGGTGGCCACCACCCGGCCGCGGCTGGCCAGGATCGCCTGGCAGGCCTGCTGGAAGGCCTCGCCGAGGCGGTCTGCCACGGCATCCAGCGCCTGCCTCTCGATCTCGAAGACGCGGCGGCCGCTGGCGACCAGGCCTGCAGGGTCGACGGAACGGGGGGGCAACAGGGATTCGGCCATGCGGACGCCACGCAGCGGAAGTAGAATGGACGCACATTTTATTAGGAAAGCCCGTTGGACGCTGACACCATCCGCAATCTGATCGAAACCGGCCTGCCTGGCGCCCGCGCCGACGTGCAGGGCGATGATGGCGTGCATTTCGAAGCGACCGTGGTCTGCGAGGCCTTCGCCGGCAAGATGCCGCTGGCCCGCCACCGGATGGTCTATGCGACCCTGGGCGACCTGATGGGCGGCGCGATCCACGCACTGGCGCTGAAAACCGTGACCCCGGCCGAAGCCGGCTGAACCGCAGAAGATCCCGAATACATGGCCAAGATCGTTGTGACCGGCGGCGCTGCGCTGCACGGTGAAGTGAGCATCTCCGGCGCGAAGAACGCCGTCCTCCCCATTCTCTGCGCGACCCTGCTGGCCGATGAGCCGGTGGAGATCACCAATGTGCCGCACCTGCACGACGTGGTCACCACGGTGAAGCTGCTGGGCGAACTGGGCGCCAAGGTCACCATCGACCAGGGCACGCTGTCGCGCGGCAGCGCGATCGTGGTCGACCCGCGTTCGGTCAACCAGCACGTGGCACCGTATGAGCTGGTCAAGACCATGCGCGCCTCGATCCTGGTGCTGGGCCCGCTGCTGGCCCGCTTCGGTGCGGCCGAAGTGTCGCTGCCCGGCGGCTGCGCGATCGGCTCGCGTCCGGTCGACCAGCACATCAAGGGCCTGCAGGCGCTGGGTGCCGAGATCGTGGTCGAGAACGGCTTCATCAAGGCCACCGCCAAGCGCCTGAAGGGTGGCCACTTCACCTTCGACATGGTCAGCGTCACCGGTACCGAGAACGTGCTGATGGCAGCGGTGCTGGCCGAAGGCACCACCATCCTCGACAACGCGGCGATGGAACCGGAAGTGACCGACCTGGCGCACTGCCTGATCGCACTGGGCGCGAAGATCGAAGGCCTGGGCACCGCCCGCCTGGTCATCGAAGGCGTCGAGCGCCTGTCCGGTGGCCGCCACGAAGTGCTGCCCGACCGCATCGAGACCGGTACCTTCCTGGTGGCCGCGGCGATGACCGGCGGCAAGGTCACGGTCAACCGTGCGCGCCCGAACACCATGGACGCCGTGCTGTCCAAGCTGGTCGAAGCGGGTGCGACGATCGAGACCACCGAAGACACCATTACCCTGGACATGCAGGGCAAGCGGCCGAAGGCGGTCAACCTGACCACCGCGCCGTACCCGGCGTTCCCGACCGACATGCAGGCGCAGTTCATGGCGCTCAACTGCGTGGCCGATGGCGTCGGCGTGATCAACGAAACGATCTTCGAGAACCGTTTCATGCACGTCAACGAACTGCTGCGCCTGGGTGCGGACATCCAGGTCGAAGGGCATACCGCCATCGTGCGTGGCAATGAACACCTGAGCGGTGCACCGGTGATGGCCACCGACCTGCGTGCGTCGGCCTCGCTGATCCTGGCCGGGCTGATGGCCAGCGGCGAAACCACCATCGACCGCATCTACCACCTTGATCGTGGCTACGAGAACATCGAAGAGAAGTTGTCTTCGCTCGGCGCCACCATCCGGCGCGTGCCATGATCCTGCGCGGCAAATTCAGCCCGCGTCGCAAGGCGCTGCTGGCGCTGGTGCTGATCGTGCTGGCGTGGCTGGGCTATGCCTGGTACGCCAACCTTGCCATCACCCAGGGCATCGAGCAGAAGGACATGGACTGGAACGGCGACGGCACGGTCTCGCGCGATGAGATCATCCAGTCGTTCTATGCGGTGTCGGTGAACGACAGCCAGGACAGCAACCGTCATTGCCGCACCTTCATCTGGCGCAGCAGCGGCGAGCAGATCCGCGTGGACTGCCGCACCGAGTTCAAGGCGGCCGAAGAGAAACCGGCCGAAGCGAAGAAATAAGAGAACGCCCGCGCAAGCGGGCGTTTTTTTGGGATACACCCATCCACGCATGGCGTGGATCTACTGGAACGTGAAGTAGATCCACGCCATGCGTGGATGACGTGGATCTCCGATCAGTTCATCGCCCTGATGGTCAGGTCCAGCGCATCGCGGCCGCCCTCACGCTGCAGCATGCGCGCCGGTACCGGGAACTCCGGCACGATCCAGGCGATCAGCTCCTTGTTGCCGTCGGCGCGCGAAACCTTGGTGGCTTCATAGCTCTTGCCGCCCACGGTGATCGACTCCTTGCCGATCACGCGGTAGGTCATGTTCTTGATGCGGCCTTCGTCGACCATGCGATAGGTCAGCGGCTTGCCGGCGGCGAGGTCACGGGCGATCGCCAGGTTGATCAGCAGCGCGTCCATGTCGCCCGCCTTCAACGCGATCGGCCCTGCGCGGTCCGGCTTGATGTCGCCGGTCCAGGTGGCCTGGTTGCTGGTCCAGTTGTAGTTGGCCTGCACGTTGCGCTTCTTCACCAGCAGCGCCGAACGGTCCTGGCTGCTGAGCGGGCGCAGCTGGCCGCGCACTTCCTCGAACACCGTGCTCTGGCTGAGGTCGGCCAGCTGGTTCTTCACCTGCAGGCTGTAGCGCCATTTGTTGGCCCCTTCGCTGGCCAGGGTCATGGTGCCGTTGGCCTGCATGCCCATGTAGCTGGCCAGGTAATCGGCCTTGAACGGTTCCAGCGCCATGGCTGGCAGGCTGGCCACAGTCAGCGCGGCCGCTGCGATCCAGGTGAGGGGGCGGGTCAGGGTGTTCATGCTCAGACTCCTTGGTATTCGATCAGGCGCAGATCGACGCGATCTTCGCCGTCTTCGCGTTGCAGGATGCGCACCGGGGTGGGGACACCGTTGGCGATCCAGAGAATGGTTTCGTTTCTGCCACCGTTGGTCCGGTAGACCCGCAGTGCGTTGTAGGACAGGTCGCCGACCTCGACGTTTTCGGTCTGCGCCGCGGCCTGGTAGTCGTGTTCGCGGACCTTGCCCATGTCCACGTAGCGATAGTGCATTGCGGCGCCGGGGCGGGCATCGCGCATGATCGCCAGGTTGATCAGCAGCGCACTCTGGTCGCCCGCCTGCAGCGGAATCGGCTGCGCACGTTCCTTCTTGACGTCACCGGTCCACTGCGCGGTGCCGGCCTGCCAGTTGTAGGTGCCCACGGCCTTCTTGCCAAGGAACAGGCCCTTGCGCACGGTGCTCTGGCTCAGCGGCGCATAGATGCCACTGCGCTCCTCGAACACCGTGCTCTGCTCGATGTTCAGGCCGAGCACGCTGGCGAAGCCGCGGCGGCCGACCACCTGCATGTCGACCCGCCACTGGCTGCCGCCGGTATGGGTGACCTGCATGCTGGCATCGCCGGCCTCCTTGCCCTTGTAGAAGGCCTGGTAGGTGGCGCTGAACGGCTGCAGCGGCGGCGGCTCCCACGCCAGCGCCGCCGGCATGGGTACGGCCGGTTCAGCCGGCGGCTGTACGACGGGCACCGGTGCAGGCGAAGCGGCAGGTGCCTGCGCCTGGCCCCTGCCCACGGCGGGAAGCACGGCAAGCGACAGCAGCAATGAAGTGGACAGCAGCGTCGTGGTCTTCATGGAGGACAGGGACCGCAGGGGGGAGCAGGATGCCAGCCCCGCAGTCAGCAGGGCGTGTGCACGGGGACTACCGGTTCAGGTTCCCGGCGGAATCTAGGGCCAACGGGCTAAACAGGGGGTGACCGTCGAGCCAGGGCTGTCCTTCCCGTTCAGCCAGGCGGCCGCCACACAGCAACTGCAGCGTGGCGATCAACAGTGAGTGCTCCACCGCCAGCACGCGCGCGGCCAGGCGGTGCGGGTCATCGCCAGGCAGCACCGGCACCCGCACCTGGGCCAGCACTGCGCCCGCGTCCAGCTCGGGCACGACCAGATGCACGCTGGCACCGTGCTCGGCGTCGCCGGCCTCCAATGCCCGCGCATGCGTGTCCAGGCCCTTGTGCAGTGGCAGCAGCGACGGATGGATGTTGACCAGGCGGCCATTGAAGCGCTGCACGAAGGCCGCGCCGAGGATGCGCATGTAGCCGGCGCAGACGATCCAGTCCGGCTGTACTGCGGCAAGCGCATCGCCGAGCGCCTGCTCGTAGCTGGCGCGGTCGCTGAATTCTTTCGGTGCATGCGCCCAGCGCAGGCTCGGTGCGACGCGCTGCAGGGCCTCCGCGGCGGGGCGGTCGGAAAACACGCCGACTACCTCGGCGGGCAGGCGGCCGTCGGCAATGGCATCGAGGATGGCCTGCAGGTTGCTGCCACGACCGGAGGCGAGCACGGCAATGCGGGTGGGCGCGGTCACGGCTGGGTGCTCCGGCGGATCAGCGGCCAGACCAGTAGGCTGCCGAGGGTGGCCATCAGCATGTCGGCGTGCGCGTCCCACATGTCGCCCTGCTGCCCGTTGTAGGCCTCGGCGGCATCGGGCGACAGGGCAAGCGCGATGGCCCACTCGAACCATTCGTAGACCAGGCTGGCACACATCACCGTCATCACAGCCAGGGTGAAGGCCTGGCCCAGGCGCAGCGCAGGCCACGCATGACGGGCCAGCTGCAGCAGCGCGGGGGTGAAGCAGACACCGAACAGGAAGTGGATCAGGCGGTCGAAATGATTGCGCTGCCAGCCGAAGGCCGCATTCGGCGACCAGCCGGTCAGCGTCTGCGCCCAGGCGTCGTAGGGCACGTTGGAATACAGCCAGCGCGCAGCCACGCAGTGCAGGGCGATGAAGCCGCAGATGGCGATGAAGGCGCCGTTGCCCAGCCAGCCGCCGCGACGGTCGACCCACAGCAGCGCGGCCAGCCCGATCACGGTCAGGGTGCTGTGCAGGGCCTGCTCGGTGGGCCACAGCGGGTGGATCCAGCTGATCGCGAACACCGCCAGCACGGCGGCAAAGGCCAGCTTCTTGGGGGCCGAGAAACGGGAGGCGGTGGGCGAAGCGATCGTCGGGAGGGCAGGCGCGGACATGGGAAATCGATCAGAAAAGGACGGGGCGTCTGCCGGCAGGTTCAGACACTGAGGTGGTCGCCGCGGTCGAACAGCGCGGCCATTCCAGGCTTGGACAGGAACACCCAGGCATAGGCGGCCAAGGCCATGCCCAGCGGGCCGGCCAGCACACCCAGCCAGGCCGCGCGCTGGCACCAGCCCAACCCGGTGCGATGCGACAGCTGGCGCGCGGTGTACAACTGCACGATCCCCAGTACGGCTGCCAGCACGGCGATTGACGCATAGACCGTAGTCAGCATCCAGGCATCGTCCAGCCCGCGGGACTGGGCCACCCAGCCGCTGAGACCGAGGAAGGCCACCGTGGCGACCCAGTGGAAGCCGGCCAACGCGTAGAACAGCACGGTCAGCGTCTGCAGGTGGCTGGCCAACTGCAACTGCGCCAGGGCCTGATGCGGCAGCGGTGGCGGATTGCCGGGGGCGGTCATGCGGTCGCGGCAGGAAGGTCGAAGGCGGCCTTGACCTGCGGGCGCACCAGGGTGATCAGGCTGAACACCCCCAGCGCGGTGCCGATCGGCGCGAACAGGCAGGCCAGGCCGGCCACGATCAGGCACAGCAGGTAGCGGCGGCGCCGGGTCAGGCAGCGGCCGGCGTAGGCCACGAACGCGCCCAGGGTCACGCCACCGAACACGATGACGCAGCCGACGATGGTGAACATCCAGCCGAACAGGCGCTCCTCGGCCGGCGACGACGGCTGGCCGCCGGAATTCAGCGGCAGGTTGCCGGTGAGCGCGGTGATGCCCAGCACGATGTGGATGATGAAGATCAGCGAGAACAGTGCGATCAGGGCGCCGACCACGTAGTGCGCGATGGCCAGCATGCGCAGGTGGTCGGCATCCTGCGCGCTGAACACCGGTACCGTCGCCAGCGGCGGCGGCACGGGGGCGGGTGACAAGGGGGGCGTTGCGTCCATGCGGGCTCCTGGGTTGCCGGGATCAGCCGATGTGGACGCGCTCGGCGCCTTCGGCGGTGACCACCTGGCCGATGGTCCAGTGCTCCAGGCCCTGCGCCTTGACCGCATCGGACACTGCAGCCACCTGGTCCGCTGCGACGATCAGCACGAAACCGATGCCGCAGTTGAAGGTGCGCCACATTTCGCTGTCGGCCACCGCGCCTTCCTTCTGCAGCCACTGGAACACCGGCGGCAGGGTCCAGGACGAGGCCTGGATGTCGAGGCCGAGGCCTTCGGGCACCACGCGGATGATGTTCTCGGTCAGGCCGCCACCGGTGATGTGGGCCATGCCGTGGATGGCCTCGCCGTGCGACTTCAGCAGCGACAGGATCGGCTTGACGTACAGGCGGGTCGGCGCCATCAGCGCATCGACCAGCTTCACGCCGCCTTCCAGTTCCAGCTCGGCCGGGCGGCCGGCACGGTCGTAGATCCGGCGCACCAGCGAGTAGCCGTTGGAGTGCGGGCCGGACGAGGCGATGCCGATCAGCACGTCACCGGCCGTCACCTTGGCGCCGTCCTTCAGCTCGCTCTTCTCGACCGCGGCCACCGTGAAACCGGCCAGGTCGTACTCGCCCGGGGCGTACATGTCGGGCATTTCAGCGGTTTCGCCGCCGATCAGCGCGCAGCCGGCCTCGGTGCAGCCGTTGGCGATGCCGCCCACGACCGCCGCAGCGGTGTCGATGTCCAGCTTGCCGGTGGCGAAGTAGTCCAGGAAGAACAGCGGCTCGGCGCCCTGCACCAGCACGTCGTTCACGCACATGGCGACCAGGTCGATGCCGATCGTATCGTGGCGGTTCAGCTGGTGGGCCAGCTTCAGCTTGGTGCCCACACCGTCGGTGCCCGACACCAGCACCGGCTCGCGGTACTTGTTGGACAGGTCGAACAAGGCGCCGAAGCCACCCAGGCCGCCCATCACTTCCGGGCGGAAGCTGCGCTTGACCAGGGGCTTGATCCGCTCGACCAGCTCGTTGCCGGCGTCGATGTCGACACCCGCATCACGGTAGGTGAGGGGGGAAGGGGCGGAAGACGGGCTGTTGGTCACGGGCGTCGGCGCTGGCAGGGGTTGAACGGGCGATTTTAACAGGCCGCATTGGCGCAAAGGCCGTATTCGGGCAACAATTCCCCCGGATACGTCGAGCCAATGGATGTCCTGATGCGCCGCAGCCTGATTTTGACCCTGCTCCTTGCGCTGAGCCTGCCGGTGGCCACGATGGCCCAGAGCGGCCTTCGCACCGAGGGTGATGTCGCCACCGCCAGTGGTGCGTACGAGGCCGAAGTGCCCGTCAACAGCCAAGCCGAAGCCGATCGCAACGGCGCCCTGGCCCGCGCGTTGAGCGTTGTACTGGGCAAATTGTCCGGCGATCGCAGCGTGATGTCGCGCCCGGGCGTGGCGCAGGCGTTGCGCAATGCCAAGGATTACGTGGCCAGCTACGACTACAAGCAGGACCAGAGCGTGGGCGCTGGCGGTGCCCCGAGCTTCCGGACCCTGCTGGTGGCCCGCTTCCGCGAGGATGACGTTGATTCGCTGGTGTCGGCACTGGGCCTGCCGCTGTGGCCGCAGCCGCGGCCGAAGCCGGTACTGTGGCTGGCCGTCGACGATGGCAGCGGCCCGCGACTGGTCAGCGTGCAGCAGGCCAACGCCGCGCGCCCCTTGCTGAACCGCGCCATCGAGCGCGGTTACAAGCTGGGCCTGCCCACGGGCGGCGCCGCCGAACAGGCCCTGGCCGGTGCCATCTGGCGCCAGGACAGCGCCGCCGTGGCCCGCGCTTCCTCGCGCTACTCGCCGCCGATGCAGCTGATCGGCAAGCTGTACCGCGCCAACGGTGGCTGGCAGGCAGACTGGGTGTTCGTCGACAACGGCCGTGAGCTGAACAAGTGGACCAGCAAGGACGCCAACGCCATGCGCGCGATGGCAGCCGGTGCCGATGGTGCCGCCGATGCGCTGGTCAAGCGCTATGCCAAGGCCGGCGCGGCCGTCGGCCAGGCCGGAACCTACCGGGTGCTGGTCACCGGCATCAACAGCGCCGATGACTACCTGCGCCTGGCCGCCGGACTGCGCGAGGTGCCGGTGGTGCGCAACGTCACCCCGCTGCACGCCTCGGCCGGCCAGCTGGAGCTGAGCCTGGAGATGACCACCGGCCTGGCCGGCTTCAACCGCATGCTGGGCGACAACGGCGTGCTGGTGCCGAGCGCACCGCTGCCGGCCCTGCCGACGCCGATCGACGACACCACCGGCGCCCCTGTGGCCGCACCGGTCAGCAACGAGTACCGACTGCGATGATCCTGTCCCCGGAAGCTGAGATCGCGCAGTTCCTGCGCCGGCTGAAGTACATCCTGTTCGCCGGCCTGATCGGCTGGATCGTCTGGCTGCTGGCACCGATCCTGACCCCGTTCGTGCTGGCGCTGGCACTGGCCTGGCTGGGTGACCCGCTGGTGGACCGCATCGAGGCCACCGGCCGCTCGCGCATGACCGGCGTGGTGCTGGTGTTCGCGGCGATGGTGCTGGTGATCGTGGCGCTGCTGCTGGTGCTGGTGCCGATGATCGAGCGCCAGATCACCACCCTGATCGCGGTCGCGCCGCAGGCACAGGCGTGGTTGATGGAAAAGGGCATCCCCTGGTTCGAGCAGAAGACTGGCCTGGAAGTGATGCAGTGGATGGATCCGGACCGCCTGATTGAATGGGTGCGCAGCCACTGGCAGCAGGCCGGCGGCTTTGCCACCACGTTCATGGGCTACGTCTCGCGCTCGGGTTTTGCGATGGTGACCTGGGTGGTCAACATCCTGCTGCTGCCGATCCTGGCGTTCTACTTCCTGCGTGACTGGGACAAACTGGTCGAGCGTGTCGCGTCGGTGATTCCGCGCAACCAGATCGGTACCATCAGCGCGTTGGCGCGTGAGTCCAACGAGGTGCTGGGCGCGTTCATCCGAGGCCAGTTCCTGGTGATGCTGGCACTGGGCGTGATCTATGCCGGCGGCCTGTCGCTGGTCGGCCTCAAGCTGGGCCTGCTGATCGGCCTGATTGCCGGCCTGATCAGCTTCATTCCCTACCTGGGCGCAACCACCGGCATCCTGATGGCGATCGTGGCCGCATTGGTGCAGGCGCAGGGCTTCGACCTGAAGCTGCTGATACTGGTCGGTGTGGTGTTCACCGTGGGCCAGCTGCTGGAGAGCTATGTACTGACGCCGCGTATCGTCGGCGACAAGATCGGCCTGCATCCAGTGGCGGTGATCTTCGCAGTGATGGCCGGTGGCCAGCTGTTCGGCTTCCTCGGCATGCTGCTGGCGCTGCCGGTGGCGGCGGTGACCAATGTGCTGCTGCGCTATGCGCACCAGCGCTACCGTCAGAGCGAGCTGTACGTGGGTGAGAAGCCGGCGATCGTGCTTGATGGCGTGGTCGACCAGCCCCATATCATCCTCCCGACCGACAAGGGCCCCGACCTGAAGTGATGGGTGTGCCGCAACTGCCGCTGGCCCTGCATTACCCGCGGGACCAGCGCCTGGAGACCTTCATCGGCGCGCCGGATGGTGCGCTGGCGCAGCTGCGTGCGATCGCGGTCGGCGCCAGCCATGACTGGATCTACCTGGAAGGCGCGGCGGGCACCGGTAAAACCCATCAGGCGCTGGCGATGTGCTCCAGTGCCGAGCAGGCCGGGCGGCTGCCGACCTACGTGCCGCTGGCCAGTGCCGCCGGCCGCGTGCGTGCGGCACTGGATGGGCTGGAGGTGCGCGAACTGGTGGCACTGGACGGCCTGGATGAGATCGCAGGCAATCGCGAAGACGAGATCGCGCTGTTCGATTTCCACAACCGTGCGCGCGCTGCGGGCGTGACCGTGCTGTACACGGCGCAGAAGGCGCCGGGCGAACTGGGCCTGGTGCTGCCGGACCTGCGTTCGCGGCTGGGCCAGTGCGTGCGTGTGCTGCTGCAGCCGCTGGACGAGGAGGGGCGTGCAGCGGTGCTGCGCGAACGCGCGCTGCGCCGTGGCCTGGCGATCGACGAGGCGTCCATCGAGTGGCTGCTGTCGCACACCGGGCGCGAGCTGGGTGGGTTGATCACGCTGCTGGATTGGCTGGATCGCGAGTCGCTGGCGGCGAAGCGGCGGATCACCGTGCCGTTCCTGCGCCAGGTGCTGGAAGAAGGCCGGCCTCGTTACTGAGGGATGTTGTTCGGCAGGGCTGCGCCCTGCACCCGCAGAAGCCGAAGCAACGTCAACGTCAACGTCAACGTCAAAAGCTGGCTTCCTGAGGGGATGCGGGGCGCTGTGGGCTTGCGGGGCCGCCGTAAACCCGTCCATGGGGGCTTGGTCGCCGCATCCATGCGGCTCACACCCCGCAAGCCCACAGCACCCCGCCTTCGACAGTTGGCCGGTGGCCCTGAGATTCGACCTTGAATCTGATGTGCTCCGCTCTTGGTAGGTGTCGACCTTGGTCGACACACACGAGCGAGCGCAGCGAAGCGATCCGCTTTTGATTTTCTTTTTCTTTTTCGTGGCTGGACGCGCACGGAAATTGTCCGTGGCCGGGCGGGATGGGTTGCGCAGGGGCGTGAGCCGCATGGATGCGGCGACCGAGCTTACAGGGGTGAGGGCGCTTTGCTTGCGAAGCATTGCTTCGCAAGCGACCGAACGCACAGCCGCTAGCGGCTGGGCCGGGCCCCGGAGGGGTACTTGCAGCGTTCCCTGCGCAGCCCATCCGACCGGCCAAGCACGGCTTTGCAGTCGAGCAAGTTCGACTCTACCGACCACGCATCCAGCCACGAGGGGCTCAGCCGTTCGCCGCCAACTCAACGTCCAGAGCGCGCAGGCGATCCACGGTCCCCACATCGGTCCAGCGCCCGCGATGGTGCTGACCGGTCATCAACCCCTGCGCCATGAAATGCTTCTGCAGCGGCACCACCGAGAACTTCGGCGGCAGCCGCTCGCTGCCCGGTGCATCGCCGATCACCGCGCGCCAGTCGGCTACGATCGAAGGACGGTACACGCCGATGCCGGCATAGGTCAGGCACGGCCCTTCGCGGTCGTGGTGCAGTAGCCCCTGCGCATCCATGCGGTAGTCACCGTTCGGGTGTTGCGCCGGATTGTCGACCAGCACCAGGTGCGCCTGGCCCTGCGGTTCGCGGGGCAGCGTGGCGAAATCGAAGTCAGTCCAGATGTCGCCGTTCACCACCAGGAACGGGGCGTCGCCCAGCACCGGCAACGCGTTGAGGATGCCGCCGCCGGTTTCCAGCGGGGTCTGCCCTTCGTACATGAAATGCAGGCGCTGGCGCCATTGGCTGCCATCGCCCAGCGTCGCAGGGAACTGCTCGGCGAGCCATGCGGTGTTGATCACCACCTCGCGCACGCCGAGTGCGGCCAGGCGTTCCAGGTGCCAGACGATCAGCGGTTTGCCGGCCACGTCCAGCAGTGGCTTGGGCGTGTGCAGGGTCAGCGGGCGCATGCGCTCGCCGAGGCCAGCAGCAAAGATCAGTGCCTTCATCGAGCCACGCGCATCGGTGCGGCCAGCTCGGCCAGCGCTGGCTTGATGCGGTCCTCCAGCAGCTGCTGCAGTGGTGCCAGTTCCCGGTAGCGCGGCAGCACTTCATCCAGGTAGCCGATGAAGCGCGGCGCGTCGTCGAGGTAATGGCCCTTGTTGTCGCGATAGCGCAGGCGGCAGAACAGACCAAGGATCTTCACGTGGCGCTGGATGCCCATCCAGTCGGCATCGCGCAGGAAGGTGGCGCGGTCGGGCACCGGCAGGCCGGCGTCGCGGGCACGCTCGTGGTACTGCGCCAGCCACTCGTCCACACGCTGCAGCGGCCAGCTCAGGAACGCGTCCTTGAACAGGCTCACTGCGTCGTAGGCGATCGGACCACGCACCAGATCCTGGAAATCCAGCACTGCAGGGCCTTCGTCGACCGGCATCAGGTTGCGCGGCATGTAATCGCGGTGGGTCATCAACTGCGCCTGGCCCAGCGCGTTGTCCATCAACCGGCGATGCACCAGCTGCAGCCCTTCGAGCTCACCGCAGTCCAGTTCCAGTTGCAGGTGGCGCTGCAGGAACCACTCGTCGAACAGGCCGGCATCACGCTGCAGCAGCGCTTCGCCGAACTGGCCGAAGTCGGCGGGTACCGGAATCGCCTGCAGGCGCAGCAGCTGTTCGATCGCGCGGCCGAACCATTCATCGGCATTGCGCTCGTCGAGGATCTTCGCCAGCGTCGGGCCGCCGAGGTCTTCCAGCAACAGGAAACCGGCATCCAGATCCTGCGCCAGCAGCGCGGGCACGCGCAGGCCATGGTCGTGCAGCAGGCCGCGCATGCGCAGCCAGGGGCGTGGATCTTCCAGCCCGGGAGGCGCGTCCATCACGATGTGGCTGCCGCGCGTACTGATGGTGCGCCAGTAACTGCGCATGCCGGCGTCGACCGAGGCGCGCTCGACCACGGCATTGCCATCGTCGAGCCGGGTGCGGGCCCACTGCAGGCGCTGCGCGCTGCGCTGGGGATCGGAGGCGGGTTCGGTCATGCAGGCATATCCGGGCGCGCCGGGCGCGCCAACGTCGGGAACAGGAAGGGAAGGGCGGTCAGGCTCAGCGACGACCGCTGAACAGGCGCAGGATGGCCAGCACAACGACCGCGCCGAGCACCGCGCCGAGGAAACCGGCCGGCTCGCCGGGGGCATTCCAGCCCATGTACTGGCCAAACCAACCGGCCAGCAGCGCACCGAGGATGCCCAGCACGACGGTCAGCAGGCAGCCCATGCGGTTGTTGCCGGGCATGAAGAAGCGCCCGAGCAGGCCGACGAAGAAGCCGACCAGGATGATGTAAAGCCAGCTGCTGCTGCCGAACAGACCATTCATGCGCGCGATTTCCACCAAGGGTGGACGCAGCCTAGCAAGGCCAGGCTGCGTCCGTCACGGTGTGCCGTAATCAGCAGCAGCCGTGGTCGCCGTGGCGGGTGCCACTGTCAGCAGCCACCGGCGAACCACTGGTCTCGCCACGCAGGCTGGCCGCGTAGTGCTCGCTGATCACCTTGGACACGCAGGACGTGACCTTCTTGCCCATCGGGATGTGCAGGAACTCGTTCGGGCCATGCGCGTTGGAATGCGGACCGAGCACGCCGGTGATCATGAACTGTGCACCCGGGAACTTCTCGCCGAGCATGCCCATGAACGGGATCGAGCCGCCTTCGCCCATGTACATCGCCGGCTTGCCGAAGAAGGTCTGGCTGGCATCGTCGATCGCCTTGGTCAGCCACGGCGCCATCGCCGGTGCATTCCAGCCGGTGGAGGCCTTTTCCAGGTCCAGGGTGACCTGCGCGCCGTTCGGCGGGTCGCGCAGCAGGGCGTCCTTCAGAAGTTCGCCACAGGTCTTGCCATCGGCGGTCGGCGGCAGGCGCAGCGACAGCTTCACCGAGGTCTGCGGGCGCAGCACGTTACCGGCCGATTCCAGTGCCGGCATGCCACCCACACCGGTGACCGACAGCGCCGGGCGCCAAGTGCGGTTGAGCACCAGCTCGGTCAGGTCCTCGTTCATCGGGCGCAGGCCGTCGACCATCGGGAACTTCTCGAAGATCTCGGTATCGACCACTTCAGCGGCACGCTTGGCCTGCGCCTGACGCTCGGCCGGGATCTCCACGTTCATGCCGTCGATCAGAATACGGCCGGTGTCCTGGTCCTCGATGCGCGAGAGCAGCTGGCGCAGCAGGCGGAAGCTGGACGGCACCACGCCGGAGGCATCGCCGGAGTGCACGCCTTCGTTGAGCACCTTCACGGTGAAGTTGCCGCCGGTCAGGCCGCGCAGCGAGGTGGTGCACCACAGCTGGTCGTAGTTGGCGCAGCCCGAATCCAGGCACACCACCAGCGACGGCTTGCCGATGCGGTCGGCCAGATGGTCGACGTAGGCCGGCAGGTCGTAGCTGCCGGACTCTTCACAGGCTTCGATCAGCACCACGCAGCGGGCGTGTGGCAGGCCCTGGGCCTGCAGCGCCAGCACCGCGGCCAGCGAGCCGAAGATGGCGTAGCCGTCGTCGGCGCCGCCGCGGCCATACAGCTTGTCGCCGCGCAGGACCGGGGTCCACGGGCCCAGGTCGTCGTCCCAGCCGGTCATTTCCGGCTGCTTGTCCAGATGGCCGTAGAGCAGGATGGTGTCGTCGCCGGTTTCGGCGCCGGTGGCCGGAATTTCCAGCAGAATCAGCGGGGTACGGCCTTCCAGACGGACCACCTCGACCTTCAGGCCGGGCAGCTGCTGGGCCTTGGCCCAGTTCTCCATCAAGGTGACCGCCTGTTCCATGTAGCCGTTCTGCACCCAATTGGCGTCGAACATCGGCGACTTGTTGGGAATGCGGATGTAGTCGACCAACTGCGGGACGATTTCGCTGTCCCACTTGTCATTGACGAATTGGCCGAGCTTGGCGCTGTCCATCTGAAACTCCGGTTGCATGGTCTGATCCAGCCATTCTACGCCTGTGCCTCGGGTAGGGTTTTTCCTACATCACGTCGGGTATTTGGCTGGCTTTTAGAAATCCAGGAAACCGATAGGCTGTGTGCATGTGGTGACGGACACTGTTCCTACCGACGGGATTGCCGGTCGGGACGGCCAGAATCACAAGGAGATACACGTTGTGCCTTGGTATGTCGTGTTGAGGGCACTGGTGCTGGTCATGGGGATCGCTGGGGCGCATGCCGCCGAACCGATCGACATCAACCGCGCCGATGCCCAGGCGCTGCAGCAGGGATTGACGATGGTCGGAGCCGCCAAGGCCGAGGCAATCGTCGAGCACCGGCGCAGACACGGCCCGTTTCATCGCGTCGAGGACCTGACGCAGGTGAAGGGGATAGGGAAAGCAATCGTCGAACGGAATCGACAGCGGATCACCGTAGGCAACAGGTTGTTGCCGGCGGATCCGGTACCCGGATCGGTACCGGTGCGAACCGTACCCAGGCGCTGACAGCAGGAATCGTCGGAACCGGCAGGAGGCTGGTTCACCGGACACGGACAGGACGTCCGTGACCACCGACCGCCGCAGGATGCGGCACCAATCACCAGGATGGTGGCATCACAGACCTGTGGAAGGGGCTGAGATACAAACAGGACAGACGCGGCCGCGTGCAGGATGCAACGCTTCCCCCACAGCGCAGGATGCGAGGGGGCGGCAGCAGGCCGACAAGGACGTAACGATTGCCCGGTACGACACATGGCTGTGTCGCCGGGCAGTTTCATTTCCGGCGCCTGGTTTTGCCGCGGCCACCACGTGCCGATGGTGTACGGTGGCCGCTCCGCATGGAAAGGACACCCGCTGGATGCTTCTGCACCGCCCCACGACCCTGATGCTCGCCCTTGCACTGGCCCTGCCGCTGCTGGCCCACGCCGCTGCGCCGACGCCGGCTGCCAAGCCTGCAGCTGCCGCAGCCAGCACCGCCGAAGTGCGTGGACCGACCGACCTCAAGCCGGGCGAATACCTGTGGCATCCGGAAATCTCGCCGACCGGCCCGATCGTGCTGGTGGTCAGCCTCGATGAGCAGCGCGCCTACGTGTACCGCAACGGTATCGCCATCGGCCTGACCACCATCAGCTCGGGCAAGGCCGGGCACGAGACGCCGACCGGTGTGTTCACCATCCTGCAGAAGGACAAGGACCACAAGTCCAACCTCTACAACAGCGCGCCGATGCCGTACATGCAGCGGCTGACCTGGGACGGCATCGCCCTGCATGGCGGCAGCCTGCCCGGGCATCCGGCCTCGCACGGCTGCGTGCGCCTGCCGCAGGCCTTCGCGCAGAAACTGTTCAGCGAAACCCAGCGCGGCGATACCGTGGTCGTGGCCGATGCCAAGAGCTCACCGATGACCCTGGCCTATCCGTCGGTGCTGGCGCCGGTGAACGCGCGCGGCCAGGCCCTGCCGGAGACCGAGGGCGGGGCGCCGGCGCAGGCCTGGTGGGACGATGCCGCGGCCCCGGCCGGGCAGGTCGGCATCCTGGTCAGCCTGCACGACCAGCGCCTGTACGTGCTGCGCGATGGCGTGATGATCGGCGAGTCGCCGCTGAAGGCCGACGCCCTGCCTGCGTTCCAGGGCACTACGCTGTTCGTGATGGGGCAGGGATACAGCGATACCCCCAGCCCGCTGGACGTGAACCAGCGCCTGCACCAGTGGACCGCCTATCCGCTGCTGGGCCAGGACCGGGCCCAGGCCACACCGGACCTGCTGGCCACGCCTTCGTTGCCGATGGCGCTACCGGCCGACTTCGCCCGCCAGCTCTACCAGGTCCTGGTGCCGGGCACGACCCTGCTGGTGACCTCGCTGCCGGCAGTCCGCCCAAGCCCGGCTGAATCCGGAATGCAGCCGGTCTTGGAATCCGAGCCGCCAGGGTCCACCCTCAAAGGCAACTGAGTCCCCTCGTTGTGCCCATGACTGCATCCCGCCTGTGCCGGCTGGCCGCGTTCGGCCTGCTGGCGACCTCGGCCAGCGCCCCGGCGCTGGCACAGACGCCCGCCCTTGCCACCAGCGCCGATGACCTGGCTGCCCTGCTGTCGCGCAGTGCGCCCAAGGCCGACCGCCACGTCTTGCAGCTGGCGGCGCACGCCATGCGCTGTGCGCTGCAGCGGCCGGAACTGGGCATCAATGGTGATCGGCTCAGCGTGATTGATTACTCGCGGCCATCCACCGAGCCCAGGCTGTGGGTGTTCGACCTGGCCCACCAGCGCCTGCTGTTCGAGGAGTGGGTGGCGCATGGCCGCAACAGTGGCGAGAACCGCACCGAGCACTTCTCCAACCGTGATGGCAGCTTCATGTCCAGTCTCGGCGCGTTCACCGCGCAGGAGACCTACATGGGTGGCAATGGGTATTCGCTGCGCCTGGCCGGGCTGGAACCGGGCTTCAACGACCGCGCGCGTGACCGAGCGATCGTCATCCACGGTGCGCCGTACGTGAACCCGGCTACCGCGCAGCTGCAGGGGCGGCTGGGCCGCAGCCTGGGTTGCCCGGCGGTGCGGCTGTCGGTGGCCAAGCCGCTGATCGATGCGTTGCGTGGTGGCACGATGGTGTTCGCCTATTACCCCGACCAGGAATGGCTGAAGCACTCGCAGCTGCTGGCCGGCGGGTGCGGTGGCCAGAGCACACTCGCTACGCGGTGATGCACGACGGCGCGCGGCATGATGCAATGCGCCGATGAACATCGACTCCCTGCTGCACACTCCAAGCCAGGTCATTTCCAGCCTGGACTATCGCCGCGAGCGCTGGCGCAACGGCCTGGGCTGGACCCGCGAGATCCTGCGCCTGCCCGCGCAGGGCGATGACTGGGCGCTGCGCCTGTCGGTGGCCGAGATCGAGCAGGACGCCGCGTTCTCCGCCTTCCCCGGCGTGGAGCGCGAACTGGTACTGCTGCAGGGCAATGGCGTGCGCCTGCGCTTTGAGGATGGCCGCGTGGCCGAGGTGCTGCCGCCACACGGACGGGTGCGGTTTGCTGGTGAGGAGGCACTGCACGGCGAGCTGGTCGATGGCACCACCCACGACTTCAACCTGATGTGGAAGCGTGAATGGCTGCAGGCTGAACTGCTGCACCGGCCGCTGGTGGGCGCCATGTTCTTCTTCTGCGAACCGGGCGTGGCCTGGGCGCTGCATCTGCTGGCCGGTCAGGCGGAGTTCGGTGCCGACAGCGGCCTGCCGGCGCTGCAGGCGGGCGATACCGCGTGGTTGGCGGCCGGCGAACGTCAGCGGCACGCGTTGCAGGGCGGTGGCGAGTTGTTGGCGATACGGGTCAGTGCGGCGGGGGAATGATTCCTGGGCGCCGGTGGGCGCTATCCACGCATGGCGTGGATCTACTGCAAAGCGGTTGCCACCATGCCTGGACACGCCATTCGGTAGATCCACGCCATGCGTGGATGCGGCCACCGACACCGCGTCATGGTGCGAACCAAGGTTCGCACCCACCAGAAAGCGGTTCGCACCCGCCGAATCCGTCCTGTAGATCCACGCCATGCGTGGATGCGGCCACCGACGCCGCGTCACAGTGCGGACCAAGGTTCGCACCCACCAGAAAGCGGTTCGCACCCGCCGAATCCGTCCTGTAGATCCACGCCATGCGTGGATGCGGCCACCGACACCGCGTCATGGTGCGAACCAAGGTTCGCACCCACCAAGAGGCGGGCCGCACCCACCAGAAAGCGGTTCGCACCCGCTGAATCCGTCCTGTAGATCCACGCCATGCGTGGATGCGGCGACCTCAATACACATCGCGCCGGTAACGACCGGCCAACAGCAACGCTTCCTTGCCCGCGCCACCCAGCACCTGCTCGATCACCGCATCCACCGCCGGGGCCATGCCCTGCAGGCTGCCGCAGACCAGGATCGTGGCGCCTTCATCCACCCACTGCCGCAGCGTTGCCGCTTCGGCCAGCAACCGGTCCTGCACGTAGCGATGCGCGCCAACGTCGCGGCTGAACACGGCATCCAGCCGCGTCAGCGAGCCGTCGTCCAGCATCGCCTGCAGTTCTTCACCGAAGTGGAAGTCGTGCGCAGCGGTGCGCTCACCGAACAGCAGCCAGGTCCGTCGTGCGCCGTTGCGTGCGCGTTCGTGCAGGTGTGCGCGCAGGCCGGCGATGCCGGTGCCGTTGCCGATCAGCAGCAGCGGCACCTCTGCGGGCACGCCGTGGAAATTGTCGTTGCGGCGCAGGCGCAGCTGCACTGGCTCACCCAGTGCGGCGTCATCGCACAGCCAGCCGCTGCCGATGCCGGGCGTGCCATCGGCGCGTAGCTGGCGGCGCAGCAGCAGTTCCACCGCACCGTCTGCCATCACCGAGGCGATGGAGTACTCGCGATGCGGCAGCGGTTGCAGGGTCGCCTGCAACGCGGGCAGATCACCCGGGGGAACCAGCGAGGGCAGGTGCGAGCGCGCGACGCGTGCCAGCAACGTCTGCCCGTCATCCAGCACGATGTCCGCGTCGAAGCGTTGTGCGTCCAGCCAGGCACGCACGATGTGCGATGCGTGCTGTGGGCCGATCTCGGCGATGTCACCGGCCTGCCACTGCGCATTTGCATCGGCCGGGGGCTGCAGGCGCAACCAGTACACGGGGCCGCCGGGGCTGCCCGGGTTCAGATGCTCGCGTTGCAGCAGCATCCACGGCTGATAGTCGGCCGGACTCCAGTCGGGCAGTTCGCTGGCGTTACCGCCGAGTTGTCCCAGCAACTGCTGCCAATGACGCAGCGCCGCCGGATCGGCGTTGTCGACCTCGATCGCATCGAACAGCGGATGCGCGCCGTGCTGGCGCAGCCATTGGTCGAGCTGGTGGCCGAATCCGCAGAAGTGGCCATAGCTGCGGTCGCCCAGTGCGAGCACGCCGTAGTGCAGATGCTGCAGCGAGGGCGGCGTGGCCATCACCCCGCGCAGGAAGGGCAGGGCGTGGTCGGGGGGATCACCTTCGCCGGTGGTGCTGGCAATGAACAGCGCACGCTGGCTGTCGGCCAGCAACGCGGCGTCGACGTCATGCAGTCCGCGCACACGCACTGGCACGCCGGCACCGCGCAGGGCCTCGGCGCTGCGTTCGGCCAGCTCACGCGCGAAGCCGGTCTGGCTGGACCAGACCAGCAGGATCGGTGCGGTGTCTCCAGATGCGGCATCGTCGCGCGGGCGCCCACGCCACCACAGTGCAGCACAGGCAAACGCATACAGCACCGTGGCGAACACCGCGATCTGCGATTGCCGTGCCGGTGGCGCGCCCTGCCACCACGCTTCGCCGAGGTGCAGTCGCAGCAACGTCCAACCGATCAGCGCCAACAGAAGCAGGGCCAGAGCGTTGCCAAGCCACGCGCGCGACGGACGAGTGCTCATGCGCTCTGCTCGTCGAGCAGGCGCTGGAAGGCGCTGCTGAGGAATTCGTGGGGACCGTCCGCTGCGCGTTGCAGGTAGCGTGCAGCCAGCCCTTCGCGTTCGGCCAGCGCCATGCCCTGTTCGCGACCGAGCACGGTCAACGCAGTGGCCCAGGCATCAGCATGCATCGCGTCATCGGCAACCACCGTCACTGCCGCCGCAACCTGCCGCACCGGGGTGCCGGTACGTGGGTCGAGACTATGGCTGTAGGCCTCGCCATCGGCCTGGTACTGGTGCCAGCGATCGCCGGAGGTGGCCACCGCCTTGCCATCCAGTGCGAGCACCCGTGGTGGCGTATCGGTCTGCGCGTCTTCTTCCGGTGCCGATTCCACCAGCACGCGCCACGGCTGGCCGTCCGGTTTTCGGCCGTAGCCGGCCAGTTCGCCACCCACTTCGATCAGCGCTGCAGCAATGCCTTGTCCGCGCAACCAGGCGGCGACGTGATCGACGCCGAAGCCCTTGGCGATTGCAGAGAGATCCAGTTCCAGCCCACCCGGTTGCAGCAGCGCATCGTCCTGCCACTGCAGGCGCTGCCAACCGCAGCGATCACGCGTGACCTGCAGGGTAGCGGTATCGGGCTGGCGGCGTTCACCGGCATGTGCACCGAAGCCCCACAGGGCAACCAGCGGACCTAGGGTGGGATCGAAGGCGCCATCACTGGCGGCGGCGATGGCCTGTGCGCAGGCCAGGACGTGGCGGGTTTCGAACGGCAGCGCGCACCATTGCCCAGCGCCGGCGCGGTTGTAGTGGCTCAGGTCCGAACCGGGCTCCCAGGTACTCATCTGCGCGACCACCTCGTCCAGCCGCGCCTGGATGCCAGCGTGCAGCGGGTGCAGGTCGCGCTGGCGCGGCGCGACCAGCGACACACTCCAGGTGGTGCCCATGGTGGTGCCGCCGAGGCGGGCGATGTCGAGCAGGGAATCGGTCATGGTGATGCGTTGCGGGTGCGATGCCGGGGCTGCCCGGCATCGCAGTCCACGTCATTACTGCGGCAGCACTTCCAGCGTGGCGACGTAGCTCAGGCGGCGCTTGGCGGCCTGCTTCACCGACGTCTTGTTGTCTTCGGTACCGGTTTCCAGCCAGTACATGCCGGCTTCCGGCCAGGTCACCTTGATCTCGCCCTTGGCATCGCTGGTGACCTTCAGTTCGTCCTGCGCGTTGCGGTAGCGGGTACCGCCACGCACGATCTCGAATTCCAGGCCGGCGGCGGGCTTGCCGTCGACCAGCACGCGGAAGGTGGCTGCCTCGCCGGCGAACAGATCGTTCGGGTGACCCACGGCAACCAGCTCGATGCCACGGTTGGTCGGCTTCAGCGCGGTGTCGTTCGGCGCACCGTTGGTGACGAAGGTCTCCACGCGGCCGACCGACTGGCTCACTTCCAGCTTCTTCGCGTCCTTGGGCAGTTCGCCGAAGGTGGCGACGCTGCCGCGCCAGCGCTTGCGCTCGCCGTTCTGTTCGTAGGTGGCGAACAGGCCGTCATTGACCGACGCGATGCGGTAGGTGCCGGGCTGCTTGAGCTCGATGTCGAACACGCTGCGGTACTTGCCGGTGGACGCGTTCTGCGGCTGCACGGTGCTGCCGTCCGGCGCGGTGATCACCAGCGATTCCAGGCGCAGCGGCACGTGGTTGAAGTAGAACAGGTCGTTGGAGACCGCACCGTCGACGGTGATCCACGGCGCATTGCCGGCGATCACGGTCTGCGAGGGCAGCAGCCAGGCCTTGTGGGCCAGGGCGGAGAAGGGAAGGGCAGCGGCCAGAGCGGCGGCGAGGACGAGCGTGCGCTTCATGCGGAAGACTCCAGTTGGAAGGGGTCGGATCCCTTTCCAACGGAAAGGGCTCTGACCCCGGGGACAGGGCGATGGGGTCAGAGCCCTTCCTGCGGAAGGGATCCGACCCCGGTCAGGCGATCAGGGTTTGACGGCGAGGGTGACCTGGCCCAGTTCGGTGGCGCCCTGCGCCTTGCCGTTCTGTGCGGCGGTGGCCGGCCAGGTGAAGGGGATCTTCAGCAGTTCACGGCCGCCCACTTCGCGCACCGCTTCCACCACCAGGGTGTAGTTGCCAGGGGCGAGCTGCTTCAGTGCCGGCTGCTTGTCGTTGAACGACAGTGCGTGCTTGCCGGCGGGGCGGGTCGGGCCGGTCACGCCGTCCACCGGCACCTGCAGGGTGCGGCCGCTCTTGCGCCACCACTGGCGCAGGTCGGGCAGCCACTTGGTGCCGTGGCCTTCGCTGTTGCTGGTCTGCTGGTACCAGACCGACAGGTTTGCTGCGACCTTCTGGTCGGCGCCTTCCAGCCACACCGCCACGTACGGGCGGTGGTACTCGGCCACGTTGAGCTTGGGCACTTCGACGTTGATGTCGAGGGTGGTGGCATAGGCCGGCGAGGTGGCCAGCAGGCCGCTGAGGGCGATGGTCAGGGTGACGCGCATGGGGCGGCTCCGAAGGAACAGTGGAAAGTCACGGGGAAGTCAGTGGATCAGCAGCAGGGCGATCAGCAGCGGGATCATCAGGCCGAGGCCGACCAGCGGCCAGGTCATGCGCCGCTGCCGTGCATGCAGGTGCAGCAGGAACAGGCCGGTGATGCAGAACACCAGGCAGGCCACGGCGAACAGGTCCAGGAACCAGCCCCACGCCGGGCCCGCGTTGCGGCCCTTGTGCAGGTCGTTGAGGTAGGACACTGCACCACGGGAGGTCGATTCGTACTCCACCGCGCCGGTCTCGCGATCGATGCTCAACCAGGCGTCGCCACCCGGTCGTGGCAGCGACAGGTAGATCTCTTCGGGCGACCATTCGGCCGGGCGCCCGCCGATGGCGATGCCCAGCTGCGTGTCCAGCCATTGCCGGGCCGGGCGCGGAATCGGCGCGTTGCCGTCTTCGCGCGTGCCCAGCTGGCCCAGCAGCGCGGCCGGCAGTTCCAGATGCTGGTTCTGCACCTGCGGCTTGGCTTCGATCTTCGCGGCGTGGTTCAAGGTCAGGCCGGTCACCGCGAACAGCAGCATGCCGATCAGGCACACCGCCGAGCTGATCCAGTGCCACTGGTGCAGCGTCCGCAGCCAGAAGCCACGGTTCTGTTGCTGCTGCACGGTGGAGGAGGCAGGACGGCTCACGGCACGGTTCGAGGCGGATGGGGACTGCCCATTACATCATTGATGAGAATAGCTCGCAATTGCGTGTCGTTCTGTATCCCAGGAGGGGTATTACCGGTTGCCGGCCAGCGGCCGGCACCGTCGCTGATCAGTAGATCCACGCCATGCGTGGATGAAGCGGTGCCGACCGTGGTCGGCACCCACCGGGGCAGGGCAATGCCGGCCAGCGGCCGGCACTACCGGTGCGCGGCGATCAGAACTTCGCGTTCAACGAAATCCAGTAGCTGCGGCGCTGGTCCTTGGTCGCGTAGTCGTCAACGCAGCTGAACTCGCTGGGATTGAGCAGCAGGCACGACTGCGAAACGAAGTCCTTGTCGAACAGGTTGTTGACCCGTGCGTTGACCGTCAGCCACGGCGTGGCCTTCCAGCTGCCGCCGAGATGGAAGATCGTGTAGTCCTCGTAATAGCGCACGTGGCGGGTGCCGGCACTGTCGATGAGGGTGTCGCGATAGCGGTCGTAGCGGCCCTCGCCAATCAGCGACACGCTGACCGCGTCATTGATCTGCCAGTTGAGGCTGGCGTTGGCCATGTGCTTTGCCGGCGTGGTGCCTGCGATCGGACGTCCCTTGTCGGGACCGCTGGTCTGCTCGCTCTTGGTCCAGGTGTAGTTGCCGCGCAGCTGCAGGTTGTCGAGCAGGTCGACATGACCGGCCAGCTCGGCACCGCGGGTCTCGGCCTTGTCGATGTTCACGCTCTGGGTGAAGGTGCTGTAGCCCAGCGTGGCCCAGCCCGGACCGATGTCCACGCAGTAACCGCTGCCGGCTGGCGCCACTTCGCAGTTCGGGAACGTGCCGCCGCTGGCGATCTTGTCTTCGAACTTGTTGAAGAAGCCAGTGACATTGAAGCCCCAGCGCTGGCCTTCGTAGTAGGCGGCCAGCTCGTAGTTGGTGCTGGTTTCAGGCTTGAGGTTCGGCGAGCCCACCAAGGGCAGCACGCCCTGGCCACCGAAGCCGGTGATGCCCGGGAACAGCTGGTCCGGACGCGGGGTCTTGTAGCCGGTGCTGACGCCACCCTTGAAGGTCCACGCGTCGCTGGCGTTCCACACCAGGTAGCCGCGCGGGCTGACATGGCTGCCGAACACGTTGTGGTCGTCGTAGCGCAGGCCGAAGGTAGCGGTGAGGGTATCGGTCAGCGCCCAGTTGTCCTCGGCGAACAGGGCCCACATGCGGTGCTTCTGCTTGGTGTTGCTGCGGTAACCGGCGCCATCCATGCCGAACACGCCGTCGATCATGTCGGTGTTGTTGTACTGGCCACCAACGGTCAGCTTGTGCGCGCCGAAGTCCAGATCGAGCATCGTGTCGAGCACGTAGCCTTCCAGCTCCATGGTGCGCAGCGGACGCGGCAGGAACGCCTGCAGGCGTGCCATCTCGCTCGGGTTGAGCGCGGTCAGTGCATTGCCGCGGCCGGCCGCACAGTTGTTGGCGGCACCGGTGCGGCGGCAGACGTCGTTCCACAGCGTCTGCAGGTTGGCGCGTTCGTCCAGGGTCAGCGGCAGCGAGCGGCCCAGGTTGCTGCTCTTGCTGTGGGTCAGCGAGGTCTGCCAGGTGCCGAAGCTGTAGCGGCCCTGATGGGTCAGCGACAGCTGATCGCGCTCGTAGCGCTGGTAGGCGGTGTAGCCCACGCGCGGCTGCACCACGCGGCGGGTGACGGTGCCGCTGCCGTTCGGGTTGGGGATGACCGCATTGCCGACGCGCCACAGGCTGGCCAGGCTGTCCAGCGTGCCGGTCTGGCCTTCGCTGTTGTCGTACTTCTGCCGCGACACGTCGTAGTCCAGCCACAGTTCGTGATCGTCGTTGACGCGGAAGTCCAGGCGTACGCCGGTGTTCCAGTTGGTGTTGGCCACCGACTTGCCACCACCGCCGAAGCCGATGCTGCGCTCCCACAGGCTGCCGTCGGGCAGGGTCAGCGCATCCCACTCCGGATTGGAGGCCTTGGCATCGTAGTAGCTGCCGCGCACCGCCAGGCTGAGGCGGTCCTTCAGCAGCGGGCCGCTGAGGTACAGGTCGGTGGTGCGCGCATCACCGAACTGGTCATCCTGCTGCACGGTGAAGCCCTGGGTCACGGCGCCGTGCCAGCTGTCCTGGTTGCGTCGGGTGATGATGTTGATGACGCCACCCATCGCGTCCGAGCCGTACAGCGTGGACATCGGGCCGCGTACGACTTCGATGCGTTCGATCGCGTCCAGCGGCGGCAGGTAGGCGAACTGGCCGCCACCGAAGTTGTTCGGATACAGCTGGCCGACATTGCTCTGGCGGCGGCCGTCGATCAGCACCAGGGTGTACTCGGACGGCAGGCCGCGCATGGAGATGGTGGCGCGACCGTTCTTGTCGCTGGCTTCCAGGCCGACATCGATGCCTTCGACGTCGCGCAGCGCATCGACCAGGTTGGTGTACGGGCGCTTGCTCAGTTCTTCGCGGCTGACCACGCTGATGCTGGCCGGCGCATCGATGACCTTCTGTTCGAAACCGGAGGCGGTGACCACCACCTTGTCCAGGGTCTGCGGCGCGCCGGAAGCGTCACCGTGGGCGAAGGCCGGGAAGGACAGGGCGGCCAGTACGGCGCTGGTCAGCAGGGGGCGGGACAGGGACGAACGGACACGATGGCGCTGGGCCATGGCAGTAACCTCGAGGGGGTGCAGAGTAATGCGATGCCAGGCGCGAGCGGCGCGGCATGCACGGAAGGCCCGGTCAGGGGCGGCAGGGATGAAGCAGGCAGCGGCGCGCTGACGCGACCGCGCGGGCGGTCACGTGGTGCCGTGGATCAGGCGAGCGGCGGCGCCTGGCCGCGTTGCTGGCGGCGCCCGGGCGCATCGGCCCAAGGCGTGTCTGGAGCGGCCAGCGGCCAGTCCAGGCGCACGCCGGGCGCGGCCGGCGTGGTGGGTACGAGTTCGAGTTCAGTGCGCAGCCATTGGCTGGCCAGCAGCGGCGCGGGGGCCTTCTCGGCCGATTTCACCGGAGCGGAAGCGCAGCGGCGCAGCTTGGCCGGTGCTTCTTCCTGCAAGGGGCCTTCGCCACCGCGCTCTTCCAACGGCATCTGCACGGCCATTCCGGCCTGGCCGTGTGGCAGCAGCGGCAGGGTACCCATCAGCAACACCAGCATCGCCACCCACGCCAGCAGGCTGGCCAGCGCAGGACGCTGACCGCGCATGGCGGTGCCCATCTTGCGATGGATAAGTGGGCGAGGGCGGAGCGGGCGCAGCAAGCAGGGGTCCCCAGGGGTCTGCCGGCAGCGGCCGGCATCAACGGGGCGTGATTGTAATGAGAGCTGTTAGCTGTTGCAAATGAGAATGATTGCCAAAATGTCGCAGGCTGGCCGGATGGGGCTCAGACTTCGCTCCAGCGCCGCAGCAGGTTGTGGTACACGCCGGTCAGCTGCAGCACCGCCTCGGCGTCGCCGCCGGTCTGCCGCAGGCGCTCGATCGAACCGTCCATTTCCCACAGCAGGCGGCGCTGTGCATCGTCGCGGATCATGCTCTGCACCCAGAAGAACGAGGCCACGCGTGCGCCGGCGGTGACGGGGCGCACCTGATGCAGGCTGCTGGACGGGTACACGATCAGGTCGCCGGCGGGCAGCTTCACTTCATGCTCGCCGTAGGTATCGCTGATGATCAGTTCGCCGCCTTCGTACTCGTCCGGCGCCGACAGGAACAGGGTGCAGGAGATGTCCGAGCGCAGCTGTTCGCCATTGGCCAGGTTCATCACCGCGCCATCGACATGGAAGCCATAGGTGCCCCCACCGCTGTAGCGGTTGAAACGCGGCGGCAGGTATTTCAGTGGCAGCGCGGCGCTGAAGAACAGCGGATGCCGGGCCAGCGCGACGAGGATGATCTCGCCCAGTTCGCGGCGCAGCGGCGAAGCCTCGGGCAGCTGCTGGTTGTGCTTGGCCTGCGCGCCCAGATGGCCGACGGTTTCGCGGCCATCGGTCCAGTCGGCGGCATCGAGGCGGCGGCGAAAGTCGGCCACCTGGTCGGTGTTGAGGACATCGGGGATGTGCAGCAGCATGCGGGACTCCTCAGAGGGACGGCGGTGCGACCAGGGCGCGCACCTGTGGATGCGGCGACGCGGCCAGTTCCGGCACGATGTGCGCCATGAACGCCGGGCTGCCGTGGGCCAGTGCGAGCCGCAGCCAGTGCACGGCCTGCTCGATCTGACCGGCCTGCAGCAGGATGGAGGCGTAGTTGGCCTGGCCGCGGAAATCGCCGGTCTCGGCCGCGCGCCGGTACCAGCCCAGGGCGGCCTGCGGATCGCGCTCGATCTCCAGGCCGTCTTCGAGGTGGCGGGCCAGCAGGTTCATCGATTTGGCATGGCCCAGGTGTGCGGCACGGGTGTACAGGGCCAGTGCCTGTGCGCGGTCCTGGGTCACGCCGCGGCCGGTGGCCAGCAGGTTGGCCAGGTTGTACAGGCCCCAGTCCAGGCCGGTGTCGGCCGCGCGCCGGTACCACACCGTGGCGAGTGTCGGGTCGGGCGCGGTGCCCTGGCCCAGTTCGTGGCAGCGGCCAAGCATGTTCATCGCCATCGGCGCGCCGTTGTTGGCGGCGGTTTCGTACCAGAGCAGTGCAGCCGAGGCGTCCTGTGCGGTGCCTTTGCCTTCCATGTGCATCTGCGCAAGCAGTAGTTGTGCCTCGACCTGTCCGGCCTGCGCGGCGTCGCGCACGCGTGCGAAGGCAGCCTGCGGATCGTGCTGCAGCAGCTCGGCCAGAGCGTCGCTGTCGATGGGGGTAAGGGTTGCCATGGGGTGAGTATCGCCGGAAACAAAAACGGCGGCAGGAGAGCCTGCCGCCGTGGTGGAGCGGAGTTACATCAGAACTTCACGTTCAGTGCCAGGGTGGCCGAGCGACCCGGGGCGATGCTCGCGTAGTGCGAGGCATAGGCCTTGGTGAAGTAGGTCTTGTCGGTCAGGTTCTGCACGTTGAGCTGCAGGCTGATGTTGTCCTGGATCGCGTAGCTGGCCATCGCATCGAAGCGGGTGTAGCTGGCAATCCACTTGGTGTTGGCCACATCACCGTACTGCTTGTCCGAGTAGAACGCACCGGCGCCGATGGTCAGGCCGATCGGGAAGCGGTAGGTGGTCCACAGGTTGGCGCTGTGCTTGGCGGTGTTCGGGAACACGTTGCCGTTGTTCGGGGAGACCACGTAGGTCGGGCAGGGCTGGCCACGCGGTACGCTGACGCCGCAGACGAAGCCGTTGTCCTGCAGTTCCGAATCCAGGTAGGTGTAGCCGCCGTACAGGCTCCAGGCATCGGTCAACTGGCCATTGAAGCCCAGTTCGAAGCCGTTGATCTCCTTCTTGCCGGCGTTCTGGCTGGTGCCGTTGTCGATGGTCACACGTGCATTGTTCATCACGGTGTGGAAGATCGCCGCGGTCAGGTTCAGGCGGTTGTCCAGCAGGTCCCACTTGGTGCCGAGTTCGAGGTTCCTGGTGTCCTGCGGCTTGAGGTCGGCGACGCCGGCATTCAGTCCGTCCGAACCGTCGCCGCCGTCCATGCCCGGCGGGGTCGAGGAGGTGCCCCAGGACAGGTAGATGCTGCCGTTGGCGGCCGGCTTGAACACCACGCCCGCCTGGTAGTTCAGGAAGTCGTTGTCGTTGCGCACACGGGGAGTGGCGCTGCCCGGAGTGAGCAGGGTGGTGGAGTAGTCGTCATAGCGCAGGCCGACGTTGAAGCTCCACTGCGCATTGAGTTCGATGGTGTCGAACAGGTAGGCCGACTTGGTCTTGGTGCGCTGTTCAACGTCCTGCGCCTTGTTGCTGCGATAGACGATCTGACCGGCCGCCCACGGATCGTTCGGGTTCGGATTGTTGAAGTCGGTGCAGTTGTAGTTGGTGGCGGCGCCGGACACCCGGCACACCGAGCTGTTGGCGGTGGTTTCCAGCGGGTTGGCGGTGCCCGGCGTCATCAGGTAGCTGCCGCGGGTCATCTTCTCGTCGCTGTATTCCACGCCGGCGCTGTAGCTGTGCTTGAGCGCGCCGGTCTGGAACGCACCGGTCAGGCCGAGCTGGTCGGCGAAGCTCTTGACGTCGACCGCACGGGTGTTGGTGCGGCGCCACAAGGTGCCGTACAGGTTGGGGTTGCCCTTGCTGTCGTCCGGCTGGGTCCACAGGTAGTCGTTGCTGGTGTTGCCCAGGCGCGCGATGTTGCGCAGCTTGTGGCCGCCGAAGTCGTAGCTGGCGTCCAGGGTGCTGATGTCGGCGCGGGTACGCTGGAAATCACGGTCGACCAGGCCGTAGTAGTTGTTGCGGTCCGGCACCATCGGGCGGCCATCGCCGTTCTTGGCCACGTTCGGGCCGCTGGTGAACGGGTTGTTGTACGGGAAACCGCCAGCGTCCGGCAGGTCATCGCTCTGCATGTGGTAGTGGCTGGCGATCAGCTGCGCCGGGCCGTTCAGGCCGAACGCGATCGACGGCGCGATGCCCCAGCGGCTGACATTGGCGGCGTCGCGGCCGGCGATGTCCGACTCGTGCTTCATCAGGTTCAGGCGGGCGGCGATGCCATCGCCCAGCACGTAGTTGGCGTCCACGGTGCCGCGCGCGTAGCTGTCGGTACCGATGCCCATGCTGGCGCTGGTCTCGTTCTTCAGCTTCGGCGTCTTGCTCACCAGGTTCAGGCTGCCACCACCGGAATCACGGCCGCCGTAGGCCGAGCTCGGGCCCTTGACCACTTCCACCTGCTCCAGGTCGAAGATTTCGCGGGTCTGCGAGCCGACGTCGCGCAGGCCGTCGACGAAGACGTTGCTCTGCGAATCGAAGCCACGGATGAAGGGGCGGTCACCGGTCGGGTTGCCACCTTCGCCGGCACCGAAGGTGATACCGGGGACCATGCGCAGCGCATCCTGCAGGTTGGTCGCACCGGTTTCGGCGATCAGCTTCTCCGACACGATCGACACCGACTTCGGGGTGTCCAGCAGCTCGGCGGTGAACTTCGGCGAGGACGGATTGAACCAGCTGCCGCGCACCTGCACCTTGTCCAGGTCGGTGGCCTTGCGGGAGCTGGCATCGGCGCTGTCGGCGGCCTGTGCGACCAGCGGTGCGAAGCCGGCGGCCAGGGTGGCGGTAGCGAGCAGGGAAACGCGCGGGGCGTGCTTGCGGGACGTGATGTGGGTCATGGTCTGGGTGGCGGTGGCTTGGATCAGGAAAGGGCGAGGGCCGAAGCGCAGGCAGCGCGACGACACGTAGAAGGCTGTTTCTGTAGAGCCGTGCCGATGCTCGGCTACGCGGTGAACGACTTCAGGCGCACGGCAACGGCCGCAGGCGCCTCAGCTGGCGTGCGGTGCGGGAGGTGCGTGGCCGGGATTCAGGCGCAGCGAAGGGTCATGCAGCTGCCAGCGCAGGGCGTCGGAGCGCCACAACGGGATATGCGCGACCAGGGTGGCACGCGGGGGGGCAATGCCGGCACAGGGCGCGTTGCCCTCGCCATCCAGCGGCGGCTCCGGTGCCGGTGCGGCATGGTGCGGGCACTCGTCCGCCGGCGGGGCCGGCATCGGCATGACCTGCTGCAGATCGTCAGCGTGTGCCTGCCAGCCGTGGGCAGCAGAGCCGTTGCCGCGTCCTTCGTGCAGTGCCGACCAGCCCAGCAACAGCGTCAGCAGCGCGGCCACGAGCAGCGGCCACCCTTGACGGGCGAGCTGGCGCAGCGTGGCGGTGGGCGCGGGCGAAGCCATGGCGCGGAGGCGGAGTCGTTACGAAGATGTTACGTAGAATAACATCAACGATAATGATTCGCATGTGCGGGGCGTGGCGGGCCGCCAGGGTGGCCCCGGAGCGGCCTGAGAAGGCCCTCATGGCCTTCTGGTAGATCCACCCCGTGGGTGGATGCTCTCTGGCGGGGCGCCCCGTGGGCGATCCCTCCGGGCGTGGCGCCGCCTCAATCCCGGTCGTCGCGGGTCCAGACGGCGTCGTGTTCGCGCTTCACCGGAAACTTCGGTACAGGGCTGTAGGCCGGGGCGCACAGGGCACGGCCGTCACGCACGTCGAAGCGCGCACCGTGCAGCACGCACTCCACGCTGCCTTCGGCGGTGTTGAACTCGCCCGAAGACAGCTCGAACTCCTCATGCGTGCACTGGTCTTCCAGGGCGTACAGCTCGCCGTCGAGGTTGAACACCACGATCGGCGTGCCGGTCACCTCGTCGAACACACTCTTCATTTCACCCGGCAACAGCTCGGCGCCGGCACAGACAAAGGTCCAGGCCTCGCTCACGCGGCGGCTCCGGCCAGCGGCTTTTCCAGGATCTCGAAGCGCAGGTCATCACGCTTGGGAATGCCGAAGCGTTCGTCGCCGTACGGGAACGGCTTCTTGATGCCGGTGCGCTGGTAGCCGCGGCGTTCATAGAAGGCGATCAGCTCGTCGCGCACGTCGATCACCGTCATCTGCATCACCGGCACGCTCCATTCGCGCGCGGCATGCGCTTCGGCAGCCTCCATCATCTGCTTGCCGACACCGCCGCCCTGTTGGGCCGGGTCGACCGAGAACATGCCGAAGTAGCCCTTGCCATCGATATCGGCAACGTGGGCGCAGGCCACCAGCTGGTTCCCGCGCTCGGCCAGCAGGATGGTGGAACGCGGGCGGTCCAGGTCGGCCTGGATGCCTTCGGCATCGATGCGGGCGCCGTCCAGCAGGTCGGCTTCAGTGGTCCAGCCAACGCGGCTGGCGTCACCTCGGTAAGCCGAGGTGACCAGGGCGATCAGGGCGGGGATGTCGGCCGGCGTGGCGGCCCGGTAGGTCAGGGTGGTCATGGGCACATTCTAGGTGGGGTGGGGGCGGGCGCAAATGGGGCGCCCCGGCAGCTCCGGCAACGGTATGCTCGCGCTTCATCAATTGTCATACAGGGCCGTGGCGTGGACGTGTCGAGGGGAATCGCGCTGGCGTTGACCGCGGGGATGATGATGGCCCTGGTACGTCTGCCGGCGCATGTGGACGGCGGCGGCATTGCGCCCAACGGCCTGGGGTGCCCGGGTTTCAGTCCGTCCCGTGCGTTGCCGGTCACGCTGGAGGCGCTGCGGTCCGATCCCATGCGCTATCACGGGAGATTGGTACGCGTGCGGGGTGCCTACGTTGATGGTTTTGAAATGTCCGCACTGCATCCCGGGCCGCCGGTACATGACCCATGGGCGGCTGAGGGCGTGTGGGTGAATGGAATTCCCATCCTGGTGCTGCCGCCGGAGCAGGCGGTTGAACTCACCGGAATCGTAGCGGCGGGCCGGCCCGTTTTCCCTTTCGGCAAGGGGCATCTTGGGCAATGGTCTGCGGAGCTCTGCGTGTCTTCGATCCTGCCATTGGCGCCGCAATAAAAAACGCCGCGGTTTCCCGCGGCGTTCTCGATGCTTCCGGCTGGCCCGGGAATCTCACCCCAGCAGCTTGCGCACCTTGGTCAGCGCGGTCATGAAGCGTTCGATCTCGGCGTGCGTGTTGTAGAACGCCAGCGAGGCACGGCAGGTAGCCGCGACGCCGAAGTACTGCAGCAGCGGGTGCGCGCAGTGCTGGCCCGAGCGTACGGCCACGCCTTCCAGGTCGAGCAGCGTGGCCAGGTCGTGGGCATGTGCACCGTCGATCAGGAACGAGACCACGGCGGCCTTCTCCGGCGCTTCGCCGATGATGCGCAGGCCGTCAACGCGGTGCAGCTCTTCGGTGAAATGCGCCAGCAGTTCGGCTTCGCGGGCTTCCACGCTCTCCTGGCCGAGCTGCTGCAGGTAGTCGGCGGCTACGCCCAGGCCGATGAAACCTGCGATGTTCGGGGTGCCGGCTTCGAACTTGTGCGGGGCATCGTTGAACACGGTGCCCTCGAAGCTGACTTCCTTGATCATTTCGCCGCCACCGAGGAACGGTGGCATCGCATCCAGGTGCTCGCGGCGGGCCCACAGTGCGCCAGTGCCGGTCGGGCCGCACATCTTGTGGCCGGTGATCGCATAGAAATCGCAACCGATCGCAGCGACGTCGACCTTGCGGTGCGGTACGGCTTGCGAGCCATCGACCACGGTGATGATGCCGCGCTTGCGCGCTTCACGGCAGATCTCACGCACCGGGTTGACCGTGCCCAGCACATTGGATACGTGGGTGACGGCCAGCAGCTTGACCTCGGGGGTCATCGCCGCACGCAGTGCATCCAGATCGAGTGCGCCGTCAGGCGTGATCTCTGCCACGCGGATGGTGGCGCCGGTACGCTGCGCGACCAGCTGCCACGGCACGATGTTGGCGTGGTGCTCCATGCGCGTGATCAGGATCACGTCACCGGCCTTCAGCCGCGGCAGGGCCCACGAATAGGCCACCAGGTTGATGGCGAAGGTGGTGCCGCTGCACAGCACCAGATCGCTGGCGCGCACGTTGAGGAAGCGCGCCAGCTTGTTGCGCGCACCTTCGTAGGCGTCGGTCGCTTCGCTGCCCAGTGCGTGCACCGCACGGCTGACGTTGGCGTTGTAGCGGCGGTAGAACTCGTCCACCGCACCGATCACCTGCACCGGTTTCTGGCCGGTGTTGGCATTGTCGAAATAGACCAGCGGCTTGCCGTGCACTTCACGCATCAACAGCGGGAAGTCGAGGCGGATGCGGTCCCAGTCGGGGGTGCCGGTGGGTTCTTCGATCGGGCGCGGCGTGGACAGGTTCATGCCACACCTGCCTCGGCCAGGGCCTTGTCCAGGCGGCGTGCCAGCTGCGCACGCAGTGCCTCGGGCAGCACCTTCAGTGGCTCGTGGCAGAACGCGGCGCTCAGCAGTGCCTGTGCCTGCGCCTGTGGCAGGCCACGCGAGCGCAGGTAGAACAGCGCGTTGGCGTCGAGCTGGCCGACGGTTGCGCCGTGCGCAGCCTTCACTTCGTCGGCGTCGATCACCAGCGTCGGCTGGGTGTCGATCTCGGCATCGGCCGACAGCAGCAGGTTCTTGTTGGACAGGTTCGCATCGGTGCCGTCGGCGCCTTCGCGGATCTGGATACCGCCATGGAACACCACGCGGCTGCGGTTGGCGGCCACGCCGCGCCACAGCAGTTCGCAGTTGGTATCGCGTGCGATGTGGTCAATGCCCAGGCGGGTTTCGACATGGCGGCGGCCATTGCCGAGCAGCACGCCATTGGCGGTCAGCTGGGCGTTGTCGCCTTCCAGGCGCACGTTCAGTTCATGGCGGCTGAGCGCGGCACCCAGTTCCAGGTCGACGCGGTGGTACTGCGCGTCGCGGGCCAGCACCGCATCGGTGCGCAGGAAGGTGGTCTGGCGCGCGCTGCCGGCCTGCACGCGGGCGTGCTGGAGCACCGCATCGTGGGCGACGTGAGCGTGCAGCACGGTGTTGTCCAGGTGGGCGGAGTCGCCGACGCTGAAGCGGTGCTCGACCACGCCAAGGCTGGCGCCGGCACGCAGTTCGATCAGGTGGCGATGATGCCAGGCCAGGTCGGTGTCGCCGGCGACGCTGGCGAACACCAGCTGCAGCGGTGCCTCGACCTGCACGCCTTCGTCCACGCGCAGGACCACGCCTTCATCGGCCAGGGCGGCATTGAGGCGGGCGAAGATCTCTTCGCTGCGCTCGTAGCGGCGGCCGAGGAAACGCACGGTGTCTTCGCCAGCGGCCAGTGCGGCCGACAGCGGCTGCAGCTGCACGCCCGCAGGCAATGCCTGCACGTCGCTCAGCGCGGTATCCAGGCGACCGTTGACGAACACCAGGCGCGGCGCCGGGATGTCTTCCAGCAGTGCTGCATCCAGGGCCGGGCCCTGCAGCGGTGCGGCCGCGAATGCACGACGCTCCAACTGGCGCAGCGAGGTGTACTTCCAGGCTTCGTTGCGGGCAGCCGGCAAGCCGTCACGCAGGGCCGCGTCCAGCACTTCGCGGCGTGCATCGCTGCCGCAGAAGGCCTGGGCCATCGAATCGAGCAGGGCGCTCATCAGACTGCCGCCTCGCGCACCACGCGATCCTTCAGGAAATCATAGCCGTGTGCTTCCAGTTCCAGTGCCAGCTCCGGGCCGCCGCTCTTGACGATGCGACCATCGGCCAGCACATGCACCACGTCCGGCTTGATGTAGTCCAGCAGGCGCTGGTAGTGGGTGATGACCAGGAACGAGCGATCGGCGGCGCGCAGTGCGTTGACGCCGTCGGCCACGCTCTTCAGTGCGTCGATGTCCAGGCCCGAGTCGGTCTCGTCGAGGATCGCCAGCTTCGGTTCCAGCACGGCCAGCTGGAAGATTTCGTTGCGCTTCTTCTCGCCACCGGAGAAGCCTTCGTTGACGCCACGGTGCAGCAGCTCGTCCTTCAGGTGCAGCACCGCCAGCTTCTGCCGCACCAGCTTGAGGAACTGCATCGAATCGAGCTCTTCCTCGCCGCGCGCCTTGCGCTGGGCGTTCAGTGCCGCGCGCAGGAAGTAGGTGTTGTTCACGCCGGGGATTTCCACCGGGTACTGGAACGCCAGGAACAGGCCGGCGGCGGCACGCGCCTCCGGATCCTGGTCGAGCAGGTCAGTGCCTTCGAACTGCACGCTGCCTTCGGTCACGTCGTAGCCGTCGCGGCCGGCCAGGACATTGCCCAGGGTGGACTTGCCGGCGCCGTTGGGGCCCATGATGGCGTGCACCTGGCCAGGCTTCACGTCCAGGGACAGGCCCTTGAGGATTTCCTTGTCGCCGATGCGGGCGTGGAGGTTTTCGATCTTCAGCATGGTGGGGGTTTCCGTGGGGCGGGCCGCGGCCCGCCGGTAAAGAGAATGCGTTTGCGAGGGGCAGGGGCGGGCGGTCAGCCCACCGAACCTTCCAGCGAGACTTCCAGCAGCTTCTTGGCTTCCACCGCGAATTCCATCGGCAGTTCGCGGAACACCTGCTTGCAGAAGCCGTCGACGATCATCGACACCGCGTCTTCCTGGTTGATGCCACGGGCGCGGCAGTAGAACAGCTGGTCGTCGGAAATCTTCGAGGTGGTGGCCTCGTGCTCGACGGTGGCGCCCGGGTTCTTCACCTCGATGTAGGGGAAGGTATGGGCGCCGCATTTCTTGCCGATCAGCAGCGAATCGCACTGGGTGTAGTTGCGTGCGCCATCGGCATTGCGGTCGATCCGGACCAGGCCGCGGTAGGTGTTCTGGCCGCGGCCGGCGCTGATGCCCTTGCTGATGATCTTGCTCTTGGTGCGCTTGCCGACGTGGATCATCTTGGTACCGGTGTCGGCCTGCTGACGATGATGGGTGAGTGCCACAGAGTGGAATTCGCCCACCGAGTCATCGCCCAGCAGCACGCAGGACGGGTACTTCCAGGTGATCGCCGAGCCGGTCTCGACCTGGGTCCAGGTGACCTTGCTGCGCGCGCCACGGCATTCGGCACGCTTGGTCACGAAGTTGTAGATGCCGCCCACGCCGTTCTCGTCGCCCGGGTACCAGTTCTGCACGGTGGAGTACTTGATCTCCGCATCGTCCAGCGTCACCAGTTCGACCACGGCGGCGTGCAGCTGGTTCTCATCGCGCATCGGCGCGGTGCAGCCTTCCAGGTAGGACACGTACGCCTTCTCTTCGCAGATGATCAGCGTGCGCTCGAACTGGCCGGTGTGGCCGGCGTTGATGCGGAAGTAGGTGCTCAGTTCCATCGGGCAACGCACGCCCTTGGGAATGAACACGAAGCTGCCATCGGAGAACACCGCCGAATTCAGCGCAGCGAAGTAGTTGTCGCCGACCGGCACCACGGTCCCCAGGTACTGGCGTACCAGTTCCGGGTGTTCCTTGATCGCCTCGGACATCGAGCAGAACACGATGCCCTTCTCGGCCAGTTCCTTGCGGAAGGTGGTGCCGACGGAGACCGAGTCGAACACGGCATCCACGGCCACGCCGGCCAGCTTGGCGCGCTCGTGCAGCGGCACGCCCAGCTTGTCGTAGGTGTCCAGCAGCTCCTTCGGCACGTCATCCAGCGAGGCGTACTTCGGGCCCTTCGGCGCGGAGTAGTAGCTGAGCGCCTGCAGGTCGATCGGGGCGATTTCCAGCTTGGCCCAGTCTGGCATCGGCATGGTCAGGAAATGACGGTAGGCGTCCAGGCGCCACTGCGTCATCCATTCCGGCTCTTCCTTCTTGGCCGACAGGGCGCGGATGGTGTCCTCGTCCAGGCCCGGCGGCAGGGAATCCGATTCGATGTCCGTGATGAAGCCGGCCGAATACTTGCGGCCAAGCTGCTCATGGATCTCGCGGTTGGGGGTGTCGTCGCTGGCGACGTTTTCGATGGTTTCGGTGGCCATGGGGGGCTGCCTACGGATCAGGAGACGACGTCGACAGCGATGGTGCGGCGCTGTTCGTCATCGGCAAGGGGAAGGGGGGGCAGGATCTGCGCAAGGGTGACATCGCGCAGCGCCTCGGAAACCACGTCGTTGATCAGCCGCCAGCTGCTGCGCGCGCCGCACTTGGGCGCCATGCCGCACTGGTGGTGGTCGTGGCTGCATTCGGTCAGGGCCAGCGGCCCTTCCATTGCTTCGACCACTTCGAACAGCGAGATCTCGATGGCTGCGCGGGTCAGGCGGTAGCCGCCACGGACGCCACGCAGGCCTTCGACCAGGCCGGCCTGGGCCAGCGGCTTGAGCACCTTGCTGACGGTCGGCGGTTCCAGACCAGTGAATTCGGCCAGCTCAGTGGCACTGAGCACCTCGCCCGGGCGGGCGGCGAGCACGGTCAGCACGACGGTGGCGTAATCGGTAAGTTTGGTGACGCGCAACATGGGGATGCGAGTGGTTCTTAAAGCGGACTGAAATTGTACGCTTTTATTCGCTGCCATCCAACCCGGGCATTCAGCCGGCGCTGGGGCCGGACCGGGAGCATTCACCGGGGCCATCGCCAGGGCGCCAATGCTGCGCCAACAGGGTGATTTTCGCAATCACCCGGAATGGGCGAGAATCAACGTTCCTTTTGCTGCAGACCTCCCTTGCCGATGCCCAAGAAGATCCAAGCCCGCAAGTCCGCCATCCACGGCAACGGTGTGTTTTCCGTGGCCCCGATCAAGCAGGGCGAGCGCGTGATCCAGTACAAGGGCCTGCTGCGCAGCCACGGCGACGTTGATGCCGATGACAGTGGTGACGTCGAAAGTGGCCATACCTTCCTGTTCACCCTCAACGACGATTGGGTGATCGATGCCAACTACAAGGGCAACGACGCGCGCTGGATCAACCACAGCTGCGACCCGAACTGCGAGGCGGTGATCGAGGAAGACGAGGACGGCGACAGCCGTGGCGACAAGGTGTTCATCGAGGCACTGCGCGATATCAAGGCCGGCGAAGAGCTGACCTACAACTACGGCATCACCCTGGCCGAGCGCCACACGGCCAAGCTGAAGAAGATCTGGGAATGCCGCTGCGGTTCGCCCAAGTGCACCGGCACCATGCTGCAGCCCAAGCGCTGACCCGCAGTGGGTAGTGCCGGCCGCTGGCCGGCATCTGTCTGAGGGGATTGCCGGCCAGCGGCCGGCACTACCTTATTTACCCAGCACGCCTGCCGGCACCAGGTTGCCCAGGTTCTGGTTGAAGGTGACCACCAGCTTGCCGTTCTTCACCTGCGCCGACTGCACCTGCAGGGCGCCCAGCAACCCGGCCACGGCCGGATCCAGCTTGTAGATCGGTTCGCGTTGGGCGTAGTCGCTCAGCCAGGCATTGAGCAGGCCACGGGTGCGCGAATCGAGGCGACCGCCCTGGTTGGCCGGGGTGAAGTCATCCACGCTCGGCTGCTGCAGGTGGAAGCCCTGGGTCTGCGCGTCGTAGCGCAGGCCACTACTGAGCTTCACCGTGCCCAGTTTGGCCGGGTTGCCGCCGGCTGTGGCCAGTGCCACATCCATGCCCAGGTTCAATCGTTCGCCGGCCGGAAGGCTCAGCTGCGGATGGCTCATGGTCAGGGCGATCAGGCCGCCCAGCGCGTCCTGGGTGCGTGGGAAGCTGCCATCGAGGTACTGCTGCACGTCGCTGGCACCAACCGACAGTTCGCGGCCGGAGATGGAAGGGGCGGCCTGAGCGCCGATCGCAGCAGCGATCAGCACGGTGGAGGCGGCGAGGCGGGTCATCAGGGAACGCAGGCGCATGGCGGTGACCGGTGGGTATGAATGGACGAATCAAAGAGTAGCCGTGCCGGCTGAATCGTGCGTGCATGCCGCTGCAACGGTTCAGTCCAGCGTTGGCCGCAGTTGCGCCGACTGGATCTGCCAGGCACGGCCGTCACTGCTGGGCTGCACGCGGTACCAGCCACCGAAGCGGAAGGTGCCCTGTGCGGTGACCGCGCGGATCCGCACAGGCACCTCCAGCAGGCGCGGCGGTTGTTGGCCGTCACGTGCGAGCGGGGTATCGCTGTCCAGGCGCAGCGTGCGCAGATCCTGCAGCTGTCGCAATGCCGCGTCGTCTGCGCGGTGTGGATCGGCCGGCGGAATCGCCCATGCCGCGTCGCTTGCGGTGCGGTTGCGGTTGAGCAGCGCGATCACATAGCGGTTGAGCATGATCGAGGGCGATTCGGCGTCGGCGGCCACCGCGGCGAACAGCGGGTCGATCGCCGGTGGCTGCAGGGCGGCTGCGTCAGTATCCGCAGCGGACGATGCTTCGGTGCTGGCGGTGGACCCGGCCGGGGCCATCGCGGGCTCCGGCTGTGGCGCCGGCCGGGAACAGCCCAGCAGCACCAGCGGCGCAATCAACAACAGGAACCTGCGCATGCCTGTCTCCTCCCCGAGGCGACGTGAAGGAGGTCAGTGTATCGGTTGCGCTGCTGTCAGCGGGAGGCGGGCAACTGCTCCAAGGCATCCAGTGCCGGCAGTACCTGTGCTGCGATGGCGGCCAATGCGTGGCCTTCGGTTTCGGCATGTCGCTGCACGATGTCGCGCAGCAGCTGGGTGGCGATCACCACCGTCGCACGCTCGTCGCCGCTGAGGCCGGCGGTGCGTGGGGCTGCCTCCAGCAGGCGCATCAGGTCGCGGCTGGCGCGGTGTTCAAGTTCGATGGTGCAGCGCCCGGTGCACTGCACCCCGTCCTTTTCGATGGGGGTCACCGAGATCCGGTAGCGGGTGGAGGGGCTGGCCATGAGGGTGTGCTCGCCGTAGCTGTGGAGGATGTGCCCACGATAGGCAAGGCCACGGCCGGCGGCGACGGCCGGCGCTGCACGCAGTGTTCCACCCGGTACGTTCCGCGGTCGGAACAGACCGCCTCCGGCCAATGGCGACGGGCCTCAGCGGGCATTTCCCGGAAAGCGGCAACGCTGTGTTGCGGGCCGTGGTTGGGACAAAAAAAACGGGACGGCCAGAGCCGTCCCGTCGGAATCCGCTTTGGGGCGCGCGCTTAGAGCGCGGCGTCCTTCAGCTTCTTCAGCGGACGCACCTTCAGCTTGGTGGTGGCCGGCTTGGCAGCGAACCACTGCTCTTCCTTGGTGAACGGGTTGATGCCCTTGCGCTTCGGCTTGGCCGGCACATTGACGGTGGAGATCTTCAGCAGGCCCGGCAGGGTGAAGGAGCCAGCGCCCTTCTTGTGCACCGAGGAGGCGACGGCGCTTTCCAGCGAGGCCAGCACAGCGCGGACGTCCTTGGCGATGACGCCGGAGGCTTCAGCGATGTGTGCAACCAGGCCGGACTTGGTCAGCACTTCCTTGATCGGCTTCGGAGCGGCCGGCTTGGCGGCTGCCTTCGTCGCGACTTTCTTCACTGCCTTCTTCGGGGCAGCCTTCTTAGCGGTCTTTGCCATGGTTTCCTGTTCCGTGAACGGTTGGTTGTTTGGTCGGCGCCGAACCCCGTCGGCAAGCGCAATGTAGGGCAACTCTCGGGCGCCGCCAATAGCCCGGAGCGCGGAAAGTGCATGTTTTTTCATATCCAGGCCGATTCAGCACATGGCCGCTGGTGGGGGATGGGGTGTCGCGACGCGGCCGGTAATACCTGTCCCGGCAGCACGGGGATGCGCGAAATCACTGAAAACAAGGGAAAAATGCGCGTTTCCCTGGCGAGGAAGTGTCCACGTGCCTGCATCCAGGATGACGTCCGGCGTGCGGCGGAGCGACGCAGGGCTAACGCGTGCCGTGCGAGGGTGAACGTTCATCACCGCCACGCAGGAGCAGCACATGGGAATCTCGCGACACGCCACCGCGCACTGGGAAGGCGATCTGAAGTCCGGCAAGGGACAGTTGAGCACGCCGCAGAGCGGGCTGCTGGACAAGACCCGCTATGGCTTCAACAGCCGTTTCGGCGACGAAAAAGGCACCAATCCGGAAGAACTGATCGCCGCTGCGCATGCCGGCTGTTTCACCATGGCGCTGTCGGCCAAGCTCGGCGAAGCCGGCTTCACCCCGACCTCGCTGGATACCGAGGCCAAGGTCGACCTGTCACTGGAAGGCGGCCCGCAGCTGTCGCAGATCCGGCTGAAAGTGAAGGCTGTGGTGCCGGGCATTGATGCAGCACAGTTCCGCGCCATTGCCGATGACGCCAAGCAGAACTGCCCGGTGTCCAAGGCGCTGAGCGCGGTACCGATCAGCCTGGAAGCCGAGCTGGGCTGATAGGCGGTAGCGCCGGGCCATGCCCGGCGCTATCGCGTACAGGCGATCACCAGTCGAGGGTGCCGGTAATCACCGTCTGCACCTGGCCGCCGGACCAGACCTCGCCATCGGCGTCGACCCGCAGGGTCAGGCGCGCATCGTGGCCGACTTCGCGGCCCTGGCTGACTTCGAACGGTGCACGGCCCCGTGGCAGCGCATCACGCAGATCCAGCCATGCGGCCAGCACGGCATTGGCGGCCCCCGAGGCAGCATCCTCGAAGCGCCGGCCATTGCCGACGAAGGCGCGCACGGCCAGGTCGAATCCCTCGCTGCCATCGCTGAAGGCATAGGCGAACACGCCCATGCTGTCGGTGGACTCGGCCAGTGCGGCCACCGCGTCCCAGTCCGGATGCAGGGCGCGCAAGGCGGCTTCATCGGCAACCTGCACCACCCACCAGCTGCGCCCGCCCTGCATGCGTGCCGGCGGCAGCGTGCCAAGCGGCCATCCCTTCAACGCCGCCTGCAGGCGTGGATCGATCGCCTCGGCGGTTTCGGCCAGCTGCGCGCGCGGAGTACGGATGGCAATCCGCTGCTGCGTGCCTTCGCCACTGACGCGCAGCGGCAGCGCACCGGCGATGCCGTCCTGCACCAGCACGCCATCGACCGCTGTCGCCAGCCCTGCCTGCAGTACCGCATGTGCGGTGCCTACGCTGGGATGGCCAGCAAACGGAACTTCCTTCTGCGGGCTGAACATGCGCAGGCGGTAGCTGGCGCCGGATGCCTGCGGAGGGAACACGAAGGTGGTTTCCGGCAGACGCGTCCAGCGGGCGATGGCCTGCATGCTGGCGTCGTCCAGGCCTTCGGCATCGAGCACTACGGCCAGCGGATTACCCGCGCCGGGGCGCGGGGAAAACACATCCAGCTGCAGGAAACGGCGGGTGGTCATCGGGGCGAAACTCCAAGGATGAAGGGGAATACGGTAGCGCCGGGCCATGCCCGCGAGCGCGCAGCGCGGCCAAGCTTCCGGGCATGGGCCGGCGCTACCAGCGAAGGTGTCCATCGATGACCGGCTGCACCTGGCCGCCGATCCACACCGTGCCCTGCGCATCGACCTCGACCTGCACGCGGCCATCGCGACCGACCTCGCGACCCTGACTCGCTACATAGCGACCCTCGCGGCCGGGCAGGGCAGTGCGCTGCCGCAGCCAGGCACCGATCAGGGCGTTGGCGCTGCCGGTCACCGGATCCTCGGGTACGGCGGCCGCATCGGCGGGGCAGAAGGCGCGCACCACGCGGGTGTGGTCGGCGCCGGCCTCGTCGGCGAACACGGCCAGACCGGTAGCGTCGGTGGCCAGGCTCCAGTTGCGCAGGGCCGCCATATCCGGCGCCAGGCCGCGTACGGCGGCGGCGTCGCGCAGCGGCAGCAGCCACCAGCGTGCGCCGTTGTCCCACAGTTCGGGTACCTGCCCGCTGGCAGCCAGCGCCAGCAGCTCCTTCGGCGCGGCGCCGGCCGTCGTCTCCAGTTGCCGCGCCGGTGGGCTGGCCAGCTGGATCTGCAGTGCCTCGGCCGGGCCGCTCACCCGTACCGGCAGCAACCCTGCCGCGCATTGCTGCAGCAGGGCGCCGTCGCGCGGTTGCGCCAGGTCGCAGGTCACCGCCGCCCAGGCGGCGCCGACACTGGGGTGGCCGGCAAATGCCAGCTCGCGGCTCGGGGTGAAAATGCGGATGTGGTAGTCGGCCCCGGGCGCGCTGGGGCGCAGGAAGAACACCGTCTCGGACAGGTTCAGCCAGGCGGCCAGGGCCTGCATCTGGCTGCTGGAGAGCCCGTCGGCGTCCAGGACGGCGCCCAGCGGATTGCCGGTGCCGGGGCGGGGGGCGAAGACATCGAGCTGCAGGTAACGGAGGACGGCCATCTACGGGGATATTGCGCTTAGAATCAAAGGTTCCGCCCCCGAGGGCGGCTTCCCCACATTCTACATAGCCAATCCATGTCAGCTTCCCCCCTTGTCGATCGTTGGATCGTACTGAAGTTCGGCGGCACCTCGGTGTCGCGTCGTCATCGCTGGGACACGATCGGGAAGCTGGCGAAAAAACGTGCGGAAGAGACCGGCGCGCGCGTACTGGTGGTGGTTTCGGCGCTGTCCGGGGTCACCAACGAGCTGACCGCGATCGCCGATGGCGCGCCGGACAGCCGTGATCGCGTGGCAGCGCTGGTCGAGCGTCATGAGGGTTTCCTGGCCGAGCTGGGCCTGGGCCGTGAGGTGCTGGCCGAACGTCTGGCTGCGCTGCAGGGCCTGCTCGACGATGCGCGTGCGACAACCCGCCCGCTGGAGTGGCAGGCCGAAGTACTGGGCCAGGGCGAACTGCTGTCGTCCAGCCTGGGTGCGGCCTATCTGCGCGCCAGCGGCCTGGATTTCGGCTGGATGGATGCCCGCCAGTGGCTGGATGCACTGCCGCCGCAGCCGAACCAGAGCGACTGGTCGCAGCGCCTGTCGGTGAACTGCCAGTGGCGAGCCGATGCCGAGTGGGCGCAGCGTTTCCGCGCGCAGCCGACCCGCCTGCTGATCACCCAGGGCTTCATCTCGCGGCATGCCGATGGCGGCACCGCCATCCTCGGCCGCGGTGGCTCGGATACCTCGGCGGCGTACTTCGGTGCGCTGCTCGGCGCCAGCCGCGTGGAGATCTGGACCGATGTGCCGGGCATGTTCAGTGCAAATCCGCGCGACGTGCCGGACGCGCGCCTGCTGACCCGGCTGGACTATTACGAGGCGCAGGAAATCGCCACCACCGGCGCCAAGGTGCTGCATCCGCGCTCGATCAAGCCGTGCCGCGATGCGGGCGTGCCGATGGCCATCCTCGATACCGAGCGCCCGGAACTGCCGGGTACCAGCATCGATGGCAATGCCGCGCCGGTGCCGGGAGTGAAGGCGATCAGCCGCCGCAACGGCATCGTGCTGGTGTCGATGGAAGGCATCGGCATGTGGCAGCAGGTCGGCTTCCTGGCCGATGTGTTCGGTCTGTTCAAGAAGCACGGACTGTCGGTGGACCTGATCGGTTCGGCCGAGACCAACGTCACCGTGTCGCTGGACCCGTCCGAGAATCTGGTCAACACCGATGTGCTGGCCGCGCTGTCGGCTGACCTGTCGCAGATCTGCAAGGTGAAGGTGATCGTGCCGTGCGCGGCCATCACCCTGGTCGGCCTGGGCATGCGCTCGCTGCTGCACAAGCTTTCGGACGTGTGGGCGACCTTCGGTCGTGAGCGCGTGCACATGATTTCGCAGTCGTCCAACGATCTGAACCTGACCTTCGTGATCGACGAGGCCGATGCCGATGGCCTGCTGCCGATCCTGCATGCCGAGCTGATCGACAGCGGTGCAATGCCGGTGGAAGAGACCGAGGTATTCGGTCCGCGCTGGCGCGAGATTGCCGGTACCGTGCGTCCGCGCGGTACGCCGTGGTGGCGGGGCCAGCGTGCGCACCTTTTGCAACTGGCCGATGCCGGTACGCCGCGCTATGTCTACCACCTGCCGACGGTGCGCGCCCGCGCCCGCGCGCTGGCGGCGATCAAGCCGATCGACCAGCGCTACTACGCGATCAAGGCCAACAGCCATCCGGCCATCCTGCAGCTGCTGGAAGCCGAGGGCTTCGGCCTGGAGTGCGTATCGCACGGTGAACTGAAGCACGTGTTCCAGCATCTGCCGGAGCTGTCGCCCAAGCGCGTGCTGTTCACCCCCAGCTTCTGCCCGCGCGAAGAGTACGAAGCTGCCTTCGCATTGGGCGTGACCGTTACTATCGACAATGTCGAAGCACTGCAGCGTTGGCCGGACCTGTTCCGCAACCGCGAACTGTGGCTGCGGGTTGATCTGGGCCGTGGCGAAGGCCACCACGCCAAGGTCCGTACCGGCGGCAAGGATTCCAAGTTCGGGCTGCCGATCGCCCGCGTGGACGAGTTCGTGCGCGCAGCCACCGAGCTGGGCACGCGCGTGGTCGGCCTGCATGCGCATCTGGGCAGCGGCGTGGAAACCGCGCAGCACTGGCGCCTGATGTGCGATGAGCTGGCCGGCTTCGCCCGCCGCATCGGCAGCGTGCACACCATCGACATCGGTGGTGGCCTGCCGATTCCTTACAGTGCCGAGGACGAGCCGTTCGATCTGGATGCCTGGGCCGAGGGCCTGGCCGAGGTCAAGGCGCTGCACCCGGCATTCCGCCTGGCGATCGAGCCGGGTCGCTTCCTGGTGGCCGAATCCGGCGTTCTGCTGACCCACGCCACCCAGGTGGTGGAGAAGGACGGCGTGCGTCGTGTCGGTCTGGATGCGGGCATGAACACACTGATGCGCCCGGCCCTGTACGACGCCTGGCACGATATCGAGAACCTCAGCCGCCAGGGCGGTTATGCCGAGGCGGCGTTCGATGTGGTCGGCCCGATCTGCGAATCCAGCGACGTGTTCGGCAAGCGCCGCAAGCTGCCGGTATCGACCGCGCCGGACGATGTGATGTTGATCGCCGATGCCGGTGCCTACGGCTATGTGATGTCCAACACCTACAACCAGCGGGCGATGCCGCGCGAAGACGTGATCGAGTGATCTGCGTCCGCGCCCTGCACCCGCCCACCGACATGCCCCGCGCCAACGCGCGGGTGCGTGCCTGACCGTGCTTGAACTGGATTCACCATGACTGCTTTTGACAAACACCAGGTTTCCCGCTTCCGCTTCGTTCGCTGCGAATTCGCCGCGGACACCGGCGTGGCCAAGCTGGTCTACGCCTTTGATGACGGCCCGGAGATGGTGGAAACCGTTACCGTGCCCGGCGCACCATTCGTGCTGGACGAGGCGCGCGCGGCCGCGGTGCAGCGCGCACTGCAGCTGCTGCACCTGATCGCCGGTGTCAGCTACTACAAGGCGGGCGTGCCGGAGACGGTCAGCATCGACAGCTACGCCATCGATGCCGATACCGCTGCACTGGTGGAAACGGTCTATCTCAACGGCCTGGGTGAATTCGCCTACCGCAACGGCCTGAACCTGCGCGGGCGTTTCCGCCTGCCGGTACAGGGTGAAACGGTGCAGGCGCTGGTGCTGGGCCTGCAGCCGCATGCGCTGGTGGCGATCGGTGGCGGCAAGGATTCGCTGGTCAGCATCGAAGCACTGCGCCGTGCCGGCGTGGACGAGACGGTGACCTGGATCGGTGGTTCGCAGCTGATCCGCGCCTGCGCCGAACGCACCGGCCTGCCGACGCTGAACCTGGGCCGCGCGCTGGCGCCGGAACTGTTTGAGCTCAACCGCCAGGGCGCCTGGAACGGCCATATCCCGGTCACCGCGGTGAACTCGGCGATCATGGTGCTGGCCGCGCTGCTGCAGGACGTGGACCAGGTGGTGTTCTCCAATGAGCGTTCGGCCAGCTATGGCAGCCAGATTCCGGGCACCGGCGAAGTGAACCACCAGTGGTCCAAGGGCTGGGCATTCGAGCAGGCCTTTGGTGAGTACGTGCAGAAGCAGGTGGCCGCCGACCTGCAGTACTACTCGCTGCTGCGCCCGATGTCCGAGCTGGCGGTGGCCCGCCAGTTCGCCAAGACCGATTTCTACGACGCGCACTTCTCCAGCTGCAACCGCAACTTCCACATCCTCGGCGAGCGCCCGGTGAATCGCTGGTGCGGCGTCTGCCCGAAGTGCCACTTCGTGTTCCTGGCGCTGGCCCCGTTCATGCCCAAGACGCGCCTGGTGCGCATCTTCGGCCGCAACCTGCTGGACGATATCGAACAGGCCGGTGGTTTCGACGCGCTGCTGGAATTCCAGGACCACAAGCCGTTCGAGTGCGTGGGCGAAGGCCGCGAATCGCGTGCGGCGATGGCGACCCTGGCGCAGCGCCCGGAGTGGAAGGAAGACGTGCTGGTGAAGCGCTTCTGCAATGAGATCCAGCCGCAGCTGGATGCCGCCGAACTGGAACTGGCACCGCTGCTGCAGCTGCAGGGCGAGCACCGCGTTCCGGCTGCGCTGTGGGAACGGGTGCGTGAAGATTTCGAAGCTTGAAGGAAAGCGCGTTGCGCTGTGGGGCTGGGGCCGTGAGGGCCGCGCCGCGTTCGCGGTGCTGCGTGAGCGCCTGCCCACGCTGCCACTGAGCCTGTTCTGCCCGGCGGCCGAAGTCGAGGCCGCGCGTGCGGAAACGCAGGGCGTGCTGGACGTGCGTGGTGAGCCTTCTGCTGAAGCGCTGGCCGCGTTTGACGTGGTGATCAAGTCTCCCGGCATCAGCCCGTACCAGCCGATCGCGCTGGCGGCGGCGGAGCAGGGCACCACCTTCATCGGTGGCACCGCGCTGTGGTTTGCCGAACATGCGGGTGCCGATGGCATCGTGCACGACACCGTGTGCGTGACCGGTACCAAGGGCAAGAGCACCACCACCGCGCTTGTCGCGCACCTGCTGCGTGCCGCCGGCCACCGTACCGGCCTGGTCGGCAACATTGGCCTGCCGCTGCTGGAAGTGCTGGACCCGCAGCCCGCGCCCGAGTACTGGGCGGTGGAACTGTCCAGCTACCAGACCGGCGAAGTGGCGCGCAGTGGTGCCCACCCGCAGGTGGCGGTGGTGCTGAACCTGTTCCCGGAACACCTGGACTGGCACGGCAGCGAACAGCGTTACATCGACGACAAGCTGCGGCTGGTGACTGAAGCCGCGCCGCGCATCGCCGTGCTCAATGCTGCCGATCCGCACTTGGCCGCGCTGTCGCTGCTCGACAGCGAAGTGGTCTGGTTCAACCAGCCGCAGGGTTGGCATATGCGTGGTGACATCGTGCATCGCGGTGAGCAGGCCGTGTTCGATACCCGTAACACGCCACTGCCGGGGCGCCACAACCGCGGCAATCTGTGCGCGGTGCTGGCTGCACTGGAAGCACTGGGCCTGGACGCGGTGGCGCTGGCGCCGGCGGTGCAGGATTTCTGGCCGCTGCCCAACCGCCTGCAGCGCATCGGCGTGTCCGATGGCCTGGCCTACATCAACGATTCAATCAGCACCACGCCGCACGCCAGCCTGGCCGCGCTGGAGTGCTTCGCCGGGCAGCGCATCGCGTTGCTGGTGGGCGGGCACGACCGTGGCCTGGACTGGACCGATTTCATGCAGCACATGGCGCACGATGTGCCGCCGGTGGAGATCGTGACCATGGGCAGCAATGGCCCGCGCATCCACGCGATGCTGCAGCCGCTGGCCGATGCCGGCCGCTTCGGCCTGCACGCGGCGGGCGATCTGCCCGAGGCGATGGCGCTGGCGCGTACTGCGCTGGGCGAGCAGGGCGGGGTGGTGCTGCTGTCGCCGGGCGCGCCGAGCTTCGGTGCCTACCGTGACTACGTGGCGCGTGGCCGTCATTTCGCCGAACTGGCTGGATTTGACCCGGACAGCATCAGCGCGATTCCGGGGTTGGGTATCGCTTGAAGGTAGTGCCGGCCGCTGGCCGGCAACCCACGGGGAAATTCATCCACGCATGGCGTGGATCTACTCTTGATCAATGAAGCTGTAATCGCCGTCAATCAGCTGTTGCAGGTACGCATCGAAGCTGGGCGCGATGACAACATAGCTGTCTGGATCGTGCAGGTAGCGCACCACCTGGCCGGCAACGCCGCCCGGTGCCGGATCAAAATCCAGATACAGCATCGAGGTACCGCCGTTGTTCATGCAGTGCGAGAAGCACAGGCGGCGACTCATCGGCAGGTCCGCGTCGATGCCTTCGCCGAGGATCTCCGGTTCGTCATCCAGCCACTCTTCGTAGATGGATCGGATGCTGTCGTCCCACTGCTGCTGGTCCTCGAAGATCTGTGCCACCGAGCGCAGGTAGTAGGGGTAGTCGCCCACGTCCGAGCCCAGCATCAGCACACAGACCTCGCCTTTCGGGTATTCGCGATAGTGTGTGCCATCCACGCGCGACAACAGTTCCACCAGGCTGTCAGGAACCTGCGGCCACTGCGCGCGCAGGCGTTGCAGGCCCTCGGCGCTGGCGCCCTGCACGTACGCCCACTGCGGGGCATCGTCGGCAGGCAGGCGTGGGATCAGGCCAGACAGAAAGCGATCAACTAGGTTCATGTGGCAAAAAGGGGACGGAGGGGATTAAGTCGTATCCAACCACACCTGCGTCACGCCGCCAATGCAGAATGCGACGCGTGAGGGGCGAATACGGCTTAATCCCCTCCGTCCCCTTTTTTGTGGAGCAGGCGCATGAATCGTTGGCGATGCGGTGTGGCGGTGATGCTGGGGCTGGCGGCGATGCCGGCGTGGGCGGCGATGAAGACGCAGCCGGTGGAGTGGAAACACCAGGGCACGACTTTCAGTGGCGTGCTGGTCTATGACGACGGCGACAACGACAAGCGCCCTGGCCTGGTGATGGTGCCGAACTGGAAGGGTGTGAACGAATCGGCCATCGAGAAGGCCAAGCAGCTGGCCGGCGATGATTACGTGGTGCTGGTGGCCGACGTGTACGGCAAGGGCGTGCGGCCGAAGACCGATGCCGAGGCGGGGCCGGTGGCGACCAAGCTGCGCAATGACCGGCCGCTGCTGCGCGCACGTGCGCTGGAAGCGGTGAACGTGCTAAAGGCCCAGGCCGGCAAGGCGCCGTTGGATGCCAGCCGGATCGGCGCGGTGGGCTTCTGTTTCGGCGGCACCACGGTGCTGGAACTGGCCCGTGCCGGTGCGCCGCTGGCCGGGGTGGTCAGCCTGCATGGCGGGCTGGGCTCGCCGCTGCCGGCACAGGTAGGTGGCAGCCATCCCTCGGTGCTGGTGCTCAACGGCGCCGACGACAAGAGCGTGACCGCCGAGGACATCGGCAGCTTCCAGAAGGAAATGGACGCGGCCAAGGTCGACTGGGAATTCACCAACTACAGCGGGGCGGTGCACTGCTTCGCCGAGCGCGATGCCAACAGCCCGCCGGGCTGCCAGTACAACGAACGGGCGGCCAAGCGCGCCTGGAAGGCGCTGGGTGAGTTCTTCGAGGAGCGCTTCGAGAAACGTTGATCCGTGAAGCGGTAGTGCCGGCCGCTGGCCGGCACCCTCATGATGCTGCGGATGTCATCGGGAATGCCGGCCAGCGGCCAGCACTACCGGATGCGGTCAATGCGAGCGCTGCACCGCGTAGCGGGCCAGGCCGCGCAGGGCAGCCACGGCATCGTTGTCGCCCAGGCCGTCAAGCGCGCGCTCGGCGGCTTCGGCATATTCCTCGGCACGCGCGCGGCTGTACTCCAGGCCGCCGGTGGCGCGGATCGCCGCCAGCACTTCCGGCATCGCCGAGGCATCACCGTCCTGCACGATGGTGCGCAGGCGCTCGCGGGTGGCGTCGTCGGAGTGGGCCATCGCGTGGATCAGCGGCAGCGTTGCCTTGCCCTCGGCGAGGTCGTCGCCCAGGTTCTTGCCCAGTTCCTCGGCGTTGGCCGAGTAGTCCAGCACGTCGTCGGCGATCTGGAACGCGTAGCCCAGGTGCATGCCGTAGTCGAACAGGGCCTGCTGGGTGGCTTCGTCCACGCCGCTGGCCAGCGCACCCAGACGGGTACCGGCAGCGAACAGCACCGCGGTCTTGCGCTCGATCACGCGCAGGTAGGCGGCTTCGTCGGTGTCCGGGTTGTGCACGTGCAGCAGCTGCAGCACTTCACCCTCGGCGATGCGGTTGGTGGCATCGGCCAGGATCTGCATCACCGACATGCGCTCCAGCTCGACCATCAGCTGGAAGCTGCGCGAGTACAGGAAGTCGCCGACCAGCACGCTGGGCGCGTTGCCCCACAGTGCGTTGGCGGTGCTGCGGCCACGGCGCAGGCTGGATTCGTCCACCACGTCGTCGTGCAGCAGGGTGGAGGTGTGGATGAACTCGATGATCGCCGCCAGCTGATGGTGCTCCGGGCCGGCCTGGCCGACCGCATGGCCGGCCAGCATCACCAGCATCGGGCGCAGGCGCTTGCCGCCGGCGGAAATGATGTGATCGGCGATCTGGTTGATCAGCACGACGTCCGAGGACAGGCGGCGCCGGATCAGGGCGTCGACGGCGGCCATGTCGGCCGCGGCAAGCGACTGGATCTGGGACAGGCCCAGGGCGGGACGGGTGTCTTCGGTGATGGTCATGCGATCAGGCTTTCAGGCTCATTGCTGATTATAGGCGCTGCCTGTGAATTCGGGCGCAAACCGGGCGGGTCGACGTCCGCGGCCCGGCCACGGCTGCCGCCTGCGTGAATACGTATGCAGGTTGCGCCATGCCCGTGGGGCCACCGCTAAGCTTGCGGCATCAGGATTTCGGCCCGCTCCCGGCGGGTCCCGCACGCCCGGAGGGGGCTGTCGATGTCGCACTATCCATGGTGGCGCGGAGCCGTCATCTACCAGATCTACCCGCGCAGCTACCTCGATGCCAACGGCGATGGGGTGGGCGACCTGCCGGGCATCATCCAGCGCCTGGACCACATCGCCGCGCTGGGCGTGGACGCGATCTGGATCTCACCGTTCTTCAAGTCGCCGATGGCCGACTTCGGCTATGACATCGCCGACTACCGCGACGTCGACCCGCTGTTCGGCAACCTGGATGACTTCGACCGCCTGCTGGCCAAGGCCCACGGCCTGGGCCTGAAGGTGATGATCGACCAGGTGCTGAGCCACACCTCGATCGAGCATGCCTGGTTCCGCGAGAGCCGCCAGGACCGCCGCAACCCGAAGGCGGACTGGTACGTCTGGGCCGACCCGCGCGAGGACGGCACCCCGCCCAACAACTGGCTGTCGCTGTTCGGCGGCGGCGCCTGGCAGTGGGAGCCGCGCCGGGAGCAGTACTACCTGCACAACTTCCTGGTGGACCAGCCGGACCTGAACTTCCATCACCCGGACGTGCAGCAGGCCACCCTGGACAACGTGCGCTTCTGGCTGGACCGCGGCGTGGATGGCTTCCGCCTGGATGCGATCAACTTCTGCTTCCATGACGCGCAGCTGCGCGACAACCCGGCCAAGCCGGCGGAGAAGCGCTTCGGCCGCGGCTTCAGCCCGGACAATCCGTACGCCTACCAGTACCACTATTACAACAACACCCAGCCGGAGAACCTGCCGTTCCTGGAGCGCCTGCGCGCGCTGCTGGACGAGTATCCGGGGGCGGTCAGCCTGGGCGAGATCTCCTCGGAGGACTCGCTGGCCACCACGGCCGAGTACACCCGCGATGGCCGCCTGCACATGGGCTACAGCTTCGAGCTGCTGGTGGACGACTACAGCGCGGCCTATGTCCGCGACACGGTCTCGCGGCTGGAAGCGGCGATGACCGAAGGCTGGCCGTGCTGGGCGGTTTCGAATCACGACGTGGAGCGGGCGGTCAGCCGCTGGGGCGGCCACCCGGCTGACCCGCGCCTGGCGCGGATGCTGGTGGCGATGCTGTGTTCGCTGCGCGGCTCGGTCTGCCTGTACCAGGGCGAGGAGCTGGGCCTGGCCGAGGCCGAGGTGCCGTTCGAGGCCCTGCAGGACCCGTATGGCATCACCTTCTGGCCGAACTTCAAGGGCCGTGATGGCTGCCGTACCCCGCTGCCGTGGACCGACGCGCCACTGGCCGGTTTCACCACGGGCCAGCCCTGGTTGCCGATCCCGGCCGAGCACCGGGCGGCGGCGGTGGCCGTGCAGGAGCGGGATCCGCACTCGGTGTTGTCGGCATTCCGCGCGTTCCTGGCCTGGCGGCATAGCCAGCCGGCGCTCCTGCATGGCAGCATCCGATTCATCGAAAGCGCCGAGCCAGTGCTGCTGTTCGAGCGTATGCTTGCAGATGAAACCCTCCTGCTGGCCTTCAACCTGTCGGCCGAGGCGGTGAGCCATCCGCTGCCGCCGGGCAACTGGCAGCAGGTGGCGGTACCGGGCCCGGATGCGGGCACGGTGCAGGGCAACGAACTCCAGCTGCCGCCGCGCGCGGTGTATTGCGCCCGACGCAGCTGACCGTTTTCTCCGGTGGCGGTACTTGCGGGGACGGGGCCGAAGCGCCCCGTCCCTTTTTTGTGGGTGGGATTCCGGTGCAGGGCATCCACGCATGGCGTGGATCTACCGGGATGTATCGAATGGATCCTCGCCATGCGTGGATGGGGCAATGCGGCGGTAGATCCACGCCATGCGTGGATGGGGCAATGCGGTGGTAGATCCACGCCATGCGTGGATGGGGCAGTGCGGTG